>NZ_JACZFS010000029.1 GCF_014904795.1 Nisaea nitritireducens
CGCGCTCTTCGAGCGCGCCCATATTCGGATCGACGCCCTTTTTCTGATCCTGCCGCGCTCTTTAAGGATGTTTCTCAATTTCTTCGGGCTCGCACTGCTCATCGGCTTTGCCGGAATTGTAACCTGGATGGCTTGGGGACTTGTCGCCGACACATTGCAGCATGGCTCCCGCTCGATCACGCCAATGCGCACGCCTCTCGCCATCCCCCAGATCCCCTGGCTGGCAGGCTGGATCTACTTTGTCGCCTGCGGCCTTTTGCTGTTCTTCGGCATGCTGTTCACCACGCTCACGGGGGGGATGGCCGAGGCGGAGCGGCGGATCGGCGTGAAAACCCTGGACGAACAGATCAAAGACGAGACAGCCTGATGCTTGCCAAGACGCTTCTGATCCTTCTGGGCCTCATCGCACTGGCCGTTCCCGTCGCAGCCGCGCTGGGCTGGCTCGGTCTGACCCTGCAGTACCTCGAAAGCCCGATGCCGCTGCATCGCGCGCTGGGCGACATGGTCTGGCAGACAGGGACCGACTTCCTGCTGGTCGCGATCCCCATGTTTGTCCTGCTTGGTGAAATCCTGCTGCGTTCCGGAATCGCTGCGAAGATGTATGCCGGCATCGTCACCTGGCTCGGCTGGTTGCCCGGCGGGCTGATGCACGCCAATACCGGCTCGTGCGCGCTCTTTGCCGCAACATCCGGCTCCTCCGTCGCAACTGCTGCGACCATCGGCACAGTCGCCATCCCGGAGATCGAGAAGCGCGGTTACAACGAGCGTATATTTCTCGGGACCATTGCCGCGGGGGGCACGCTTGGCATTCTCATCCCCCCTTCGATCAACCTGATACTCTTCGGTCTGCTGACGGACACTTCGGTTCCGGAACTCTACCTCGCAGGTTTCATTCCCGGCTTCCTGCTGGCCGCGCTCTTCATGGTGACGGTCATCTTACTCTGCATTGCGAAGCCGGCATGGGGTGGAGAACCCGTCGTGGCCACGTGGGATGACCGGATCGACGCTCTGCCCTCGCTCTTGCCGCCGATCGGCATCTTCCTGGTTGTGGTCGGCTCGATATATGCGGGCGTCGCGACACCGACGGAAGCCGCTGCGCTGGGCGTCGTCGCCGCTCTGGGGCTCTCTTGGGCGAACGGCTCGCTGTCGCTGGATATGATCAGGGTGGCAGTCGAGGGCACCATGCGGACAACCTCGATGATCCTGCTGATCATCCTCGCCGCCGTCTTTCTGAACTTTGTCCTGTCGGTGATCGGCCTGACCCAGGCACTCGCGGATTTCGTCACCGGCCTCGGTCTCTCGCCGATGCAAACGATGCTGATGCTGATCGGGGTTCTCATCGTCGTCGGCTGTTTCATGGAGACACTTTCCATGCTTCTCACCGTCGCCCCGCTGATCACACCGATCGTGATAACGCTCGGGTTCGATCCGGTCTGGTTCGGGATCCTGCTCATGGTCCTGCTGGAGACCGCGCTTATCACGCCGCCGATCGGCATCAATCTTTACGTGGTTCAGGGCGTGCGCGAACGCGGCGAATTGACCGATGTCATGATCGGAGCGGCGCCTTTTGTCTTGACGATGTTTGCGATGATCGCTGTGCTGTTGATGTTTCCCGATGTCGCTCTCTGGCTTCCCAGCCTCTTCTATTAAGCAATTATCTACCTGACCAAACTCTCTAAAATCGTGCGCAAGAAGCGCAACGGAGGAATTCTGTGATGTGGCAATTCTGGGTCGACCGCGGCGGCACCTTCACCGATATCGTGGCGCAGAAACCAGACGGGACACTCGTCACCCACAAGCTGCTGTCCGAAAACCCCGAGCGCTACAGAGACGCCGCCGTTCAGGGTATCCGGGACCTTCTGGGATTGACCAAAGGCGCCCCCGTCCCCGCGGGCACCATCGAGTCCGTGAAGATGGGAACGACCGTTGCCACCAATGCCCTTCTCGAGCGCAAGGGCGACCGCACCTTGCTCCTTATCACCGAGGGCTTCGGTGATCTGCTCCGGATCGGACACCAGGCGCGCCCGCGGATCTTCGACCTTCACATCACGCTGCCGGAACTGCTCTATGAACGGGTGGTCGAAGTTCACGAGCGGCTGGATGCCGATGGCGAGACTGTGACGCCGCTCGACGAGGAGAGTGCGCGCGCCGCGCTCAGAAAGGCGAAGACAGACGGCATCGACAGTGTCGCCATCGCCTTCATGCACAGCTACCTCAATCCGGTGCACGAGGCCCGCATCGCCGCCATCGCCGCCGAGGAAGGTTTCGGGCAGATCAGCGCATCGCACCAGGTCTCGCCGCTGATGAAACTCGTCCCGCGTGGCGACACGACCGTGGTTGACGCCTATCTCTCGCCGATCCTCCTCCGCTATGTGAACCAGGTTTCCGACGCGCTCGGGGGCGAGGGAAAGCTGATGTTCATGCAATCGAACGGCGGTCTGACGGACGCGACGCTGTTCCAGGGCAAGGACGCCATCCTGTCCGGGCCGGCCGGCGGCGTCGTCGGAATGGTGAAGACCGGCGCGCTTGCCGGTTATGACCGCCTGATCGGGTTCGATATGGGCGGCACCTCGACGGATGTCTGCCATTATGCAGGAACCTACGAGAGGTCCTTTGAGACCGAAGTCGCGGGCGTCCGCATGCGGGCTCCGATGATGAACATTCACACGGTGGCGGCAGGCGGCGGATCGATCCTGCATTTCCGCGACGGACGCTTCCAGGTCGGTCCGGACAGTGCCGGCGCCGATCCGGGCCCGGCCTGCTACCGGCGTGGCGGACCGCTGACCGTGACCGACTGCAATGTGATGCTCGGCAAGCTGCAGCCATCGCATTTTCCCGCCGTCTTCGGCCCCGACGCGGATCAGCCTCTGGATGCCGTCATCGTGCGGGAAAAGTTCGAGGCGCTTTCCAGGGACATCGCCGCCGAGACCGGTGCTGCCGTCCGGACGCCGGAGGACCTTGCCGAGGGCTTCCTGCGGATTGCCGTGGAGAACATGGCGAACGCGATCAAGAAGATCAGCGTTCAGCGCGGATACGATGTCACGAAATACACGCTGCAATGCTTTGGCGGCGCCGGCGGTCAGCATGCCTGTGCCGTTGCGGACGCCCTCGGCATGGAGACCGTCTTCGTGCACCCCTTCGCCGGTGTGCTTTCTGCCTATGGCATGGGTCTGGCGGAGATCCGCGCCCTGCGTGAGCGCCAGTTCGATGCGCCGATCTCATCAGTCACCGCGGCTGAGGCCGCGCTCAAGGAGGCCGCCGCAGAGGCCGTCTCAGAGGTCGAGAGACAGGGCGTCGCCAGCACGGCGATCCGCGTTGAACGACGGGCGCATCTGCGCTATCGCGGCTCGCACCAGGCCTTGGAAGTCCCGTTCGGCGACGAAGCTGCGTTGCGTGCGGGATTCGAAGTAGCGCACCGGGCCCGCTTCGGCTTCGCCGCAGGTGAGCGCGAGCTGGTTTTCGAGGCACTCGCCGTCGAGGCCGTCGGCGGCGCGGCGGAAATCACCGCCGAGACATTTCCGGCCGGCGAAGGCACGCCGTCTGCCGTCGATCAGATCGACAGCCATTTCGGCGGCAAGGCGACGCCGCTCTATGACCGTGAAAGCATGACGTCCGGTCAGACCGTCGACGGGCCAGCAATCATCAAGGAGCCGACAGGCACCAATGTGATCGAACGGGGCTGGCAAGCCGCGGTCGACGAATGGGGGCATCTCATTCTCACGCGTACCGTTCCGATGATCCGGGCGGAAGCTGTCGGCTCCAGCGCCGATCCCGTGATGCTCGAGGTATTCAACAATCTCTTCATGTCCATTGCCGAGCAGATGGGCGCGACCCTGGCGAACACGGCCTATTCGGTGAATATCAAGGAAAGGCTCGATTTCTCCTGCGCCCTCTTTGGACCTGGCGGAGACCTCGTCGCGAATGCGCCACATGTGCCGGTGCATCTCGGGTCCATGTCCGAATCCATACGCACCGTGATCCGGCTCAATCCGGACATGAAGGAAGGCGACGTTTACGTTCTCAACGCGCCGTTCAACGGCGGCACACACCTTCCCGATGTGACCGTCGTCACGCCGGTCTTCGACAACGGAAAACCGATCTTCTATGTCGCCTCCCGCGGCCACCATGCGGATATCGGCGGCAAGACGCCCGGCTCCGCGCCGCCCGACAGCCGTCACATCGAGGAAGAAGGCGTGCTGATCGACAATTTCAAGATGATCGACGGCGGCCGGTTCCGGGAAGCCGAAACCCGCGCTCTGCTTGGGTCCGGCCCCTACCCGTGCCGGAACATCAATGAGAACATGGCCGATCTAGCGGCCCAGGTGGCGGCGAACGAAACCGGCGCGCGGGAAGTCGCGAAGATGATCTCCCAGTTCGGACTGGAAACGGTGCATGCCTATATGGGGCACGTGCAGGACAATGCCGAGGAATGCGTGCGCCGTGTGATCGACGCCCTGAAGGACGGGTCTTTCGACTACGAGCTTGATAACGGTTCCTTCATCCGCGTCGCCGTCCGGGTCGATCATGAGCGGCGCGCGGCGGAAATCGATTTCACTGGCACGGCGTCAAACGCCTTGAACTACAACGCCCCGCTCGCCGTGTGTCACGCTGTCGTCCTCTATGTATTCCGCACCCTTGTCGGCGCTCCTATTCCCCTGAACGAGGGCTGCTTCAAGCCGCTGAAGATCATCGCCCCGGAAGGCTCGATGGTGAATGCCCGCTACCCCTCGGCGGTGATTGCCGGCAACACCGAAGTCAGCCAGCTTGCCTGCAATGCCCTAATGGGCGCACTTGGCGCCATGGCAGGCTCCCAGGCGACCATGAACAATTATGTCTGGGGCAACGATCATATCCAGAACTACGAGACAATCTGCGGCGGCACGGGCGCGGGCCCAGGCTTTGACGGCTGCTCGGCCGTGCAGACACATATGACCAATACAAGGGGGACGGACCCGGAGGTCCTGGAACATCGCTTCCCCGTAAGGCTGGAAGAATGGTCAATCCGGCGCGGCTCGGGCGGCACCGGGCGCTGGCACGGCGGTGACGGGATTACCCGCAAGATGCGCTTTTTCGAAGACATGACGGTCACAACGCTCTGCTCGCATCGCCGCATACCGCCCTTTGCCGGGCCTGGCGGCGGACCCGGCGAAGTGGGCCGCGAATGGATCGTCAGAGCTGACGGAACCCGGGTAGAACATGCCGGCAACGATCAGAACGAGGTCCACGCCGGTGACCTTTTCGTCATGCAAACCCCGTCCGGTGGCGGATGGGGAGCGCCGTCGTCCTAATATAATCCAGATACGGTGCACACGCCTAGGCCGGGACACAGGGAATTATGCTTTGGTCGCCGCCACCAGTCCCGGACGGCACCCAATCGTGAGATTGGTGCGTACCGAGCTTGCAAGGTCTGGGGACCACGACACGACTAGGGGTGCGGTCAGAGGCCGATGGCCGCATTTCCACCCCATGTTTCCACTGGGCTCGGAATCAGGAATCCCCAGCCCCCCGGTCATCGAGCGCTGATGGCGATCAGGAGCCCCGGTCACTTGATCGACCGGCGATCTGAAAAGCTGGAAACAAGATGCCGAGGACCAGTTCAGACGGGCGCGTCTTCGTTGGTGAAAATGTTGGGACAACATTCCAGAATAGAAAACTAGCTTTATAAAACAATGCATAGGAAGAAAAATGGTAGCGGAGGAGGGACTTGAACCCCCGACACGCGGATTATGATTCCGCTGCTCTAACCAGCTGAGCTACTCCGCCCCATGGGGCTCGCGAGGGCATGGCCGAAGCCGTCTTGTCCGCGCGGAAGCACGCATATAGGCGAGCCGGGCGGGGCTTGTCAACAGAGGGGTGCCCTGCCCGGCTGAATTCTTTACCGGCTCTCCCCGCCAGCGATCAGCTTGCGCCGCAGCCAGCTTGAGGCACCGTCCATCATGAACACCATGACGATGATCAGGCTGATGATATAGAAGGTGTTTTCCCAGTCCCGCGAGGTCCGCATGGTCTCCACCAGGACAAGGCCGATGCCGCCGGCGCCGAGCGCGCCGATCACCGTGGCCGAACGGGTATTGGATTCCACGTAATAGAGGAACTGCGAGGTGAAGACCGGCAGGATTTGCGGGATCACGCCGAAGCGGTAGCGCTGCCAGCGGTTCGCACCCGTGGCGCCGACGCCCTCCACCTGCTTACGGTCGATATTCTCCAGTGCCTCCGAGAACAGCTTGCCGAGCGAGCCGGTGTCGGTGAAGGCGATGGCGAGCGAGCCGGTCAGCGGGCCCAGACCGAAGGCCCGGATGAAGATCAGTGACCAGATCAGCATGTCGATGCCGCGGACGAAATCGAATACCCGGCGCACCACGAAGCGGACTGTGCTGTTTGGATTGAAGTTCGAAGCCGCCACGAAGGCCAGCGGCAGGCCACAGAAGGCCGCCGTCACGGTGCCGAGAACCGCCATCAGGATCGTTTCGAACAGGGCCACGGCGACATGGCCGTGCTGCCATTCCGGATTGCCCCAGAAACTCGACAGGATGTATTGCCAGTTCGCCTGGTCCGGGTTCAGCCGATCATCCGAGGTGGCGAGCGAGACCAGCTCTCCAAAGCTCTTGCCGTGCAGCTCGGAGGTGAAAGGAAACCAGAAATTTTCCCAGCCATACTGGAACTTGTGGATCTCCAGCTTGGCCCGGGTGAACTGCACCCTGCGGGAGAAGGTCGGGCGGGCCTCGAATTTCACGTCACGGATTTTCAGCCACTCCGGCACCGGGCCGTCCGGCACCTGTGTGACGATCTTCCCATCCACAAGTTTCGACCGGATGATGCCGTAATCCGGCACCTCGAAAGCGAGACTCTTGTCCTCGACCCGGACGACATAGCCCTCGCCGAGATCAACAGTGAATTTATTGGCATCCCCCGTCACCCAGTCCGGCAACGTCTTGAAAGTCGCGTGCCGTTCCCCTTCGATGGCGACTTCAAAGTCACCCCGGCGGAAATTCTTGGTCACGTGGGTCTTGTAGGCGACAGCATCGGAAATCAGCAGCGCGCCCTTCGAGAGCTGGGCGCGGGCGAGCAGTGCCGTGATATCGAACGCGGTCCAGGCATAGAACAGGTAAAGCACCACGCCAGCCAGCAACAGCATCGGCACGGCAGAGGCCTTTTTCACCGAGATACGAACCGGCTCGGCCATAACAGCGGCGCCCTGATCGGAAATGACAGCCATATCCGCCTCCCCTAGCTGAAATTGTCGGCGCCGACGAAATGCCGACGGAGATAGGATGAGAGCTGGTCGATGGCGACGATCGACAGGAACAGCATGAGGAAGAGTGCAGCGGTCTCGGACCCGGCGCCCCAGCCGATGGCCCGGCTCAACTCGGTGCCGATACCACCGGCGCCGACAAAGCCGAGGATGGCGGAAGCGCGCACATTGATCTCGAAACGCAGCAGGAAATAGCTACTGTAGTTCGGCAGAACCTGCGGGATGACCCCGAAGCGGACACGCTGCAGCCAGTTACCGCCGACGGCCTTCAGGCCTTCCAGCGGCTTCACGTCGATATTTTCGTTCACCTCGGAGAACAGCTTGCCGAGCGCGCCGGAGGTGTGGAAGGCAACCGCTATGGCGGCCGGCACCGGGCTGGCGCCGAGCACGAAGATAAGGAACAGGGCGATGATCAGCTCCGGGAAGGCGCGCATGATATCCATGATGCGCCGCACGACCGGAATGACGGCCGGAGGGACCTCCAGGTTACGGCTGGAAAGCAGCGACAGGATCATGGCGAAGACAGCGCCGATAAGCGTGGCCACGGCCGCGATGTTCAGGGTCTCGATCAGGGCCGGCAGGAATTTCGGGAAGAGGGCCCAGAAGGCCCATCCCTGATCCCAGGCCTGCATGACGATCTGCGCCGGGTAGTCGAAGAACTTGGACAGCCCCTGCAGGAAACCGCCGGAATTGAGTGCCGAGGCCTCGCTGTAGCCGGAGAGCACGACGGCGAGCAGCAGCGCGAGGGAAAGCCCGGTATAAAGCCGTCGGCGCCCTTCGAGCGCGAGCACTTCCTGGCGCATCACTTCGACCATGAGTATGTCCTGCAATTTGGAAACTTGAGATTTTCGGACCCGGGGTCCGGAACGTGGCCGGGACCGCACATTGGCGATCCCGGCCCGTGTTCAGTCAGTAAGGCAGTGCCTTACTTCATCTTCCGCTTGCGCGCTTCGATGATGACTTCGTAGGTCTCGTGGGAAACCGGGGCCATGCCCTTGATTTCACCGGCCATGAAGCTGTAAGCGCATTCCGGATCGAGGGAAGAGAGACCGGCGATCAGGCCCGTCACCTTCAGCTTGACGTCGGACGGCAGATCCTTGCGGAGCACGACCGGGCCTTCCGGGATCACCTTGGACTTCCAGATCTGCACGAGCTGGGTCATGTCGACGAGACCGGCATCGGCAGCTTTGCGCAGGGCGCCGCTGTTGTAGCCTTCTTCCCAGGCACCCAGGCCGTCGGCCCAGGTCACGCCGGCGTCGATGTCGCCGTTGGCGACCGCAACGATGGTCTGCTCGTGACCGCCGGTGAAGACGACTTCACCGAAATACTTGCCGCTTTCCATCGGGAAACCGGCAGCCGGGATTTCGATGGACGGGATCAGGTAGCCGGAGGTGGAGTTCGGATCGCCGAAACCGAACTTCTTGCCCTTCATATCGTCGAGGGACGTGATGTTGCTGTCAACGCGGGCAAAGCCGATCGAGTGGTAGCCCATGGAACCGTCGACATTGATCTTCACCAGGACCGGCTCAACAGCTTCCGGGTCCGTGATGTAGGTCTTGGCATAACCGGACGCGCCGAGCCAGGCCATGTCGAGGTTACGGCCGATCAGGCCTTCGATGACACCGTTATAGTCGGCCGGTGCGAAGATCTTCGTCGGCACGCCGAGCAGCGCTTCGACTTTGCTCCGGACGCACTCGTTGGAGCGCATACGGTCGGACTGGTTCTCACCGCCGAGCACGCCGATGCGGAACTCGGAGATCTTGTCTTCGGCATGGACATTGACGGCGCCGAACGTCGTCATGGCGACGGCTGCGGCCACCGCAAAATTGCGAACGAAATTCATCCCTAAATACTCCCTAGGTTGGAATTGCTGTCACGGAACACCGGCGGTAGCCGCTAATCAGGCCGTGGCAGCATTCGCCTCAGCAACCGTGGCCCCATGGCCCGGTACTGAGGGATCGGATTTGGCCCGCGCGGAGGCGCCGGCCGAAATGCTTGTGGAGGTCACCGCCTCGTTCAGAGCCTCGTCGGCGCCATAAATCTCGCGCGCCGCTTCCGGGGTCAGCTCGTCGGCCGTGCCGTCGAAAACCACCTTGCCCTGGCTCATGCCGATAACCCGGTCGCAATAGCTGCGCGCGGTATCGAGTGTGTGCAGGTTGCACATCACGGTAATACCGTCGCGGTCATGGATCTCCCGGAGCGAGCCCATGACCACCTCGGCGCTCAACGGATCGAGCGAGGCAATCGGCTCGTCGGCAAGAATGATCTTCGGCGCCTGCATCAGGCCACGGGCGATAGCCACGCGCTGCTGCTGTCCGCCGGACATGGTCTCCACCCGCTGCAAGGCCCGCTCGGCCAGGCCGAGGCGGTCGAGAGCGGCCAGCGCATCGTCGATATCCTGCTGGGAGAAGATCTTGAACATGGAACGCAGCGTGCCCTGCTGGTTCAGCCGGCCGAGCATCACATTGGTGACGACATCGAGGCGCGGAACCAGATTGAACTGCTGGAAAATCATCGCACAGTCCTTCTGCCAACGCCGCTTGGCATTGCCTTTCAGACTGAGCACGTCGGTACCCTCTACGAGGATCTGCCCGGACGTGGCGGAAGTCAGACGGTTGAACAGCCGCAGGAAGGTCGACTTCCCGGCGCCGGAGCGGCCGATGACGCCGATCATCTGCGGTTTGTCGACAGTGAAAGTCACGGAATCAACCGCGACCATGTTGCCGAAAGCCTTGGTAACGTTTTTGAATTCGATCATGCCTTACCTCTGAGTCTCGCGCCGTGCGGGGCTGAGAACAGCCCGTCTGGACCGGTCACAAGGGCGACCGGCAACTCGGACAACACGGCTGGAGAGATCACACCGCGCGAGATCCGATTGCAGCGTTGGTATCAATCGAGCGGGTCGTTCTCGTGACTCTTTTGCTTCAGTTTCATGAAGCCGTCAGAGTGAGGCGGGAGTTCAGTTGCTTGCGACGGACAGCGAAATGCGCTTGTGGTCGGCGGCGATGAAAGTCTCGTAGTCGGCATGCGTGACCGGGAACACCCCCGTAACCGGCAGGCCGAAAGCCATTGCCAGGCAATCCGGCGCCGTCTCGCCAAGGGCCGCGATCCGATCGGTCACGATCTTTTTGATCTCTTCCGGGAGCGCCTTGCGCAGAACCACGGGACCGTTCGGCATCAGCGGCGAGCGCCAGAATTCAGTAAAGTTCGCATCCGAGGTGACCTGGAAACGCTGCAGCGGCCCGGCCCCTGATACAGAATCGGAGCCTGCATCGGAGCGCCAGGTCAGCGCCGCATCAACGGCGCCGCTTTCCAGCGCTGTGAGCGTAGCGTGATAGCCACCGCCGAACTGAACTGACTTCAGATCCCGTTCGGTATTCAGACCCGCGCGTTCGAGCGCGACGGACGGCACGAAATAGCCCGGCATGGAGCGCCGATCCGCAAATCCGATGTTCTTGCCTTTCAGGTTTTCGAGCCCGGCGATAAGGGCATCGGGACGGGACAGCGCCACCGCGCGGTATCCCATGGAGCCACCACGACCGAGCGTGGCCAGCACTGGCTGCACCGACCCCGGGTTCGTCCGCCAGAGAGCGCTGTATTCCCGGGTCGAGAGGACAGTCATATCGACAGCGCCGACGATCAGCGCCTGCCTCAATTCGTCTCCGGAAGCCAGGGCCAGGATCTGCACCGGCGCGGCGAGACCGTCCGCAAGGTCATGCGCCAGACATTTCTGGGCGGCGAAATCGTCCGAGACAGCCTTGCCGCCCAGCACGCCGATCCGGAGAACGTCGGCTTCGGCTGCCGGAGCTGAAAACAGAAACCCTGCAAAAGCGGCAATGCTGGTCGCCGCAATCACTGCACGCGCAAATGCCTGTCGCATCGTTCCATCCATTCTCGTTCGGAAGCCAGCCGCATACCAGCTCCGGGATACGGAATACACCCTGCAAGTCGGAAGACTTTAACCGAAGAGCTTGACCGTTTGATGACGGTGCCGGAATCGTTGCGTCAGACCGCGTTCCAGTCTTCCATGGCCGCGATTTCGGCTTCTATGAAGCCGATGAAGGACCGGACCTTCCGCGACAGGTGGCGGTTGGCGAGGTATAGCAAAGACACTGGCAGACTGCGGTCCTCAAACGGCTCCAGCAATGCCTCCAGACGCCCGCTGCGCAAGTCGTCAGCGACGACGAAACTCGGCACGATCCCGATGCCCTCGCCGGACAGCAGCAACCTCCTGACGGCGGAAGCACTGTTCACCCGGACACGCGGCCGGATGTTCACTGTCAGGCTTTTCCCGCCATCGCAAAACGACCATTGTCCCGGCGTCCGGCGGTTGGTGTCGAAAACGCAGCTGTGCGCCGGAAGCTCGTCCGGATGCGCCGGGCGGCCAGCCTGATCCAGATAGGAAGGCGCCGCGCAGGTGATCAGCCGGGTTTCGCCGAGCCGTTTCGCGATCAGTGTCGAATCCTGCAGAACGCCGATACGGACCGAAAGGTCGACGCCCTCGTCGATCAGGGACAAATGCTGGTCGCTCAGCCGGAGATCGATGCTCACGGCTGGATTGGCCGCCAGATATTTCTCGACCGCCGCCATCAGATACATCTCGCCGAACAGCACCGGTGCGGTGACGACGAGATTACCGCTCGGCGCGGCGCCTTCATCCCGCATCACCGAACGCAACTCGTCGAACTCCTCGACCACCCGGTTGCAGCGGGGCAGATAGGCTCTGCCGCTTTCCGTAAGGGTGACGACCCGCGTCGTCCGGTTCAGCAGCAGAACCCCAAGGCTATCTTCAAGCGCCCGGATGTTCTTGCTGACATTCTGGGCACTGGTACCGAGGCGAGCGGCTGCCTTCGAGAAGGACATCGTGCCGGCCACGGCCGAGAACATCCGCATTTGCTCTATGGAATCCATATTGGCAACATAACGTTTATATTAATTCAATCAATAGAGCGCTTATGGCGATAATGGATAGCAATTAACTATGTCGGACAGGCGGCGCGGTGTGCCGCCCTTTCACCTGAACGAAAGGACGATCCGATGACCAACCAGAACACCGCGCCTTATGCAGCGCTCATCCTCCGCGTCTCCCTCGGCGTGCTCTTCCTCGCCCATGGCGCTCTCAAGATCTTTGTCTTCACCCCGGCCGGCACTGTTGGCTTTTTCGACAGCATCGGCCTGCCGGCCATCTTCGCCTACCTGACCATCCTCGCCGAAGTCGGTGGCGGTATCGCGCTGATAGCCGGTTTCGCCACCCGGCTGGTCTCCATCGCCACCCTGCCGATCCTGCTCGGTGCCGTCTTCATGGTGCATGGCGCGAACGGCTGGCTCTACACGAACCCGAACGGCGGCTGGGAATTCCCGGCATTCTGGGCGGCTACTCTCGTGGTTCAGGCCCTGCTCGGTGACGGCGCCTATGCAGTGCGCACGCCGAAGATCCTGACCCTGACACCCGACAGCTTCGCCCGGCAGAGCTAGATCCATGGCAAGCCTGCCCAGCCTCTTTCTGCCGCACGGCGCCCCCGACCTGCTGCTCAGCACTCACGTCTCGAAAGACTTTCTCGGGACGCTGGGCAGCCGGGTCGAGCGCCCGGCGGCGATCCTCATCGTCTCGGCCCATTGGGAAGCGGCACAGCCTACTCTGACCACAGCCGAAGCCCCGGAAACGGTGCATGACTTCTTCGGGTTTCCGGACGCGCTTTACCGCATCCGGTATCCCGCCCGGACAGCCTCCGACCTGGTCGACTGGGTGGATCATCTTCTGGCAGATCAAGGGGTCGCGGCGGCAAGGGACCCGGAACGCGGTTTCGACCACGGTGCCTGGGTTCCGCTCTCTCTGGCCTATCCGGATGCCGATATCCCCGTTGTCCAGCTCTCGCTGGTGCAGGGCGGCACGGCGCGGCAACATTTCGAGATCGGCCGTGCGCTCGCCCCGCTGCGTGACCGGGACGTGTTGATCGTCGGCTCCGGCTCTGTGACCCATAATCTGCGGGAACTTGGTGCCGAGGGCACACCGCCCCCGGTCTGGGCCACCGCCTTCGATGATTGGGTCTCCTCTGCGGTCGAAGCCGGGGACTGGGACAGCCTGATGCAGTTCCCGGAAGCACCGGAGACCAGCCGCCGGGCGCATCCGACGCCGGAACATTTCCTGCCTTTTTATGTCGCTGCAGGGGCCGGGGCCGGAGAAGCCGGGCGCAAGCTGCATGGCAGCTACAGCCACGGCTCCATCAGCATGTCGGCCTATGCTTTCGGCGGCAGCCAGGCTGCCGCCTAGGCAAAGACCTTCTACGCTCGCCCGTCGGCCCGCTTCAGGGCCTTGCGGGCGAGTGACCAGCGATGCACCTCAGACGGACCGTCATAGATCCGGAAGCCCCGCACCTCGCGGAAGATCCGCTCCACCGGCAGGTGGGCACTGGTGCCGGCGCCGCCGAGGATCTGCACCGCATTGTCGACGATACGCCAGATCGCCTCGGAGCATTGCACCTTGGCCATCGAGCTTTCTTCCGCCGCATTGTCACCCTGATCCAGCAGCCAGGCCGCCTGCATCAGGGACAGCCGGGCGGTGCGGATATCCATCTCGTTATCCGCCAGCATGAAGCCGACACCCTCGTGCTTGCCGAGCTTCTGGCCGAACACTTCCCGGCGGTTCGCATAGTCCAGCGCCGTATCGTGCGCCCGGCGGGCGGAGCCGAGCCAGCGCATGCAATGGGTCAGTCGGGCCGGGGCGAGCCGGACCTGGGCTTGCCGGAAGCCGCCGCCGGGCTCACCCAGAACGTCTTCCTGATCCACCCGGAGATCCTCGAACCGCATCTCCCAGTGCCCACCGGCAAAGGAGCTGTCGAGCGTGTCCATCTGCGTTTCCAGATGGATGCCCGCCCGGTCGCTCGGCACGATGAACATCGTCGCCCCACCGTCCGCCGGGCCATCCTCGATCTTCGCCATGATGATGACGAAATCCGCGCCCTCGGCACCGGTGATGAACCATTTCCGGCCATTGATGACATAGCCGTTTCCATCCACCTTCGCCGTGGTCGCCAGCAGAGAGGGGTCGGCGCCTGCGCCGTCCGGCTCGGTCATCGCGAAGCAGGAGCGCGCGCCCTTCGCCAATGGAGCAAGAAACTGCTCCCGCTGTGACGGGCTGGCGGCAACTTCCAGCAGATGGGTGTTGCCCTCGTCCGGCGCACCGCAATGCAGGGCCGTCGGGCCCAGCAGCGAGTAGCCCGCTTCCTCGAAGACAAAGGCCCGCTCCAGATGCCCGAGGCCGAGGCCACCGAATTCCTTCGGCGCATGCGGGGCGAACAGCCCGGCGGCCTTGCCGAGATCCGTCAGCTCCTTGCGCAATTCCTCCGTCGGCCCGTGCGCGGTCCAGCGCGGATCGCTCTCGAACGGGATCACCTTCTCGGCGATAAAACGGCGCGTCTTTTCCGCCAGATCTGCGATATGCGGCGGTGTTGAGAATTCCATTGTTACTCCCTCCCCTGTCCGCGCACTTCCGGCCCGGACCTTTCTGGGGCCAGAGAATACCCTCTCCTCCGTTCCCGTCCAGCAGGAGGGGCGGCAATAAAAAAGGCGGCCCGAAGACCGCCCTTTTCAGGAAGTGGGAAGTCGGCTGGTCAGGAAGGACCTTGCCGCATGTTGTCCGGCAGCCAGGTGGCGATTTCCGGGAACCCGATCAGCACGAACACCATCAGCACCATGATCAGGAACATCGGGATCGCGCAGCGGGCGATGAAGCCCATCTCGTGCCGTGTCATGCCCTGCAGCACGAACAGGTTGAAGCCGATCGGCGGCGTGATCTGTGCCATCTCGACCACCACGACGATGAAGATGCCGAACCAGAGCAGGTCGATGCCCGCCTGCCGGATCATCGGCTCCACCACCGCCATGGTCAGCACCACCGACGAGATACCGTCGAGGAAACAGCCGAGCACGATGTAGAAGACCAGCAGTGCCATCAGCAGCTCGAACCGGCTGAGATTCATGTCGGCAATCAGGTTGGCAAGCCCGCGCGGCAGGCCGGTGAAGCCCATCGCCAGAGACAGGAAGGAGGCACCGGCAAGGATCAGGGCGATCATGGCCGAGGTCCGGGTTGCCCCCATCAGGCTTTCCCGAAACGTGCGCCAGGAAAGCGAGCCCTGGCTTGCCGCCAGGATGAGCGAGCCGATGACACCGAAAGCCGCCGCCTCAGTCGCCGTGGCGAGACCGAGATACATCGAGCCGATCACCACCGTGATCAGGCAGAGAACCGGGATCAGGAAACGCGAGTTCTTCACCTTGGCGGCGAAACTCATCTCCGGCTCTTCATCCGGATGATAATCCTTCGAAACTTTCGAATAGATCGCCACATACGCCATGAACATGGAGGCCAGCACCATGCCCGGAACGATGCCCGCGATGAACAGTTTGGTGATCGACTCGTTGATGGTCACGCCATAGACGATCAGGGTCAGCGAGGGCGGGATCATCAGGCCGAGAGTCGCCGCTCCGGCCAGCGTTCCAATCACCACCTTCTCCGGATAGTTCCGCTTGCGCAGCTCCGGGATCGACATCTTGCCGACCGTGGTGAGCGTTGCTGCCGACGAGCCGGAGACCGCCGCGAAGACGGTACAGCCGACGATGTTGGTGTGGATCAGACCGCCGGGCAGTTTCGCCAGCCACGGTGCCAGCCCCCTGAACATGTCCTCAGACAGGCGCGTGCGGTACAGCACCTCCCCCATCCAGATGAACAGCGGCAAGGCAGCCAGGGTCCAGGATGAGGAGTGGGTCCAGACGGTGGTGATCATCACGTCGCCCACCGGACGTGTGGTGAACAGCTCCATGCCGACGAAAGCGACGCCAAGAAGTGCCAACCCGATCCAGACGCCCGTGCCGAGAAGCATGAAGAGGACGAACAGGAACAGGGCAATAATCGAGATATCTTCCATATGCCCTACTCCGCGTGGGATTCGACCGACTCGTGCACGATCCTGTGCCGTCCGGTGAAGACCATGTGAATGAGAAAATCGGTCAGCGAGATCGCCAGGATGACCGCGCCGATGACCATGCCGGTCTGCGGCATCCAGAGCAGGGTCGCATCCTGCCCCTGGCTGATATCCTTGAACTTCCAGGACCAGTAGACGAACTTCACGGCATACCAGACGAAATACCAGCCGAGCGCCGTTCCGATCGCAAAGCACCAGATTTCGAGCACGCGGCGGACACCGGCCGGGACCACATTCAGCAGCATCGAAACACGGATATGCGCGCCGCGCTGCAGGGTGTGCGCAAAGGCGAAGAACGAAGCGGCAGCCATGCAGTACCCGACATATTCAGCGGCTCCCGGAAACACCTCACCGGTCCAGCGCGCCAGCATCTGCAGGACGATCAAACTCAATATGGCGATCAGGAACAACGCGCCGATCGCGCCGGATACAAGATAAAGCCGGTCCAGCCCGGCTCTGAGTTTTGCCAGAAAAACCATGAGGTCTCCTCGGGAGGTATGCCAGCTCCGGAACAGGTATCAGTAGGTCGGAGCGTCGGGTCGATATTCAACCGGGGGCGAAATTGCTTCGCCCCCGGTCTAAAGATGAGGAGTTACTTCATCGCCTTGTAAGCATCGACAATGGCCTTGCCTTCGGCACCGGCGGATTCCAGCCACTCCTTGGTCATGGTCTCACCGATCGCCCGCAATTCGGCTTGGAGAGTGTCGCTTGCCGGACCGACAGTCATGCCGCCGGCTTTCAGACCATTCAGGGTGAACTGCGTGTACTCGATCGCGCGCCAGGTGCCTGCATATTCGGCAAGCTCTGCGCAGCCCCGCAGGACGCCCTTCTTGGCATCGTCGAGACCGTTCCAGACGTCGCCATTCACCATGACCGAGTTACGCGGCAGCCAGCCATCGACTTCGTAGAAATGGGTCAGGCTCTCCCAGACCTTGCGGTCATAGCCGGTCGCGCCGGATGAGATCATTGAATCGGCCACACCAGTCGCGAAGGCCTGGCTGATTTCAGCAGCCTCGATCTGCACCGGAAGCATCCCGGTCAGCTCGGCGAGCCGCGCAGTGGCGTTGTTGTAGGAGCGGAACTTGATGCCTTTCATGTCGGCAACCGCGTTCACTTCCTTCTTGAAGTAGAGACCCTGCGGCGGCCACGGAACGGCATAAAGCAGGACCAGATTCTGGTCGGCGAGGATCTTTTCAAGCGTCGGCTTCGCCGCTTTCCAGAGCTTCGCCGCATCGTCGAAGGAGGTCGCGAGGAACGGGATCGAGTCGAAAGCGAACACGACGTTCTCGTTCTGGTGCGCGGACAGCAGACGCTCGCCGATCGGCGCCTGGCCGGTCTGAACAGCACGCTTGATGTCATTGCCCTTGAAGAGGGAGCCGGACGGGTGCGTCACGATCTCGATGTCGCCGCCCGTGCCGGTTGTCACGCATTTCGCAAACTCAGCGCCGGTGGCGGAATGGAAGTTGGAGCCGGAATAGGCCATCGGCATATCCCATTTTTCCGCCATCGCACCGGCAGAACCGGCAACCGCGAACGCAGCCGCGGCAATTGCTGTCGAAAGTTTTTTCATCTCAAGTCTCCCAGTTTATGACCCTGTTCGGCCAGTCATACTCCCCTCACCCCGCGAAGCGTGAAGGAGAGTAACGCGTTAAGTCCATGTTCGGCTTTTTGCCGCCGATGAGTTGAGCGAGGATCCGCCCCGTTTTCGGTCCCCCCGTAAGCCCGACATGCTGGTGCCCATAGCCGAGGTAAGCCCCCCGGGTGCCGGGAACTTCCCCGATCAACGGGATCGAGTCCGTCGTTGCCGGCCGATGCCCCATCCATTCGGTTTCTTCCTTGAACGTCAGATCCGGCATTGCCTTGCGTACCGCGCGGCGCAGCAGCTCGAACGGCGCCCTGGACGGTCCCGCTTCAAGGCCGCCGAACTCGACCACACCGGCCGCCCGGAGACGCCCTTCCATCGGGGTCAGCACGAACTTGCCGGAGGCGACCATGATCGGCGTCTTCGGCATCGCCGACGGTTCCCAGAACTCAAGGTGATAGCCGCGCTCGGACTCAAGCGGGATATCCATCCCGAGCAGTTTCGAGAGCTTGCCGGACCAGGCGCCCATGGCCACCACCACGGCATCACCGGAAATCGTCTCGCCCCCCGCGCGCACACCGGTCGCCACGCCATTTTCGCGGACGATATCCGACACCTCGGCCTGCACCAGCTTGCCGCCTTCCGCGACGACATGAGCCGCGAGCGCTTTCACATAGGCGCCGGGGTCGGAGATCCGGCCATGGTTCAGAACCCGAACGCCGAACTTGATGTCGTCGCTCAGGACCGATTCCTGCTCGGCCAGCGCGGCGCCTTCCAGTTCCTCGAACTGGACGCCATGCGCGCGCCGGATCGACCAGGCGAAGGCGTCGCCCTCGTAATGCGCCCGGTCGTTGTAGGCGACCATGTATTCCTGCGGCTTGATCCACTGCTCCGCCCCGGTGCCGGCTGCCAGCGCCTGATGATCGGTCACGCTATCGCCGATGATGTCGTGCAACGCGCTGGCGATCCGCTTTGTATCCGCGGCATTCGCATGGCCCAGATACTTGAACAGCCAGGGCAACAATTTCGGCAGGTAGGACCAGCGCAGGAACAGCGGCTGGTCCGGATCGAACAGCATCTTCGGCGCCTTGCCGATCAGCCCCGGCCCAGTGACTGGAACGATGGAGCCGGAGGCCAGAAGCCCTGCATTGCCATAGCTGGTACCCGCTGCCGGACCTTCCCGGTCGACCAGCGTCACCTGATGCCCGTCGCGCTGCAGCCAGATCGCAGTTGAAACCCCGACGATCCCGGCCCCAACGACAATTACATGCTTCTTCGTATCACTCACTTGCCCGCCCCCACGGTCGATTGGACCGCATAGTGCGCCAGCTTTTCCACATCCGGAAGTATTCCCAGACCGGGTGTGTCGGGAATTGTGACAACACCGCCCTGGCTCGGGAAGCTTTCGGCGAGAATGTCGTCCTTCAGGTAATATTGCGCTTGGTAGAACTCGCAGCCGAGCCTGATTTCCGGTGTCGCCGCGATCATGTGCGCACCTGCGAGATGGGCGAGCCCGCTCTCGAACATGTCGCCCCCATAAGCCGAAAGCCCAGCAGCCGCCGCCATGCGGGCAACCGTCTGCCCGCGGCGCATTCCGCCCGCCTTCATGATCTTGATGGAAACCCCGTCGCAAATCCCTTCGGCAATGGCGCGCACCATGTCTTCCGGGCCGAAGACACTCTCGTCGGCGATCAACGGCACGTCGATTGAGGCGCGAATCTCGGCCATCAGGTCGAAATGATGATGGGCCACCGGTTGCTCGATAAAGGTCGGCTCGAAGCTGGCAACATCGCGGACCTTGGCAACAGCGCCCTCAATCGCGAGGCCCCGGTTGAAATCGACTCGGACATCCAGATCCGGCCAGTTGGCGCGGATCTTCTCCAGCCGCATGATGTCGAAAGCATGCTCCTTGAAGCCGGCCTTCATTTTGACGATCCCGACACCGTCATCGGCAAGCCGTTCGAGCAAGGCCAGGTCGGCATTGAAATCCGGATCGGCAAGCGAGACGGAGAGCGGGATCGTGTCCCGCGCCTTGCCGCCGAGCAACGCCCAGACCGGTACGCCCGCGATCCGCCCGTTAAGATCCAGCAACGCACTTTCAAGCGCCGCCTTCGCTTCCGTGCAATGGGCTACCGCCTTGGCGGCAATCTCCATGATCGCCGCGATGCCGCCAACCTTTTTGCCGACGACATGCGGACGGATGTAGCGATCAAGCGCGGCATAGCTGGCCTCCGGAGAACCAGTGAAGACGGACCAGGGCGATGCCTCGCCGAAGCCAACCGCACCGCTTTCCGAAGTCAGCCGGACCACAACGATTTCGACCGCACCTTCCACGGACCCGATGCCGTGATCCCGTCGGGAGACCACCGGCAAGGCGAGATGCCAGAGGTCGAGACCGGTGATCTTTTCGTCCGCGCTGAACATGGTCAGGCAATCCACTCCGATACCGGTGCCGCGGCTTCGTGCAGCGGCTGGGAGATGACATCGACCAGTGTCGGCCCGTCATGTTCCAATGCCTGCTTCATCACCGACCTGAATTCCGCAGGATCTTCCACCGTCCAGGACTTTATGCCGAAGGCGCTAGCGACGGCGGCATGGTTGGTGCGGCTGAAGTCAACATTGTAGAAGCGCTTGCCGAAACCTGAATCCTGCCCGGCCTTGATCCAGCCGAAGACCGAGTTGGAGAAGACGATGCTCTTGATCGGCATTTTCTCGCGCACGATGGTCTCGAACTCGCCACAGCAGAAGTTGAAGGAACCATCACCCATGACCGCGAGGGTCTGGGAGGACGGACGGCCGATATAGGCCCCCATCGCGGCAGCGAGAGAGTAGCCGAGCGCGCCGTGCGCCCGGTTGGTGATGAAATGCCGGCCTGCCTGGGGCCAGCGATAGTGCGCGGAGAAATACGGGCACGGCGTGCCCGGATCGGCGACGATAGTGGCATCGTCATCCAACAGGTCCATCAGATCCGCGATCACCCGTTCCGGCCGGATCGGCCGCTCCGTCGTGGTCGCCAACGGCAGGAAGTTCTTCAGCTTGCCTTCCCAGGCGGACGCGGCGCGGGTCTTGCCGTTCTGCATGTTGCGGTCGGCAATCGCCTCGACTTCCACGTTCAGCGCCTCAAGCGCCAGACGGGCGTCGGAAACGATGGAGACGGCGGTGTTGTAATTGGCGCCGATCACCATCGGGTCGCTGTCGATATGGATGATGGTCTTGTCCTGGGCGGGAGAGCGCCAGCGTTCCGTGGTCACGGACCCGGCCCGGCAACCGATGAACAGGATCACATCCGCCTCGTCCGTAACCGCGCGGGAGGTGGGCACGCCGCCATTGGAGCCAACGACACCGACCGCGTAGGGATCGGTCTCTGCAATCGCACCCTGCCCGGAAACGCTGGTCGCGATCGGCAGGTCGAGCAAAGCAGCCAAACGGCCGAGGGCTTCGGTCGCGCCCGCGATCACCGGCCCGCCACCACAAACGGCCACGGCAGATTTCGCACCGGCGAGAATTCTCGCTGCTTCCTTCACCGCTGCCAAGTCCGGGCCGGACGGCTCCGCCGGATAAGTGCGGTGGCCCGGATCGGCCCAGATCTCGGCATCCTCAACGGCGCCTTTCTGTGTGTCGAACGGCAGGGCCAGATGAACTGCACCCGGGCGGCCCGTCGTCATCGCCCGGAAGGCGGTGCGCATCATCGCCGGCAGGCGTGAGGCATCGTCCAGAGAGGTGTTCCATTTGGTCAGCGGCCGGAACATCGCGACCTGGTCGAGTTCGGTCAGCGGATAACGCCCCCGCGCCGTCGTCGAGACGTCGGTGGTGATCGCCATGATCGGCACCGAGCTTTCATTCGCCTCGACCACGCCCGGAAGGATATAGGTCGCTCCACCGCCGGACGGCCCCTCGCAGACGCCAGGACGGCCGGTCACACGGGCATAGGCATCCGCCATATAGCCGGCATGACGCTCGTCCCTGGTCAGGATGTGCTTGATCCCGTGATCGAGCCGGGCCATCGCGTCGTAGAAGGGCAACGTGGTGTCGCCGCATAGCCCGAACATGTGCTTCACGCCATGGGCTTCGAGCATTCGGACCATGGCTTCCGCGCCGGTCATCCGGTTGCCCATCGACTTGTCCATTGTATCATTTTCCTCGGGTGGCGCGCGGAATGCGCTGGTGGGATATTTTTGAACACAGTATTGTATACAGGCCTGCATGTTGTAAAAGAGCGGCACCGGAGTCAAGGCGCCTCGGCAAGAAACTGTTCGGATGAAACGTCATGAGTGAAGGACGGGTCGAAGAGGCCTATATGCGGCTGAAAGAGCGAGCCGTAAATTTCCAGTTCCGGCCGGGCGAGCGGATCAACGAGATCGGCATATCACGGGAGCTGGCGGTCAGCCGGACGCCGCTGCGCGAAGCGCTGAACCGCCTCGTCACGGAACAGCTGATCGACTTCAAGCCGGGCCTTGGCTTCTTCTGCCGGGAGCTGGATGCACGTTCCGTCTATGAGCTGTACGAGCTGCGCGAGATCCTGGAACTGGCCGCCGTTCGCAAAGCCTGCGAGAGCGCCAGCGACACTGATTTGAAGGCCCTGAGTGACGATCTTCATGCCAACGGCCTGAGTTATGTTGGCAAGACCGTGCGCGAGGTGACCGACCGGGACGAAGCTTTCCACATCGCCATCGCCGAACTCTCCGGCAATCACGAACTCGCTCGCCATCTCGGGCAGATCAATCAACGCATCCGCTTCATCCGCTGGCTCGACATGGCGAGCCGGGTGAAGGAGACCAAGGGCGAACACAGGGCGATCATGGAGGCGATGCTGGACCGTAACGCAGACCTCGCAGCCGAGATCCTCGGCAAGCATATTCGCCGCCGGATGGACCAGATCGTCGCCTCCGTTAAAGAAAGTTTCTCCAACATATACATGGCCGGCCCCGAAGAGCTGTTCGACCGGCAGTTCGAACCCCAGAAAGATTGAAGATCAGGAGAGCGGAAATGAAAGTACGCGGCGGGAAGGCAATTTACGGCGCCTCGGTCGGCATCCTCATGCTGGAAGCGCAATTTCCCCGCATTCCGGGAGACATGGGCAACGCGCTGACCTGGGACTTCCCGGTACATTACCGCGTGGTCCGCGATGCCTCCCCCGACCGGGTGGTAAGGCGCGGCGCCGCAGGCCTGCTGGACAATTTCATCGAGGCCGCAAAAGGCCTGGTCGCTGACGGTGTCGACGGCATCACCACCAATTGCGGCTTTCTCTCGCTCTTCCAGGATGAACTCGCGAGCGCGGTCGGCGTGCCTGTCGCCACCTCCTCGCTGATGCAGGTCGACATGGTGAACCGGCTGCTGCCCGCCGGGAAGCGGGCCGGTGTGCTCACAATCTCCGCCTCGACCCTCACTCCCGTCCATCTGGAACAAGCCCGCGTGCCCGAAGGCACGCCGATTGGCAGCACCGAAGATGGCCGGGAATTCACCCGTGCGATCCTCAACAATGAACTCGAGCTCGATGTCGACGCTGCCTGCAAGGACAATGTCGAGGCCGCCCTGAAAATGCAGCGGGACCATCCGGACATCGGTGCGCTCGTTCTCGAATGCACCAACATGCTGCCCTATGCGGCCGATATCCGGGACGCCACCGGCCTGCCCGTTTATTCCATGCTGAGCTTCGTTTCCTGGTTCCAGTCCGGGCTCGTGCCGCGCCGGTTCTGAGGCTCAAAACACGAATGTTCGAACGAAGATGCAACCCCATCTTCGTTCCGACTTCAATCATTCCCATAATGTTCACATGGCGGTGACACGACTGTTCGAATGAGGGTGATACCCACTCCTCCTCACGTGACGAGGAGTGTTGAGGATCGTGAACAAGCCCACCCGAGAAACGCCGAGATCCTTCAGATCGGCGCGGCCGTATCTGTTGCTGCTGCCAGCGTTTCTGTGTCTCGCCGCCTTCACCTACTGGCCGATGCTGCAGGTTCTTCTGGCCTCACTCTCGGACAAGAAGCGTGTCGGCGACAGCGGTACTTTCGTCGGCGCGGAGAATTATTTCCGGATCTTCCAGGATGCACATTTTCTCGGTGCGCTCGCGAACAATGCGCTCTATGCCGCCGGCACGGTGATCCCGAGCGTACTTTTTGGCTTTCTGTTCGCGCTGGCCCTGCGCGAGACGACGAACCTCTCCTCGATCCTCCGCTCCGTTCTGTTCTTCCCCACCCTTGTGCCACTGGTCGGCGCGGCGGCCGTCTTCATCTTCGTCTTCATGCCGGATATCGGCCTGCTGGACTATTACCTCGCCAAGCTCGGGGTCTCCGCCACCAACTGGCTCGGCAATCCGGACCTCGCGCTCGTCTCCCTGATGGCGCTGACCACCTGGAAGAATGCGGGCTACTACATGCTGTTCTTCCTCGCCGGATTGCAGGGCGTGCCGCAGGACGCGGAGGAAGCGGCAAAGATCGAGGGCGCGAACTGGCTGCAGCGACTCTATTTCGTGATCATCCCGATGCTCGGGCCGACCTTCGCCTTCGTCATGGTCATTGCCCTGATCAGCGCGGTCAGCCAGATCGACCATGTCATTGTCATGACCGACGGCGGGCCGAACAATTCGA
This sequence comes from Nisaea nitritireducens, assembly GCF_014904795.1. Taxonomy (GTDB): domain Bacteria; phylum Pseudomonadota; class Alphaproteobacteria; order Thalassobaculales; family Thalassobaculaceae; genus Nisaea; species Nisaea nitritireducens. Next base: position 24,403 of record NZ_JACZFS010000029.1, read on the forward strand.
CCAGCCTGCTGCTCTACTACATCTACCAGCAGGCCCATGAATTCTACGATCTGGGCAAGGCGACCGCGGCAACCGTCGTCACCCTGATCGCCCTGCTGACACTCTCCTTCCTGTCCATGCGCACCGTCGAACGCAAGGTGCATTATGAAACCTGATCTCAAGCAATGGGCCGTTCCCGGGCAGTGGCTTGCCCCCGGCGCGCTGCTTGCGGCCGCCATGTGTGCTGTTGTTTTCCTCTGGTCGACGCCATTTCTCTGGATGTTGATCGCCAGCTTCCGGCCGGATCCGGGTGGCGGGCTCGGCATGGCCTCACTGTTCCCGGATTTCGTGCCGACGCTGCAGAGCTACCGGTACGCCATCGAGGATGGCTACTGGCCGCTCTGGTTCCTGAACTCGACCATCCTCGTCATCGGCACGCTGGTGGTGCAACTGGTGACGATCAGCCTCGCCGGCTATGCCTTCGCGCGGATCAATTTTCCCGGCAAGGAAGCGATCTTCTACATCTTCCTGCTGCAGCTGATGCTTGCGCCGCCGGTGCTGATCGTGCCGAACCTGACGACGCTGGTGCATCTCGGTCTCTATGACAGCCTGATCGGCGTCATGGCGCCCTATTGGGGCTCGGCCTTCGGCACCTTCCTGATGCGCCAGACCTTCCGCACGATCCCGAAGGATTTCGAGGAAGCCGCGATCATCGACGGCGCTTCCTGGTGGCAGGTGCTGCGTTACGTCCTGATCCCGCTCTCGCTGCCCGGGCTCACCGCCTTTTCCATCGTTTCGGTGGTCTATCACTGGAACGAATTTCTCTGGCCCCTGATGGTCATCAACGATCCGGACAAGATGGTTCTGACCGTGGGCCTCGTCAGCTTCGCGCAAGGCGCGGAGGGAGCGTCGGACTGGGGGCTAATTGCCGCCGGGACGCTCTTCATCATGGCGCCGCTGTTCATCGCCTTCACGGCCTTCCAGCGGCAATTCGTCAACAGTTTCATGTCATCCGGCGTGAAGTAAGGAGCTTAACGATGTTCATCAGGTCTGCGGTTGGCGCGCTCTGCGCCGGTCTCATCGCCTCGTCCGCCGTTGCGGCCGAGCGTATCGAATTCATGTTCCCGGCCCCGGTTCAGGGCAAGCTGTCCCGCGAAATGCAGAAGCTGGTGAAGGAATTCAATTCTTCCCAGGACGGCGTCGAAGTGGTCGGCGTCTTTACCGGCAGCTATGACGACACCAAGGTGAAATCCCAGGCTGCCGCCGAAGCAGGCAAGCCTCCGGCAGTGGTGCTGATGAGCGCCAACTTCGCCACCGAACTTGCGATGAACGACCTGATCGTTCCGATCAAAGAGCTGGCAGGCGACACCGACCTCGACGGCCTGATGCAGGAATTCTGGCCGGCCGTGCGTCCGAACGCCTATTTCAACGGCGACGTCTATTCCATCCCGTTCCAGAACTCGACTCCGATCCTTTACTACAACAAAGAGCATTTCGCCGAAGCCGGCATCACCAAGGCACCGGAAACCTGGGCCGAATGGGTCGATGCTGCGAAGAAGCTGACCAAGCCGGAAGGCGAGCGTTGGGGCATCATGATGCCGTCCAACTACGATTATAACGGCTGGCTCGTGCAGGCCCTGACCATGGCCAATGGCGGTCAGTTCTACAACACGGTCTATCCGGGCGAGATCTTCTACGACCACGCCTCCACACAGGGCGCTCTGAAGTTCTGGCGCGACTTCGCGCATCAGCACAAAGCGATGCCGACGGGCGTGACCAACTCCAAGCAGGTCTCCACCTCCTTCTTCTCCGGCAAAGCCTCGATGATCGTGCTCTCCACCGGCGCGCTCACCTTCGTCCGCGAAAACGCGAAATTCGACTATGACGTCGCCTTCATGCCGCGCAACATCCGCAATTCAGTTCCGATCGGCGGCGCGTCTCTGGTCTCCTTCAAAGGCACCACCGACGCCCAGAAAAAGGGTGCGTGGGAATTCATCTCCTGGCTGACTTCGGCTGAAAAAATCGGCCACTGGTCCCGCTTCACCGGTTACTTCGCCCCGCGCCAGACCGCCTACGATCTGCCGGAAATGAAGAAGTTCACCGCCGAGCACCCGGACGCGCTGCGCGCCGTCGAGCAGCTCGCCTATGCCGGTCCGTGGATCGCGACCTACAACACCGTCGCCGTCCGCAAAGCCGTGGAAGACGAGATGCAGGCCCTGCTCTCCGATCCGGAGCTGACCTTCCGTGAAGCTGCCGCCCGTGCGCAGAAGAACGCCGACGCGGTTCTCGCTCCCTACGCAGAACAGACCGCGCTGACGCTGAAGTAAGCGCGGCTCAGCTCACCTAATTGAACCACGAAGCCCCGCCAGAGATGGTGGGGCTTTTCGTGCGCCGGCCCACCTGCAATGGAGCGAATTCCGCTTCACATCATCAGCGGTCGATCACACAAAGGCTGTGTCCACCAGTTTGACGCGATGGAGAGTTTCTCCCTGCGCAACAATTCGGCCTTGGCAATATCGCGATCTCCACAAACGACCACAATCTGAACAGCTCCTCGTTCCCGGACCCTTCTCCGTGTTTCCGCCAACAGAGGGCGGCCAGCCACCAACCACAAGTCTGGTGAGATCACACAAAAATCATCGACCTGATATGTCGCACCTTGCGGATCATAAACGGGAGGCGCTTTTACTTCTGTCGCGACGAGAAACCCGTTCACCTTTCCAGCTTGCTCGGACACCAAGAAAACCGCCTTATCCCAGGTAAGGAGCTTTTCCAGAAATTCATAAGCCTGTTCCGTGGAGTCTTTGGCTTTACGCCAAAATACTGGCTGGTACTCCTGATATTGTATCCGTCGGCTTTCGGTCATCAGAACGACTGCATCGAGATCTCGCGTCTCGGCAAGACGGACGTGAGCCTTAGGGGCGGTTTGAGACATCGACCTATTCCTTTAACTGACACCCGAAGAAAATGGTGCCGCATGAAAAAGGAACAGACAATAAGCGACGAAGGTTCCGTAGCTGGGGTTATTACAGAGAGCGATCATGTTCCTGCAGAACGAAGGACCTGCGATCAGTCTGGCAATCGGACAGTCATTTCCATCTCGACCTGCAGGTCCGGAGCGGCAAGGGCCGCGACGCCAACGCCGGTGACGCTCGGCTGCGCGCCCTCGAAAATGGCCAGAAATGGCGGCATCAGTTCCTCCAGTCGTTCAGGCGTCAGGTTCACCAAATAGACGCGCGCGATCAGCACGTCCTGCGGCGTCGCGCCAATCGCATCCAGAGCAGCCTTTGCATTGATCGCGACGATCTCCATCTGCTCGGTCAGGCTTTCCGGAACCGGCTCACCATTCGGGCGCCAGGCAACCTGACCAGAAATGAAGGCTATGCGGCCCGGCTCGGCGATCGAGATCTGCGAATAGCCCATCTCCCCGGCATCGGGCAGAGACGGAGGGTTCAATCGGGTGATGGATTGCGTCATAATTTGCTCCGGTTTCGATAGAGATTTTACTGCGACTGCGCATTTAATCTCTACATGTGTAGAGGATAATTTTCAATGCAAAAGCCCGCGCGCCGCGATGCCATTCTGAATGGGGTGATCGACCTGCTCGCCAGCAAGGGCCTGGAAGGCGTCACGCATCGCGCGGTCGATGAGGTTGCGGGGCTGCCGCAAGGCTCTTCGTCCTACTATTTCCCCAAAAAGGCTTCGCTCCTCGTCGCTGCCTCACAGCATCTTGCGGAGCTTCTGGCAAAGGATTGCGAAGAGCTTCAGGTCGGCTTCGCGCAGATCGCGGCAAAAGACGGCATGGATGCGGCGGTTCAGTATGTCGCCGAAGAAGTCGTCAGTTATGCGGACAACTCCCGGAACCTGTTTCTGGCCCGGATCGAGCTCACCATGGCCTCAGCCCGCCGCGAGGATCTGGCAGATGTTGGCGCCCAGTTGACCGCGGCGGCGCGGCGGCCGATCGAGTTCTTCCTGAGACTGATCTCGGATGGCCGGGCCGATGTCCCGATCGAGACCTGTGCCGGGCTGATCGACGGGATCGGGCTGATGCATGCCACCGGCCAGGGCCCGAAGCCCACCACCGAACAGGTCGCGGCGGTGTTTAGGTCTATATTGTAGGGGCCACTCAGCCAGCAGCCACAGGCCGCGCCACTCCATCCGCTGCAAACAGATGTGCATCTCCGAGATCGAACCCGATCTCTATCTCATCCCCCGCAGCGGGCCGGACACTGTCACGCTGTTTCAGGCAGGCGCGCTGGCCGTCGAAAGCGACATGGACCAGCGCCTCGCCACCGAGCGGTTCAACAAGCTCCACCCGCGCGCGCCATTGCACAGGCAGCGGCCCCTCGCTCTGGCAAAGGCGCAGGCGATCCGGCCGGATGCCGATCTCGGACGCGCCGTCCGCGAGCCGTCCCGCGTCGGCTTTCTGCAGCCAGCCCGCCGGAAAGAAATTCATCACCGGGGCGCCGATGAAGCCCGCGACGAACTTGTTCGCCGGATGTGAGTAAAGCTCATCAGGGGTGCCGACCTGCTGGATCTCGCCGCCGTTCAGCACCACGATCCGGTCTGCCATGGTCATGGCCTCGACCTGATCGTGCGTCACATAGATCGTGGTCACGCCGAGCCGGCTCTGCAGGGCCTTGATCTCCGTGCGCATGTGATTGCGGAGCTGGGCGTCGAGGTTGGAAAGCGGCTCATCCATCAGGAAGACCTCGGGATGCCGGATGATCGCCCGGCCCATCGCCACCCGCTGACGCTGGCCGCCGGAGAGGGCGCGGGGTTTGCGCTCCAGCAATCCGCCGAGGCCGAGCAGCTCCGCCGTCTCGCGGACCGCCGCATCGCGCTCGGCGCGCGGCACACCCTTCAGGCGCAGGCCGAAGCCGATATTCTGGGCCACGCTCATATGCGGATAGAGGGCGTAGTTCTGGAACACCATGGAGATGTTCCGGTCCTTCGGCGGCACATCGGTAACGTCCGTCTCGCCGATAAAGATCCGTCCGGCGGAGACTGTCTCAAGCCCGGCCATCATCCGGAGCAGGGTCGTCTTGCCGCAGCCGGACGGGCCGACATAAACCACGAACTCGCCATCGGCGATTTCCAGATCGAGACTTTTGATGACCTCGACATCGCCGAAATTTTTCGACACACCCTGATAGCGAATTCCGCTCATTGATCACTCCCGGTTTCGAAGTGATCTTTCTAGCGAAAACAGACTACAGGCTTATGAACGTGCAAAGGCCGGCTCGCAATGCGGGCCGGCCTTTGCCGTAAAGTCTCTATCGGTGTTTTCAGGCGGCGGCGCGTTCAGCCGCGGTATCCGTATCTGTTTCGACCAGCGCCGCATGCAGAGCTGCGATGGCCGTCTCGAACTGGCTCTCTTCCAGGATGAACATCATGTCCACCTTGCGGGACAGGCGGTGCACACCGAGCAACTCGATGCCGGCTTCCGTCAATGCCACAAGCGCCGTTGCGTCGAGCCCCGGCACCGACATGTCGCTACCGATGGCCGAGACGATGGCGACGTTCCGCGTGGAGATTTCCGCCGTCGGGAAGGCTGCGCCGAGATCCGCGATTACCCGCTTCACCGCCTTGCGCGAGCCGGCCAGAAAATGCGTGATGGTATTGGCGTTCGAGGTCTTGGTGACGATGCGGACGTTATGCCGCTTCAGCGCCTCCAGAATACCGGTGTCATAGCCTTTGACACCGACCATTTCCTGCTCGAAAAACTCCAGAGCGTGCACGTCCTTCAGACCGGTGACAATCTCGACACGCGGCTCTTCGGAGACATAATCGCCTTCGAACATCGTCCCAGGATCGGCCGGATCGAACGTGTTCCGGACCCGCAGCGGGATGCCAGCCTGGCGAAGCCCCTTCGCCGCGTTCGGATGCACCGCTTCCATACCCATGTTGGAGAGCTGGTCCGCCACATCGTAATTCGTGTGACCGATGGTCCGGACCTTACCTTCGCCCACCAACTTCGGATCGGCGCTGGACAGGTGAAATTCCTTGTGGATTACAGCTTCCCGCGCCTTGGTCACCACCGCCAGGCGGGAAAAAGTGACCTCGGTATAGCCACGGTCGAACCGGCGCACCATGCCTTCGCGGCAATGTGCATAGCCGGTCACGATCGGCAATTCACGAGCGAAGTCGATGCCGTCGAGCGCCCCTGAAATCCGCTCGTCCAACTGCAGGTCTCTCTCGTCACGCCAGCCGGTCAGGTCGATGAAGACGGCATTGATGCCATTATCCTTCAGCAGCAGGCTTGTGTTGAAAGCGCTATGCGCCTCGCCAAGCCCAGCCAGCATTTCGCGCACCGTTTCCATGTGGTGATCGAGGCGGAAATGGCCGTGACTGCACAGCCGCTGCAGATCGAGCAGGCAATTTCGCACGCCCTCGACCCGGTCGCGGACGAAACCATCGGCCAGACGGCGCGAGGCCGGGTCGGCCAGCACGTCGGCGTTCTTGGCAATCATTGCCTCGGCGAGCTCGGTCAGGGAATCACCCCATGCCCAGTCGGACTCCGACCCGGCATAATGAGCGAACACACCCGGCGCGCCGGTCTTTTTGTGTTCCAGCAACCGGTCGGTCATCCCGGCATAGGCCGAGACCACGAAGATGCGGCCGTAAGGCTCCGCATCGGTGTGGCTGCGCAGGAACACGTTTTTCAGGATCGCTTCAGTGTTGGCAATCGACGTACCGCCGATCTTCTCCACCGTATGACTATGATACGGCTCGACTGGCTCTAACATGATGTCCCCCGAGGAGTTTCGTCTGCGATGCGGCGCGGCCCGATCAGGCCGCGTCCTAGACATCAGCGGCGTAGGCGCCGGTCTCGTCATGCACTTCGCGGCCGGATACCGGCGGATTGAAGCAGCAGGCCACGACCATGCCTTCCGGGCCGCCCCTCAGGACATGCCGGTCATGCAGGTTCAGGGCATACATGGTCCCCACCTTGATCTCGTGGGTTTCGTTCTTGGCAAGATCGGTGATCGAACCGCCGCCGGACACGCAATAGACGGACTCGAAATGGTTCTTGTATTCGAACGTGTGCTCGCTGTTCGGGAAGATGGTCGTGATATGGAAGCTGAAGCCCATCTTGTCGTCCTTCAGCAGCATGCGAACGCTTTCCCAACCTTCCGTCACAACATGGCGGTCGGTGTCGCGGCATTCGTCATAGGTACGGACAATCATCTTTAACTCTCGTTTATTCAGGTTATTTGAAATCGGATCTGGAGATCAGGCTGCTTTGGATTGCCGAGCCTTGATCACGCTATCGGCAGCATTGGCCATAATGTCGAGGCCCTGCTCAAAAAGTCCAACATCGATGCTCAGCGGCGCCAGCACCTTGACCACTTCGCCAAAGGCGCCGGAGGTCTCGATGATCAGGCCGTTCTCGAAACATTCCCGGCAGATCTCGTCCGCCAGCTCGCCGGAGCCGACATCGACGCCGCGGAACATGCCACGGCCCTTGACCTTGCCGCCGGTCTTGATGGCGATTTTCTTGAGCCGCTCTTCCAGCAACTCAGCTTTTGCCTCGACCTTCTGGGAGAAGCTCGCGTCGGACCAGAATTTCTCCAGAGTGACCCGGGCCGTGACGAAGGCGTGATTGTTGCCGCGGAACGTGCCGTTGTGCTCAGCCGGCGACCAGATATCGAGATCCGGACGCAGCAGCACCATGGCAAAGGGCAGGCCCATGCCGGAGAGCGACTTCGCCATGGTCACGATGTCCGGCGCAATGCCCATCTTCTCGAAGGAAAAGAAGGTGCCCGTCCGGCCGCAACCGGCCTGAATATCATCGATGATCAGCAACGAGCCGAGCTCGCGGGCCAGTCGTTCGACGCCCTGCAGCCATTCGGCGCTGGCATCGTTCAGACCGCCCTCGCCTTGGACTGTTTCCAGGATAAAGGCTGCCGGCGCCTCGAAACCGCTGGACGGATTGCGATACATTTCCTCAAGCACCTTGAGGGAGTCGATACCATTGCCGAGCGCGCCCTCGTACGGCATGCGGTCGACACCATCGAGCGGGCGGGACGCGCCCTTGCGATGATAGCCGTTGCCGGTGCAGGCAAGCGCACCGAGCGTCACGCCGTGGAAGCCGTTGGTGAAAGCAACGATCCGGTCACGCCCGGTGACCTTCCGTGCGAGCTTCAATGCCGCTTCGACGGCATTGGCGCCGGTCGGGCCGGTAAATTGCAGCCGATAATCCATCTCGCGCGGCTGCAGGATGATCCGGTCGAACGCTTCCAGGAAGGCGCCCTTGGCTTCGGTATGGAAATCGAGACCGTGGGTGATGCCGTCGCTGGTGATGTAGTCGACCAGCGCCTGCTTCATGTCCTCGTCGTTATGCCCGTAATTCAGGGATGAGCAGCCGGCCAGGAAGTCGATATAGGTCTTGCCGTCCGCGCCGGTGATTTCCGCGCCGGAGGCACTGGTAAAGGTCGTCGGAAAACTGCGGCAGTAGCTGCGCACGTTCGATTCGACATTCTCGTAAATGGAGAGATCCGTTGTCATTGTCGGCTCCTTGTAGCCTGATATTTTTTTGCTGGGCGAGCGCCGGGAGAAGGCACGGCAGCGGCGATCAGGCCGCGCTGGCGTAGCGTTCGCGCTCGATTGGCCCGATGCGGACCAGATGTTCCGTCGCGTGTTCACCATCGAAATGCTGATCGCGCCGGAAATGGGGATTGTGATTGAGATCGCCTTCGATCTCCCCGGCAATCGACCGGAAGAGAGCCCAGGACGCTTCGTTGTCCTTGGTAATCGTGCTCTCCATATGCGTGACATCCTCGCAGGCGCCCCGCTTCAGCAGGTCGCGCAGCATGGCTTTCGCAAGCCCTCGTCCGCGCGCCTGGGGAGCAACCGCGACCTGCCAGACAAACAGGGTTCCGGACTTGGCGGGCGGAAGATAGGCCGATACCCAGCCGATCACGTCCCCGTCCAACTCCGCAACCACGCAGGTCTCCGCGAAATGCGTGCACTGCAGGAGGTTGCAGTACATGGAATTATCGTCGAGTGCGTCCAGGTCACCTATCAGGTTCCACACTGACGCACCGTCCGTCGATGTCGGACGACGAAAGGTCACACCATTTTTTCGGCCCGCTTTATGGCGGGATCCGTCTTTAGATATCTCGATCTTCATAGCCACCCCTCTTGAGTAGGTGGCCGTTATTTAGTTAGACAAACTAATTTTGTCAATGTCCGACACTGCGTCGCAATTAGAACACTATAAAAATTCACATTCAAAAACCCACTGTTTTTCAGTCGCCACGCACTGGATTCATGTCGTAATTACGCCCCCAAATGGCGCCAACAAGAAAGAGAGCATCGCAAAATTCGTAAATATATTTAGCCCGTAAAACTAAAATAAATTCTCGCTATCGCCGACACGGTTCATAGTCGCGCCGCGAGCTTTCGGAGTCACGATGGACCACCAATCACAACACGCCCTGGTCGTTCTGCGGCGCATCCTGCGGGCCACTGAAAACCGGGCCCGGGCGCTATCCCGGGAATCCGGCCTGACCGCGTCTCAGCTTCTGCTGCTGCAAACCCTTGCCGACGAAGGTGAGTGCACAGCAGGGACCATCGCAGCCCGGCTCGGCATCACCCAGGCGACAACAACATCCCTGGTCCACAAGCTTGAAGCCAAGGGGCTGGTGGTAAAGCAGCGCGGCTCCAGTGATCGCCGTCAGGTCTGGCTTCGCCTGAGCGACAGTGGACACATCAAGCTCGCCAAGGCGCCGGACGACCTGCAGGAAGTCTTCCGGCAGCGTTTCGACAAGCTCAAGGACTGGGAGCAGATGATGCTGGTGGCCAGCCTGGAGCGGATCGCCACGATGCTCGACGCCGAGGAAATAGACGCGGCGCCGGTGCTGGATATCGGCGAACTCGACCGCGAAGCCTGACCCACTGCAAAACCGAGTCCGCAAGCCTTCCCCAGAAACAAGCCTTCCCCAGCAAACGGTGCGATTCGAACGCACCGTTGATTTGCCTAAATCCCGGATAACGGCTTACGGAAGGAGGGAGATGTCCTGCTGGCGCGCCTTTTCGCCGGAAGATTCTACACCCCGCTCTACGGTTCCTCTCGACAATTCGCTCATTCTGTCGAAAAGTTTGCTTTCGAACGAAAGCCTACATCTTCAAATGAAACCGCACTTCCGCTAAAGGAAGGGCCAATCGGAAAAACAGGGAGGTTACCCGTTATGGATAGACGCGGGATTATCGGTTTTGCAGCCGCAGCTTTCGGCGCCGTGACCATGGGATGGTCGGGCATGTCTTTCGCCCTCGATGCGCGGTTCCAGGACAAGAATGGCGATCTGGTCGCCGATACGCCGACCGATCCGAGCCAGCAGGTCGACCCAAGCACCCTCATCTTCGCCTATACGCCGGTCGAAGATCCGGCCGTTTATGCCAAGGTGTGGGACGGCTTCCTGCGCCATATGGAAGACGTGACCGGCAAGAAGGTCCAGTTTTTCCCGGTTCAGTCCAACGCCGCCCAGATTGAAGCCATGCGCGCCGGCCGCCTGCATGTCGCGGGCTTCAACACCGGCTCCAACCCACTCGCCGTGAACTGCGCCGGTTTCGTTTCCTTCGCCATGATGGCGTCGAAGGACGGTAACTTCGGCTACAACATGGAAATCATCACCTATCCGGGCAGCGGTATTGAGAAGGTCGAGGATATCAAGGGCAAGAAGATGGCCTTCACCTCGCAGACCTCGAACTCCGGCTTCAAGGCACCCTCCGCCATCCTGAAAGCCGACTACAATATGATTCCGGAGCGCGATTTCGAGCCGGTCTTCTCCGGCAAGCACGACAACTCCATCCTCGGCGTTGCCAACAAGGATTACCCGGCTGCCGCCATCGCCAACTCCGTATGGCACCGCATGGTCGCCCGCGACGTGATCAAGCAGGATCAGGTTGTCTCGATCTACAAGTCGCAGACCTTCCCGACCACCGGCTTCGGCTATGCCTATAACCTGAAGCCGGAACTGCAGGAAAAGATCAAGGAAGCGTTCTTCAGCTTCAACTGGGAAGGCTCGGCTCTTAAAGAAGAGTTCAAGCGCTCCGGTGAAGAGCAGTTCATCCCGATCACCTACAAGGAATACTGGGACGTGATCCGGAAGATCGACACGGCCAACGGCGTTTCCTACGCCTGCAAGTAATCCACCCGATTGAACCTGACAGGCGATCGCTCCAAGCGATCGCCAAAATGAGTTGAGGAGCGCCCTTAATGTTGCGACTTGAAGGTCTGTCAAAAGTCTATGGGACAGGCGATCGGGCGCTCACCGACGTGAGTTTCACGGTCGAGCCCGGTCAGGTCGTTGGCCTGATCGGGCCATCGGGAGCCGGTAAATCCACGCTGATCCGGTGCATCAACCGGCTGGTTGAGCCATCGGCCGGGAAAATCTCTCTGGGCGATCTTGATATCACGCAACTGAGCCGCGGCGGCCTGCGTCAGGCCCGGCGGCGGATCGGTATGATCTTCCAGGAATACGCCCTGGTCGAACGCCTCACCGTCATGGAGAACGTGCTTTCCGGACGTCTCGGCTATGTCGGTTTCTGGCGCAGCTTCTTTCGCAAATTCCCGCCGGAATCCGTCGAGAACGCCTACCGCCTGCTCGACCGAGTCGGTCTGAGCGCGCATGTAAACAAGCGGGCCGATGCCCTGTCCGGCGGCCAGCGCCAGCGCGTCGGCATTGCCCGGGCGCTCGAGCAGGATCCGGACCTGCTACTGATCGACGAGCCGACAGCCTCGCTCGATCCGAAAACCTCACGCCAGATCATGCGTCTCATCATCGAGATCTGCGACGAGCGCGGCCTGCCCGCCATCATCAACATTCATGACGTGGCTCTCGCTCAGCAATTTGTGCAACGCATCATCGGCCTGCAGGGCGGCAAAGTCGTCTTCGACGGCAGCCCGGATGAGCTGGATGCGGACGTGCTGACCCGGATCTACGGTGAAGAAGACTGGTCCGCGACAATCCGCAAGGTCGACGAAGATGCTGAAGGCACAGAAGACAGTGCCGAGGAAATTGCCGCCGCACTCGACCGCGAACGTCTTGCGGGGCTGACATGACGACGGCCACCGCACCCGCCTTTCCGACCACCTGGTCGCGTCCCCCCTTCATCAAGCGCGCCTGGCTGCGCTGGACGCTCTATCTCGGCGCGCTGCTCTACATGGTCCTCGCCGTAGGCTCGGTCGAGGTCAACTGGATGCGCGTCTGGGAAGGTCTCGACCGCGGCCTCCGCTTCATTCAGGGCTTCCTCCTGCCTGACTTCACCAGCCGCTGGGAAGACATCCTGATCGGCATGGAAGAAAGCCTGACGATGGCTGTCACCTCGACCGTGGCCGGCGTCGCTATCTCGGTCCCGATCGGGATCGGTGCCGCCCGGAACATCGCCCCCTTACCTGTTTATGCTGTCTGCCGGGCGATCATTGCCCTGTCCAGGAGCTTTCAGGAAATCATCATCGCTATTCTATTCGTCGCGATGTTCGGCTTCGGGCCCTTTGCCGGGTTCCTGACCCTTTCCTTCGCCACCATCGGCTTCCTCGCCAAACTGCTGGCCGAGGATATCGAGGATATCGACGAGAGTCAGGCCGAGGCCGTCCGTGCAACCGGCGCCGGCTGGTGGCAGATCGTGACCTACGCGATCCAGCCGCAGGTCATGCCGCGCCTGATCGGGCTCAGCCTCTATCGCCTGGACATCAATTTCCGCGAGTCCGCCGTCATCGGCATTGTCGGGGCCGGCGGTGTCGGCGCCACGCTGAATACGGCGATGGACCGGTACGAATACGACTCCGCCGCCGCAATTCTGATCCTGATCATCCTGATCGTGATGGCGGCTGAATATTCATCAGGCTACGTGCGGAAATGGCTCCAGTGATGACAGATACTTCATCCGAACAAGTGACGTCCGGGCCGGTCTGGCGCAAACGCACGACCAAGCAGGAGCTTGCTCTCTGGCTGGGTTGGCTGGTACTGGCCGCTTTCTTCATATTCTGCTGGCAGATTATGACGAAGACCACGATTTGGGCCTTCGTCTATGACGCTCCACGTCAAGCGCTGGATATCGGATCGCGGATGGTCCCGCCGCGCTGGGAGTACCTTCCCAACCTGCTGGAGCCGCTCTGGGACACCATCGCGATTGCCACGCTCGGCACCCTGCTGGCGCTCTTCATGGCAGTCCCCGTTGCCTTTCTCGCTGCCCGCAACACCACGCCCAGCACGCGCTTCATTCGGCCCGTCGCCCTGCTGATCATTGTATCCAGCCGCTCGATCAACTCCTTGATCTGGGCCCTGTTGCTGGTGGCAATCATCGGTCCCGGCGTGATGGCCGGCATTGTCGCCATCGCCTTCCGGTCCATCGGTTTCGTTGCGAAGCTTCTGTATGAAGCCATCGAGGAAATCGACGCTACCCAGGTCGAGGCTGTTTCCGCCACCGGGGCCAGCAAGGCGCAGATCATGGATTACGCGGTCGTGCCGCAAATCCTTCCCGCCTTCGCCGGGATCACTGTGTTCCGCTGGGACATCAATATTCGGGAATCAACAGTTCTCGGGCTGGTCGGTGCCGGCGGGCTCGGACTGCGACTGCAAGAGTCGCTGAATGTCCTCGCTTGGCCCCAGGTGACCATAATCTTCATCCTGATCCTGATCACGGTGCTGGTCAGCGAGTGGGTGTCGGCCAAAGTGCGGCACGCAATTATCTAGCAGCGTTATCAAACAGCGCCCGGCCGAGGCGCGGACAGGCCCATGGAACTACTGATCAACATTGCCGGCGGAGTCGCCCTGCTTCTTTGGGGCGTCCGCATGGTGCGTACGGGAGTGACACGGGCCTTCGGCTCCGGGATTCGCCGAGGTGTCTCTGCGGCCACACGGAACCGGTTCAGCTCGTTCTTCACCGGCCTCGGCGTCACAACCATCCTGCAGAGCAGCACGGCAACGGCCCTGATCGTCGGGTCGTTCGGCGGCCGCAGGATGATTGCCGTTCCTGCCGGCCTGGCTCTCATGCTCGGTGCGGATGTCGGCAGCACCATCGTTGTTCAGGTTCTGGCTTTCGACGTCTCCTGGATGTCGCCGGTCTTCCTGTTCATCGGCGTCACCGCTTTCCTGTCGTCGGAAAACTCCCGCCGCCGGGCGATCGCGCGGTTCTTCATCGGCCTCGGCCTGATGCTGCTGGCGATCAAGATGGTCATGCTGGCATCGGTTCCACTGCGCGAGGGGCCGACTGTGTCCCTCCTGCTTGCCCCGCTGCAGAGCGAGCCGCTGCTGGCGATCCTGTTCGCTGCGCTATTGACCTGGATCGCCCATTCGAGCCTGACCGTGGTTGTCCTGATCATGACGATGGTTTCGCTTGGCGTGATGGAGATACATCTGGCCATCGCGATGGTGCTCGGCGCGAATATCGGCAGCGCCATCACCCCCGTGGCGATGAACTGGGGCTCTGATCCCGCTGCTCGCAGAGTGCCTGTCGGCAATCTCCTGATGCGCGCAACCGGGGTCATTCTGACCTTCGGTTTCATCCCCTGGATCGTGCCGTATTTTGCGGACTTTTCGGTCGATTCAGCGCACCTGATCGCCAACGTCCATACCGGCTTCAACCTCGTGGTCGCCATAATCTTCCTACCGTTCGTCGGCTGGGTGGCGCGTCTCGTCGTCCGCATCCTGCCGGACCGGGCCGGGCCGGACGACGTCCTCGCCCCGAAGCATCTGGAAGAGGAAAGCCTCGACACGCCGTCAGTGGCGCTTTCCGCCGCCGCCCGGGAAACCCTTAGGATGGGCGACACCGTCGAATACATGCTGTCCCGGACCATGGACGTGCTGCGCAACGGCACCCTCGACCAGATCAAGGAGATCGAGCGCGAGGACGACATCGTCGACTCCCTGCACGAAGCCGTGAAGATCTATCTGACCAAACTGTCCCGGCAGGAACTGGACCCGGCGGAAAGCCGCCGCGTTGTCGAGATCCTGACTTTCACCACGAATCTCGAGCATATCGGCGACATCATCGACAAGAACCTGCTGGAACTTGCGGCCAAGAAGCTGAAAGACGGCAGCGTCTTCTCCAAGGACGGGCTGGAGGAGCTGGAGGCACTGCACAGCGACGTGCTGGCCAACCTGAAGCTGGCGCTCAGCATCTTCATGACCGGCGATGCGCGTCTCGCCAGACGCCTGATGGAGCAGAAGGTCCATATCCGCGAGCTGGAGCAGAAATACTCAGAAGCGCACTACAATCGCATCCGCGATGGCAAGACGGAGTCGCTGAACAGCTCTTCCCTGCATCTCGACGTGCTGCGGGACCTGAAGCGGATAAACAGCCACATCACCTCGGTCGCCTATCCGATCCTGGAATCCACAGGCCAGATCGCAGAAAGCCGTCTGCGGGACGAATAGAGCCGCGTCAGCGCCCCTTCCAGATCGGATCGCGGCCTTCGGCGAAAGCGGTGTAGCCTTCCCGGTTATCTTCCGATGAATAGAGCCGGTCGACGGTCTCGAACTGGCGTTTGGTGATCCGGTTCATGGCGTCCTGGAAGGTCATGTCCTCGGCCTCGCGGACGATCTCCTTGATGGCGGAAAAGACCAAGGGCGGGCCTGAGGCGAGATGCTTGGCGAGCGCCCGCGCCTCGTCCATCAGGGACGCGCCCGGGTAGACATGGTTCACCAGCCCCCAGCGCGCGGCCTCCTCGACCTCAATCCAGCGCCCGGTGAACAACATTTCCATGGCGATGTGATGGGGAATGCGCTTCGGCAGCTTCACCGTCGCCGCGTCAGCCACGGTACCGGAGCGGATCTCCGGCAGCGCGAAGGTCGCGTGATCGGCGGCGAGGATGATGTCGGCGGAGAGAGCGAGCTCCAACCCGCCGCCGCAGCAGATCCCGTTCACAGCCGCGATCACCGGTTTGTTCAAGCCGCGCAGTTCCTGCAGACCGCCAAAGCCGCCAACACCGTAATCCCCGTCGACCTCATCACCGGCGGCGGCCGCTTTCAGATCCCAGCCCGGGCAGAAGAACTTCTCGCCCGCACCGGTGACGATGCAGACCCGCAGCTCCGGATCGTCCCGAAAGGCGGCGAAGGTATCCCCCATGATCCGGCTGGTCGCGAGATCGATGGCATTGGCTTTCGGCCGGTCCAGCGTGACTTCAAGCACATGGCCATCGCGCCGGGTCTTGATCGGGCCTTCACTCATTGTCGTCTCCCATCCTGATCAGGGCATCCACTGCAACCGCGCCCTCGGGCAAGCAGAGCAGCGGGTTGATTTCCACTTCGCTGACCCGCCCGTCATGGGCGGCCACGAAATCCTGCACGGCCTGTACAGCGGCGACAATCGCCACCCTGTCCGCAGGCGGCGCACCGCGATAACCGTTAAGCAACGGCGCGATCCGGAGCCTGTCCAACGCCGCCTCGATCTCCGCATCAGAGGCGGGCAGCAGCAGCATCGCGCTATCCTTCAATATCTCCGTCTGCACGCCGCCGGCGGCAAGCGTCAGAACATAACCATGCGCCGGATCCAACGTCACGCCGACCAGCAATTCCGCGACAGCCCCGGAGACCATCTGCTCGACAAGGAACTGCTCCGTCGGCATGGCGCAAGCCGCTACACGCACATCTTCCGCACTTGCGAGCCCTAGCCGGACCGCCCCCGCCTCGGTCTTGTGCGCAATCCCGATGCCTTTCAGCACCAGGGGAAAACCGATTTCGCCGACGGCCGCCGCCGCACTTTCCGCATTAGACGCCTCGATACTCTTCGGCACGGAAAGGCCCTGACGGGCCAGAGCCTCTTTCGCCTCCCGCTCCGCATAAGTGCGCAGATTTCCCGGCGTCCCGGGAAGAAGCAGCGGCTCGGAAGGCGAGCGATCCGCCCCAAGCCAGGCCGCGGCAGCGATCGCGGTCAGAGCCTCATCCATGCCGGTGAAAGGCACAATACCGAGATCGAACAGGGATTCCGCCACCTTTTCCGGAAGGTTCTCCGGCAGGGACGCGAGGATCGCCATCGGCTTTCCGCTGTTCGCCATTGTCTTGTGGACAGCGCGGATCACCTGATTCCATTCGGCGGCGCCGCCGAGCTCAACCTTCGGAAAGTCGAGCACCACGATCCCGAGCGCAAGACCGCTGCCCTGCATCATGGCGGTAAAGGTCTTCTCGACCGCCGCTTCGTCGCCCCAGATATAGGTGTGATAATCGAGCGGATTGGCGAGCGTCACTTTCGGGCCGAGCGCACCGGCAAGATCCGAGCGCTGCGCGTCTTCCAGCGGCGGGTAGACAACGCCGCGCGACAAGCCGGTGTCGGCCATCAGACTGGCCTCCCCGCCGGAGCAGGACATGGAAGCGATCCTGTTCGATGGCAAAGGCCCTGTCACATGCAGCAGTTTCAGGGTCTCCAGCAGGGCCGGAAGGCTGCGTATTTCGGCAATGCCTAGCCGCTCCAGCAGCGCCGTCGCGCCTGCATCGCTCCCCGCAAGGGAGGCGGTGTGAGAGACAGCCCCCGTCCGCGCTTCATCAGACCGGCCGACCTTGAGCGCAACGATGGGCTTGCCGAGCCTGCGCGCCTTCTCCGACAGCGCCTCGAAAGCCCTGAGATCGCCAACACCCTCGATATAAAGGCCAAGCGCTGTTACACGAGGATCGTCCAGCAGGCACATGCCGACTTCGGCGAAACCGGTCTGCGCCTGATTGCCGACGGTCACCACATAGGCCAGCGGCAGGCCACGCCGCTGCATGGTCAGATTGATGGCGATGTTGGATGACTGGGCGACGATTGCCACACCGCTTTTGGCCGGGCTCCCGCCATGCAGGTCCGGCCAGAGGGCCGCACCGTCGAGATAATTGATCAACCCGTAACAGTTCGGGCCGAGCAGGATCATGCCGCCCGCGACCTCCAGCAACCGCTCCTGCAGGGCCGCACCGTCACCGGTTTCCCTGTCCGCCTCGCGAAAACCGCTTGCGAAACAAACGGCGCCGCCCGCCCCCACCTCCGACAGTTCCGCCACGGCATCGACGGTGGCGTGGCGGTTAATGCCGATGAAAGTGGCATCCGGCGCGTCCGGCAGATCCGCGATCGAGGCATAGGTCGGAACGCCTGCGATCTCCTCCCGCTTCGGGTGGATCGGCCAGAGCGCGCCTTCAAAGCCGATCTTGCGGCATTCGGCGACGACATTCGTGCACCAGGCGCCGCCCCCGATCACTGCGATGGATTGGGGCCGGAGCAGCCGTTCAAGACCTGATGTCATGATGCGTCAGGCGCCCAGCGGCCGGAGAAGTTCCCGGCTGATAATGTGACGCTGAATTTCCGAGGTGCCGTCCCAGATCCGCTCAACCCGGGCATCGCGCCAGAACCGTTCGATCGGGAAATCGTCCATCAGCCCCATGCCGCCATAGATCTGCAGCGTGGCGTCTGTCACCCGTGCCAGCATCTCCGAGGCGTAGACCTTGGCGCTGGCGATCTCCCGGTTGGCCGGCAGCCCCTGATCGAGCCTCCAGGCCGACGCGAGTGTCAGCCAGTCGGCCGCGTCGATCTCTGTGATCATGTCGGCGAGCTGGAAGCTGATGCCCTGGAACTTGCCGATGGCCTGGCCGAACTGCTTGCGCTCGGCGGCATAGGCAAGTCCCATGTCGAAGCAACGCCGGGCCCGGCCGACGGCCATGGTGGCGACCGTGATGCGGGTGGCGTAGAGCCATTCGTTCATCACCTCGAACCCGCCATCGACCTCGCCCAGAACCTGGGCGTCCGGCAGACGGCAATCGTCGAATTCGAGGATCATGTTCTTGTAACCGCGATGGCTGACGGACTTGTAGCCGTCGCGGATGGTGAAGCCCGGCGTGCCCCGGTCCACAAGGAAGGTCGTGATCCGCTTTTTCGGGCCGCGCGGGGTGTCGTCCTCACCGGTCGCCACGAAGACGATGATGAAATCCGCATGATCGGCGCCGGAGATGAAATGCTTGCTGCCGTTCAGCACCCAGTCGCCGCCGTCCCGCTTCGCCGAACAGGTCATGCCGCGCACGTCAGACCCGGCCCCCGGCTCCGTCATGGCAAGCGCATCCATCCGCTCGCCCTTAACCGCCGGGGTCAGGTAACGCTCGATCTGGTCACCCTTGCAGGCCATCAGGATATTCTGCGGACGGCCGAAGAAATGGGTCAACGCCATGGAGCCACGGCCAAGCTCACGCTCGACCAGCGCGAAATCGAGATGGTTCAGCCCGCCGCCGCCAACCTCTTCGGGGAAATTCGAGGCATAGAAACCGATATCGAGGCATTTCTGCTTGATCGCCTCGGCCAACTCCGGGCGCACCTCGCCAGTCCTCTCCACCTCGGCTTCATGTGGATAAATCTCGGTCTCGACGAAATCCCGCACCGTGGAGACGATCATCTCCTGCTCTTCGCTCAGCCCGAAATGCATCAGAGCACCTCCGACGGATCCGGTTGCGGCAGCGTGGCATGAGCCGCCGCAAGGGCTTCGAGCTTTTCCAGAACGGAGGCATCCGGCACAGAAGAACTGCGGGTGGTCAGATCCACATGGATCATAAGCTGCTCGCCCGTCGCCAGCTCCTCACCCGCTTCGTTCTTCATCCGGTGGAAGACGCGATATTTCTTGCCCTTGCCTTCAAGCACCTGACTGTCGACATGAATGCGCTGACCGGCGAGGGTTTCGTTGAGGTAGCGAATGCGGCTGTCGACCGTGAAGTAGCTTTTGCCGCTATCGATATAGGCGGTATCCGCACCGACCAGCTTCATCATCGCGTCAGCCGCGTCCGAGAAGACCTGGCCATACCGGCTCTCGTTCATGTGGCCGTTATAATCGGTCCAGTCGACCGGCACGATCCGGTCCACGGAGCGCACCAGCGCGCCTTCCGTCGCCGGTTTGGCCAGCGTGCCTTCATGTTCGGCGATCAGCTTGCCGACGGCGGCGCCCTGCCCCTTCAGCGCTCGCATCATGGCGACGAGGTTGTTATCCCGCAGCCGTTCCAGTTCCCGGATCGACAGTGCGCCGGACTGGGCGTCGGACTGGTCCGCGATCTGTTTCACCAGATCGTCGGTCAGCTCCGGCACGTCCATCAGCTTGGTCCAGGGCCATTGCAGGCACGGGCCGAACTGGGCGATGAAGTGGGCCATGCCCGCTTCGCCGCCAGCAATCCGGTATGTCTCGAACAGGCCCATCTGCGCCCAGCGCAGGCCGAAACCGTAGCGGATCGCATTGTCGATCTCTTCGGTGGTCGCGACACCGTCCTTCACCAGCCAGAGCGCCTCCCGCCAGACAGCTTCGAGGAAGCGGTCGGCGATATGGGCGTCGATCTCGGCCCGGACCCGAAGCGGGTAGCAACCAACGGAACGCAACAGGCCCTCGGCCTTCTCGATCACTCCCAGGTCCGCCCCCGGCCCCGGCACCACTTCGATCAGCGGCAGCAGATAGACCGGGTTGAACGGATGGGCGACAAAGATACGTCCCGGATTTACAGCCCCCTCACCCAGCTCCGAGGGTTTGAAGCCGGAGGTGGAAGAGCCGATCGGCGTCTGCACACCGGTGGCCGCCTCGATTTCCGCGAAGACCTTGTGTTTCAGGTCGAGCCGCTCGGGCACGCTCTCCTGGATCCAGTCAACACCGGTGACCGCATCCGCAATGGTCTCGACGTGGCTCAACGTGCCTTCCGCCGGGAGTGCGGTCTCGTACAGCATCGGCAGGGCGTGCCGGGCATTGCCCAGTACTTCCGCCATTTTTCGCTCGGCTTCCGCATCCGGATCGAACAGCCGGACGTCCCAACCGTTCAGCAGGAAGCGCGCCGCCCAAGCGCCACCGATGACGCCGCCGCCAATAATGGCGGCTGTTTTGCGTGCAGCACTCATTTCGGGGCCCGCTTCACGAGGCCGAGCTTCTTGCGGACGGCATCCGGGCCGATCACGGTCGCGCCGAGATTTTCGATGATGGTGACCGCCTTCTCGACCAGCTGCGCGTTGGTCGCGAGCTGTCTCTTGGCGAGCCAGAGATTGTCTTCCAGGCCAACGCGGACATTGCCGCCAGCCAGCACGGAAGCGGCGACATAGGGCATCTGGTGCCGGCCGAGCGCGAAGGCCGACCAGTTCCAGTCAGCCGGCACATTGTTCACCATTGCCATCAGCGTGTTCAGATCGTCCGGCGCGCCCCACGGCACGCCCATGCAGAGCTGCACCAGGGCGGGGCTTTCCAGCACACCGTCATCGACCAACTTCTTGGCCAGCCAGAGATGACCTGTATCGAAAGCCTCGATCTCCGGCTTCACGCCGAGCTTCGTCATCATCGAGCCCATCGCCTCGAGCATGCCGGGCGTGTTGGTCATGACGTAGTCTTTTTCGGCGAAGTTCATGGTGCCGCAATCGAGCGTGCAGAGCTCCGGCAGGCACTCGGCGATATGGGCGACACGTTCCTCGGCACCGATCATGTCCGTGCCCTCGACCAGCGGCAGCGGCTGGGACGGGCTGCCGAACACCAGATCGCCGCCCATGCCGGATGTCAGGTTCAGCACCATGTCCACCTCGGCATCGCGAATACGGTCTGTCAGTTCGCGATAGAGCTTCAGGTCACGGGCAGGCGCACCGGTTTCGGGATCGCGCACATGGCAATGCACCACGGCCGCACCCGCCTTGGCGGCGGCAATCGCGCTCTCGGCGATCTGCTGCGGGCTGCGCGGCACATGCGGGCTGCGGTCCTGCGTGCCTCCGGAACCGGTTACGGCACAGGTGATGAAAACCTCGCGGTTCATGTCGAGCGGCATCGCAAACTCCCATAAGCAGTCTTTCAAACGCCGCCAGCCTAGGATGCGTTGACAGAAGTCATCATGCCGTTTTAGCTCTTTATCATGCCCATTTGGATCAATCAGAGCGACGGCACCCAGGAAATCGCGGTCCTGCTGTTCAACCGCTTTTCCAATTACTGCCTCGCCAACACCGTCGAGCCGATGCGGGCCGCGAACGATGCTCTCGGCCGCACCGCCTATCGCTGGCGCCTGCTTAGCCTCGATGGTGGGCCGGTCACGTCCTCAAGCGGCATGCAGCTGATGCCCGACGGCAAACTGTCGGACATGCCCGGCGGCGATGCATTGTTCATCCTGCCAAGCTACGCCTACCGGACCTACGGCACGCCTGCCTGCCTCGACGCGCTCCGGGCGGCCGCACACCGGTTCGAGACGCTGGCCGGGCTTGATGCGGGGAGCTGGTTGCTGGCGGAGGCGGGCCTGCTGAACGGCTACAGTGCGACCATTCATTTCGACGAGTTCGAGCGCTTTTCGGAACGCTTTCCGGACGTGACCGCCGTCCGGGAGCGCTGGATCGTCGACCGGGACCGGATGAGTGCAGGCGGGGCCACGACCGCTTTCGAGCTGATGCAGCACCTGATTGCCTCAACACACGGCGCCGCAATCTCCATCGAAATCGCCGGCCTTTTCATGCAAGGAGACGAGAATGCCGGCGCGCGCGGAGGGACGACGCCAGGTGACCGCCGGGTGCAAAGGGCGCTGACAGTAATGCGAGGCAATCTGGAAACACCGTTATCCGTTGCCGATTTGGCCCGCGCTGCCGGATGCCGGCAACGCGATCTGGAAGACCGCTTCCGCCGGGCCTTCGGAGCAACGCCGAGGACCGTCTACCGTCAGCTCCGCATGGCGGAAGCACTGCGGCTGGTGCGCGACGGCGATCTCTCGATTGCCGAGATTTCCCTACGCTGCGGCTATTCCGATCCGAGCGCTTTCACACGCGCATTCCGCGCCACGCACGGCCGGGCGCCCCGCAATCTCGGGGCATGAGGGCTAAAGCCTTATCCCACAGTGAAGAAATTGCGACAAAACATCTCAATCCATGATGCGTCTTCCAATTTTCCGCATCTCCAGCTATGCATGCCGAACAATCTGACCTTCCGCCTTACCCCCTGATTCCTTGGGTTATCGCTGCTGCTCCCGACACGGGGCGCGGCTTGCTTCAGTACTGACAGGTGTTAAATGCACAATAAAAATGCGCCTCTAACCCGCGTCGAGCGATCGCTGGCGCCGGACGAGTTGATCGTCACCAAGACGGATGTCGCCGGAAAAATCCGGTACGCAAACCGGACATTTTACAAATTCGCCGGTTACACGCCTGCCGAATGCATCGGCGTGCAGCACAACATCATCCGCCACCCGGAGATGCCGCGCGCGGTGTTCAAACTCTTGTGGGACACCATCAAGGGCGGAGACGAGATCTTCGCCTACGTGAATAACAGGGCGAAGAACGGCGATCACTATTGGGTCCTCGCCCATGTGACCCCGAACTTTGGCGCGAACAAGTCGATCATCGGCTATCACAGCAACCGGCGCGCGCCGAACCACGACGTGATCCGCGAGCATATCCAGCCGCTCTACACACAGCTGCTCAAGATAGAGCGCAGTGCCGGCAGCCCGAAGGATGCCCTGGCAGCCGGCGAAAAGCATGTCCTCGACCTTCTCCGCTCGAAGAACATGTCATTCAACGAACTCATGTTTGCATTGGGGGTTTAGATGTTCGGATCAGCCAGCACCAAGGACGTCAAGGCCGCCATTCCCGTCCTGAAGAAGCTCGTAAAAGGTGATTTCGATCAGCGGATTACCCAGATCTCCGGAAATTCGGAGACAGCGGAACTGCTCCACCTGATCAACGATCTCGTCGACCGCTGCGATTCCTATCTTCGGGAATCCGCAGCCTGCATGTCCCATGTCAGCGAGAACAAGTATTACCGCAAGATCATTGAGACCGGGATGCAGGGAGACTTCCTGAACGCATCCCGTTCCGTCAACACCGCCCTGGCGGCAATCGACAAGCGGGTCCAGGACTTTTCCGGTGCGACCGCTGCCTTCGAGGCGACCGTGCAGAGCATCGTCGAGACTGTCGCCTCCGCGTCGACCGAGCTGATGTCCTCTTCTGAGTCGATGCAGAATATCGCGTCGGACACGAGCGAGAGGGCGACCTCAGTGGCCGCTGCCGCCGAGGAAGCCTCGGTCAATGTCCAGTCCGTTGCCTCGGCCTCGGAGCAGCTCTCGTCCTCGATCACGGAAATCAGCCAGCAGGTCTCGCACGCATCCAGCGTCGCCAATGACGCCGCCGCTCTCACGGGTCAGGTGACCCAGCGCGTGGACAGTCTGGAACAGGCAACCGCGAACATCGTCGGCGCCCTCAAGATCATCAGCGAGATCGCCGAACAGACGAACCTGCTTGCACTCAACGCCACAATTGAAGCTGCGCGGGCCGGTGAAGCTGGCAAAGGCTTTGCCGTGGTTGCAAACGAGGTCAAGGCGCTGGCCAATCAGACCAGCGGCGCAACCGAGGAAATCAACGGCTTCGTCCGGAGTATCGAGGAAGCAAGCAAACACACCATCACCGGTATCCGCGACATCTCCACCCAGGTAAACACGATCAGCGAAGCGAACGCAGCCGTCTCCGCTGCGGTGGAGGAACAGTCCGCCGCCACGCGGGAAATTGCCGGCAATATCGAGCAGGCCTCAGCTGGGACCACCGAAGTGACGGAAAACATCACCGCGGTCACCGCGTCGGCACAGGAAACCAACCGCACGGCACACGAAGTGAATGGTGCGGCGACCGAACTGTCAGTGCAGGCGGAATCATTGAGATCCGTCGTCGGCGATTTCCTGAACAGGGTTCGGACTGTAGTCTGATTTCCATCCTTCTGGGGTGGAGTAAATCTTCAACCCGCTGAGGAAAGGACGGCTCTGACGAAGTCGGTCTTGCCGTCAGCATAGCCGGCACGTGCCCCGCCAAGCGCATCCACAAGATCGTGCTTGAGTGAGGCATAGCGCTTGCAGAGTTGAGCATCTTGTCTAAGAGCATCGCGGAAAAGTAATTGATCGCGACAGTCCGGATCGTCCGGTGCATATAAGTGAAGATTGTGAGTCCGAATATCAGTCCCTCGGAGACGGATGAAAAGACGGCCGCTGCGGATGCCCCGATCGATATAGCCCAAGCGTACAAGCGCTGCCGCGATGCGGTTTTCATGAATGGGCAAGGCACGGACAGCGATATCGAGGATCGGCTTCGCCGATAGTCCTGGAACAGCGGTGCTTCCGATGTGGTCAACAGTCAGTTCGAGTTCCGGCACGGCCGCGCAGATGCTTGCGCACTCCTCTTCGAATAGCCCGGCCCACACGGGATCATACCGCATAATGGCAAGTGTTCCCTGCCGCAGACCGATCGACTCGCCGTCATCACGCATCGCGGTGTCACAGCTCCTGCCTTGGTGTTGCGCGGCATCCGGCAACGTAACTGAACGACCTTCCTATCCGCCAGAGCCGTTTCACCGGGATCTGAATGCGCACATAGAAGATTGATCGCGTCAGACGATTATATCCTCATATCGGCGCTACCTGCTTTCCTGTGACAGAGTCCGACGAAATCTGCGAGAGTTCGCATTACGCGACCTTCAAGGCTTTCCCCAAGGCTAAATATCTTTGAATTTCTTGAGGAAAGCATCAATTGCTTCAATAACTTTCTTTTCGGCTTCATCGACGCTTTGCATCTGTTGCATCACGTCTCTTGCTGCAACGGCCGCGTCGGCTGAGGCCGATTCAACACCCCCTATATTTTCATCAACAGCCGATACACGTTGAGCCGTATCAAGCATGTTGCCGGTGATCTCTGACGTCACGGCGCCTTGCTCTTCGGCGGAGGCAGACATGGTCGTTGCTTGGTCACGGACAAGCTCGATGGCCTGAGTGATCCCGAGAATGGAGGAAACATTCTCCTGGACAGCATTGGTGACATTGTCGACTTCTGTGCCTATTTCCTCAGTGGAACTGGTTGTCTGGTTTGCTAGTTTTCTGACCTCTTCCGCGACAACAGCAAAACCGCGCCCGGCATCTCCTGCCCGGGCCGCCTCGATAGAGGCGTTCAGAGCAAGAAGGTCGGTTTTGTTGGCAATGTCTTTGATTAAGGTGACCACACCGGCGATCCGTTGTGTTGCGGTTTCCAGATGCTGGAGCGAAGACGTCGCTACGTTCGCCCTTTCGGACGCATCATCAGTGAGGCTTGAGGTCTTAGTCACGCCTTTGACAGTCTCTTGAATAGAGGATGCCATTTGATCCATCGCGGCCGCGACGACGGAAACATTTTGAGCTGCCGCAACCGAGTTTTCTTTGACAACAGAACCTTGACGGCTTGTTGCTTCCGCCATTGTGACCATCGATTCCGCTGCAATCTTGGACTGTTTTGACGCTTTATGCAGAGCATTCATCGCGCCGACGACGGTTTCATGAAAATCTCTGCCGAGTGCCTGAACAGGACGCAGGAGATAAACACCCAAACCATAGCCGCAAGCCAAGATGAGCAGGCTGAACGCACCAAGTCTGATAAGGGCGTCGCTGACCGAGGCATAGGCATCCGCCATCGCCTCTTCATCCCTGACGGAGAGGATGATTTTCCAGTCAAGCCCAGGCAGGCTCACCTGCTCAAACCCGGCGATTACCGGTACACCTCTATGATTTTCCGCGGCAATAAGTCCTTCCGAACGACCAAGGGCCTTTGTGACAACTTCGCTGGACAAAGATGACCCAATGGCAAGGTTGTCAGCGTTCTCCGGAACGGAGCGGAGTTGCCCGTTTGACCCGATAAGGAAGGTTTCGGCGGTCTCGAAGCCCGCAATTTCCTTGTTTACAATAGCGTTGATACGATCGACCGGCATCTGGAAAGCAATAATACCGATCAACTCGCCATTGTCCTTGAGGGGCGCAAGCAAGAATGAGGCATCCTGATTGTATGATGGCTCGTAGGGTTCGAAGTCTACAAAGACGAGGCCATCCGACTGATCGCGAATAATTTGTTGAACTGCACGTCCAAAAGCCGAGCCGCTGTAAGGACCGTCAACGAAGGAGGTGCCATAATCGAGCTCTTTGAAGACAGAGTAGACGATACGGCCTTCTTTGGGCTCGAACAGAAAGATGTCGTAGAACGCGAATTCTTCCAGGTACTCTTTAAAAAATGGGTGATAGAGCTGATGCAGGCTTGAGTATCGACTCGTATCGTCAGCCGCCATAAGCAGGTGTTTCTCACCAATTTTTCGGGGATTGTCCGAAATGTAAAGGTGTTGAAGCTTCTCCGCGACCGGGTCGATCTTCATCCATCGGGCCAGATCGGCCGACGTGGCCCCTGTTGTGTTTTCCTGTTGATAGAGATAACGCTCCCTTAGGTTCCGGGTGCGTACGGCAACATCTTCAGACGTGTCTAGCTGGTCAACAGCGGCGGTAAAAACCCGCGTTGCATCAGTGACGACTGGATTAATTGCAAGCGTGCGGGCAATGCTGAGAAGTGTTCCAAAATAGGTTTCGACCATCTCCCCTTTCAGGTCGATGACGGAGGCGATTTCTGCACGGGCCGCTTCTTCGGCCATGTTGTACGTGCGGGAGATATCGAACACGGAATTTACGATCATGGGCAGGATACCCGCTGCCAGCAACGCACCCATGATCTTGTGTTTGAATTTCATGGCCGATGGATCACATTCTGATTTTTTACCAAGAGTCATGGACTTAGCAGGTTTCGAGATGACATTCACGCTGAAAGGACGACACTGGAACCGGTAAAACGGAGCCCGTATGCCGACATACCGGCACGCCCATTTGATAACAATGCCGCCGGACAATCACGTTAGCTGTCTCAAAGCCAGGCTTTCACCCGAGAGCTTGGCTTTTTATTGCGCGCCACTAATTCTGAACAATAGAAAACGGCCC
>NZ_JACZFS010000003.1 GCF_014904795.1 Nisaea nitritireducens
TGCGATGACCGGCAAAATGCGGGTGGGTTTCATAGGGGCCGGATTGATGGGCCATGGCATGGCGAAGAACCTGATCGAGAAAGGGTTCTCCCTGACTGTCATGGGCAACAGGAACCGCAAGCCCATCGACCATCTGGTCTCTCTCGGTGCCCGGGAAGTTTCCTCGGCGCGTGCGGTCGCCGAAGCCTCGGATCTGGTCTTCCTGTGTCTGCCGAATTCCGAAATCGTGGGACGAGTTGTCCTCGGCGCCGAGGGAATCCTGGAGGGCGCTCATGATGGTCTGATCGTCGCCGATTCCACCACGGCAGATCCGGGCGAGACGAAGCGGATCGGCGCAGCGCTCCGGGAGAAGGGCGTCGCCATGCTGGATACACCGCTGACGATGACGCCGAAGGAGGCAGAGAGCGGTACCCTGAATGTGCTGGTCGGTGGCGCGGAGGAAGATCTTGAGACGGCGCGTCCGGCCATTGAGAGTTTTGCGAAGAACATCTTCCATGTCGGCCCGCTTGGGGCGGCGCACAGCCTGAAGCTGATCAACAATTTCATGTCCATGAGCATGGTCGCACTCTTCGCGGAAGCGGTCACCACTGCGCGCAAGGCCGATGTCAGTATCGCCGGGCTGCACGAGGTGATCTCCGCCGGTGCCCTCAATAACGGGCTCTTCCAGAAGGTCATGGACTGGCCGTTGAAGCAGGATGCGAGCGGGCTGCAGTTCGCCATCGAGAACGCTCTGAAAGATGTCTCCTATTACAACCGGGCCGCGGCGGATGCCGGGTCGACGGCCATGATCGGCTCGACCGTGCAGCAGATCTACGCCCTGGCCAATGCTCAGGGCGAGGGCAAGACCCATGTGCCCAAGCTGATGGACGTCATGGGGCGGCTGAACGGTCTCTGAAGCCGTGTTCCCGTCGCCAGAGAACGGTCACCCGGCATTCAGCGAGTGAGCCAATCGATCAGGAGCCGCGCCGCACGGGAAAGTGGGCGACTGTCGGGCCAGAGGATGAAATAGGATTGCTGCCCTTTCACTGCTGGCAAGACGGGGACCGGCTGCAAGTTCAGTGCATCGACCATGTCCTGACAGGCGGGCGCACGCGCCAGGGCCAGCCCAAACCCCGCATGGGCCATCATGAGGGCGAGTGGGGTCGTGTCGACGAAACTGAGATCCATTTCTCCGATATCTATCCCCTCAATATTGGCGAGGACCTGGTGCCAACCGGAACGATGGGGCGCGACTTCGATCAGGCGCATGGTCCTGATGTCTTCCAGTGCGGAAATCGAAGATACCAGGTTGGCATGACCGACCACGGACAGTGTCTCGTCGAGAAACCGGATCGCCGTGTCGGGAAAATCAATCGCCGAGCCGAAGGCGATTTGCAGATCCGGCTGCCCTCCTGAAGATGCCGTGCGGAAGTCCGGGATTGTGTTGCCGGTTGTCAGATTGACGCGGATACCCGGGTTGGATGCCTCGAACTCTTTCAGCTTTTCCGGAAGCCATCCCATAGCGAGAATTGTAACGGCCTGGAGGTTGACGATCTGACGGTCATGGCTGCCGAACAGCGCACCTGCCGTAGTGTCGACCGCAGCCAGTGACTGCTGGACGACGAGCATGAAAGCGCGTCCCTTTTCGGTCAGAACCACCCGTTGCGGCCGTCTTTCGAACAGCGCTTCGCCGAGATGGGTTTCCAGTGCGAGGATCTGCTGGCTCACTGCCGCGGCGCTAATGTTCAGCACCTCGGCTGCGCGCGTGAAGTTTTCCATCCGAGCGGCGACATCGAAAACGCGGAGCCAGTTCAGGGAGGGAATGCGGCGAGGCGACATGAGAGCATGTTAAGTAAAACTTATCCTATGGGGCAAGAACCATTGCTCTGCCGCGCTACCGCCGCCTGCTAGGCTGTCTCTAGTCGGTCAGGGAGGTTTTCATGAGCCAGGGCATCACGGCCAAAGAGGTCGATCAGTATCACCGCGATGGGTTTTTCGCTGGTGTTCCGGTTTTCGACAGCGAGACGGTCGCTTCGATACGCTCCGAAATCGAGGGCCTTGAGCGGAACCACCGGGACGGTATAGGCGGTCATGACCTCAATCAGTTCTTCCGGGTTAATGGCCATCTGGTGATCCCGCTGCTCGCGGATCTGGCGCGCCGGCCGGAGATACTCGATGCGGTCGAGGCGGTGTTGGGGACGAACCTGCTGGTCTGGTCGGTCGAGCTCTTCATCAAGGAGCCGGGCTCGAACAAGACTGTCTCCTGGCACCAGGACCTAACTTATTGGGGAATGGGGGAAACCGACGGCGAGACCACGGCCTGGATTGCGCTCAGTGATGTTTCCGTCGAGGCCGGGTGCATGCGGTTCATTCCAGGCAGCCATAAGAACGCCATCGTCGCCCACGAGGATACATGGGGGGACGAGAACCTGCTCTCGCGCGGCCAGCAGATCGCCGGAGTGGAAGAGGAGAGGGCGGCTTACGGTCCGCTGCAGCCGGGCGAAATGTCCCTGCATCACGGCCGCTGCTTTCACGCCTCCGGGCCGAACCGTTCGGCGGACCGGCGCATTGGCCTTGCCATTCGCTATGTGACGCCGGAAGTCCGCGATGAGGCGCCGGGGCGGGACTATGCAATGCTGGTGCGCGGTTGCGACAGTGCCCGGGGCTGGTTCAATGTCGCCGGCCCCCGCGGTCTTTTCGCCACCGAGGATATGGCGCTTTATGATAAGGTTCTCGCGGATCAGGCAGCGGCGCTCGCCGCCGGGGCAACCGGCGATGTTGCAATGTACGCGCCGACAGGAGCAGCAGGGATAAGTGTATGAACCGGCAGGATGAAACAGTGTCTTTCACCCAGATGAAGGATGGCACCAAAGCCGATTACGAGCTCCTACACGAACTTGAAAAGCCTTATCTCGCGATGACCGCGGACCGGGTGCTGGATGAGCTGCGGCGTCACGGCGAAGTGACGCTGCCGGGCTATCGGATCACCCGTCTCGAACACGGCCTGCAATCCGCCACCCGGGCGGAGGCAGAGGGCGCGGATATCGACTGGATTGTCGGGGCGCTCTTGCACGACATCGGGGATGGGCTCGCGCCGCAGAACCATGACCGGTTCTCTGCCGAGGTGATCCGGCCCTTCGTCCGTTGGGAAGTCGCCTGGACGGTGGAGCATCACGGGATCTTCCAGATGCTCTATTACGCCCATCACTACAATTGGGATCCGGATGCCCGAGACCGCTTCCGGGACCATCCCTGTTTCGAGACCTGCGCGGCCTTCTGCGAACGTTGGGACCAGGCCTCGTTCGACCCGGAGTATGACTCGTGGCCGCTGGAGCATTTTGAGCCGATGGTGCGTCAGGTCTTCGCCCGCAAGGCATACGATCCGGCCATCCTCCGCGAAGGCGAGGCCATCGGGCTCTAGGACCGGAGCGTCCGGTCCATTTTTGGCTCAACTCTTCTGAGGTTTTTGACGCGACTGTCGCGCTTTGGTGCGCAGGTGTGACCGGTCTCACCGTGACGGGCTGTCTTCTGCATTGGTTCTTGTGTCCTGATTTACAGGTCGAACACTTGCTTTCGGTCTGGACTTATTTCGAAAAGTCGCCATAAAGTACGCAGGATTTCGAGGTGATAACCTGACTTTAAGATGCTTAGGGGTATGGCATTGCGGTCCAACGAGGATCTTTTACCGCTGCAAAGCTGGCGGGAAACGGATTTCGTGGATGAAATCCCGGCGACAGCCATGGCCGCGCTCAGCCTCTATTATGAGCTTGCCCGAACAGATGACCGTGAAGCCGTTCTGACGGCCATCGCGTCTCAGCCATCGCTCTCCGGTCCCTGTCATGTGCTCTTCGGACTCACGGACAATCGGGTGCAGGTGCTCGAAAGCGGGGACTATGTCAGCGCCGAGGTCGCGGAGACGATTGTCAGGATTATTGAGAGCGAGATCACGCGCTCGGAAGACGGCGCACGCAGGTACACGATTAGCGCCGGCGCGCTGTGCGATGTAACGATCCTGCCGCTTTTCCAGAATGCAGGGATCTGTCTCGCGGTGGTGGTATGATCGCGGACGGTATGCGCCTCGATATCATCAAGGGTGAAGATCCGGCAGCAATTGTCACGTATGACAATCTGGATTTTCGCCTCGGGGTGGACAATCAGCTGGCTGAAGTCTTTACGCTGTCGGCGCGATCGGGAAGAACAGGTTTTCCGGGACTTCGCGGCGTCCCTTTTAACGAAGTTTCTCATCGCGCGCCTGATGTGCTGCCCTTCATTCACATCATTCGCACGTCGGACCAACCTGCAACGTTCGAATTCATGAAGGTTGGATACGGTACGAGAATGGACGGCGGTATGCGCCCGAGATATTTCGGCGAGCTGGTCCCCCATCTTGGGCCGAAGCTCTGGAGCAGTCTCGCCGAAATCTACGCAGACGCTGCCTTCCGAGGTCGTGCAAGCTTATCGGAAGTTCATGCGACGGCGGGCGGGGAGTGGTTCGCTTACCGGCGTCTGGTCATGCCGCTGTCGTCCAATGGCCGCCACATCGACCAAATTCTCTGCGCCGTGATCCATAATACGTTCGAGTTCCAGGGCCTGTTGCCGGGCGATCTCACTGGCATCGATGTCGATAATGAAGAGGCGCTCCTCTTGGCCCGTCGGCCGGAAATCGCCGCCCGATAGAGCCAGCCATGAGCGTGGGAAGCCGTAGATATGGCTTCCGAACCCTGCACTGGCGAGACCGGTGAGTATGATGCCGCAATGCCGGTCCACCCCCCAGTGAATGACGGATAAAGATCGAATAAGGCGTGGCAGAGCCCAGGACAGTCCGGTTTTGCGGCTGTTTGGATGGATCCAGAGGCCACCGGCATGACCGATGTTGCCAGAAAGTTGTTCTTCGACCGGGTGCCGAATATAGGGTTCTGAGAACATTCCGGTTTCTTCGACAAAACCGATGAAGTCAGGTGTCTGGACCAGGCGATCGCAGATTATTGCGACGGTTTCGGCCTGTTCATTGGACACTCTCAGCCAGAAGGCATCCGCAGGCTGGTAGTCCGCTTTCTCCGGGTCGAATATGCTGGATACTCCGGCAGTAGCCGGTGCGGTTTGCATGATGTGCTTCCATTGCCGCATGTCGTTTTCAATGGATATGCGGTAGCCGGACCGCACAATCAGCGTCATCATTTCACGATAGTAGGCACGTGCCGTTTCAATATGGGGTTGCATGCCGGTTCTCCTTTTTATGGCAAGGGAACGATAGCATGCGCCATGCGACGCCTTGGGGTATTCGAAAAGTGAATGATTTATATTGGACGGGCTTTGTTTTTTATTGTGCGGCTGCTCAACCCAGGTGACTTCTCGAATTATATGAATGGTTGCCGTTACCTGACGTGACTACTCCACGTCAACCTTCCGCATCCCCGGAGATTACGAAGTGGCGCCAGATTCCGTGTCGGACTGTATGGGAAGAAAAGTGGTGACCCCGACAGGATTCGAACCTGTGACCTACAGATTAGGAATCTGTCGCTCTATCCTACTGAGCTACGGGGCCGCCTAGGCGAACGTGATACAGGAGCGGGCCGCGATTGCCAATGGGGCGCGGCAGGCTAAGTGAGCGGAAAGAGGGCCGGTCGAGGATGGGTCAGGCAGGCAGGGAGTTGTTGTCGTTGTCCGAGACGTCCTGCAGCGGGCCTTCTGTGACCAGGCAGCTGATATAGTGGACCTTTTCCCGGAACAGGTTTGACAGCCATTCTTCGGCCACCTTGCGGGCGGCGGTCAGGCGGTGGCCGCCATCGACCAGAACGAAGCTGTCGTCGAGATAGAAGATGCGAAGCGGGTCGTTTGAGGCGTAGCCGTGATCTCGGATCGCACGGACCAGTTTCCAGAACCGCTCGTTTTCCCGGTCCATGCCGCGGTCGTCATTGATCAGGTGAAGTTTCTGAATCTGGTCAAGCGTCAGATCCACCTCGGCAAAGCCTTGGTGGCGTATCTGCTTCTTGATCGATTTCTTCACCTTACCCTTGATGACCATGTCGGCCGTCTCGCACCTTTCCCGCACGGGTTACATCTCAATGACTTAGTAGATAAGTTCGAACGAAATTAATTTCCAGAAAAAAATGCGCACTCATTGCGCTTTGGGTTTCGTTGAAACGCGATATCGCATACTCGTTTTCGTCTATGTTGCTGATAAATTACCATATTATTGGTTTAAGAATTCCTAAGGGCAGCGACAATTAATCCAATAAATTATGGTCGCGAATACCTTGCCATCGATCATGTTATTGAGCGTGACGGGCAGAATTTAACCCCCGATTCGCATAATGGTT
This sequence comes from Nisaea nitritireducens, assembly GCF_014904795.1. Taxonomy (GTDB): domain Bacteria; phylum Pseudomonadota; class Alphaproteobacteria; order Thalassobaculales; family Thalassobaculaceae; genus Nisaea; species Nisaea nitritireducens. The sequence continues at coordinate 6,300 of NZ_JACZFS010000003.1, forward strand.
TTTCTGAAATCCCCAAGAGAGCCGCCCGCTGTGGGAAATGAATAGTGGCAACCGGGTGATTGCGGCCGATGGCGGCGAAGGCGCTGATCGGGGAAAGTATGGGGAGTATTTTTCCGGAGACGGTGCGAGCTGCAATGCAAAGCTGGATGGCGAGGTAAACCGGAACGTTACGCCGCCGATTGGTCTGGAGGGTTTGTTCGAATGAAAGTTCGAATTTCCGGTGATAATGCGGATTTCGGTTTTCAGGACCCCGCAGGCTAGGGTGTCGTCACTACCAGTCTCCCGGATCTCATCGTCTGGTTCAGCACTGTCTTGAGCGACTGTCTGGGATGGGTGAGACTTGGCATCGTAACGACAAAAGGGGAAAGCGTCATGGCCGGGGCCGGTAGGGACTTGGAGAAGGAGCGGGCTGTGGCCCGGCATCTGCTGGAGGAGCATGCGAGCCGTGTGCCGTATGAGACGCTTTCCGGGAAACTGGCGCTCTCCGACATTGCGGAGGCCTACAGGGCCCAGGAGGCTTTCGTCTCCATGCGTCAGGAGCGCAGCGGCGCCAGCATCGCGGGGTACAAGATCGCGCTGACATCTGCCGCCATGCAGGCTTTTGTGGGCGTAGATCATCCGCTGCTCGGGGCGATCTTTGACGACACTCTGGTGGCGTCGCCCGCGGAGATTTCCCTGGCCGCATTCCAGCATGTCGGCATTGAGTTCGAGCTCGCCCTTCGGCTCGGCCGCACGGTTCCTTCCGGATCATATGATGCGGATTCAATTGCGCCGTTCGTGGATGCGGTGATCCCGGCTTTCGAGCTGATCGAGGATCGCAGTGCGGTTTATGAGAACTTCGATGCCCGTTCTCTGGTGGCTGACAATGCCTGGTCCGGCGGCGTCGTGCTGGGGGCGCCGGTGACGGACTGGCGCGGTTTCGATCTGACCTCCACACCGACGCGTCTGGAGGTTGGCGGGGAGATAGAGAAAGCGACAACCGGCGCGGCGCTTGGCAATCCGTTGACTGCCCTGGCCTGGGCCGCAAACGAGCTGTCCGCCCAGGGGCGGCCGCTTGAGACCGGCATGATCGTGATGACGGGATCGACCCTGAAGACCCGCTTCCCGGGTCCGGGAGAGTGTTTTATCTATGAAGTCGACGGGATCGGATCGGTCCAGATGTCGACCATCCCGTGACCCATATGCGTGGGCGGAGCCGACGACAGGTGCTGATCGGCGGTGCTCTCGCTGCCGTGCTTGGCGGCTGTGCCGGAGGTTTCCCGGGAACAGACCGGCCTTTCTCGCCGGGACCGGTGCGTCCGCTGGAAGAGTGGCGCGCCCATGCGCCGGGCTCCCGCCGGCTGGTGGATCATCGGCTCTGGGACAGGTTCCTCTCAAAATACAGGAGGCTGAGGTCAGATCACGTTCCGATGCTGCCCTATGGTGAGATCCCGACGGCGGAATGGGAATTGCTCGATACGTATCTGAGCACGCTGGCCGCAACCCCAGTCCACACTCTCGACCGGCCGGAGCAATATGCCTTCTGGCTCAATCTGCATAATGCCCTGGTGGTCCGTCTGATTGGCCGCGCCTATCTTGTGCTGTCGGTGCGCGACATCGATTTCGGCGACGGGACACCATGGGGCAGGCCGATCGTCGAGGTCGAGGGGCATCCTCTCAGCCTCTCGGACATCCGCAACGGCATCCTGCGCGCTTATTGGCGCGACGGCCGCGTGCATTACGGACTTTGCTATGGTGCGGTCGGATCGCCGGGCCTGTTGGCCCAGGGTTTTACAGGTGCCAACGTCGACAGGTTGCTTGACGAACAGGCGCTCGACTTCGTGAATCATCCGCGCGGTGTTTGGACCGATGGCAGGACGGCGACTCTCTCAAGTCTCTATGAGTGGTACGCGGAGGATCTTGGCGGCTCGCGCGGTGCCATACTGTCGCATCTTCGCCTTTATGCTTTGCCGGGGCTGCGCCGGAATCTGTCGGACGATGTCGCTGTAAACTATGCATATGACTGGTCTTTGAACGATGTGACGGGCAGTTTGGGTTAGAGTAGGTTTCCGCACTTCTGCTATGCTTTCTTTACCGCTCGGGTCTTTATTCGGTGCCGTGATCGACCTACGCTGCGGTATGAAAAGGGGACGCAATCAATGAAACAAATCCTTCTCCCGTTCGGGGCCGACAATGCCGATGTGACGCCTGTTTCCGCAGCCGCCCGCTTTGCGAGCCGGTTCGACGGACATGTCACGGCCTTGTTCTATCCGCGCTTGCCGGACCCGGTGATTGTTGATCCGATGAGCGGCGGTGTGGTGTCATACGAAGGCATCGATGAGGAGGTTGCCGCGCAGCGGGAGCAGGCAGAGACCCAGTTTCTTGCCATGAAACACGCGCTGCCGGCCGATCTTGGGGGACGGGTTTCCGTCGAGTTGGAGCGCTTGTCGAACTGGCGTCAGGTTGGCGAGGAATCGCGGATTTTCGATCTGACCGTTGTGGCGCGGGCGACCCGCAGCCCGCACTGGCAGACCCTGTTCGAGATGGCGCTGTTCGAAGGTGGACGTCCGGTCATGCTGACGCCGGAAGCCTGGGACAAGCCGTTCGGAGATACGGTCGTCGTCGCCTGGAACCGGAGCACCGAAACAGCGCGGCTGATCGGGCAGAGCCTGCCGATCCTGTGCTCCGCCAAGGCGGTTCATATCGTTGAGCTAGAAGGTTGGTACGCCTCGGGCCCGGATGGCAAGGCCCTGCAAAGCTATCTCGCCGGTCATGGTATCAAGGCCGAGCAGCACAAGAGCGAGGCGCCGAACGGACCGGGCGCAAAGATGGTCGAGATTTCACGCGATCTCGGGGCGGACCTGATGTTGAAAGGCGCCTATACGCAGAGCCGGCTGACCCAGCTGATCTTCGGCGGAGCAACCCGCCAGATCCTCGATCAGGCGGATATTCCTGTGATCTTCGCACACTGACGCGGGAAACGGTGCCGGTCAGAAGGCCGTGAGGTCGACCTCTCTGACCGGTCCGACATAATCGGAAAGATCGGCGATGGCCGGCCCGCTGAAATAGTCATACTCAAGATCTATCGCCGCGCGGACCAGGTCTTTCCGTTTCAGGTTCCGGACAAAGGTGCTGAGGCCGAACTTGCCCGCGTTCTTTTTGAAGGTGAGCATGGTCTCCGCCATTTTTGCAGATACTGGCTCGGCCTCGGGAAACTTGAACCCGACAATCTGGACGCCGGCTTCCTTGAGCGATTTCAAGCTGTTCGTCTCCGGATGAACCCGTGCGGCGACTCCTCTGACATTGTTTTTGATCAGATGAACATATTCCGCGAGCGTGCCTGTCGGAACGCCGTCCGGAAAGCCGGTCAAGGTAATGACGAGGTAGCGCTGCAATTCTGACGGGATCGTTTTCAATGCGGCCAGGAAATCCTGCCTGGAGCGTGGACGCGACAGGGTGGCGTAGCTGAGCGGGATTGAAACCAGCGCGATCCGTTTGCGCATGGTCATGTCCATCAGGCCGATTTTCGCGCGGGCCAGGGTCAGCAGATCCAGCTCAATGGCGGATTTCTCGTCACTGTTTTCCGAGAGCACGTCATGCCCGTTGATGATCCTGTCAAAGGAATCGAGGCGGACCGCCGCGCAATGGAAGATCGAAATGACTCCGCTCTTCAGGTTGACCAGAGGCAGGAAGCCGAAATCGACGTCGCCAAGCCCTGCATTCTTTTCCTCTTCCTGGAGGCTGAATGGATCTGCTCCAGGTTGCAGCGTCGACTTGATCGAGGCCCATTGTGCTTGATGGAAATTTTCTTTCTGTGTCTCGGAATAGTCAAACGCTTCGGCCGGATGTGATTCGCCCTTCATGCTCTCGGGTGCATCATCCGCCCTTGGGTCGGCGGATTTCTCCGACTTGTTGGCCATGGCCTTCTCGATCAGGTCCGAAAGGCTTGCGTTGCTCGTGCCGCCGCTTGCCAGGTCGCCGACTGATGTGTGCACATTGAGGCTGGCGAGCTCGTCGTCGCCTTTCAGCTGGCGAAGAATTTCCGCTTTGATCAGGCCGCATTTGATGGTCGCCGTTTCATCGTCAAGCTCGCCGAACAGGATGACGAAGCCGAGTTCACCATATTCCAGACAGAGATCCGATTTGCCGATATGCGGTTTTACTGTCCGTTGGCACAATGAGCGGATGAAGTCCTTCTTCGTCTCCCACCGGTCGCCAAGCTGCTGCTTAACCTCGTCGAGACCGAGAAATTGAAGCTGCCCCCCGAGCGGGCGGGATCCGCTTGAGAGCATGGATTTCAGTCGGTCTTTTGCGGTCAATTGTTGAACGGTCATCGGGGCGGAGCCTTCCGCAGGGTTGCACAGCAAATGCTCGATTTGTCGCGAGGTGCCGAGTATAAATCTTGCGAAATGTAGGCTCTTAACTCTGAAGATACGGTAAATGTGACAGCGGCCGCTTTGTCAGGAGGGGGAGGGTAAATAGCCATTCCCTAATTGTCGTTAATGACTTCAGGCGTCTGTCTATTCATGTTAAAATTTACCATAATATTTTACTGACGCCTTTTTGGGGAAGGCTGCCATGGGAATGCGTGTCCGCGAAGATTATCGGGGCATCACCGGTCCGGAAAAATCCGCCATATTGCTGATGTCGCTCGGCGAGGAGCAGGCCGGAAAGCTGTTTGCCTTGCTGGACGATGAGGAGATCAAGGAAATCTCCCAGGTCATGGCGGGGCTCGGAACCGTCAGCTCCAACATCGTTGAACGTCTCTTCGTCGAGTTCGCCGAGCAGGTGTCCTCCACCGGCTCCCTTGTCGGCTCGATGGATTCGACAGAGCGGTTGCTCACCAAGGTGCTGGGCAACGACCGTGTCAACGACATCATGGAAGAGATCCGTGGTCCGGCTGGCCGGACCATGTGGGACAAGCTCGCCAATGTGAACGAGCAGGTTCTGGCGAACTTCCTGAAAAACGAATATCCGCAGACCGTCGCTGTGATCCTCGGCAAGATCGGCCAGGCCCATGCCGGCAAGGTGTTGTCGATTCTGCCGGAAAACTTCGCCATGGAAGTTGTCATGCGCATGTTGCGCATGGAAGCGGTGAACAAGGAAATCGAGAAGGACGTGGAACGCGTGCTGCGCACCGAGTTCATGTCGAATCTGGCGCGCACCAACCGGCGGGACAGCCACGAGATGATGGCGGAAATCTTCAACAACCTGGACCGGGCGACCGAATCCCGCTTTCTCTCCGCCCTCGAAGAACGCAACAAGGACAGTGCGGAGAAAATCCGCAGCCTGATGTTTACCTTCGAGGATCTGGCCCGGATCGACCCGGCGGGGGTGCAGACGCTGCTGCGCGCAGTGGACAAGGACAAGCTCACCATCGCCCTGAAGGGCGCGTCGGAAGAGCTGAAGGACCTGTTCTTCTCCAACATGTCCGAACGTGCGGCGAAGTTGCTGCGCGAGGACATGCAGTCTCTCGGCCCGATGCGGCTGAAGGACGTGGAGGAGGCGCAGACCGCGATGGTCACGGCCGCGAAGGATCTTTCCGATCGTGGCGAGCTTGTGATCGGTGGCTCCGGTGGCGACGACCAACTGGTATACTGATTCTGCGCGTTGTACGGTTAACGCCATGAAATTCGATTTCGACCATTTTCGCGATCTCCTGCTCGCCCGGCGCGCTGAGCTGAAAGCGGTGATGGAAACTGCATCGGGAGACGCGAGCCCGGTAGAGCTCGACCAGACCAGGGTCGGGCGCCTTTCGCGCATGGACGCTTTGCAGGGACAGGCTATGGCCAAGGAAACGGAACGACGGCGCGGGATGGAACTGCAGCGCATTGCGTCCGCTCTTGCCCGGATCGAGGACGAGGATTTCGGCTATTGCGTCACCTGTGGTGAGGAAATTCCGCTGAAGCGGCTGGAGCTCGATCCTGCCGTGACCACTTGTATCGCCTGCGCCGGAAAATGATCCGGCTTGCGGCGTGACCGGTCCATTGGCACTCCCCCCCATTAACCCGATGAGAACGGACGAAGACGGATTTCTCCGCGATATCTGGTGCTTCCGGCTGGAGAAGTCATACGATTCTTGGCGCAAGGACGGCGGCAACTTCGATAATCCAGTCCACGATACGGTCTTGCGCTGGTGGAGTTGACGGCCCCAGTTGACGTTAAAGGCACGGCAGAGCAGCATGTGCGCCCCTGTTGCTTACCCGGACGGAAGTTATGGCAAAGATCGAAACGGTCGAGGCGCTGCGCGAAATCTATCGACCCGCCGCTGGGCGTGCGGTCGAGAAGGAGCTGAGCGCGCTTGATCCGCATTGCAAACGCTTCATAGAACTCTCACCTTTCCTGCTGCTGGCAACCCATAACGGGGATGGTGTCGTCGACATCACGCCACGCGGCGACGAGCCGGGATTTGTTGCGATTCCAGACAGCAACACCATCGTCATTCCCGACCGACCGGGAAATAACCGTCTCGATTCACTGACGAATATCCTCTCGAACCCGACTTGCTCGGTGATCTTCCTGATCCCCGGCGTGGATGAGACCCTGCGCATTCGCGGCACCGCCGAGATTCGTGACGATGCAGAGCTGCTTGCCGGCTTCGAGATGAAGAAACGGCTTCCGGCCACCGTGCTGAAGATCAAGGTCGAGCTCGCCTTCCTGCATTGCGCGAAAGCGCTGATGCGGTCGCGGCTCTGGGATCCGGAGGCACAGATCGAACGCTCGACGCTGCCGACCCTCGGCAAGATGATCATGGATCAGCTCGGACTGAAGGACGATGGTGAGAGCCAGGAGAAGATGGTCGAGCGTTACAAGGAAGCACTGTACTAAACCCGAGCTTCAATCGTCATCCCGACGCAGGTCGGGATCCACCGATCATGGGGTGGCGCGCGTTCTCCATGGACCCCGACCTGCGTCGGGGTGACGGCTGTGTGGGCGGGAAGAATTACTAGCCCGCAGCCCCCTCCAGCGCCGATTTCTCCATCTGAAACAGACGCGCTAGCTCATCCATCATGGCGCGGACGCGGGGCAGGGTGCGCAGGTCGCGATGCACCAGCATCCACTGGTCGGCGACCACGTCTTCCAGAACCGGAGTGGCGCGGACCAGGTTGCGGTCCGCATCGCCGATGAAGCAGGGCAGGACCGTGACCCCGGCACCCGCACTTACTGCGAGATGCAGGCTGTTGCCGTTATTGGCCCGCACCACCGGGCTGCGATTGCCGAGCATCTGCCGGAGCCAGGCTTGCCCGGGCATGTAGTGATGTTCCTCGTCGAAACCGATCCACGGCAGGTAGGCGAGGGAGCCGTTCAACGCATCCGCATCTTTCCCGGAACCGCCGATCTGACCGACAAGCTGTGGTGTGCCGTAGACGGCATAATGGAACCGGCCGATCCGGCGCGTGACCAGATCCGCCGCATCCGGCACCACCTCGCGGATGGAGATATCCGCTTCCCGCCGGGACAGGTTGGCCATCAGGTGGGTCACGTGCAGTTCAATCTCGATTTCCGGCAGCCGGTCGCGTAACTGGGCGAGGTGCTGGGTCAGAAAATGCATCATGTGCTCGCCGACAGATATCCGCACCGTGCCGCGCGCCGTGTCCGTCAGGCCGAGGCTGCGCCGCTCGATAGCTTGCGCCGCATCGTCCATTGCCTGCACGTCGGACAGCAATTGCTCGGCGGCGGGTGTCAGCACATAGCCATCCGGTAGCCGGTCGAACAGGCGGGCGCCGATGGCCTCTTCCAGCGATTTTACCCGCCGGGCCACGGTCGGGTGGCTCACATTGAGCGCCTTCGCGGCCGCCGTCAGGCTCCGCTCGCGCGCTAGGGTCAGAAATACCCGGTAATCGTCCCAATCGGTCAGCATGGCGGTACCTTAATGCGAGTGGCTCGCAATGTGGCGGTACAAAATTGTTCGCTGCGTTGCGAAATTTGTCCAGTCTCGGAATATTATCTTTCGGATATTCTGATCCCGATTGGAATAAGGGCCAGCCGGTCCGGACCGTCCGAAGGGAAATCATCATGCATTTCGAAACCAGACTGTGGCAGTTCACCGAAGGGGTTCGCGGCCGGATTTCATGGGCCATCCTGATCGGCTTGCTGGGGGTCAGTCTCGGTGTCGCCCGGCTCGGCCTTCTGGGTTGGCTGATCGGCCGGATCTTCTCTGGCGACGCGCTGGAAGATCTCTGGCCCTCTATCGCCGGTATCGCGTTGGTGATGATCGCCCGTGGCTGGGTCGAGCAATGGCGTAACATGGTGGCGCACGAGACGGCGGCCAAGGTGCAGGTCAGTCTGCGCCGGAAGGTCTATGACAAGCTGGCCAGTCTCGGCCCGGCATATGTCGGGCGGGAACGGTCCGGTGCCATCACGCTGGCCCTGACCGATGCTGTGGACCGGCTGGAAGTCTATTTCGGACAGTATCTGCCGCAGCTTGCGGTCTCCCTGCTGGCACCGCTGCTGATTTTCGCTTTCGTCGCCTGGATCGACCTGCCGGTGGCGTTGGTCATGCTGGTGTTTGCGCTGCTTGCGGTGTTCGCGCCGGCGCTCTGGCACAGCTCGAACGAACGCAGCGCACGCCGCCGGCAGGAGGCTTATTCATCCTTCGCCGCCGAGTTTCTGGATTCACTGCAAGGCCTCGCCACCCTGAAGGCCTTCGGGCAGAGCAAGGCGCGCGGCGATACGCTCGAGGTGAAGGCACGGGAAGTGTTCCGCAGCACCATGTGGGTGCTGAGCGGCAACGTGCTCGCCCGCGGCATCACCGACAGCTCGATTGCCTGCGGTGCCGCGGCCGCGCTCGGCCTCGGTGCCTGGCGGGTGACGGAAGGCCAGCTTGAGCTGACGTCTCTGCTGGTCATCATGATGCTCGGCGTCGAGGTGTTCCGGCCGATGCGTGAGCTGCGCAACGTGCTGCATGAAGGCATGGTCGGGCTGTCGGCCGCGAAAGGCATCTACCGGGTGCTGGACGGCAAGCCGGATGTTGAGGACGCGGTTGCGTCCGGCACAGCGCCGCTTGAGGCCTCCATTACCTTCGAAGAAGTCGGCTTCCATTATCCTGGCGCGCCGCGCACCGTGCATGACGGGCTCAGCTTCGCTGTGAAACCGGGAGAACGTATCGGCCTCGTTGGCCCCAGCGGCTGCGGCAAGAGCTCCGTCGTCCGCCTGCTGCTGCGGTTCTTCGATCCGACCGAGGGACGCATCCTGCTCGGCGGCAAGCCGCTCGATGCACTGTCCTTCGAACAGATCCGCTCAATGATCTCGGTGGTCAACCAGGACACGTTCCTGTTCCACGGCACGGTGGAGGAAAACATCCGCATGGGCCGGCCCGAGGCGGATCACGCCTCCGTGGTTTCAGCCGCTCAAGCCGCCAATATTCACGACTTTATCGAAGGCCTGCCTGAGGGTTACCAGACGGTGATCGGCGAGCGCGGCATCAAGCTTTCCGGTGGTCAGCGTCAGCGCATGGCCATTGCCCGGGCGCTGCTGCGCGACACGCCGATCCTCATTCTCGATGAGGCCCTGTCGGCGGTGGATGCGGAGAACGAGGCGGTCATTCAGGACGCACTCAACCGGCTGATGAAAGGCCGGACCACGCTGGTTCTGGCGCACCGTCTTTCCAGCGTTATCGATTGCGACCGTATTCTGGTGTTGAACGACGGCAAGGTCGCCGAGGAAGGGCCGCATGGCGCGTTGATGAAAGCGGGCGGGCTCTATGCCGGGCTGATGGCCGAGCAGGCCCGTGAGGCAGCCGCCGCCGAAGCGGCCGAGCCGGTGGTGCGGGATGCGGCGGCGAAACCGGCAGCGGAAAGCATTGCCGATGTGCCCGGCGGTGCCATGCAGGCGCCGACCGAAGGTATCATCAAGGCCGAGGGGCTGACCTGGACGCAGGTTGTCACCGAGCTGATGAAGGTCATCATGCCGTGGAAGGGCAAGCTGGTGCTGACCTTCCTGTTCGGCGTGCTTCGGGTTCTCGGGTTCATCGGTGTCGGCGTACTCAGCGCCTTCGTCGTGCTGGCCCTGAAGAATGGCACGGATTTCACGCCCTATCTCTGGGGGCTTGCGGTGGTGGCGCCGCTGTCCGGCGTGCTGCACTGGCTGGAATCCTGGCTCGCCCATGACATGGCCTTCCGGCTGCTGGCGGAAATGCGGATAGATACCTTCCGCAAGCTGGATGCGCTTGCACCGGCCTATCTCGTCCGGCGGCGCACCGGCGATTTGATGACGCTGGTCACCCACGATATCGAGTTGGTCGAGTATTTCTTCGCCCACACGGTGGCGCCGGCCTTCGTCGCCATCCTGGTGCCGGCCGGTGTGCTGGTCTGGCTCGGCATGGAAAACCCGGTGCTGGCTTTCACGCTGCTGCCGTTTCTTGTTGCTGTCGGTCTCAGCCCGTTCCTGATGCGCGGCCGGGTCGATACGCTCGGCTCGGAAGCTCGCGAGGCATCGGGAGAGCTTGGCGCCTTTGCGGTGGATAGCGTGCAGGGCCTCGGTGAGATCGTGGCTTTCCAGCAGGAAGGGCCCCGTGGGGACAAGCTGGACGAACTCGGCCAGCGCCATATCAATCTCCGCCTGCCGTTCTTCCGGGAGCTGACAGCGCAGCAGAGCCTGCTTGAAGCCCTGACAGGCCTTGGCGGTCTGGCGGTGGTGGTTGTTGGGGCCTGGCTCACGGCATCTGGAGTTATCCAGGTGGCTGTGCTGCCACTGCTCACCATCCTTGCCATGGCGGCCTTCCTGCCGGTCTCCGAGATCGCGCAGATCGGCCGTCAGCTCGCTGACACGCTGGGTTCGACCCGGCGGGTCTATGCCCTGAATAACGAGCCTGTGCCGGTGACGGACGGTCCGGGCGGTCCCGATCAGTCCGGGCCGGTGTCAATTACGCTGGAAGACGTTGATTTCCGCTATCCGGGGCAGAGCCGCCGGGCCATCCGGGACTTCAGCCTGACAATTCCGGCGGGCAAGACGGTGGCGCTGGTCGGCACGTCCGGCGCGGGCAAGACGACGCTTGCCCAGATGCTGATGCGGTTCTGGGATCCGGACGCTGGTCGGGTGCTAATGGATGGCACGGATCTGAAGGATTACAAGCTGGACGATCTGCGCGGCCGGATCGCGCTGGTGGCGCAGGATACCTACCTGTTCAACGACACGCTCCGCGCCAACATCATGCTGGCCCGTCCCGACGCCAGCGAAGCGGATCTGGCGGCGGCGGTGAGCCATGCATCGCTCGGCGATCTGGTCGACATGCTGCCGGACGGGCTCGACACCAAGGTCGGCGAACGCGGCACCAGTCTTTCAGGAGGTCAGCGCCAGCGGGTGGCCATTGCCCGGGCTTTCCTGAAGGACGCACCGGTGCTGATCCTGGACGAAGCCACCTCTCATCTGGATGCGGTGAACGAGCGGGCTGTTCGGGAAGCTCTGGACCGGCTGCAGAGCGACCGCACCACCATCGTCATCGCCCACCGGCTTTCGACGATCCGAAACGCGGACATGATCGCGGTGTTGAGCGAGGGCACGCTGGTCGAAACAGGTAGCCACGAGGAGCTGGTGGCGAAGGGTGGGCTCTACGCCCAGCTCGTCTCCCACCAGCTCGCCTCGGCAGTGGCGGCTGAGTAAAAATATCACCGTCATCCCGGACTTGATCCGGGACCTAGGGATGCAGGGGCCAGCCCATTGATCATCTAGGTCCCGGCTCTCCGGCCGGGATGACGGTTTTTACTTATTCCAGCGTTTCCAGCAGGCGAACCCACATTTTCGCGCGGGGTTCGAGGGAGGAGAAATAGATCTTCTCTTCCAGCGTATGGGCGCCTTCGCCGTCGGCACCGAGGCCATCTAGGGTCGGTACGCCAAGGGCTGCGGTGAAGTTGCCATCGCTGCCGCCGCCGGTTGTCTCGGTCGCTTCGAGCTCGAATCCGGCTTCTGCCGCGCAGGCCTTGGCATGCTCGAACAGTTTCATGCTGGCATCGGTGGCTTCCATCGGCGGGCGGTTCATGCCGCCGGTGACCTCGACAGTGACGTCCGGGTTCTGGGCCTTCAGGCCGAGGATTTTGGCTGTCATTTCCTCGCCGTCCGCCTTGGTCAGCACCCGGAGGTCGATTTCAGCGACAACGTCCCGTGCAACGACATTGACCGCGGTGCCACCACTGATGATGCCGACATTGGTTGTCACCCCGCGCTCGAGATCGACTAACGCATCGATAGCCTTGATCTGGTTGGCCAATTCGCTGATAGCACTGCGACCGTCTTCGTACCTGGCACCCGCATGGGCGGGGCGGCCGGTGATGGTCATGGTGAAACGGCCGACGCCCTTGCGCGCGACCACGACCTTACCGCCATCGCGGGCCGGCTCTGTGACCAGCACGTATTTCGCCTTCCGAGCCTCTTCCTCGATGAACTCTTGGGACATCGGGCTGCCGACCTCTTCCTCGGAGACATAGAGGAAGGTCACTGGCAGGCTGGTTTTTCGGCCTAGGCGCTGCAGGTGGCGGTAGGCGTAGTAGGGCAGGTAGGCACCCGCCTTCATGTCGTAGATGCCGGGGCCATAGACCTCGTCGCCTTCTCGGCGGATTTTCAGCGCGCCATCCTTCACACCGATCGGGTGCACCGTGTCGATATGGCAGAGGACCAGAATGCCTTTTTCGCCACTCGCATTCTCGGTCCGCGCCCGGATGATATCGCCGAAACCGTCCCGCCCGGGTGTGCGCTCGATGGCAAGTCCAAGGCCGTCATAGAGCCCCTGAACCTTGTCTGCGACCTTGTTGACTGCGTCCTTGTCTGTGGTCGGGCTTTCCGCCTCGACCCAGTCCAGGATGCCTTCGAGGATTTCTTCGGGTTCGATCTTTGGAGTGTTCGACTGTTGAGCGGAGTCCGGGCTCATCTGGGCGTGGCCTTTCGCGGTTGGTTTGGTCGTCGTCAGGTTGGTTTGTGCGCTGTGTCTTCCGGCGGGAGACGCCGGAACGTGACGGGATCCTTGAACCCCCTTATAGCGCGGCGATCCTGCTCCAACCAATGCGATTTGAGAACTTCCGCCGCCGCCGGATCGCTGGCGATAGCCTCACTGATGACGATCTCTCCCGCTCCGGCCTCGCCCTGCAGGCGGGCGGCCATGTTCACGGTGCTGCCGAAGTAATCGAGCCGCCCGTTCAGGGTGACGGCGATGCAGGGACCCGTATGCAGTCCGAGTTTCAGGCCGATCGGAGTGGCGGGATGTTGTTGGTTGAACTCCAGCACATGGTTACGGATATCGAGCGTGGCGCGCAGTCCGTTCTCCGGCTCGGCGAAGGAGGCCATCACCGCGTCGCCGATTGTCTTCACCACCCCGCCGTCATGCTCGCGCACGATGCGGGATAGGAAATCGAAATGTTCGCGCACGAGCCCGTAGGCCGGCGCATCGCCAATCTTCTCGTAGAGTGCCGTTGAGCCGCTGAGATCGGTGAACATAAGTGTGATATGGGCAATGCCGACCTCGTCGCCGCCACGCAACACGTCCTCGGCAAAGAGATGCCGGAAAGCCTGCATGGTGGTGACACGATGGGCCGTGAGCGCGTCCTCGGCCCAGTCCCGCGCCTCGACGATGACGACCCGGGGACGTTGGCAGCTGTTCTTCAGCATGATCGCCGCGTCAGCCGCTCCGTTTGTCTCCGATGCGATATCCTCTTCGTCGACCGCTATAGAAGGGAAGTCGCCACCTGAGACATCGAGAATCCGCTCCGGCCCCGGCTCCAGTGTCCGTATCCGGTAAGAGCCCGGTGCTAGTGCCGTCTCGACGCTCTCGCTTTCGCCCGGTGCGATCCTTACCTGCAGGCGGACATGGGGTGTCGACATCGGGCCGAAGAGACAGAATTCGCCGTGCACCACCTTGCGGATGCTGGCTGCCGGCTGGAAGGTCAGCTCGACATTGCGGGCGAAATCCCTGTCGTAGCTGACGTTGCAGGATGGACAGTGCGCGCCCTGCGGCAGCGCGTCGAGCGAGGATTCGGAAATCTTGGCGCCTTTGCAGCGTGGACAGAGCAGGTCCCAGCGGCTTTCCAGAAGCCCGTCCTTCACAGCTTGCAGGCACAACTCGATGACATGCCGTTCGTCCACTTCCCACTGCCGGGCGAGGCGCAGGGGGCGGATATGCATCAGGTCGACTTCCTGAGCGGAAAGCAACCAGTTCGCGAGCCTGCGCCCGAGGCCGTGGCCGTAGTGCGAGACGTTGAGACGGGTGAGCACACTCTCGAGGCGCTTGCTGTGCGCTTCGTCCAGTTCCATCGGTTCTGTCGGGTAGGGTGTCTCGATTTGCTCCTTTGCCCATTCCTCGATCCGGTTGGCTATGAGGATGAAGTTCCGTTCGTTTACCGGAAAGATGACGTTATGGGCGAGGATGCGGCCGATCAGGTTCCGCGGCTCTATATCGGTGCGGTAATGCACCGTACAGCCTTCGCCGTTCGGGCCGTCTTCGAAACGGACATGAACGTTGAGCTGTTTCAGCGGGCCCTTGAGGAAGAGACGGCGGTGCCGGAACCAGTTGCCGGTCGACCATTCCTGCGGGATGTCTTCCCAATTCAAGGTAAGGAAGCCGATCTTGGCGGTAGCGTAGAACCGGACGCTGCCGTCCGGCTGCGGCTCTTCGCGAATATCATGCTTTGGCAGGCCGACAGATTCGTTATAGCGAGCCGTGTCGGCCAGAGCTTCCCAAGCCTGGGCTCGGGATGCCTTGAGGTGGCGGACGAACTCTCGCGACAGCAACGTACTCACGGTGACGTGCCTTCGTCCACCTTCCGGGAGGCCAGAAACTCCTCGCCGAGCGGGACATAGAAGGCTGCTGCGAAACCGGCCAACTCGCGGGCCGGGATATTGAAGGGCGGTTTCACGCCGCCGCGAAAATGGGTGCGCACTAGATGCTGCCAGGTTTCGATCCGGGGCTTACCCTCCCGGTCGCAGACATGATCGAACCAGCGCTTGCCAACCGCGACATGGGTGATCTCGTCATCGAAGATGATCTGCAGGATGGCCGAACTTGCCTCGTCTCCGACCTCGCGCATCTTGGTGACCATCGCCGGGGTGACGTCGAGGCCCCGCGCTTCCAGCACCAGCGGCACGATGGAAAGCCGGGCCAGTAGATCGTGCGCGGTCTCTGTCGCCGCGCCCCAGAGCCCGTCATGGGCGTTCAGGGCGCCATAATGGGAGCCAAGCTCTTCCAGCCGGTCGGCGATCAGCAGGAAATGCTTCGACTCATCGTCCGCAACTTTCATCCAGTCGGTATAGAAGCCTTCGGGGAGATCGTGACCGGTATAGCGGGCAATGATGTCCCAGGAGAGGTCGATGGCGTTGAGCTCGATATGGGCCAGCGCATGCAGTAGGGCGATCCGGCCGGCGGGAGCTGCTGTGATCTTGCGTTTCGGCACCTCACGTGGCGGCCGCAGGGCGGGAAGGGGCGGTCGAGCCGGGCGGTCCGGCGGTGCCGCTTTGCCGATATCACTGATGGTTCCGTCTTTCCAGGCTGCGACCACGGCCCGGCCGAGCGTTGCCTTCTCACGGGTGTCGCCGGTTTCAAGCACGGCGACGGCGGCTTCGGCCAAACTCTGGAACTGTTTCACGCGGGACATGCCGATCCGGTCACTTTCACGATCCATTTCGATGGTTGTACGCGCGCGGTGTCCGGTTGGTCCACTTTTGGCGGCGTTGCAGGTACGCAGGGCGGCGGCCTATAACCGGATCTTGATCACGGAGCGATGACCATGATAGCGACTACCCTGTTTTCAGAGCGCGGCGGCAAGGCAGATCTTGAGGAAGGCTCGACCTTCCAGCCGAAATTCGACGCGGACGGCCTGATCCCCTGCATCACCCAGCATGCGGAGACAGGCGAGGTGCTGATGTTCGCCTTCATGAACCGGGAGGCGCTGACGAAGACGCTGGAGCTGGGCGAAGCCGTTTACTGGAGCCGCTCCCGGTCTGAGATCTGGCACAAGGGCGCGACAAGCGGGCATGTCCAGAAGGTGGTCGAGCTTCGGGTTGATTGCGATCAGGACGTGGTGCTGTTGCGCGTCCTGTCCGGCCCCGCCTGCCATGTCGGCTATGACAGCTGCTTCTACCGCGCAGCCAGGATCGAGGATGGCAAGGCCGTGCTGGATGTGGTCAAAGACGGCAAGGCCTACGATCCGGATGCGGTCTACGGCAAGAAGGGGTGAGCCGATGGCAGAGATCGAAATAGTCCTGCCTGCGATAGAGGCCGCCGATAGTGTGCTGGAAACGGAAGCTGGGCGGTTTCGCATTGCCGGTCAGCACATTCCGGAGAAACGCGTGATGGCGGACCCGGCTGTATTGCGTGATCTGGTGAAAAGCGCGCGTGCGGCGGCGAAGAACGCGCATGTGCCCTATTCGCATTTCCATGTCGGCGCTGCTGTCATCATGGCGGACGATCCCGCAGGAGAGGTGATCACCGGCGCGAATATCGAGAACGCTTCCTACGGCGCCACGATCTGCGGTGAGCGTAACGCCTTGCATGCTGCCGCCGCCAAAGGGTTCCGGCGTATCCGGTTTCTCGCCCTCTCCACGGCGGACAGCCTCGACGGTCCACTTCCGGACCGCTCGCCCTGCGGCATTTGCCGTCAGGTCATGCGGGAATTCATCGACCGCAACGAAGCCCAGGAAGCCGCCCTGATTCTGGTGGATACGGGCGACGCGGATTTCACCGCCGATATTCTCGATATCGACCGGCTGCTGCCGTATGGATTCCGGCTTTAGACCCTCGCCGGGATTCCAGATCTACTGGAAGAGCCCGAGCAGGGTTTGCGGGCGCTGATTGGCAATGCCAAGGGTCTGGACAGCGAGCTGCTCCTGCACCTGGAGAGCGGTCAGGCGCGCGCTTTCGCGGGCCATGTCGGCGTCGACGATATTGCCGAGGCCTTCCTCCACCGCGTCGCGCTGACTTTCCAGGAACTCGGTCTGCAGATTGAGGGCACGCATATCGGCCCCTAGCTCGCCAAGTGCCTCGCCGATCCTCTCCATTTCCTCTTCCCAGATGTCCAGGGCGGCGAGGGCATTTGCCGACGTGGTGACATCCTCGTTGTTGAGGCGGGCGTAGCTAAAATCGAGATGATGGCCCCGGACGGTCAGCGTACCGCCGTTGGTATTTGAGAGAACGTTGACGTTGTTCGGAGTGCCGAGGGCGAGGTTGAAGGCAATCGCGTTTTCAACGACGACGTTCTCACCATTAAAAGACGAATTTTCCAGGATCTGGCGGAACTGCGCGACCAATTCTTCATAATCGTTCTGAAGAATTTGCTGCTGCTGAGCGGTGTTGGCCGGATTGGCGGCTTCGGTGATTTTCTTCCGGATGTCCGCCATTAGGTCCGACACGGCTGTCGCGCCGGCGATGCCGACTTGGGCGACGCCCTTGGCGTTGTTCAGCCCCTTGATGACGGCATCAATTGCTCTGATCTCGGTCCTGATCCCCTGTGCGATGGCGAAGTTCGAGGCGTCCTCGACCGCACCGGTCACGCGCAGTCCGGTAGAGACATGATTCTGCACCATGTCCTTGGAGCGCTGGATGAACGACAGGTTCCTGAGGGCCGTCATCGCGGGTGGGTTTGTAAGCACCGAGTTCATGGTGTGTTAATAAGCAAAAGTTGTGCCGGAAAATATTTCCCAGATTAAATCCGGTGAAATTTTGCGGATTAGAGGGCTTTGACCGCCTCGAGCACGGCCTCGGCATGACCGGGGACCTTTACCTTACGCCAGACATTGCGCACCACGCCCTCGGCGTCGATCAGGAAGGTCGCCCGCTCGATGCCCATGTATTTCCGGCCATACATATTCTTCTCGACCCAGACGCCGAACTGCTCGCAGACATCGCTTTCCTCGTCGGAGGCCAGAGTGAAGGGCAGGTCGTACTTGGCCTTGAACTTGTCGTGCTTGGCGACCGGATCCTTGGAGACGCCGATGATTTCGGCATCGACACCGGAGAAATCGGGCATGGCGTCGCGGAAGGCACAGGCTTCCTTGGTGCAGCCGGGCGTATCGTCTTTTGGATAGAAATAAAGCACCGCTTTCTTGCCCTTGAGGCTCGCGAGCGAAACGGTGCCGCCACCATCGGTCGCCATGCTGAATTCAGGTGCCTTGTCGCCGACATCGACCATTCGAGAGTCTCCGGAAATTGGTAAATCGTGAGGATAAGAAACTATCTGGCGCAGCCATGGTGCCCGTCAAGCGGAGCTCGACAAATCATGGACTGAAGATCAGCATCAGATAGGCAAAGAACAGCACAAGATGGACAGCTCCTTGCAGCACGCTGGTCCGAATGCCGCCGAATGTCATGCTGCTGATCAGGAGGGTCAGCAGAAGCATGACCATCGATGTGTCATCTAGCCCGAGGGTGATTGGCTCGGACGTGACGAGACTGATGGCCAGCGCCGCTGGGACCGTCAGGCCAATGGTCGAGAGGGCGGATCCGAGCAGCAGATTGACCGACCGCTGAAGTCTGTTGGCGCGCGCTGCACGGAGAGCGGCAAGTCCCTCCGGCATCAGAACAAGGAGCGCGATGATAACGCCGCCGATCGCCGGCGGTGCGGCGACCTCGACGATTCCGAAATCCACGATCTTCGCCAGCCTTTCTGACAGGAGGATGATGGGTATCAGGGTCAGGATCAGCAGGACCGCGTGAAAGGCGAATGTCGGCTTCTTTTCCTCGATATGATCCGGATCGAAGGGATCGACTGTATTTGAATCAGGGGTCAGCTGATCCGGCTCCTCGAAGAACGTCCTGTGCCGGACGGTCTGGATGCCGAGAAAGACGGCGTAGAGCAGGACCGTGATCAGGGCGAAGAAGCCGGCTTGGAAGGCATCGAATGTGGGACTGGGCGTCGATTTGGTGAAATTCGGCAGAACGAGAGCGAAAACGGCCAGTGGAACGAGAACCGCGATAAAAGCGCGCGCGCCGGGCAGATTGTAGTCCTGTTGCCCATGGCGTAGTCCGCCGAGCAGCAAGGAGGCACCGGCAAGTCCGTTCAATACGATCATGAGAACCGCGAACATGGTATCGCGGGCAAGCGTCGGGGATGCATCGCCGGTAAGCATTACGGCGGCAATCAATGCGACTTCAATGCCAATGACCGCCAGCGTCAGAACAAGGGTGCCATAGGGCTCGCCCAATGCTTCTGCCAACCGGTCTGCGTGCCGGACCACCCCGAAGGCACCCCAAAGGATCGCGCAGAACAGCCACAGGAAGAGCAGGCCGGCCATAACCGGGGCCTGCATCGCTCCGATCAGATGGTCAGCGCCGAACTCGAAGGCCGCAAGGGTGGCTACCCCCGCGATGAGGGGGAGGACATACTTAAGTGTCTGTGTAACGCGCGACGCATATCTGGGCGCAGTGGCGGGCACGTAAGCGCTCCGAAAGGTAGGGGAATAACTGGAACTACCAAGATATAAGGACGAAGGCCTAATATTCAAATTCTGATCTGTCGTGGATCAGGTGCTGTTTTGCTTCAAAATCAGGTCGATAAACGGCGCGGCGAATTTCTCCAGCTTGGCGGCTCCGACACCGTGAATACCTGAAAAACTTTCCGTGCAAGTCGGGCGCTTGGCGGCCATGTCGGCGAGGCTGCGGTCGGTGAAGACCACATAGGCAGGCACGTTGCCTTCGCGGGCGATTTCCGAGCGGAGCTGTTTCAGGGCCTTGAACAGTTTCAACTCCGAGCCGCTCATGGTTTCTGTCGGAACACTGGTGGAGCGGGCGGTCTTTCCCTGGCGTTCGCGGCGCAGGCTGTCTCGGCGATAACGGAAAGGCAACTCGCCGCGCAGCAGGGCGTGGCCCTTGTCGCTGACCGAGAGGCCGCCGAAGCCCTGAATGTCGAGGGTGAGGAACCCGTTGGCGACGAGCTGGCGGATCAGGGACTGCCAGTCCTTCGCGTTGTGCGCGGTTCCGGCGCCGTAGGTCTCGACGCTTTCATGTCCGAACTTGCGGATCCGCTCCGTATTGCCGCCGCGTAGCACGTCGACGATATGTACCGTGCCGAAGCGTTGACCCGTAGCCTGAATGGTCTTCAGTGCGAGCACGGCTTCCTCCGTGCCGTCGACCAGATCCATCGGCTCCAGACAGGCGTCGCAATTGCCGCAAGGTTCCGACTCTTCGCCGAAATAGCGTAATAGAGACTGGCGTCGGCATTCCGCTGCCTCGCAATAGGCGATCAACGCGTCCAGCCGCTTGTGCTCACGCCGCCGCCGGTCGCCGTCCTCATGCTCCTGATCGATGAACATCCGCCGCATGCGGATATCGTCGAGGCCATAGAGCATCAAAGCCCGCGCGGGAGCTCCATCGCGTCCGGCGCGGCCGAATTCCTGGTAATAGGCCTCAACACTGCCCGGCATGTCCGTGTGCAGCACGAAGCGCACATCCGGCTTGTCGATACCCATGCCGAAAGCAATCGTGGCCACCATGATGATCGCGCTTTCGGACATGAAAATATCCTGATTGCGGTCCCGCTCTTCCTTCGCCAGTCCGGCATGGTAGGGCAGGGCATTGAAGCCTTTGTCCCGCAGAAACGCGGCAGTTTCCTCGGTTTTTTTCCGGGAGAGACAGTAGATCACGCCGCTCTCACCATCATGCATGCCGAGGAAATCCAGCAC
Organism: Nisaea nitritireducens; assembly: GCF_014904795.1. Taxonomy (GTDB): domain Bacteria; phylum Pseudomonadota; class Alphaproteobacteria; order Thalassobaculales; family Thalassobaculaceae; genus Nisaea; species Nisaea nitritireducens. The sequence goes on from NZ_JACZFS010000003.1 coordinate 26,874, forward strand.
CTGGCGTTTCCAGTCCGAGCGCAAGGTCACATCGAGGCGGATATTCGGCCGGTCGAAACCATGCACGAACATCTCCGCATCGCTGCGGAACAGCTTCTCTGCAATGTCGAGGCGGGTGACTTGATCGGCTGTGGCGGTGAAGGCGGCAATCGGCACGTTCGGAAAGATGTCCCGCAGCCGGGCGAGATCGTCATATTCCGGCCGGAAGGAAGCACCCCATTGCGAGATGCAGTGCGCTTCGTCAACCACGAGGAAGGAGAGCGGCAGCTTGCCGATGGCCGCCAGCATGCGGTCTGTCATCAGCCGTTCCGGAGAGAGGTAGAGTAAATCGACTTCTCCGGCCGCGACACGGCGCCAGATATCGACATTCTCCGCCCGATCCTTCGCGGAATTGATGGTCTCTGCCCGCACGCCTGCCAGTTTAAGAGCCGCGACCTGATCCTGCATCAGGGCGACGAGCGGAGAGACCACAATTGTCAGGCCGCCTCTGACGAGCGCCGGAAGCTGGAAGCAGAGCGACTTGCCGGAGCCGGTGGGCATCACCGCGAGGGCGTTTCGTCCTTTCAATATCGCATCGACCACAACTTCCTGGCCGGGGCGAAAGCCGTCGAACCCGAATATCCCCTTCAGAACGCGGTATTTCTCGCTCTCAGGGTCCGGGCGAACGGCATGCATCATCAGGAAACAAGTCCAAGTCTGGTGGGGTCGCGCATCTATTGCGTCAAGATATTGTGATCTTGGTACAGGAGGACGGAGAGGCCCGCAACCATGTCCGGGCTCATTCCTGTGCTTCCTGATCGGGATCGGGGAGCGCCGCTGCCGGGGTTTCGATCAGGCTGGTAAAAGCCTCGCGCACATCGGCGCCGCGTTTCTCGATGATCCGGTCCAGATCCTCGAAAGTTTCGACACGGGCAATTTTGGCCAGCCGCGTCTTGAGAGCCTCGGGGGCGGTTTCGGGATCGAACTTTTCTTCCACGGTGAGGCGGAGGACCCACTGGATCGCCCGCCAGAGCCGGGTCGTCGCCGACAGCCGGTCGGCCAGTTCTGTATCCATCAGGCCTTTTTCGGCCAGCCGGTCGAACACATCCGCCGTATTGCCGGTAATCAGGTCCGGGTGTTCGCGGCAATGTTTCAGCAACAGGTATTGCGCCAGGAACTCCAGATCCACCAGACCGCCCCGCCAATGCTTGATTTGCCAATGGGAGGTGGCGGCATGTTCTTTCGCGATCCGCTCCCGCATGACGGCCACCTCGCGCAACAGCCCGTCAGAATCGCGCGCGGCGCAAAGCACTTCCTTGAAAAGTGAATTGAGTTTGTCGGCGAGTGGCGGTGACGCGGCGATGACCCGGGCACGGGACATTGCCATTCGCTCCCACGTCCAGGCGTCCTCGCGATGGTATTTCTCAAAGCCCTCACAGTTGGGCACCATGGTGCCCTTATTGCCGTTCGGGCGAAGCCTCATGTCGACCTCGAACAACCCGCCCTCTGCTGTCTGCGCTGTCAGGGCTGCCAGCAGGCGCTGACCGAGCCGGTTGAAATAGGTGCTTGCAGGCAGCGGTCTTTCCCCATCGGACTCGGCATCGAACGGGGCGTCGTACAGGAACACCAGATCGAGGTCGGATCCGGCGGAAAGCTCCCGGGCGCCGAGCTTGCCATAGGCGATGACGGCAAGCGCAGGAAGCGGGCAGTCCGGGATTCTGCCGTGTTGCCTCGCGAACTCTGCCTCGACCCGTGGCAGCAGCACGGAAATGCCGGCATCGACGATGTCTGAAAGGCAGATGGCGGCGCGCGAGGCAGGGACGCGGCCCTGCATGACCTGAATGCCGACGAGGAAGCGCTGGTCGTTGATCCAGCGTCGGGAGATGTCGAGAACGTCCTCGTAGAAGGTTGCCCGTTTCAGGTCGCGCTCAAGTTCAGACGTAAGGCTGGCCCTGTCGCCCAGACGATCCGAGGGATCATGGGTCAATACACCTTCGAAGAGGGAGGGGTGCTGACCGAGCTGACGGGCGAGCGATGGCGCCATACCCATAATGTCCGCCAGCATTGCCAACAGGGGCGGATTGGCCTGGAACAGGGAGAAGAGCTGGACGCCGGCGGGCAGGCCTTCGAGGAAGCGGTCGAACCGCCTGAAAGCCTCGTCCGGTTCCGGTGCCTGTCCGAACGAGGACAGCAGCGCCGGAGCAATCTCCGTCAGGATCTGCCGGGACCGCTCGCTGCGTGTCGCCCGATAGCGGCCGTGATGCCAGGCGCGGATTCTGGTGGCAACGGAATCCGGGTCTCTGAAACCCATATCCGCCAGTGTTTTAAGCGTTTCCGGGTCGTTCTCGACGCCGGTAAAGACGAGACTGCCTTCGATCTCGTTGCCGGAGGAGAGCGGTGCGCTTTCCTCGAACAGGTGGCCATAATGATGGGCGACGGTGGAGAGCTGGTGGATCAACTCCCGGCGGAACCGGTCCGCATCGGCGATACCGAGGAAGCCTGCGATTTGTGCGAGGCCCTCGGTCGTCTCGGGCAGGGAATGGGTCTGGGCATCATCCACCATCTGCAGCCGGTGCTCGACCGTGCGCAGGAAGCGGTAGGCATCCATCATGGCCTTTGCGACGTCAGGCTTCACCCGGTCAAGCTGGACGAGCGCTTCCATGCCCTCGCTGGTCTTCATGCCGCGCAGCCGGGCATCGCGGCCGCCCCAGATCAGTTGCTGGGTCTGCACGAAGAACTCGATTTCGCGGATGCCGCCGCGGCCGAGTTTCACATTATGGCCCTCGACTTTGATCTTCGTCCCGCCCTTGTGAGCCGCGATCTGGCGTTTGATCGAGTGAATGTCCTCGATGGCCGCGAAATCCAGATGCTTGCGCCAGATGAACGGGCGGATGCGGGTCAGGAATTCTTCCGCCGCTTGTTTGTCCGACCCAATCGGCCGGGCCTTGATCAGCGCGGCGCGTTCCCAGTTCTGGCCCTGGCTCTCGTAATAGATTTCGGCCGCGGCGGTGGAGACGGCAAGCGGCATGGCGCTCGCATCGGGGCGCAGCCGCAGATCCGTCCGGAACACATATCCGTCGGACGTCCGCTCATCGAGCATGCGGACAACCAGCCGGGTCATGGTGACGAAATGCTTCTGCAACTCATCGACATCCTGATAGAGCGGGATTTCATTGTCGAAGAAAACGATCAGATCGATGTCGCTGGAATAGTTCAGCTCTCGGGCGCCGAGCTTGCCCATGCCGAGGCAGATCACGCCTGAGCCATCGAGTATGTCATCACCGCCCGCAGCGGGGAATTTGCCGGTGCCGGTCTGCACATGCAGGGCGTGCCGCCAGGCAGTGGCAATAGCAATGTCGGCAAGTTCGCTCAGTGCCCCGGTCACCCGTTCCAATGGCCAAACCCGGGTGATGTCGGCAATGGCCGTGGTCAGAGAGTAGTGGCGCTTCAGAACCCGCAGAGCGGTCATCAGTTCGGCCGTGCTCAGGGCGGCGGGATCGAGAGCGTCGGCGTCCGCCTTCAGGCGTGCTTCGGTTGCGTCCGGCCCCTCTTCGAGAAGGGAGGCGGCGAATTCGATATCCCGAATCATCAGCCGGGTCAGATAGGGGCTGTTCGCAAAGAGCCCTTGCAACAGCCGTCCACCGTTCCGATGTTCGGCTATGAAGCGAGTCCGGTCGGCGAGGGGCTGGTCTGAAAGCAGGCCGGGCTGTTCCTGCCAGCGCTCCAGGCCGATACGGGCCGCCTCGGTATCCGTTATTTCCGGGAAATGCTCTATCTGGTCCAGAAACACCGACGCCCCCCGGTTCTGGTTAAATTCGGTGAAGGGTGCGCACGGTCAGGACGAACGTCAACCGGACAGACGCCCGGGTCACGTCGGATCACGATGATTTATCGTCTTTAACGTCGCCAGTCGGCATACCCTATGATAAGCGGAACAACCCTGAGCCAAGAGTGCCCCGCGTGCTGATACGAACCACCAAGATCGCCCTAGAAATCGCAGCTGCGATCTTTGCCGGTATTGTTGTGCTCGCGGCTCTGGTGTTCTGGCGCGCCAGCACGCAGCCGGTCCCGCTCGAATTTTTGAAGTCACGGGTTGCCGAAGCCCTGATTCCTGCCGAACGCGGGACAGCGTCGATCGGCGAGCTCAGTATGGAATGGCGGGGCTGGAGTCGGCTGTTCGAGGTCCGGGTGACTAGCCTGCGCCTGAACAATCAGTCCGGCGGCGTCATTCTGTTCGCTCCGTCCGCGGATATCGCCCTGTCGGGGCCGCAGCTTCTGCTAGGCGAGATTGCACCCGTCCATATCGCCGTCGATCAGCCCGTGCTCAATATGGAACGGCAGGTGGACGGCTCTTACGCGCTTTATGGCGCTGCGCCGTCCGGCGGCGATGCAGATGCCGGAAATCTGTTGTCGGTGCTGCAGGAGCCTCCGAAGAGCGGGCAGCAAGGACTGGCTGGTCTGGAACGACTTGAGCGGTTTTCCCTGAGACGCGCCACCGTCCGCGTTAAAGACGATGCAGGGCAGTTCGGAAATATCAGGCTGTCGGGGTTCGACGGCACGTTCGAGCGCGAGCGCAATGGCTGGCGCGTTGAAGCACGGGCCGATCTCACGGTTGGCGGAGACAGTGTTGAGATCCGGGGGGATGGCAACTATTTTTACCGCAGCCGGACGCTTGACGGAGCCGTTCTGTTTCAGGGGCTGGCGCCGGACCTTGTTCTCTCCCGGCTTCCGGAGCTCCCTGTCGATTTCACGGTGTCGAGCAGGCTCAGCGGCAGTATCGCTTTTGCACTGCAGGATTTTCGTGCGCTGGAAAGCATCGATGTGATCGCGACGGCGACCAACGGCGCGATCGCTCTCGGCTCCGTTCTGCCAGCCCCTCTGCCTTATGACAGCCTGCGCTTCCAGATCGGCTATGACGGCCGTGAAGATTCTGTCGCACTGCGCAATTTCGTCCTTGAGCGGGGCGGCATGGTTGCCGTGCTGCAGGGATCGCTCAAGGACCTCTCCAACCCGGCACTGGAACTCTCGACAAAGATCTCCGGTCTTCCGGTGGACAACATCAAGGATTACTGGCCGCCGGAACTGTTCGAGATGGCGCGTGGCTGGACCACGGAAAATCTGCAGGACGGAACAGTCACGGAGATCACGGCCCGGGTTACCGGGCATATGGATGTCGATGTCGGTAAGGAAACCCGGTTCAGGGAAGTCGCCGTCGATGGCGAGCTGGCGTACGAAGACGTCACGGTGCATTACCTGCCGCCACTCCCGCCGGCACTCAAGGTTGGCGGCACGTTGAGCTTCACCGAGAAGCGCCTCGATGCGGCGGTGACGACGGGGTATTTCGACGGGATCAAGCTGAAAGGGGCGAAGGTCTCGCTCACCGGTATTCACACCGTCAGCGATGATTACGCGATGATCGACGCCGATATCGACGGGCCGATCTCGGATATTCTCCGGGTGCTTGATACGGAGCCTTTCGGCTACGCCCGGGCACTCGGCGTCTCGCCGGATGAGGTCACGGGAACCGCTCAGGGGCGCATGCATTTCGAGATGCCGCTGCTGCGGGTCATGACGTTCGACATGGTCGATCTATCGGCGGAGGGGCAGCTTTCGGATGTCTCGCTGCCCACGCGGACGACCCGCCTGCCGTTCGAGCAGGGAGACATGTCCCTGAAGCTCGACAAGAACGGCATGCTGCTGGACGGCAGCGGCACGCTCTCCGGGCTGCCGATGCAGCTTGGCTTCCTGCAGTCCTTCGACAAGGAGGCTGAGATCCGCCGCCGGACTCACGTCATCGTCCGGCCGGATACGGACAAACTGGCGGATCTGGGCCTCGACATCCGGCGCTTTGCCAGCGGTGAGGTAGAGCTCGATGCGACCATCGAAGAAGAAACCGACACCGAGGCGACGATCGACCTCGTCCTGGGATTGCAGAATACCGAACTTGAGGTTGCTGAACTGGCCTGGGAAAAGCCGTCGGGTTCTGCTGGAACATTGCGGGCCAGCCTGCAGACGCGGAACGATGTCCTGACATCGATCGACAGCTTTCAGGTCGCAACCGGCGATCTCGCCGCATCCGGGTCCGTTGAGTTTTCCGAACAGACGAATTTGCCGCGCCGTCTGACGGTCGAGCGACTCCAGCTCGGCAAGACTGATCTTTCAGGCGTGATCGCAGCCGATGGAACGGGTGGCTTCACCGCAAATATCGAAGGCCCGTTCGCCGACCTGCGCCCTCTTGTCGACCAGTTCGACGGGCATTCAGGGGATATTGATCTGCCGCTTGTCGTCAACGCGCGGGTCGATCAGGTGGTGATCGGAAACCTCGATCCGATGCGCGATGTTACCGTGCTTCTGGAAAATGACGGCGCCGGGACTCTGTCCCTGGCGGCGAATGGCTTGCTCGGAATGGAGCCGGTCGATGTGTTCTATTCAACCGCTGACGATAGCCCGCATTTCGAAATCAGCTCCCAGAATGCCGGAAACTTGCTGAAGTCGTTTGAGGGATTCGATTCGATCGTGGGCGGGAAACTTGCCGCGACCGGTTTCCGCGAGGAGCTGGACGGCCGTGTGGGGTGGAATGTTTCGCTATCGGTGCTTGATTTCAATCTCACCGACGCACCGGTCATGGCCCAATTGCTGAGCGCCGCGTCGATTGCCGGGCTGCCATCCGTTGTGCAAGGGCGGGGTATTCATTTTGCCAACCTCGATGCCAGCATGCATGTCTCCGAGGAGCTGCTGGTTCTGGAACGGCTTCTGGCGCAGGGCGCTGCGCTCGGAATTTCGGCATCCGGATCGATTGATCGCGTCGGGGGCGAGATGGACCTGACCGGCATGCTCGTCCCTGCCTATGTACTGAACGAGATCATCGACGCAATCCCGCTTATCGGCACGTTGTTGACCGGCGGTGAGGGCGAGGGGTTCCTGGCGTCGGAATTCGGAGTGAGCGGACCGCTGGTAAAACCGGTGGTGACGGTCAACCCGCTGACAGCACTGACCCCGGGTATCTTCCGTAACCTGTTCCGGCTGTCGGATGCCCCGCCGAAGGACCCGGAACCTGCGGAGCCTCCCCCGCAGGATACCAGTCCTTAATCTGTGGCAGCTCTGGCAGCCCCGTAAATCAGACTTCCAGCAACACGTGCCGTTTTTTGCCGGACGACAGCTTGATCACGCCGTCGGCGAGATCGGCATCGCAGAGCTTCAGTGTCTCGTCGGAGACCGCAACGTCATTGACCCGGGCGCCTCCGCCCTTGATCAGACGGCGGGCTTCGCCGCTGGTTCCGGCGAGGCCGGCGAGACGCAGCGCATCGACGATCCAAAGTCCTTCGGAAAGCTGCGCTGCCTCAACGGAGACGCGCGGCAGACTATCGCCGAGAGTGCCTTGCTCGAACGTCTTGCGTGCTGACTCGGCCGCTGTGTCGGCTTCGTCCCGGCCATGCAGAAGGGCGGTCGCTTCGTTCGCGAGCACCTTCTTGGCATCGTTCAGCTCGGCGCCTTCCAGCTTTTCCAGCCGGGCGATTTCGTCCAGCGGCAGCTCGGTGAAGAGACGGAGGAATTTGCCGACATCTGCGTCCTCGGTGTTCCGCCAGAACTGCCAGTAATCATATGGCGAGAGCCGTTCCTTGTTGAGCCAGACGGCGCCTTTCTCCGTCTTGCCCATTTTCTGGCCGGAGGCTGTTGTGAGCAGCGGCGTAGTCAGGCCGAAGACAGACTGCTGGTCGACTCGCCGGGTAAGTTCGACGCCGTTGACGATATTGCCCCACTGGTCCGAGCCGCCCATCTGCAGCTGGCAGCCATAGCGCCGGCGCAGCTCAAGGAAGTCGTAGGCCTGCAGGATCATGTAGTTGAATTCGAGGAAGCTCAGCGACTGCTCGCGTTCCAGACGCGTTTTCACGCTGTCGAAGCTGAGCATCCGGTTGACCGAGAAATGCTGACCGATCTTGCGCAGGAAAGGAATGTATTCGAGCCCGTCCAGCCATTCGGCATTGTCGCACATGATCGCATCGCTGGCTTCTTCCCCAAAGCTGAGGAAGCGCTGGAACACGGTCTTGATACCGGACTTGTTGTGCTCGATATCATCATCCGAGAGCAGCTTGCGGGCCTCGTCCTTGAACGACGGGTCGCCGATCTTGCTGGTGCCGCCGCCCATCAGCACGATCGGCCGGTGACCGGACCGCTGCAGATGGCGCAGCATCATGATCTGGATAAGGCTGCCGACATGCAGGCTGTCTGCGGTGCAGTCAAAGCCGATATAGGCGGTTACGACCTTGTTGTTCAGCAGCTCGTCGAGCGCTTCGTTGTCCGTGCACTGATGCACGAAGCCGCGCTCGCTCATGGTCTGCATGAAGCCCGATTTGAACTGGCTCATGGTCGTGTTCCCGGTGAAGATGTGTCAGAATCCAAGGCGCGAGCACTTAGCACATGGGCACCCCGGTCTCAACTGGAACCGCCGTATTGTGGGGCTTTGTGCGTTGAGAATGGGTTTTCGTGGAGATATTGGGGTGAGCGGGCAGGCGACATACCGGGCAATCGGCCTGATGAGCGGGACCTCGATGGACGGAATTGACGCGGCTTTGATCGAGAGCGACGGAGACGGCATCGTGCACCGGTGCGGCTTTCTCAGTACGCCGTATCCCGACGATTTCCGAACCCGCCTGCAATCCGTCATGGGCAATGTTGGCGATGTGGCCGGTGTCGCGTCCGAACTAACCGAGCGTCATGCGGAGGCTGTGTCTGCTCTGCTCACCGCGGAAGGCGTGGCTCGCACTGAAATCGATGTTATCGGTTTCCACGGGCAGACGATTCTGCACGAACCGGAGAGACGCCGGACAATCCAGATCGGGGCTCCGGATATGCTGGCGCGCATGACAGACCGTCCCGTTGTTTTTGATCTGCGCCTTGCTGATGTTGCCGCCGGCGGGGAAGGCGCACCGCTCGTGCCGGTCTATCATAGGGCGTTGACGCGACGGCTCGGCTCCACGGCCGCGGTCCTCAATCTTGGCGGGGTCGGGAACGTGACCTGGATCGACGGGGACGAAAGCGCTGGCCCGGAAGCAATGCTGGCTTTCGATACGGGCCCGGCGAATGCCTTGGTAGATGATTTCGTGCGGGTGCGGCGCGGTGATCGTTTCGATGCTGGCGGCGCGCTGGCGGCAACGGGGAAGGTCGACGAAGCACGCTTGGCGGACCTGCTTTCTGATCCCTATTTCGATCGGCAACCTCCAAAATCTCTGGACCGGGACCATTTCGCCCGTCGCGCAACGGCGGCTGTTGATGGTCTGTCGGACGCAGACGGTGCGGCGCTTCTTACGGCATTTTCGGCAGCTTCAGTCTTCCTTGCAGAGCGTTGGTTTCCACATCCGGTCGGGCAATGGATCGCCTGTGGTGGCGGGCGTCACAATGCAACGCTCATGGCCATGTTGGCAGAGCGACTGGGTGCGCCGATTGTGCCGGCGGACGATCTGGGCTGGAACGGCGATGCCGTTGAGGCGGAGGCCTTTGCCTATCTGGCAATTCGCAGCCTGCAGGGAAAGCCGTTGACCTTCCCCGGCACGACCCGCGCGCCGGTGCCGCTGTCAGGCGGCACCTTGCACAAGCCGAACTGATCCGAAGTTTTATTTCGAGGCTTCGGGGAGCTGCTCGCTCTCCGGCAGGGATTTGTTCAGGTAGCCGGTGACAGCCTTGTTCACATCTTCCAGGTGTTTGGTGAAATAATGGTTGGCGTTTTTCACCACGACATGGTCGATGACGATGCCCTTCTGGGCGGACAGTTTGTCCACCAGCTTTTTCACGGAATCCGGCGGTACGACATCATCTGAATCCCCATGCACCATGATGCCCGAGGCCGGGCAGGGGGCGAGGAAGGTGAAGTCGAACATATTGGCCGGCGGGGCAATGGAGATGAAGCCGGTGATCTCCGGGCGGCGCATCAGAAGCTGCATGCCGATCCAGGCGCCGAAGGAAAAGCCGCCGACCCAGCAATAGGGAGCGTTCGGATTGTAGGTCTGCAGCCAGTCCAACGCGGAGGCGGCATCGCTGAGCTCGCCCTCGCCACGGTCGAATACACCCTGGCTTCGTCCGACTCCGCGGAAATTGAACCGCAAGGTCGAGAACCCGCGATTCACGAAGTTCTGGAACATGGAGTAGACGACTTTGTTATTCATGGTCCCGCCATGCTGCGGATGCGGATGCAACAGCAAGGCGATGGGAGCATTTTCTTTCTTGCTGTGGACGTAACGTCCCTCAAGGCGCCCCTCGGGACCATTCATAATGACTTCAGGCATACGATCCGTTCCTCAACCGCCGGTATTCCGGCTCACCCGATCCGGTCGGGCGGATAACTGCTGACTGCTCTTCACAAGCATATCAGGGTAATCCGTCTCTATCCCGGTTTACATTTATTGTGTGTTAGCTGTAATCTCAATCTAACAGCAAGAGTCTGGCTTTAGCTTACTCGGGCTGTAAAATTCAAGTGTAGCATTGCAGCCCGTACGCGGATGCATAGGTCGATGCACACTGTGGCCATAGAAAATCGGCCGCTATTTCGTAACTGAACGGACGGGACCTCCGTTCTGCTGCAACGTTCACCGTTTGTTGGGGCCTCGGTGAGCAGTGACCATATCGGCACGGGGGTCGAATAACGTGAAGTTCAGTACTAAGGGGCGCTACGCAGTCATGGCTGTCTGCGACCTGGCCCGACATGATGATGGTCGGCCAGTCTCTCTCGCCGAGATTGCCTCAAGACAAAAAATCTCTGTCTCATACCTTGAGCAAATGTTCGCCCAGCTCCGAAAGGCGCGGTTCGTGAAGAGCGTGCGGGGGCCGGGTGGCGGCTATCTTCTTGCAATTGAGCCGACTCAGATAAAAATCTCCGAGGTAATGACGGCGATTGAACATCCGGTACGGGGCAATCAGGACGACGATGGCATGTTTGCAACCCGGGGATGTTCGGACGATCCGACAAAACCCCTCTGGGAAGAAGTCGGGCGACAGGTTCTCGGCTATCTGGACAAGGTGACCGTTGCGGATCTGATGACGGGGCGCGTGCCACACTGACGCGCTCCTTTCTTGACGGTTTTGTCCCGCCTGCTTATCTCGGCTGTGCGACCAGCCGGGATTTGGGGCAGCAATGTCAAACAGAGTTTATGCGGATTATAACGCGACAGCGCCGTTGAGGGTTCAAGCCCGCAACGCGATGGCCGGTGCGATGGATGCCGTAGGCAATCCATCCTCCGTTCACGGAGCGGGCCGGGAGGCCCGTGCGCTAATCGAGATGGCCCGCCGCCAGGTGGCCGGCCTGATCGGTGCGGCGCCGCAATCGGTCGTGTTCACCAGCGGCGGCACCGAAGCCTCCGCCCTGGCACTCAAAGGCTGCGGGCGGTCCCGGATTATTACCAGCGCCATCGAACATGAAGCGGTCCTCGCGGCCGAACCGGAGGCTGTCCGCCTGCCGGTCGATGCGCAAGGCGTTCTTGACCTTGATGCCCTGCAAGCAGCGCTTTCAGGTGGCGGAGAGGATCGCCTCGTCTCTGTACAATGGGCGAACAATGAAACCGGCGTGCTGCAGCCAATCGATCGAATTGCCGAAATAGCTCACGAACACGGAGCTCTTTTTCACAGCGATGCGGTGCAGGCTGCGGGCAAGATTCCCGTCGACATGAAGGCCGCCGGCGTCGATCTGCTGTCTCTGTCCGCTCACAAAATTGGCGGGCCGGCGGGGATCGGTGCCCTGGTGGTGCGCGAGGGCCTGGACCTCAAGGCTGTTCAGTCCGGTGGCGGGCAGGAGAAGGGGAGACGCTCGGGCACCGAGAACAAGATCGGCATTGCCGGTTTCGGCGCCGCAGCCGAAGCTTCCTTGAACGCGCTTGGCGATTGGCAGAGGGTTTCGTTGCTGCGCGACCGGTTCGAGGAGGCGGTTCGCGAAGCCGGGAATTGTGCCCGGATCTTTTCGTCAGGAGCTGCGCGCCTGCCCAATACCAGCTGTGTGTCGATCCGCGGCGCCCGGGGGGAGACGCAGGTGATCGCGATGGATCTTGCCGGGATCGCCGTCAGCTCGGGCTCTGCCTGCTCGTCGGGGAAAGTCCGGCGCAGTCATGTGTTGGACGCTATGGACCCTGGATCGCCGGATGCGGAGACTGCTATTCGCGTCTCGATCGGCTGGGAAACCACGGAAGAGGATATCGACAGGCTTGTCGCGGCTTGGTGTGATTTGTACAACCGCTCGTCAGCCGACCAACAATAATCCGCCGGACAAGCGGATATCGAACGGAGAGTGATTTGCCCCGCATGACATTCATCGGCCGTGACGGTACCCGTCAGGAAGTCGATGCCCCGCTCGGATATACGCTGCTGCAGATAGCGCGCGAAAACGATGTCGATATCGAGGGAGCCTGCGAGGGGTGCCTCGCCTGTGCTACCTGCCACGTGCATGTTGCAGCGGAATGGTATGAAAAAATCCCTGCGCCGAGCGATGACGAGGAAGACATGCTCGATCTCGCCTTCAATATCGTCGATACCTCCCGTCTCGGCTGCCAGGTCCGGATCACTGAAGAACTCGACGGCCTGGTCGTGACCTTGCCGCCGGATGGCACGGCGTGAGCGATCTCGTCCCCGAAGGCGGCTTCCTCGACCGGTTGATCGCCGCCGCGCCGGATGCGTGGCGGGATTACACTGCGCATCCTTTCGTGGCGGGTATGGCGGACGGCACGCTGCCGGAAGCGGCATTCAAGCATTATCTCGGCCAGGATTATCTGTTCCTGATCCATTTCGCCCGGGCCTATGGTCTTGCGGTTTACAAGGCGGACCGGCTTGAGGATATGCGTGCGGCCTCTGCCGTCATCTCCGGCATTCTCGATGTGGAGATGGACCTGCACGTCAAATATTGCGCGGACTGGGGCCTGACCGAAGCGGAGATGGCCGCACTTCCGGAAGACCCGGCCTGTATGGCTTACACGCGCTATGTGCTGGAACGCGGCATGGCGGGCGACATGCTCGACCTGCATGTGGCCCTGGCGCCCTGTGTGGTCGGCTATGGCGTGATCGGCGCCCGGCTCGCGGCGGACCCGGCGACGAAGCGGGACGGCAACCCCTATCTTGCCTGGATCGAGATGTATGCAGGCGAGGAATATCAGGATGTCGCGCGCGGTGCTGCGGCGCATCTCGACGCTCTCGCGGCCCGGCGTGGCGGGGAAGACAGGTTCGCCGGTCTGGCCAAAACCTTCGAAGCGGCAACCGTGCTGGAGCGGGATTTCTGGCAGATGGGACTGAATGCCGTCTGATCGAAACACAGCCATGCGCTGAGTTTTCTTGTTTCCGCCGCCGCTTTTCCTATATTGCGCCCATTATGACAGCACACACGCTCAACTCGCTCGGCATTGCCAAGGCCCCGAAGGACACGCGGGTCGTCGTCGCCATGTCCGGCGGTGTCGACAGCTCCGTGACTGCCGCGCTGATGGCGGAGCAGGGCTACGATGTCGTCGGCATCACGCTGCAGCTCTACGATCATGGCGCGGCGCTGGCCAAGAAGGGCGCCTGCTGCGCCGGTCTTGATATCCACGATGCGCGCAATGTCGCCGATGCCCTGGGCTTCCCGCACTATGTGCTCGATTACGAGAGCCGGTTCCGCCAGGAAGTGATCGACGATTTCGCCGACAGCTATCTGCGTGGCGAGACCCCGATCCCCTGTGTGCGCTGCAATCAGACCGTCAAGTTCCGTGACCTGCTGGCGACCGCACGGGAGCTGCAGGCCGATGTGCTCTGCACCGGTCATTATGTGCGCCGGATCGAGGGAGAGAACGGGGCGGAACTGCACCGCGCCATCGATCCGCAGAAGGATCAGAGCTATTTCCTGTTCGCCACCACGCGAGAGCAGCTCGATTTCCTGCGCTTCCCGCTCGGCGGCATGGAAAAAGAGGAAACCCGTGAGCATGCGCGCAGGTTCGGCCTTGCCATCGCGGACAAGCCGGACAGTCAGGATATCTGCTTCGTGCCTAACGGGCGCTATGCCGAACTGGTCGAGAAACTGCGCCCCGGTGCGGCCGAACCGGGCGAGATCGTGCATCTCGACGGCACCGTTCTCGGGCGCCACAAGGGCATCATTCACTACACTATCGGTCAGCGGAAAGGCCTCGGTATTGGTGGCCGCCGCGACGAGGACGGCAATCCGGACACAGACGCGCTCTATGTGGTCCGGCTCGATCCGGCGGCAAGCAAGGTGGTGGTCGGCCCGCGTGAGGCGCTGGGCCGCGAGATCGTCTATGTGGAGCAGCTGAACTGGCTCGGCGATGCCCTGCCGGGAGAGGCCGGCATACCGATCGAGGTGAAGCTGCGCTCCGCTACCCGCCCGGCAACGGCGCGGATCTATTCGGATAGCGAAGGACGGGGCCGCATTCTGCTCGATACGCCACAGCATGGTATCGCGCGGGGACAGGCCGCCGTCTTCTACACGCCGGGCGAATCGACACGCGTACTCGGCGGCGGCTGGATTACCGGCACCGAAGAGAGTGCCGCCGCAGCCTGACCTCCGTCAGAAGCCCGAAGAGTATCAGCTCAGGAATTTGATCAGCGCGAAACCGCCGACCAGAAGCAGGAAGCCGGCGGTGGTCCAGAGTCCGAGATTTTTCTCGATGGTCTTCTGCACGGCCGGCCCGAATTTCCAGCACAACGCGGCGACGAGATAGAACCGGATGCCCCGGGCCAGCACCGAGGCGATGACGAAGACCGCAAGATCGAGATGGGCCACGCCGCTGGCGATGGTGATCACCTTGTAGGGAAATGGCGTGATCCCGGCACCGAACACGATCCAGGCACCCCATTCATTATACTGATCGGTGAAGGAAGCGAACTTCTCCGCATAGCCGTAGAATTCGAGCAGCGGCAGGCCGATAGCCTCATAGAGCAGGGCGCCGATAGCATAGCCGAGCATACCGCCGAGGACGGACGCGACGGTGCAGATGCCCGCAGCGCGCCAGGCATTGCGCCGGTCGGCCAGCACCATCGGGATCAGCATGGTGTCCGGCGGGATCGGGAAGACCGAGCTTTCGATGAAGGATATCAGCGCCAGCCAGTAATTTGCCCGCTTGTGCGCGGCGGCCCGCATCAGTCGCTCGTAGGTCGCTTGCAGCATGCTGTCAGATGTCCCGGAAATCGGGCCGGGTTGCCTCCGGCATAGGGATCGCTTTAGCAGCGGTCGCGGTTGCCGCGCAAGGTGCCGGTTGCGGATTGACCGGCCCTTGCTTTTGGCTATGATGCGCGCTCCTCGCCAAGCGGGGCCCCTGTGGCGGAATCGGTAGACGCGGCAGATTCAAAATCTGTTTCCGGCAACGGAGTGGGAGTTCGAGTCTCCCCGGGGGCACCATTTCATATCAAACAGTGCTTTCCCTCTGGCTGGATTTTTAATCGGCGCAGGTGATTGTAGCCGGGTGATTGCCGGTATTGCGCCGGGCACCGACCATGGCCCGATAGACGCGCGCGAACAAAGGCTCCAACTCGTTGCGGGCCTCGTCGAAGCCGGACCATTCTTCGAGCGCGGCCCAGATCATTTCCGGGGTGACCTCGATATCGGTAACGGCCGCCCGGGCG
>NZ_JACZFS010000004.1 GCF_014904795.1 Nisaea nitritireducens
TCATGAACGCATCGGCAGAACCTTGTTCATCCACGATCGGGCTGTCGGCGGCATCGCCGATGAGGCGGCTGTATCCGACCATTCCGGTGACGTTCCAGTTCTCGGTCACTGCGTAGCTGACGCCGAGGGAAAGGCTGACATCCTTGATTCCGGCTTCGGCGCTGTACTCCCGGTAGCCGCTGCGGAGCGACTGGCCTGCGTCGATCCCGAAGAAAGATTGGGTGTAGTCCTCATCCGCCCAGGTCGTCGCGATTCCGGCTTGCATGGACCAGCTGTCGTTGAAATGGTGCCTGTATCCGCCTTCAAGTTCGACGGTCATGCCTTCGTGCCCGTCGCCGACATCCTGAAACGCCTTTATCCCGGCCGAGAACGGGCCGTTGTCATAGCTGATGAAGCCGCCGACCTCCGCAGAGCCGTCGACGCTGCCAAGTCCTTTCAGCGCATCATTGTCATCGTCGTCCCGCCCCATCTGGTAGCGCAGCAGAGGGCCGATCTTGAGCTGGTCGCCCGGCCGGGGACCGTCCCAGATGAACAGATTGGCGCCAAGCGACGGCCCATCCAGAAAGACGCGGTCCTTGTAGCTGATATTGACCAGAGGCAGTGGGCTCACCTCGTAGTCGTCGCTGCCTTCATAGTCGGGTTTGACCATGGCGCCGGCGCCGATCTGGATCTCCCAGTCGGATGCGGGTTCCTCCGCCAGGACACTGCAGGAGCCGCCCAATACCGCCAAGCCGCTGACCATCAGGATCTGGGCTGTCAGGCGGGCGCCGACCGCTTTAGTAATATGCCATCTCATGTCGAAAATCCGTTCGCTGGGTGTGTCGCGCAGAAAACCTACGCAAGGCACCGCCGGAACGTGTGTCGGCCCCGTATCAATGTGTTTCAGAATGTTGCAGTGCGATCCTGATGGGAGGGGAATGGGCTAGTGTCTCAAACAGACGGAGAGACCGATTGATTCAGAGCAGCAACCCCCAGGGCGGCGGGACACATGTCCTTGTCGTCGATGATGATCAGCGCATCCGCACGATGCTGGCGCGATTCCTGGTCGATCACGGGCTCCGCGTCAGTCAGGCGCGCAACGGGGTGGAAATGTTTGAGGTGAGCGCCAACGCGCGGATCGACATGATCATTCTCGATATCATGATGCCGGGAGAAGACGGTCTGTCTCTTTGCCGCCGGATGCGGGCGGAAAGTGCGGTGCCTATTATCTTGCTGACCGCGATGAACGCCGACACCGACCGCATCATCGGGCTGGAAATTGGCGCCGACGACTACGTGGTGAAACCATTCAATCCGCGCGAGCTGCTGGCTCGTATCCGCGCCGTTACCCGGCGGATGATGGCGGGCAGCACTATTCCGCAACATCGTGGGAGCGCGACTTACAAGTTCGAGGGCTGGGTACTGGACGCCAATCGCCGGACGCTGGTTTCACCCGGCGGTGCGTTAACGGACCTCACGAGTGGCGAGTTTGATTTGCTGTTGGCCTTCCTTGAGCATCCGCAGCGTGCATTGAACCGCGACCAGCTTCTCGATCTTGCACACGGCAGGTCTAGTCAGGCTTACGACCGCAGTATCGACGTCCAGATCAGCCGGCTTCGCCGCAAGATCGAGGCGAACCCGCAGAGCCCTGTCTTCATCAAGACGGTTCGCAACGAGGGGTATTTTTTCACCGCTACAGTCACAGCCTCACCCATGGCCGGGGATGAGCGATAGCCAATCAAGAAGAGAGCCACCCTATGCGTATACCTTTCTGGTCCCGCCTGCGCCTTGCCCCGCGGATCGCCATTGTCATCGTCCTCACGCTGGTCGCGACAACGGCAACGGACAAGATTATGGGCATGGTGATCGGCATGCCCGACGTCCTGTTTTTTGAGAAGACCTGGCTGGTCGATACAGTGGCCGAAACGGTGCAACGCGCCGAGCAAACCGATGGGGACGAGTGGGTTGTGGTACGGGAGACCCTGCCGGCAGCCCAATGGCTTGATTTCGTGGAGACTGTCGAGCCGTCGATAACCAATCAATGGGAGCAGGATGCATTCGGAATCTTCCGGGAAGATCTGGCCCGGCGTCTTGGTGTCCCGGTTGATGATGTGCTTGTGCGGACAGTTGATACTGAGGGACCCGAGCGCGCTTTGACACCGATCGTGATCATACTCGAGAGCATACCGATGTTGATCACCAATCTGATAGACGACAATATCGACAAGATGGTCGTCGAGCATATGCGGATCGCTGTCCGGCTTTCGTCTGGTGGCTGGCTCACGATCTCACCCAAGAGCGACGGGCTGGAAGCTGCCCGCTTCGTCCGTAACCTGCTGGTGCCGATCGCGGCCATTCTGCTGATTTGCGGCCTGTCGATTTGGGTGGCGCGCAGCATTGCGCGGCCGTTGACCGATCTTTCCGCCGCTGCGGAACGTCTTGGCCGGGATCGCGAGCCGACGCTGCTCGGCAATTACGGAAGCCCCGAGCTGGAGGCGATCGCGGACTCTTTCAACGAGATGCAGCACGAACTGAAGCGTTTCGTCGACGACCGCCTTCAGATGGTCGCCGCCATTTCGCACGATCTGCGAACACCGCTGACGCGGCTCCGGCTTTTCGCGGAGTATCTTCCGGATCAAGAGCAACGGCGCATGGTATTGGCCGATATCGGTGACATGGAAGCAATCGTTAGCTCGACAATGACCTTCGCAAGCCATCAGCTCAACAAAGAGCGGACTGGTACGGTCGACCTGGCCTCGCTCCTGATCAGTATCTGCGACACGGCATCCGATGCCGGCGGCACGGTTACGTATGTCGGTCCGGACCACGCTCCTGTCTCCTGTCAGCCGGTGGCCATTCGTCGTGCCTTCACGAATCTGATCGACAACGGGTGTAAATACGCGACTTCAGTGCGTGTGACGCTCAACGTTACCGCTGAATTGGTTCGAGTGACGGTGTCGGACGATGGGCCGGGTATTCCCGCTGAACAGGTCGAAGCTGCTCTCCGTCCCTTTGTCCGGCTGGAGGCTTCGCGCAACCGCGATACCGGAGGCAGTGGCCTCGGCCTCACCATCGCCGATGAGGTCGTTCGTGCTCACTCCGGGATGTTGACCTTTGCGCCGGTAGCACCGCATGGCCTGGAGGTCACTGTGACGTTGCCTCGGCTTTCTTAGCGGCTGTTCTGCCGACCGGGAAGCCTTCCAGGCCGCGGGTGATCGAGGCGATTGATGAGTTGAGATTTCTTCCCGGGCTCGGCAAGGAGGGAAGCCGTATAATTTTTACCGTTTTTTATAAGAAAACCTAAGCTTCATCAAACCGCTTCATAGTTTGAAAATCTTGCAAAAATCACTGATTTTTGCGCTAATTAGTCAATCTGGAAGCTTTAGGATTCCGCCATATGGCGAATAATAATATCAGTGTCGCGCAAACCTTCGAACGGCGCGGGACCTGTGTCCCGTTCACAACGGGGGATTCTCTGCGCCATACCCGTGCGCGTCTTTATCAGCACGGAAACGACAGAATCCTGGAAGCGGTTATCCCGAGTTTCGGCGGCGGCCGCCGTGGCGAGTTGATGGTGGTGCCTTGGAAGGACTTGCCTGATTTCGTTCAATTGTCGAGCCGGGACAGGGAATTGCATGACGGTATTCCGGGGATTGTCGGCAAGAATGGTATCGACCCGCTGCAGGTGCGCGAGCTTCTTCACAAGGTGAATGCTGCCTATTCAGACGATCCGGAAGAACGGGCGAGGGCGCGCGAGCAGGCCCAGCAGGATAGCGAGGACAAGGAAGTTGTCCGGATGTCCTGTATCGCTCAATTGATGAAGGAATGCGGCATCGAACGGGGGGATCCCGTCATGGCAGGTGCTAACACCAGAACGCTAGTCGATCTGATGACCGCCGAAGAGTCGCGGGCGCATTTCGATCTTGAGATGCTGATCGACCGGGTTTTCCTGTTCGCCTCCCAGCGCAGCGGTGTGAGCATCGACAATGTGCGGGAATGGCTGGAGCCCCTGGTTGGCCTGATCACACCGTTCGGGACCGTGAAAGGCACACAGACGGACCGTACCAATGGCCATTTGTTCCTGGAACACGTCAATCTGATGGAGTTCCGGAAATCCGTCGCCGCCTATATGGAACAAAAGCCTGAAGAATACGGTGCGGCAGCGGAAGTGCTGCTGGAAGTGGTCGATCAGACGATCCGCTATGTGGACGAGCGGATCGTGACGCTCGACTCCCTGCTCGGCAGCTTCGCCAACGTCTTTTCCCAGCAGGATTCGAATGTGTCCTACCTGATCAAGCTGCGCCGCGATGTCGCCTTCGCGCTCGACGGCTGGAACGACTTGATCGAGTATTGGACGGAGGCAGACGCACTGGATTGCAAAAAGCCGGATAACGTTGAAAATCGTGACCGGGCCGTTGCCTATGTCATGAACTTCCTGCCGATTATTCCGCACCGGGAACTCTATCCGGAAGACGGTTTCGACAGTCAGGCCAGCATCGAACGCGCCCGCGTGAAAATCGTCGCGGCCATGCATTCCTGGTCAACCGAGGCTCTGGACAATGAGTTGGCGCGCCGGGTCGAGAAAGGCCAGCAAAAACAAGCCGATGAAGAGGCGGGCCGGCTTATTTCCTGAGGCTGCTCGTTGGTTTCAGCTGCGTTTCGACTGGGGAAACACGACCAGGGCAACCCCGGCCGCCGTCACCAGGATGCCAGCTCCGGCGACAAGCGTTATTTCTTCTCCGAAAGCAATATAAGCCATCACGGCTGCCGTCGGCGGCACGAGATAGAACAGGCTTGCCACCTTCGTGGCCTGACCATGTTTTATCAGCGTCATGAGCAGCGAATAGGCCCCGAGCGAGACAACGAGAGAAAGCCAAAGATAGGCGCCGATGAAGGCGGGTGCGGGGACCAGGACCATGCTTTCGAACAGCGCAGCGCCGGTGAAAGTGACGATAAAAGCCGTGCCGCACTGAATGGCACTGCCGGTGACTAGGTTCATGTCGGTCGCGAAGCGTTTCTGATAGAGCGTGCCGATGCTGATCGAGGCGAGTGCCAGGACCGAGAGTCCGATGCCGGTCATACTGACACCTTCGACGCTCATCCGGTCAGACAGGACCAGAGCCATACCGGCGAAACCGACAAAGCAGCCCGACCATTGCCGGCGTGTTGGCGGTTCGCCGAGAAAGAGGCCTGACGCAATGGCGGTCAGGACCGGCTGAAGCCCGGTGACGAGAGCGACCAGCGCGGACGGCATGCCGCCGTGTATGGCTGTGAAGATGCTCGAGAGATAAATGGCATGCAGGAAGAAGCCGACCACGGCGATATCGAAGACGCCACGCACGGTCTTCGGCCAACGGGCGCCGGTGATCAGGGCGATGGTCACGAAGATTGCCGTGACGAGACCGAACCGGCTGGCCATGAAAGTGAGTGGCTCTACATGCGTCAGGCCGAATTTCGCGGCGATGAATGCAGAACTCCAGAGCACGACAAAGATCACCGGGGCGGCGACCTGTACGAGTTTGTTCATTCAAGAAAGTCCGGATGGGTTTCCAGATAGCTGTCCGCGAGTCGCGTCCAGGGGAGTGCGTAGCCGTATTGAGTTTGCTTGGCTACGATAGATGATGGATCGACCGGCGCTCCGCCTGCTTCGAGCAGGGCATGATAGTCGGCGCCGATTTTCAGAAACTTTTCCGCTGCCGCTTGATCCTCGGTCTGATGACCCGCGAGAGCCTGGTGCATTTCCATCACCGCAGCCCGGATTTCCTCTGCGGTGTTGTCTTCAATCGAAAACCCGCATTCTCTCAGGGCTTCGGCGGTCGCGGGCCGGGCTGGGACGTGGGCGTCGAGCAGATTTCGGTAATTGGCTACACTGCCATTATCGATTTTCCGATATGTCTTGAAGAGCAGCTTGTCACGCTCGTTCATCCACATGCCGCATTGAAGGACGCCGTTCACCTGAATCTGCGGCACCCCGAGTACCCGGAAGACGGCTTCCGGGCCGGACGAACAGGTAATGCCGAAATGGGCGCGGGCGATGAGCCCAGGGTCAAGCAGGGTGGAGTATCCGGGCTCTTTCCATACTTCGCGATAATGGGGGTGCTCTAGTTCCAGTGGAATCGAATCATCTACTCCGATGCGTAGAACCCGATACCCATCTTCGATAAGTTGCTCGACGGCCGGTTTGTAGGTTGCGATGTCAGCGGAACGAAGGGCGTGAAATTTCAGATCAGGCAGGAAATTCATGTCGCGGACATTGAGGACGATAATCCGGTCGGACGATGAGATGCCAAGCGACGCCAGAAAGTCATTTGTTGCAGTTGATACATCTTGGCTCACCGGGAAGTGCCGGGGGTGCCGTCCAGGTGAGTTCAAGGCCTTGATGTAGTCGTCAATCAGTCCAATCGCTCCGCGTTGATGCCAGGTAAGCCGGCCGGCTCGTGTGATGCCTGCTCCGAAGTGTCCCATCAGCAGCAAGTCGCCGTCTGTTGTCTCCGCCAGTTCGAAAGCATTTTCGAGGATTGATCTGAGGCCGAGGCTTTGTTGAACGATGGAGCGGTCTGGTGTGAGGAGTACCAACCTGGCGTGCTCTTCACCGTAGAGCTCCCAGAAGGCATGCGGCTCCATTGCGAAGTGCCCGATGCGCCATGCGAGGGGCAGGATGTGCAGAGCTGTATGCCCTTCCTGCGCAAGATAGGGCGCGAGGCTTTGGATCAGTCTGGTGACGCGTTCGGGAGCAAAAACGTTTTTGAGGTCTTCTTCATTGAGGCGGTGAGGGCCGGAGGAATCTGACATTGCTCATCGCTCGGAAGATAATGAAAGGGAGCGTTTGAATTCAGCTGTACCCGTTACGAGAATGTCCATGCGTCTGACTTACTTTTCGAACTTTGATGCGGATCCGCCTTAACGCAGCCCCGCGCGCGGGGCAAACGCAAATGGCAAAGACAGAGTCCAGCATACGGTAGCCGTCAGTTATTGCACCTATTCGAGAAATTCCGGATGGGATTTCACATAACTGTCCGCAAGTTGCGTCCAAGGTAAAGCGTAGCCGTATTGGGTCTGGCGACGCACAACGGATCTTCTGTCCGCCGGATGACCTGTACTGCTAATAAAGGCTTGGTAATCGGCACCAATTTCCAGGAAGCGCCGATTGGCGGATTCGTCGGGATGGTGTTCTTTGGAGAGAGAGGCATCCATCTCGATGACTGCCTCCAGGATTTCATCGGCGGTGTTGTCTTCCACCGTAAACCCGCTTCTTGCAACATTATCGGTATCGGAAAACAGAGCCACGCCTTGCATGAGCAGAGCGTGAAGCCTCGCCGGTTTGCCGTCATCGATCGCGTGGTAGGTTTTAAACACCAGCTTGTCTTGCGGGTTCATCCACATGCCTGATTGCAAGACGCCGTTCACCATCAGCTGTGGCACGCCAAGGATGCGAAATACTGCTTCGGGGCCGGATGAGCAGGTGATGCCGAAGCGCGCACGCGCGATCAAGCCAGGATCCAGCAGGTCCGTATAGTCCGGCTCTTTCCAGATATCGAGAAAGCGTGGATGAGCGAAGGGTGCGTCGACCGAACCGGCTATTCCTGTGCGCAGGACCCAATACCCCTGATCGAGCAGATGGCGCACGGCCGGCTCGTAAGTCGCGATATCGGCCGTCCGGTAGAAATGTGTCTCTTGGTCAGGCAGGAAATTATGGTCGCGGACATTGAGGACGACTATCCGGTTGGTAGATGAGATGCCGCGACGTTCACAGAAAGCTTGCGCAGCGGCTGACACTGTTTCCGGGACGGGAAAATGGCGTGGTTGACGGCCGATTTCGTTGAGAAACTTGATGTAATCGTCAAGGAGCCCGGCAGGGCCGCGCTGGTACCAGGTCAGCGGGCCGACACTGAGAGTTCCTGCATCCATGTGGCCCATGAGCATGGTCTGTCTGTTTGTTGTCTCGGCGATTGTAACAAAGGGCTCGAGCACGGCGCGGACGCCAGCACTGTGATGCGCGCGTGTTGCCGGGGGGATAACAATGATCCGCTGGCGATGACTTTCCCGGAACAATTCCCAGAGCGCATGCGGCTCCATTGCTAGGTGTCCTATGCGCCACGCCAACGGCATGATGTGAGCGACAGATGATGTTTCCGGCGACAGATAGCCTGATATCTCTTGGACAAACGCGGTTACGTTCTCAGGTGCGAGGATGTTCGAGAGTTTTTCGGCTCGGCTGGAATTTTGCTCCGTCGTCATCTTGTAACCTCTATCTCAGCAGAGGCGACAGGGGGGCACACTGCAACCTCCAGCCATTCGGGGTTGTTGTCGGGAAGATCATCTAATGCTCGCTTCCTGCCCGGATCGCCCGGATCGCCCGGGATCTCCGGAGAGTGTCCGGAACGCTTCGAGTCGGCGAAGCCAGCCCGTCCTGTTACGAGAATGCGCATATGTCTGACTAACGGTCCAAAGCCTGTCCTGATCCGGCTTAGCGTAGCCCTGTGTGCAGGGCAAACGCTATTCAGAACAATTCATTCTCAGAATGCAATTGTATCCCACGATACGGAAACCTAAGATGGCCGGAAGTCGGCGATGCAATGGACCGGTGTAGGAAGAAAAATTGTATACAAAAGCACAGGGAAGATACTGAGTTCATGAACGCAATACCGAAGCGATCAGATTCCGAAAGATCTGGCCAAATCCAGTCCGTGGCGCGCGCCATTAGCGTTTTGAATGCGCTGGCTGCCGACGAAGACGGCATGACCCTCACCCAGATTGCCCATACCGTTACATTGCCACCGTCTACAGTGCACCGGCTGCTGACCACACTGCAGCAAGAGCGCTATGTCCGGTTCGATACCGAGCGCGGCGCCTGGCAGATCGGCGTCCAGTGTTTCGCCGTTGGTAACGCCTTCCTCCGCACGCGCGATCTGGTTGCGATTACCCGGCCCTATATGCGGCGCCTGATGGAGGAAAGCGGGGAGACGGTGAATCTGGCTGTCCGCGACCACGATGAAATGGTCTATCTCGCCCAGGTCGAATGCCGGGAAATGATGCGGGCATTTGCCAAACCCGGCGCGCGAGTACCGATCGCCGGTTCGGCTGTGGGCAAGACCCTGCTGGCGCGGATGAAAACGGAAGATGTTTCAAAGTTGCTGACGCGGGTCGGCTCGGAACACAAGACCCGCCGTACCATCGATGCGTTGCCGCGCATGGAGCAGGAACTGGCGAAAGTCCGTGAGGTCGAATACGCCGTCGATAACGAGGAACATTCGGTGGGGCTACGGTGCGTCGCCTCGGCCGTCTTCGGTCACCACAGCGAGCCGCTTGCCGCTATCTCCATTTCCGGGCCGACGGCGCGGATCACGGATGAGCGGATCGACAAGCTCGGCAAGATCGTCTGCTCTGTTGCACGGGAAGCAACGACGGCGCTTGGCGGAATCTGGCCGGATACAAAGGCGTAAAACCCGGTCCGGCTTCCTTTAAGCCATGCCGCTGCGCCTCAGTCGTACTCTTCGGCGTAGAATTGCTGATCCATGGAGAGTGCCGGCTGGGCGCAGCCGGCACTGCCGACGACTTTCGCCGGAACGCCGGCGACAGTCGTGTTCTTGTCGACGCTCTTGAGCACGACAGAGCCAGCACCGACGCGGGAGCATTCGCCGACCTCGATATTGCCAAGCACGGTCGCCCCGGCGCCGATCATGGTGCCGCGGCGGATCTTCGGATGCCGGTCGCCGGTTTCCTTGCCTGTGCCGCCCAGCGTCACTCCGTGCAGCAGGGAGACGCCATCTTCGACAATAGCAGTCTCGCCGATCACCACGCCGGTTCCGTGATCGACCATGATGCCTTTGCCGATGCGGGCAGCAGGGTGAATGTCGACACCGAAAACGCTGTTGATCCGGCTTTGGAAGTATTTCGCCAGGAACGTCCGGTCGTGGCCCCAGAGCCAATGGCCGATCCGGTAGGCCTGCAGGGCATGGAAGCCCTTGAAATAGAGGAACGGCTCAAGATAGCTGGTGCAGGCCGGATCGCGGTCATAGGTGGCGGAAAGATCGGCTCGGGCGGATTCACCGATGGAGGCGTCGGACAGAATCGCGTTGTGCACGACCTGATAGACGGAGAGATCACTCATCTCTGTGCCGCCAAGCTTCTGGGAAATCAGATAGGCCAGCGCATCCTCGAAGGTGCGCTGGTCCATAACGCTGGCGTGCATCCAGCTTGCCAGAGCGGATTCCTGTTCCGCCCATTCGGCGGCATCGGTGAGCATAGAGCTCCAGACCGGGTCGACTACCGCCTTCGGCTTCGGGTTGGCGTCTACCATGCTGTTTCTCCCCGCCGTCTCGCCGGCGTCCGTGGCAACCGCCGCCCGTCCGGGGCGGCGGTGTTGTTCAGGATAGGTAGGTATCCCAATTGCGGAAGCAATATCCAGTCTGGCGCAAGGATATCATGCCAAAACCGCAAGATAGAGGGAAAACCCATATGCTGCGGCGAGTGAGCCAAGCAGCCCGAGCGCCAGATACCAGGTGAAGACACCGCCGCGCACCAGGGCAAAGACTGCCATCGATGCCGGAATACTGGTGATGCCGCCGGCAATCATGAAGCCGAGCCCGGCGGCGGGCGTCATACCGAGATCCATCAGCCCGCCGACCAGTGGAATGGCCGCATAGCCGTTCAGATAGCTCGGTACGCCGACAAGGATTGCCGCCGGAATGGTCCACCATTCGTCACCACCGAGATAGGTCGCGACTTGTTCCGCCGGAACATAAGCCACCATCAGGCTTTCCAGGGTAAAGGCGAGGGTCAGCCATTTCAGCAGGAAAAACCCGGACCGTTTGGCTTCGCCAGTGAAGGCTGCCCGGCGATCCTGTTCCTTCCAGAACCCCCAGACGATTTTGTCTGTCTTCAGCGCGTTGGAGCTGCCGCAACCGCATGACTTGGTCAGATCGGGGCGAAGGGCGTCCTTGAAGGCGCCTCCCTTGACCAGCAGGTGTGTGCCAAAGCCGGAAATGGCACCAATGCTAAAGGCCGCGGCAAGTTTAGCGAGTGTGAATTCCATGCCCACGACCGGGGTCATCAGGATGAACATTTCAGGGTCCATCAGCGGCGATGCGAGCCAGAAGGCCATGACCGGAGCAAGCGGCACGCCGGCGACCAGCAGGCCGGCGATGATCGGCACCACACCGCAGGAGCAGAAGGGCGATAGGGAGCCGAAAGCGGCAGCCAGCAGGATGGCTTGCGTCGTGTTTCCGGAGAAGGCGCGTCCGATCTGATGGTCGAGCCCGCTCGCCCGGGCGAAGGCTGCGACGGTTACCGAAAGGATAATGAAGGGGCCGACATGCACAAGGGAGTCGAATGTGAAGCCGACACTTCGTATTGCCTGCTCGGGAACAAGGAGGGCGAGGGCGGCGAATAAAAGAGCGGTTGCGATCCAGACCCGGTCGATCCGCCCGAAGCGAAGCGAGAGGGTGCGTGTCAGGTCTGCTGTTGTCATGATTTTATCCGATCCTTCCGGAATCATCGAACTATTCGGTCAAAAAAACTCACGCGTCCTGCGTCTCGTCTGTCTGCACAACGTCCAGACCGCTGCAGCACTCGGCGCAGAGATAGGCAACCAGGGCATCGGCCAGCTCGAAATTCGCCGTGCAGCGAAGCACCCGGCCCTCTCGCTCCTGCCGTGCCAGACCGGCCCAGACGAGATGCGAGATATGATGAGAGAGCGTGGATTTCGGGATATTCAGATGCCTTTGAATATCACCAACCGTCACCCCCTCCGGCCCCGCCTTGATGAGAAGGCGAAAGGCTTCGAGGCGATGCGGGTTGCCAAGTTCCGACAGGCATTTTGAGGCGGTTTCTATGTCCATGCTGCAAAGGTAAGTGCCGAAATCGGATCGGTCAACGATAATTCTAGATTTGTCGAACTATTGTGATCTGGCGCTGTCATAGAGCTTTCATAGATCATCGTCTTGCCGATGCCCGAAAGCAGGCCGACAATGCGGCCGTTAATTCGCTGACTTTATGTGAGGGTTCCATGGCGCGGCCGCGTTTTCTGTTTGTCCTTTTCGACGGTTTGCGTCGCGACATGGTGCGGCCGGATACCGCTCCGAACATTCATGGCTTCCGCCAGTCCTGGACTGACTTCCCAAACAGCGCGTCCGTTTTCCCGGTGGAGACGCGGGTGCAGGTTTCCAGCTTTGTCACCGGTTCCTTTCCGGGCCACGCTGCTCAGCACAGTCTCGGGGATAGTGCGCGTCCGGGTCACGGCATCATGGGAAATTCTTTCTATGATCCCGCGCTCGGTTTCGATGGCCCGATGGACACGTCGGACGATGCCAAGATGGCCGAGGCAGCCCGCCGCTATGGCCGGTTGCAGGGCGCGCACAACACAGGCGAGATCCTGCATGAGGCCGGGCTGAAATACGGGGTCGTGACCACGGGCAAGATCGGCAATGCCCGGTTGCTCAATCTTAATGCGGCGGAGCATGGCCAGCCGGTCTTCTCGATCTGGGGTGCTGATATCTCCAGTCCGGCCGCTGATTTCAACGGTGTGATCGAGCGGCATGGACCGGTGCCGGAACAGCAGTTTCCGAATGTCGCCGTGCAGGATTACGCGGCCACCGTGCTGCTTGAGGAATTCATCCCGAAACACGATGCGGACGTCCAGGTGATCTGGTTCAACGAGCCGGACCTGAGTTTCCACTACAAGGAAATCGGCTCGGCGGACTCTCTTGCCGCGGTCAAGGCGGTGGACGATGCGTTCCGGCGTATCCTCGACTGGTGGGAAGAAAAGGGCCGGGAAGAGGGGTGGCAGATCATTGCCGCGTCCGACCACGGCCAGATCACGGCAACGCGCCAGATCAACGTTGCGGAGGAGCTGACCAAGGCGGGCTTCCGTGTCGGTAAGGCGATTGGCCCCGACGTGGATGTAGTGGTGAAGCGCAGCTATGCGGGTGGCATCAGCATTCGGGATCGCGATCAGGCCATGACCGAGAAGGTGTTCCACTGGCTTATCGAGCAGGACTGGTGCGGTCTGGTATTCAGCCGGGACGATCTGAAGGGCGCATTGCCGATGAGCGCCATCAATGTGTCCAGCGAACGCGCCCCGGACCTCTATATGGTACTGCGCACTTCAGACGGGGCGAACGCACATGGATATCCGGGACTCTGCTTTGCGGATAACAGCGATATTCCGCCGGGCGGCGGCATCCACGGCGGACTGCATCAGCATGAAATCAATAATTTGCTGACCGCTGGCGGCGACCTGTTCCGTCAGGACCACATCGTCGAGACGCCGACCGGTCTGGTCGACATCCTGCCGACCATGCTTGCCGCGCTTGACGTCGAGGCGCCGGAAAGCACGACCGGACGAGTGCTTGCCGAGGCTTTCCGGATCGAAGCGCCGGCGCCGTTCTGGAAGGAGATGCTGATCCGGGCGGAGCGTGGCGACTATGCCCAGGAGCTCCGCGTCGCCCAGATAGAAGGCGTTCCGAACCATTATCTGCGGGGCGGCCGACGCACCGCCTGATATCAGGCGGTGGAAGGGCGCTGCCTGATCATCCGGCGCATCAGCAGCTCAAACCGGAAGATCAGGGCGAAGCAGGCGGCGGTCAGGCCGACTGCCAGTCCCATCCAGACCCCGGCGCCCTGCAATCCGTAGGTGAAGGCGAGATAGGCGCCTGCCGAAAAGCCGAGGACCCAGTAGCCGAGAAAAGCCAGTATTGCCGGGATCGTGGTGTCTTTCAGGCCACGCAGATTACCGGCGCCGACAGCCTGCCCGGCATCGACGAGCTGGAAGATCGCCGCAATTCTGATGAATTCGACCGCCAGGGCAATCGGGATTGCGTTCTCCGGGTCTTCCTGCCTGAGATAGAGTCCGACCAAAGGTTCGGTGGCGAGCCAGAAGGTCAGCGCGGTCAGGGCTGCTATCCCGATACCGACGAAAGTGGAAACCCGGCCAGCCAGAAGCGCACCTTTAAGGCGGTCCCGGCCCATTGCAAGACCGACGCGAATGGTGGCTGCCTGGCTGACGCCAAGCGGGATCATGAAGGCGACCGAGGTGCATTGGATGGCCACGGCATGCGCTGCGAGCTGATCCGGCCCGAACAGGCCGACCATGAAGGCGCTGGCAGCGAACAGGCCGGCCTCCGCAAGAACAGTCAGGCCGATCGGAATGCCGATTTTCATGATTTCCAGATAACGGACCCAGTCAGGCCGCCAGAATCTGCCGAACAGGTTGTAGCGGCGGAACTTCCGGTCGGTCACGACGAACAGGGTCTGGGCCAGCAGCATGAAGCACTGAACAAGCAATGTCGCCAGTGCGGCGCCTTCAAGACCGAGAGCTGGCGCTCCGAAGTTGCCGAATATCAGCGCGTAGTCCGCCACCGCATTCACACCGATGGCGAGAATGAGAATGATCAAGGAGGAGCGTGGCCGGGAATGGGCGGTAACCAGATTGCGGAGCACCGTGAAGCACATCAGCGGCAGCAGTCCCCACATCGCCAGACGGACATAGTCGGCGGCAGAGGCGGCCAGCCATGGATCCTGCCCCATCAGCAGCATCAGGGCCTCGCCATTCCAGAGGAAGACGAGACAGGGGAGGCAGAGCGAGATCGCGACCCAGAACCCTTGTCGCAAGGTTCGGCGCACACCGCGTAGTCTGATTGCGCCGATCTCGTGACTGAACATGGCTGCGGTCGCAGCCAGCAATCCGATGCCGAAAAAGGTCAGCGGGAAGATCAGCGAAGTGGCGAGGGTTGCCGCCGCCAGCTCGTCTGGACCCAGCCAGCCGATCATGATCACGTCGACCGTGGTCAGGGCAATTGTGGCGAGCTGGGTCAGCACCAGAGGCCAGGAAAGCCTGAGGGTGGCTGCCAATTCACGGCGCCAGGTAATGGGGGCAGATCGGGAGTGAAGAACGGACATCAAACAGCTCAGGCTCAAAAGGATACGAAAAGGGGAGACGTCGCGGGCCGGTGGGCCAGTTACGCCGTCATTCGTTCCGTTAGAGCCTGCAGGTTCGTTTCCATAAGGTGTCTTTAGACCTCATGAGCGGAGGGGTCAAGGCGAACCCTCCGGGGTTCGCCAAGCGCCACTATTTGTTGAGAAAATTCAATGGTAACCCTGCTCGCGGCCAATCCACCGCAGCCAGCTGTCCGGCCCATGAGAGCGTCAGGAAGGCGGTTTTCAGGTCGGCCCCGCCAAAGCAGATGTTGGTTGTATAGGGATCTCCGGTCTCGAAGAATTCGACCGTACTGCCATCCGGATGGGCGACCGTGACGCCGCCGGTCATCAGGGTGGCGACACAGATATTGCCGTTCTCCTCGAGCGCGAGTGAGTCGAAGCGCCTCCAGCCGCCATCGGCATTCACCAACTTGCCTCCGTTCAGGGACGGAGGAAAACCGATCTTGGAAACCTCACCCTCTCCGGTAATCGGGTAAGCGAACAGCCGGGCACCCTCCGTCTCCGCGACATAAAGTGTTTTCTCGTCGGGGCTGAGGCCGATCCCGTTCGGAGTCATGATAGGCTGGATGACTTCCTTGATCATGCTGCCGTCGGTCTTCGCGTAATAGACTGCACCGCGATCCATATCGCGCTCGCGGACCTTGCCGAGGTCGGTGAACCAGAATCCACCATTGCGGTCGAAAACGATGTCGTTCGGGCCTTTGAGCTGGCGGCCGTTGCAGCTGTCGTAGAGCCGTTCGATCTTGCCGGTATTCAGGTCGATCCGCTCGATCCGGCCGGTCTTGTAGTCGGCTGCCTGTCCGATCGATCGCATGTTGCCGGGCTGAGGGCCTCGCTCGAATGCGAAACCGCCATTGTTGCAGACGTAGCAGTGCCCATCCGGGCCGATGGCCGCGCCGTTCGGGCCGCCTCCGGTTTCCGCGATGATCTCTTTCTTGCCGTCCGGAAAGACGCGGGTCAGCGTGCCGCGCCCGATCTCGACAAGGACGACGGAGCCGTCGGGCATCGCGATCGGTCCTTCGGGAAACATGAGCCCGTCAGTGATGATCCTGATCTTTGACACTTGTACTTCCTTCCTCAACATTTGTTATGGTTTTCGGGAAGTATCGGCCAGCGCCGACGGACCGTGCAATCAGGCAAATTCAATCCTTCCGATAGGAACCACCTCATGACACTGGAAACTGCGCTCGCGTTCGCGCTCGGTATGGTCATCCTGATGCTGACGCCCGGGCCGTCCATGCTGACAACCATCGCCAAATCTCTCGCTACCGGGTTTTGGACAGGTTTCCAGTACAATATCGGCGTCTGCATCGGCGATCTGATCTTCCTGATGCTGGCCATTTTCGGGCTGCAGATTATTGCCGAGCTGCTTGGCGAGATCTTCATCGTCGTGAAGTTCGTCGGGGCGGCTTACCTGCTCTGGCTCGGCGCCAAACTGTGGCTTGCGACGCCGGAACCCATGGATGCCCGTCCACAAGCTTCGAAAGGCCTGTTCCGGGAGGTTATGGCCGGCATCCTGATCACTCTCGGCAACCCGAAAGTCATCCTGTTTTACGGGGCGTTGCTGCCCACCTTTGTCGACCTCGAAACGCTGACGGCGCCGGATATCGCCATCCTCGCCGTGATCGTTGTCGCGGCGATCCTGATGGTGAACAATTTCTATGGATTGATGGCTGCCAGGGCCCGCAGGATCTTCCGGTCAGGCCGGGCCGTGAAGGTACTGAACAGAAGCGCGGGTAGCGCGATGATTGGTGCCGGGCTGTATATCGCCACCCGTTGAAGGACCGGTTTCCGGGGTTTCAGTCACCCGCGACGGCGGCAGGAGAAGCGAGACGGCGGAGCCGCCGGTCGGCGGGTTGCTGATTTCGAGTGTACCGCCGTGCATTTCAGCCAGGATCTTGCAGATCGGCAGGCCAAGGCCTGTGCCATGGTAGCGGCGCTCATCGATCTCGCGAGACATAGCAAGAGGAATGAGCAGACGCTCTATTTCCGCTTCCGGAATCATTTTGCCACTATCGTGCACGGTGAAAGACGCCGTGCCGCCGGGAGATACGGCGAAGGTAAGTTCTACCTTCCCGTCTTCTGGCGTTTTGCGTAGCGCATTCTCCAATAATTTCCCGAGCAGCGTGCCAATGAGTTCTGCATCGACATTGAGAGCATAACCGAGCGTCGGACGATTGACGGTCAGGCGGACGCCCTTGTTACGCGACAGAGAAGAGGCGGTATTTTCCGCGCGCCGTAGCAGCATCTCGACTTTAACCGGGGCGAAGACAGGCTCGACCTCGCCCCCTTCCAGCTGGGTGAGATCAAGAATATTCTCAATCAGGTACAGCAGATGCCGGGCCGCCTGGTTGATATTGCCAGCATAGCTGAGATACCGGTGGATCGTGTCGGGGCCGAACCGCTGACTGCTGACGATTTCGGAAAACCCGACGATCGAGTTCAGAGGTGTACGGAGCTCGTCAATCACGCGTCCGACGAAATCGGATTTGGACTGGTGCGCACGCTCGGCTTTCACACGCAGCCGGGTCAGATCGCTTTCAGTTTTCGTCTGCCGCAATTGCAGGGCGTTATAGGCGGACACGACCTGGCCGATCTGGTCCTCGCTGTCCCAGTCAATCGGGATGCGCGCGCCGCTTTCCCGCTGGATGCGGATGGCGGTCAGCATTTTGTCGAGTGGCTGGCTCACCGTTGTCCGCAAGACCAGATGCGCAGCGACAGAAGCCGCGGCGAGCAAGGCGAGACCGAGCAGGGCGATGCAAAACAGTGTGTATGTCAGCCGATCCACGGCCGGACCTTCACTCATGCTGATGACGAGTGTGCCGACCCTTTTGTAACTGTTTTCGCCCATGTAGTTGATGGCAACCGCGCGGGTCAGGGGCGCGTTCTGATCAGGTAAGTCGCCATACTGATTGAGGGCGGCACCGCTATTGTCCAGTACCGCAATCGTGGCGACATCCCGGTCGGCAATAGTCTGTGCGACAAGCAATCCTATGCGGTCATTCCGGCCTTCTGCCACGGCTTCGCCCATAAGCAGTGATTGCCTGGAGACCAGAGTGTCGAGCTTGGACTCGAGACTGCTGAGCGCTTCCCGGTAGGCGATTGTGCCATAGATGGATATCAGGACTGTGAAAACCGCCAGGATGATAGGCACAAAACGCGTGAGATAGCGTGCGCTGATGGATGTCAGGCGGATGGGATGCACGGTCCAGTCGGGATCGGAGGGAGGATTACTCATTGAGGACAGCCGCCGGCACAGGCTTGATGACGGGCCACGTGCGGTCCGCAATGGCAATGTTCTTGTCGAGTTCCGCTTTCCAAAGGGTCTGTGTGGCCCGGTCCAGCTGCAGGTATAGTTTGCCGTCGACGATCATGAACACTTCCGGATCACCGTCGAATTTCTGGCCAACGGCAACCCCATAAGCGCAAAAGCCGCCATAGTGAGGCCCATAGAGGCGCGGTTCCCTGAGAAATTCCTCCCGGTTATTTTCATCGGCAAAATAGTAGGTGGCACCACCATGTTTGGCGGCGATGCCGGGTTTGCCGGGCGTTGCCCGATTGTCCGTGAAATAGGACACAGGGTCGTAACCGCGAAGGGCGAGGCCGTTTTGATCGAGATTGAGGTCCGGAGAGGCGCCGAATGCCTGCGCGCAGCAGAACAGAGCCGCGAAAACAAAAGCGGCTATGAATGGCGCAACCCCTGAATTTTGGCGGGTTTTTCTCTGACTTCGGTGCATCGTGTGAACTCGCGAATTATTGTCAGAATTACTATCCGGGAATTTCGTTACCAATTCCTAAACGACCGTTCCACCTCCGGGATCCGGAACAGGATTTGTTCCGACACGGCGGCTGGATTGCGTCGTCGAATTCGCTAGGATGCCGTCAAAATGCTAACTCGTCGTAAATGACACTCAACAGGAGCAAAAAAAATGGCAAGGCCGACACGGGTGGAAATTACTGAGGTCGGGCCGCGGGACGGCCTTCAGGCGGAGCCTAAATTCGTTCCGACAGAATTGAAGATCAAACTGATCAACGATCTGATCGATGCCGGCGTCAAACGTATGGAATTCTCTTCCTTCGTCTCTCCGCGCGCCGTGCCGCAGCTGGCGGACGTTCTTGAGGTCCTGAATGGCGTTGACCGGTCCAAGGGCGCGGTGCTCGCTGCCCTGGTGCCGAATGTGAAGGGCGCGATCCGCGCCGCCGAGGCCGGTGTCGATGAGATGATTGTCTTCGTCTCCGCCTCCGAGAGCCACAACAAGAAGAACGTGAACCGGACGGTCGACGAGTCGCTGGCCGGTTTCGCCCAGGTGGCCAAGATCGCCGAGGAAGCGAAGATCCCGGTTTCGGCCGCGATTGCAACTTCCTTCGGCTGCCCGTTCGAAGGAAACGTTTCGGCCGAACGGCTTGGCTATATCGCCAAGCATTTCGTTGATTTCGGCTTTCAGGGGGTTGCGCTCGGCGACACCACTGGCATGGCGACGCCGCCGCTGGTGACCCGCAATGTGCGCTACCTGAAAGAGCATGTGCCGAGCTTGCCGATCCATCTGCATTTCCACAACACGCGCGGTATCGGCCTGGTGAACGTGGTTGCCGGCCTCGATGAAGGCGTCACGCATTTCGACAGCTCATTCGGCGGCGCCGGCGGGTGCCCGTTCGCACCGAAGGCGACCGGGAACATCTGCACCGAGGATCTGGTCTATCTGATGCACGAAATGGGTATCGAGACCGGTATCGATCTCGGCAAGCTGGTCAAGATCGCCAACATTGTGGAGGAAGCGCTCGAGCACCCGCTGCCGGGTCAGGTGATGAAGGCCGGGCCGCGGCTCGACCTGCATGCCATGGGGGACGTGCAGACGGCTGTGGGCTGATCCCATGCCGCTTTCTGACATCAGGGTCATCGACCTGACGCGAATTCTCGCCGGACCGTTCTGTACGCAATTGCTGGCGGATATGGGGGCGGACGTCATCAAGATAGAACCGCCCGCTGGCGATCCGGTTCGTGTCCAGGGGGTGGTCCGCGACGGGGTGAGCTGGTATTTCGCCCAGTTCAACCGGAACAAAAAGTCGGTCGTGCTCGATCTCTATACGGACGAGGGAAAACAAACCCTCGCCCGGCTGATCGAGGGGGCGGATGTGCTGGTTGAAAACTACCGGCCGGGCGTGCTGGACAAGATGGGGTTCGATCAGGCGCGTCTCGATGCGCTGAACCCCGATCTTGTCTTCACCAGCGTCAATGGCTACGGATCGACCGGGCCCTATGTCGACCGGCCGTCCTTCGACTTCATTGCCCAGGCCATGAGCGGGTTCATGAGCGTGAACGGGGCGGACGGCGGCGATCCGATGCGTGCCGCGCCGCCGATGAGTGACCTGATAGCCGGGCTCTATGCCGCTTTCGGAACGCTTGCAGCGCTGCATGCCCGCAAGCGGATCGGAAAAGGGCAGAGGGTGGAATCCTCCCTCACTGGCGGCCTGATCAGCATGCTCGGGTATCTTTCGGCGGAATATTTCGCCACCGGGGAGGTGCCGAAGCGGACCGGTAACGATCATCCGATCGTTGCGCCCTACGGTCTGTTCACCGCGTCCGACGGCATGGTTGCTGTTGCTCCGTCGAACGATGCCTTTGTGGTCCGCTTTCTTGAATGTATCGGGCTCGGGCATCTGTTGGAGCAATCCGATTACGCGACGAACGAGCGCCGGGTACGGAACCGGCCGTCCCTGAACGAACACATCAATACGCGGATGGCGGAACAGCCGGTGGATCACTGGATCGAGGCGATCAACAAGGCCGGCTGTCCGTGCGGGCGGGTGATGAATTTGGAAGAGGTCTTCACCGACCCGCAGGTTCTGGCGCAGGATCTGGTCTTGGACGTGGCGCAGCCGGATGGTACGACCATCCGCATGACCGGGTTCCCGGTTAAACTCTCGGACACACCGGCACAGCTGCGCCATCCGGTCCCGTCACTTGGCGGCGATACGGAATCCGTGTTGGCTTCGTTGTCTCCGGCGGTCAAGAAAACAGGATAAACCGATATGAG
This sequence comes from Nisaea nitritireducens, assembly GCF_014904795.1. GTDB lineage: Bacteria > Pseudomonadota > Alphaproteobacteria > Thalassobaculales > Thalassobaculaceae > Nisaea > Nisaea nitritireducens. The sequence goes on from NZ_JACZFS010000004.1 coordinate 20,952, forward strand.
TGATCGTAAGGGGCTGTTCAACACGTCCGCCTATGGCGGGCCGGGCTGGTCCGGACGGGACCGAACCCACCGCGAGGAGATTGGCGATCTCTGGGCGCCATCGGGTATCGATAGCGAATGGGCGCCCCTTAAAAGCGTGGTCATGCACCGTCCCGGTGCGGAGCTCGACATCTCCCACAACGATCCCGATGCCGTGCAGATGCTGGCGCCGGTTGATCTGGCTCTTGCCCGTGCCCAGCATGATGCGATCGCTGAAGCTTACCGCGCGAACGGCGTCGAGGTTCATTATGTCGACCCACCGGCAACACCGACGCCGAACCAGATGTTTTGCGCCGATCTTTTCGTGATGACGCCTGAAGGCGCCATTCTGGCCCGCCCGGCCTCGACTGTCCGGGCCGGCGAGGAGCGACTGATCGCGCGCCGGCTGGCAGATATCGGCGTGCCGATCCAGAGTACCCTGCGTGGCAATGCCCTTTTCGAAGGCGCGGATGCGATGTGGCTCGATCCGGAAACGGTGATGGTCGGCATGGGGCAGCGGACCAATGCCGAGGCCGTGGGACAGATTGATGATCTGATGACCGGCATGGGCGTCGAGGTCATCCCGGTCGATATGCCGTTCGGTTGCATGCATTTCATGGGATTGCTGCGGATCGTCGACAAGGATCTGGCCGTTTGCTGGTGGCGCCGCACACCACACGCCACGGTGCGGGCGCTGGAGGAGCGTGGGTACGAGATCATCTGGCTGCCGGAAGGCCCGGACCTCGAGCTTAACCGGGCGATGAATATCGTCACCCTGGCGCCGCGCAAGATCCTGATGTGCGCCGGTTACGAGTCCGTGCAGAAGGTGTATGAAGACGCCGGTGTCGAATGCGTGACGGTGGATTGCTCGGAGCTGGTGAAAGCCGCTGGAGCCATGGGCTGTCTTACCGGTGTGGTGCACCGGGAAGCGGTCGGTTAATCGGCCGCTAGGCAACAGCCCCGTTGCTCAGAAGTCGGTGACCCGGCCTTTATGTTCCCAATCGCCGAAGCGGGTCGGCTCGGGGCCGTCATAGCCGCCGATCTCTTCCTGACCGGGCGTGCCTTTCGTCTCCGGCTTCAGTTGAGGCGGGGTGACGAAGCTTTCGGCGTCGACCGGTTTCGGCGCCCTGTCGGGTGACGGTTTCGTGCCGCTGACGGTGACTTGCGTGAAGGTGCGTTTTGTCTCGCTCATAAACTATATATGGCCCTTGATAGACGCCGCGCCAAGCCTTGATCCGTTATCCCCGATGCCCATTTAACAATCGTCCCGGCCATGATGCCGGATAACGGAAACCTTCAAGAGGGATAGATGGGCTACGCTCGCACCGCTTTGCTTTTGGCCGGAATGACGGCGCTGTTTCTCGGCGTCGGCTACATGCTTGGCGGCGAGGCGGGAATGATGATCGCGCTGGTCTTCGCGGCCGGCATGAATCTCTTCACCTACTGGAACGCCGACAAGATGGTTCTCGGCATGTATGGCGCGCGGGAGATCCAGCGCGCCGACCTGCCGTGGTTCCATGACATGATCCAGCAACTGGCGCGCCGGGCGGAACTGCCGATGCCGAAGGTCTATCTGATCGAACAGGATCAGCCGAACGCCTTCGCTACCGGGCGAAATCCGGAAAACGCGGCGGTGGCGGCCACGCGCGGCCTGCTGGAGCGGATGAGCCATGAAGAGGTTGCAGGCGTCATGGCGCACGAGCTGGCGCATGTGAAAAACCGAGACACCCTTATCATGACCATCACCGCGACCATCGCCGGTGCCATCTCCATGCTGGCCAATTTCGCCCTCTTTTTCGGTAACAACCGGAACAACCCGCTTGGGCTGATAGGCACGCTGGCGATGATGTTCCTGGCGCCGCTGGCGGCAATGCTGGTGCAGATGGCGATCAGCCGGTCACGCGAGTACGAGGCTGACCGGATCGGTGCGGAGATTTGCGGTCGCCCGCTCTGGCTCGCTTCGGCTCTGGCCAAGCTGGAGAAGGGCGCGGCCGCGATCGACAACCACGCCGCCGAGCGTAACCCGGCGACCGCGCATATGTTTATTATCAATCCGCTGCACGCGCATGCCGTGGACAGCCTGTTCTCCACCCATCCGAACACGCAGAACCGCATTGCCGCGTTACAGCGAATGGCCGGGGCGGGCAATACCGGTCGAGGGCCTTGGGACTAGTCGTCTTCTTCGTCGGATTGCTCCGTCACGTGGCCGGATAATTCGTCCAGAAGACGCATGACCTCCTTCGACGCCTCGCCGGCATCCCAGATCAATCGGATAGCCCCGTCCATGTCGCCGGACATGAAAGTCTCGGCGGCGGCGATCCCTGCGCGGTGGACCTCCTTGTGAGGCTCCATGAGGGCGGCCCAGGCGGGATGGCCGGTGAGCGCCGGGTCGGTTTGGGCGTCATACCATTTGCCCAGTCTGCAGCTATGGTGATCCGCCAGTTCCTGCGGATCGAGAAACGCGCGACCAGCAAGCATCTGGGCAAGCCGGCGCATCCAGATCATATGATCCGACTTCGCGGCATGGATCGTTGCGTTTGGAATTCCTTCCAGCACGTATGCCTCGATGCTGGTCGAGATTATCGGCGCGGTCCGCTCGAGAGATTCGATGGCTCCATCGATCAGCGAGACGTTTTCCGCACTCATCCGGGCAATAACGCCGACACCGCCCGCGATTTCCTCGGTCGCGGACTGTTGCTCGATCAGAATTCCGGAAATCTCCTCCATGCGGTCGGTCACGGAAGTGATGCCGCTGGCGAGACGATCCATTTCGGATCCTGCTGTTTCGATGGATTGCCGGCCAGTATCGACCGTTTCCGCGCCAGACTTCATAACGGTGACAATCGTATCCATCTCCGACCGGAGCTCGGTGATGCGTGAGCGGATATCGTCCGTGGCTTCGGCCGTCTGATTAGCGAGGGTCTTGACCTCGCCGGCGACAACAGCGAACCCCTTTCCGGCTTCTCCGGCCCGGGCGGCTTCGATCGTGGCGTTCAGGGCAAGCAGGTTGGTTTGTTTGGCGATCGCCTCAATGGTGGAGACGATCTCACCGATCCGGTTCGAGGCCTCGGCCAGCGCTCCAACCTTGTCCACGGCTGAATGTACAACCTCGAAAACGGCCCCCATGGCGGAAACCGCATTGGATGCGGCCTGTTTACCCGTATCGGAGACGGCGACGGCCTCATGTGCTTCCGCCGCGGCGGATTCGGAGGTCGCAGTGATGCTATTCACGGTGGCGGAAAGTTCTTCGACCGCGGAGGCGATGGACTGGGTGCGGGAGTCGACTTCCCGGACGGAGCGGGTCATCTCGGCAACCTGGCGCACGCTATCATTCGCGGTCACCGACATTTCGACCCACTGCTTGAGTTGGCCTTCGGCGTCTTGCGAATGGCTTTGGAACGAGGCGAGAACTTCAGCCGTTCGGTCGCCTAAATAGGGCTCAAGTAGATCTGCGTTACGGGCCAGCAGAGCGTCGACAAAGGAGTCCGGCAAGAGCACGATGTCGTCGAGCGCGATGGTTTCAGCCAAGACCTTGTCCTTCCGCATTTCTGAGTTCGGTACAAGAATCACCCGTTTTGGTTAAGAAATACCAAACGCATCCAGGCTTTATCTGCCAGTGATGGTTCGATGACCGTGCAGCAGGTCCGTGTGCGAATGCATGGCCGCCCTGCTGCGAAAATACTGGCCAGAAAACGGGGGCTGGGGTAAGCGACGGTTATGGAAACAGAGCGAAAACAGGACGTCTCCGCAGCCCGGAGCGTCGCCTTCGATATTCTTCGTGCGGTGCTGACCAAGGGGACGCCGCTGGACGATGCGCTGGCCGTACATGACGGCCTTAACCTACTGCCGCGCCGGGACCGGGGATTTACCCGCACCATCGTCGGCATGACATTGCGCCGGCTCGGCCAGATCGATGCGTTGATCGAGACCTTGATCGAGAAGCCCCTGCCGCGCCAGGCAACTGTTGTGCACGATATCCTCCGGCTTGCCGTCGCTGAGCTGCTGTTCCTCGATGTCGCGCCGCATGCGGCTGTCGATAGTGCGGTGACACTGGTGGAAAGCCGCGGCCATCCGAAATTCAAGGGCCTGGTCAATGCCGTGCTGCGCCGGGTCTCCCGTGAAGGCGCGGAGCGTCTGAAGGAGTTTCCGGTCGAGTTGAACTATCAGCCGTGGATGATTGAAAGCTGGCAGGCTTCCTTCGGTGTCGAGATCGCGCATGCCATCGCCGAATACTCTCTGACACAGCCGCCGCTCGATATTTCCGTCAGAAGCAATCCGGAAGGGTGGGCGGAAAAGCTGGAAGCCACTGTGCTGCCGACGGGGACGCTCCGCCGTGAATTCGACGGTGCGATCACTGGCCTGCCGGGTTTTGATGCGGGGGGCTGGTGGGTGCAGGACGCCGCCGCCGCGCTGCCCGCCAAATTGCTTGGCGATGTCAAAGGCAAACGGGTCTTCGATCTCTGCGCAGCACCCGGCGGCAAGACGCTGCAGCTCGCGTCCATGGGGGCAAATGTGCTGGCTGTTGATCGCTCCTCCAAGCGTCTGAAGCGGCTGGAACGCAATCTTGAGCGTATGGGGCTTCGGGCGGGTGTAGCTGTTGCCGATATCACCGGCTGGACAGCGCCCGACAGGCCCGACGCCATCCTGCTCGATCCGCCCTGTACCGCGACCGGTACCATCCGTCGCCACCCGGATATCCTGCACGCCAAGGGCATCGGGGACCTCAACAAGCTGACGACATTGCAGGCGAAGCTGCTGGCCAAGGCGGCGGGGATGCTGCAGCCGGGTGGGCGTCTGGTCTATTGCACCTGTTCCCAGCAGTCGGAGGAGGGCGAGGCCCAAGTTGCTCGCGCACTGGCCGAATTGCCGTTGGAACGCGATCCGGTGACGGTGGAAGAACTGGGCGGGCTGGACAAGCTGTTGACCCCGGACGGCGATGTCCGCACCGGCCCGCACCTTTATCCGGAACTGGGCGGGTTCGACGGGTTTTTCATCGCACGCTTCCGGCGGATATAGAGAGCAGTAGGTTCATGCGACCGAAGTAGTCAGGTGCTTCGGCAAAGTTCTTAAGCTATCTGCATGGGGACGAAAGGGACGCGCTGACGGTGAGCGGACAGCGAAACCAACTCGTCCACGACATTTAGAAAATGCGGCGCATTGTTGTGCGCTTCCCAGCCAGCTTCATCGACGTATAGCTCGTAGACGAAGAACGACAACGGATCGGTTGGCGAGCGGTAGGGCATGAAAAACTTCACGCCTTCTTCTGCCATTGTCGGCTCGATCAGGCCTTGCAGGATATCTGCAACGGCATCGCCTTGGCCTTCTTTGGCAACGATGTTGATGGCGACCACAAATCCCTTGTTGAGATTTGCGGCTGCAGGATCCGTATAAACCATTGCGCTCAGCTCCGGCTTGCCAGCAGGCGAAGACCTGCGAGGGCGAAGAAGGTACCGAGAATGCCCTGGATCACACGGCGTGACTTGCCGTAAAGCCGAACCATGATCGGCGTGGAAAACGCGACGGCGTAGAGAACGTGGATGGCGATAGACATCAGGAAGGTGCCGGCCACAATCGCAATGCCGACCGAGAAAGGCGCGCCGTCCTGTAATCCCAGGGAGATAATGGCGATCCAGGCCAATGCAGCTTTCGGGTTGGTCATCTGGATCATGTATCCGCGCTTGAAATATCCGACGGGACGAAGCCGTGCGCCGCTCAATTCCTTGGCTTCAATGTCGTGTAAGGACGCGGCGGACTTGAAGAACTTGAATGCGAGCCAAAGCAGGTAGATGCCGCCGAAGATCTTGATCAGCAAAAGTACTGACGCATAGGTCGCCAAAACTGCGGATAGACCGAAGAGGGTGAGCAAGGCCCATGTGAACGAGCCGCTTGCCACTCCCAGCGCCAGGGCAATTCCAGAGGGTCTGCCCACGCCCATTGATGTGCCTATCACGGCAAGGATGTTGGGGCCGGGACTTGCGATGGCCAAAAGAAAGGTGGAGTAGGCGAGCAAAATTCCGGGGAAATAAAAAGCGAGATCCTGCATGGCTTGCTCCATGTGAACAACTTAAAGTTCATGTTATGTTCTTATTAATTTATGGCGAGTATCCAAGCGTGTCAATTGCGGTGTTTATTGCGGCGAAAGAGGTGCCCTTAATTCCTCCGGGCGCATGCCGGTCATGGATTCCCGGGCTTCAGTGACAAGCGGACAATCAGCAATGCCCCATTGCAGAACGAGATTGCGCCGCTGAAGTGCCGATGCGTTCGGGGCGCCCCCATGCAGGACGAGCGGATGGATCGCGACAACGGAGCCGGGGGCGCATTCAGCCGCGACAAGACGGGGGTCGTTCTCTTCGGTGTCGCTACCGGAAACATCATCTGTGTGTGATCCGGCAAGGAAAGCCGTTGCTCCACTGTCGGTCTGCATGCCATCGAGGCAGATCATCATCCGGACCATTTTCGGCTCTGCCGGGCACATGTATTTGTTCGGGAAATCCCGATGCCAACTGATGCCGCTGCCGATTTCCGGTGCTTTCGTGGTGATGTTTGCGAAATGCAGTACGATATCCGGGGTGCCGAGCACCTGCTCGACAATGCCGGTCAGCCGCGTATCGACGATAAACCGCAGCAGCCCCGGATCGAACAATGTCGGGTCGCCGAGGATGAAGACCGCATCTTGGCCGTCCGGCAGTTCCCGGCCGTCGCGCTTGCGCGCCGGCTGCGCTTTCTCGAAGACACATGCAGCGGAAAGCTCTGGCTCCTGTCCGCCGAGGGCGCGCAGGTGCAGGGCATGGACGGCGGCACGCATTATTGTGAGATCGTCATGTCCGAAGATCGGAGCAGTGACGGCAAACCCGTCACGGTCGTAAGCGTTGAAATCGATCATTTTCGGGTCTTTTCAGGGCGTGTGCAAAGATTAGACTGGAAGCCTGTGTATCAGATCGCAAATGCTATCAGACTTCTTCGCCAGACTCCTTGTTCCCCGTCAGGCAACCTGTTAGGTGAAAGCCATGCAGCAGAACACACGAATAGCACCCTCCATCCTGGCGGCGGATTTTGCCCGGCTGGGAGCGGAAATCGAGGCCATCGACAAGGCCGGCGCGGATTATATTCATGTCGATGTCATGGACGGCCATTTCGTCCCGAATATCTCTTTTGGTCCCGCCGTGACCAAGGCGGTGCGCGGCAGCACGGCGAAGACGTTCGATGTGCATCTGATGATCTCGCCCGTCGATCCCTTCATCGAGGCTTTCGTCGATGCCGGCGCGGATATCATTACGGTGCATCCGGAAGCGGGCGCGCATACCCACCGCACGCTGCAGCTGATCAAATCGTTCGGCAAGAAGGCCGGGATCTCGCTCAACCCCGGCACGCCGGTCGAGGTGGTCGATAACCTGATCGATCTATGCGACCTGATCCTGATCATGTCGGTGAACCCCGGTTTCGGCGGGCAGAAGTTCATCGACAGCCAGTTGCGCAAGATCGAGGCGGTGCGGAAGAAGATCGACGCGACCGGCCGGACCATCGATCTCGAGGTCGATGGCGGGGTGACGATCGAAACGGCGCCGGGCTGTATAGCCGCCGGCGCCGACGTCCTGGTGGGCGGGG
>NZ_JACZFS010000005.1 GCF_014904795.1 Nisaea nitritireducens
TGCCGCGAATATTGCGGCCATTCGCGGTGAAAAGTGAGTTTCTGCTAGGCCTTTGGGAGCGGGCATGCGGACTTTAAAGGAACTCTATTTCGCTTCGCCGGTTTACCGCTGGCGGCTCGCGGCAAAGCCGCTGCTCGGTTTCAAGGACCGGCTCTCCGACGATCTGCCGGGCAGCACGTCGATTGCGCGGGCAATCCTTGACGGGCGCATGCCCTATGTGTCCGGCAGTTTCGCGCTGGATGCGGACCCATGGATAAAGGAGCCGGGAGAGCCCGGCGCACTGGAGCATCTGCACGGCTTCTCCTGGCTAAGGGATCTCCGCGATCTCGGCGGTGAGGCGGCCCGACTGCGGGCTCGCGATCTGGTCGATGGCTGGCTCGCCCGGCACGACGAATGGGACGCATTGTTATGGCGCCCTGATATTCTTGGGGAGCGTCTCTCTTCCTGGATCGGGAACTACGATTTCTTCGGCGGCTCCGCAGATGACGAGTTCCGGGCCGATTTTTTCCAGTCCATCGGCCGTCAATACAGGCATCTGGCCGGCGATATCGAGGCCTCGGCGCCCGGCGCCCGGCGCCTGCTTGCGGCCAAGGGCCTGTTCGCCGCGATGGCGGTGATCGGCGAAAGCGCCGGGAAGTTCACCCAGGCACTACAATGGCTGCACCGAGAACTCGACCGGCAGATCGCCGCCGACGGCGGTCATGTCTCGCGTTCGCCGGCCATGCAGGTCTCGGTGCTGGCCGATCTTGTTGAAATCCGCAAAGCGCTGCGTCTGGCGGAGCATGCCGACGAGGCGCTGGACGAGCGGATTTCCATGATGACGGCGATGCTGCGTCTGCTGCGTCACGGCGATGGCGGTCTTGCCCTGTTCAATCATGCGACTGAAGGCGAGGTTTGGTTCATCGACAGCCTGATCGCCCAGGCCGAAACCAAGCGGAAGTCGCTGGCGTCAGCCCCGGATAGTGGTTTCGAGCGGCTGGTCGCCGGGCGTACCTGCCTGATCATGGACACGGGCAAGCCTTCGCCTGCGGATCACTCGGCGCATGCGGGGCTGCTTTCCTTCGAGCTCAGCGTCGGCAAGCAGCGGATGATTGTGAATTGCGGCGCCAGCCCGGCGGACCCGAAATGGGATGGCGCGCTTCGCGCCACGGCGGCGCATTCGACCCTCGTGATCGACGACCGCAATGCGGCCGAGATCGAAGCGGACGGCATGCCTGGCGCGCGACCGGAGCATGTCCAGGCCGTGCGGTCCGAGAATGACGGGGACATGCTGATCGAGGCGGAGCATGACGGCTATCTGCCGACCCATGGACTGAAACATTTCCGCCGGGTCTATCTGTCCCATGCCGGCGACGACCTGCGCGTCGAGGACCGTCTGCTCTATACCGGCGATCCCGGGGATATCCCGAAGGAAGCCTGCATTCGGCTGCATCTGCACCCGAAAGTCCGAGCCTCTATCATCCAGAGCGGATCGGCGGCACTGATCCGGCTCGGCAGCGGCTCTGGCTGGCGCCTGCGCTGCGACCGGGGACTGGCATTGAACGAGAGCGTCTATTTCGGGCGGGACGGTCAGTTCCAGCGCTGCGAGCAGCTGGTGATCCGTGAGCCGCTGGACGATATCCGGACAGCCGGAGAAGTCACGATCCGCTGGGCGCTGCAGCGTGAAGACGGCAAGACGGCAGGCTGACAATCGACTGGCCCTCGGGGCGGCGGGAACGTTATAAGAGCGCCCATGCAACTGCTTACAGCCCTTATCCTTTTCGGTGTCCTGTTCGTCGTGTCCCTGGTTGGGACGCGCCTGCTGATCACCTTGCTGACGCGCCGTGCCGTGATCGATGTCCCGAACGAGCGCAGCAGCCACGTTGTGCCGAAGCCGCGCGGTGGCGGGATTGCCGTCGTCACGGTGATGCTCGCCGGCTGGATCGGCTGGCTGGCGCTGCAGGGAAATCTCGACGGCAAATCCCTGTTGCTTGCCGGATTGACCGCTGGTCTTGCCGTGCTTTCCTTCATCGACGACCTGAAGAGCCTGCCGGCCCGTCTCCGGCTGCTGGTGCAGGCGGTGGCCGTCGCTGCCGGGTTGCTGGTGACGATCCCGGATGCGGGGTTCAGCAATGGTCTGATACCGGTCTGGATCGAACTCCCGATCGCCGGGTTTGCCTGGCTCTGGTTCGTCAATCTTTTCAACTTCATGGACGGGATAGACGGTATCACCGGCGTTGAGACGATCAGTATCGGCAGTGGCTTGATCGCCCTCTCCCTCGTGAGCGGGGGCGGGGCGCTAGCGGTACAGCTTCCTGCTCTGGCCATGGTCGCGGCGATTGCCGGCTTTCTGGTCTGGAACTGGCAACCCTCGAAGATCTTTATCGGTGATGTCGCCTCAATCCCGCTCGGTTTCTTCGCCGGTTGGATGCTGCTTGAGACCGGCGCCGCTTCGGATGGGTCTTCAGGCTGGGCGGTGGTGTTGCTGCTGCCGGGCTATTATCTGTTCGATGCGACCTTCACGCTGGTCAAACGCGGGCTCCGGCGGGAAAATATCTTCGAGGCGCACCGCCAGCATTTTTACCAGCAGGCAACGCAGCAGGGCTTTAGCCATGCGGGTGCCTGTCTTGCCATTATGGCGCTGAATATAGGTCTGATTGCATTGGCTCTGTTCGTGGCTCCGGTCTATCCGGTGTTCTCGGTCGTTGCCGGTTTCGCCGCTATTGTTCTGTTGTGCCTCGTGTTCCGTAGAGGCGGAATTTCGACGCGTGCAGCAGTTTGACGCAGGGGTTGAAGCCCTTCGAAGGGCAAGACGGGTGGATATAACTGGGGTAAGCTCGCAAGTGTTCGGCCCGATTGGGGCGGGGAAGTTATGATCGGTGGCTATGTTCGGGTCTAAACGCAGTTTCCTGACCTTCCTGCACGATGTCGGGATGGCAGCGTTATCCTTCCTGATTTCGCTGACCCTGCGGCTCGGACAGGACATCCTTGTCTGGCCGCGGGAAGTGGTCGGGTTCGGGCTGGTGGCTTTCACCGGTGTCGCTGCGGTGGTGTTCTTCTCCATGCGCCTTGACCGCACGGTCTGGCGCTATGCCTCGATGAGCGATCTCAGCCGAATTGTCCGGGCTGTGGTTGTCTGCATCGCGCTGTTTCTCGTAGTCCAGTTCCTCGCCACCCGGCTCGACGATTTCCCCCGCTCTTTCCTGATCATCGAATTCTTTGTGTTGACGCTCCTGCTGGCCGGACCGCGCTTCGCTTACCGGTTGGTCAAGGACGGCGCATATTCCAGTCTGTTCGAGCGGAATTCGGCGGGTCGGGTCCCTGTGCTCCTGATCGGTGCAGGGGATGGCTCGGACGCGTTCATCCGCGAGATGGGGCGCGAGAAGGATGCACCTTATCGGGTCGTTGGTATCGTCGACGATGTTGGCGGTCGTGTCGGTCGCATGATCCGCGGCGTGCCGGTGCTGGGCACGCTGGATGAACTCGACAAGGTCGTGGCCGACCTGCGCAAGCGGGACACGGCACCGCAACGACTGGTCATCACCCGACAATCCATTGAGGGTTCCGTTATCCGGGATCTGCTCGAAAGGGCGAACACTCTTGGCCTCGCTGTTGGCAGGATGCCGAAGATGGCGTCTCTGGAAGGCGCTGACGGGCCGGTCGACACAGTGCGTTCCGTCAGTGTTGAAGATCTTCTCGGGCGGCCACAGAAGGTTCTGGACCGCAAGGGTGTTTCCGATCTGATCGGTGGCCGCAAGGTGATGATCACAGGCGCCGGCGGCACCATCGGCGGCGAGCTTTCGCGCCAGATCGCGGCCCTTGCTCCGTCCGAGATTGCATTGCTGGATGCAGGCGAGTTTCAGCTCTATCAGATCGACCTGGAAATCTCCGAAAAGTTCCCTGACCTGCCGCGCAAGGCGCTGCTCGCCGACGTTCGCGATGCGCAGTCCGTGGATGAACGGATCGCGACTTTTGCGCCGGACATCGTCTTCCATGCGGCGGCGCTGAAGCATGTGCCGTTGGTCGAGGCGAACCCGACAGACGGCGTGATGACCAATGTCATCGGCACCCGCAATGTGGCTGACGCGGTCGCGCGGCACGGCGTTGCCGAAATGGTGCTGATCTCCACGGACAAGGCGGTGAACCCGACCAATGTCATGGGCGCCACCAAGCGGACGGCAGAGGCCTATTGCCAGGCCAAGGATCGGGAAGAGGCGCGCCGGGGCGGGCCGCGTTATGTCACCGTCCGGTTCGGCAATGTGCTGGGCTCGACCGGCTCTGTCATTCCGCTGTTCAAGCGTCAGTTGGCACGGGGCGGTCCGCTGACGGTTACCCACCCGGACATGACCCGCTACTTCATGACAGTGCGTGAGGCAGTCGAGCTGGTGCTGCAGGCCGCAGCCATGGATGCCGGTGTAAGCGCCGATAAGCGTGAAAGCGGCGCTATCTGTGTGCTCGACATGGGAGAGCCAGTTAAGATCGCCGATTTGGCGGCGCAGATGATCCGGCTGTCGGGCCTGACCCCCGATGTCGATATCGAAATCACTTATACGGGACCGCGCCCGGGCGAGAAGCTCTTCGAGGAGCTGTTCCACGATGCCGAAGCCTTGATCGCAACCGAGATTGACGGCATTCACCGGGCTTCCCCCCGGACGGCGGATCTGGCCGTCCTTTCCCGCGTGCTCGACGAGATCGAGGCAAGCGGGCGGCAGCGCAATGGCGATCAGGTTCTGGGGCTGTTGGCCCGGCTCGTACCCGAGTTCAGTGGGCAGACCGGTAGCGCTGCGGTGCAGACACCGGCACAAGCCGCAGAGCGCCCTGCCTAGGCGGTCCGTTCTGCCTTTGTGATTTGCCCGAGAGCCCGAATGATTTCGTCTGTTGCATTCCCGGCGGAGAGTTTTGCGGTGTCGACCCGAAGGTCTGCACCGGCCCAGGGGTGATAGTCCCGTGCCATGACCTTTTGCCAGTCGGGCAGATCCTTGCCCGGAATGTCGGCGTGGCGGGTCTCGACGCGTAGGCGATGCTCCGTTTCATCGGAACAGTAAAGCTCAACACCGAAGAATCCGCTCTCGGCCGTGCGTGCGGCATCTTTGAAGATATCTCTCGTCAGCTGCCACGGATTGACGCAATCGATGATGGCGTTCTGCCCGAGGCTCAAGTTTGATACCGCGAGAGCCGCGGCAATCTGATAGCCAAGTGGACCGATATCCCGCTCGGGATCATCGACCATCAAGACGCCTTCGATCTCGTCAACGCGCAGATAGGGAATGCCCTGCTGTTGTGCGAGCTGTCGCGCAACGGTCGTCTTGCCTACGCCGGGCAGCCCGGCAAAAGAAATCAGGGTTTGCATGTGAGACTCTTACAAGCCCATCCCGTGTGTCTCAAGCGCGGGGCGTTCAGGCATCTGCAGCATCGTGTTCCGGTGTGCCTGTAAAATAGGATTTGTGCTGCTTTCTGAATTGGGTAGGTGTCAGACCGGTTCCTGTCGCGAAGAAACGGCTGAAATAGGCCTGATCCTCAAACCCAAGGCCATAGGCGACTTCTGCGACGGATCGTGCCGTATAGAGCAAGTCGCGTTGCGCCTCGAGCAGGGTTCGCTGTTTTAGTATTTCGAGAGGGGTGCGCCCGGAGCACGCCTGCGTTGCCCGGCGAAGCGTGCGCTCGGACGTTGCCAAGCGTTCCGCGTAATCTGTAATCGTGAGCTGGTCCCGGAAACATTCTTCAACCAGTGTCCGGAACCGCTCGAACAGATTGTCCGGCACGGCTGCGTCAGCTTTGGACTCTCTGGCGCTTTCGGTGAGGCGGATGAACAGGCCGAGGATGCGGAGCAGGTCTGCTGCGACCAGGGCATGTTTGCCCGCTTGCTCCCGCCTGCTTTCAAGAAACACCCGCTGACAGGCAAGCCGTATCTGTTCAACCGTATCCGGGTCTTCGGCAAGCGGCACAATTGCTGACGTTCGAATGACATCCCGTGTCGCTGCGTCGCCCGCGTGCCCAACCAACTCGGTCAGATAAGCTTCCGCAATCGTCAGGACGTAGCCTTCCGTGTCCGGCCGGAAAACATAGCTATGAATGGCGTTTGGCGTGACGGCTGTTAAGGCGGGAGCGACGAGGCGAGCCGTCGAGCCTTCAAGCTGCATGTCGGCGGCGCCTGCGGTAAGGAGCAGGAACTGGAAAAGTTCTGGATGCCGGTGTGGCCGGATTGTCCAATCATTCTCCCGGCTGCGCATCGGGATCGTTTCAATATGCAGGAAACGCGGCTCTACAATTCCGTCGCCGTCCAGGTACAGGTTGAAGGAGGGGATGGAATTCATAAAAAATTTGCCGGTTTCAGGTGGCCGCATTTTCGGGGCGCTTGTTTCTAATAAAGATCAGTTTGGCCGGAAAATGCAATTCTTTGTCCTGAACCTCTCTTAGCGGCTCCCGGGTTTCCGGATAAAATTCAAGGTATTCGGGAGGATACAGAGAATGAAAACCCAGGTCGCAATCATTGGTGCCGGCCCCGCCGGTCTGCTTCTTGCCCAGCTGCTGCGTCAGAGCGGTGTGGAGTCCGTTATTCTTGAGGCCCGGTCCGAAGAGTATGTGCTTAGCCGGATCCGCGCCGGTGTGCTGGAGCATCCGACGGTCGAGCTGCTGCATTCCATCGGTGCCGGAGAACGGCTCGGCCGGGAAGGCATGCCCCATGACGGGGTGGACATGGTGTTTCAGGGCGAGAAACGCCGGATCGACTTCCCCGCTTTGACCGGCGGCAAGAAGGTTACGGTCTATGGCCAGCAGGAGGTGGTGAAAGACCTGATCGCACTGAAAAAGGATTTCGACGGGCAGATCCTGTTCGAGGCCGAAAATGTCCGGCTGCACGATATCGAAGGCGATAGTCCTTCGGTGAGCTTCACACGGCACGGCGAGGATGTCGTTCTGTCCTGCGCTTTCATTGCCGGGTGCGACGGGTTCCATGGTGTCTCCAGACAGACCATTCCGCAGGACCGCCTGAAACTGTTCGAAAAAGTCTATCCCTTTGCCTGGCTTGGTATTCTGGCGGAAGCGCCGCCGGCCCAGGACGAGTTGATCTATTCCTATCATGAGAATGGCTTCGCGCTGTTCAGCATGCGCTCGCCGGAAGTCACTCGGCTCTATCTGCAGTGCGACCCGGACGAAAATCTCGATGAATGGCCTGACGAGCGGGTCTGGAGCGAGCTCCATACACGGCTGGAATCCGGCGACGGGTTCCGGGTGAACGAGGGCAAGATCCTGCGCAAGGACGTGACCCCGATGCGCAGTTTTGTCTGCGAGACCATGCGTCACGGGCGCCTGTTCCTGGCAGGTGACGCTGCTCATATCGTGCCGCCGACCGGTGCAAAGGGGCTTAATCTCGCCGCAGGTGACGTGAAGGTCCTAAACGATGCGCTCGTTGCATTCTTTAAAAGCGGCGCGAGCGACCTGCTCGATGCCTATGAAGCAACGGCATTGAAACGCGTCTGGGCGGCGCAACGGTTCTCCTGGTTCATGACCCGCCTGCTACACAAATTTCCGGACGGGGCGCCGTTCGATGAGGCGATCCAGATCGCTGATCTTGATTACTTCACCGGCTCGGAAGCGGGCCGGAAGACCATCGCGGAGAATTATGTCGGCCTTCCGTTCGGTTGAACGAAACCGGGGGCAGTCGAGCTCGCCAGCAATCTCAGAAAATCGAACCTCTCAAGTCCGGTTTTTGCTCGTAGAAGAAGATCGAAATCACCTTGTCAACGGCCGTCCCGTCACTGGAAAGAGGCAGGTGAAGGCGTTCGACCGGAGCGTAATCAAGGGCGAATTGGAGGCTCGGCGAGCCAAACCTGTGAACAGGGAGGCCTGTTTCGACGACGTGAACCCGGTCAAGGTAAGGGAAGCTCTGCTCGAAGTTGGGAAAGGCTTCGTCGAGATAGGTTCCTTTGAGTTCGCGCTTCATGACGCGCGTAACATCCGTGCCCTGAAGTCTGACCATGAAGCGGATGGGATCGGGTGTTACATCGACAAGCACCAGATTCGGCAGGAGGCTTGGAATATCGATCGGGTCGAAATCCGCGCGTGAGGGCAGCCGGCCTTCTGGATGTATCGACATCCAGTATTCGGCAAATTCGCTCACTTTGGGATTATGGATCGCCGGATGGATACTCTTAAGGTATGCCAGACTTTGCGTCGCATGATCCATTGGCGTTCTTGATGGCCCATAGGTGAAGCACAGAACTTATTCTATACGGGATAACAGACTTCATTGAAGTCTGCAGAAGTCACAAAATCATAAAGGGTTAGGCGCACTCTTCACTATCAGGCAATGTGATCGGATCTATTGAGACAGGCATGGCGATGCAAATGAGAAAGACCTGGGCGCACGAGATCATCATCGGGCTGTTGGAGCAGATGCGCTGGTCCTATTTGCCTCCCCTGATGGTCTACCTCGCCTACGGCATCTCCGGGTTGACCTCCATCGTCGGCACCTTCTTCGTGAAGGAATATCTCGACCTTTCCGCGGCGTTCCTGGCAGCACTCGGGTTCTGGGCCGGTATTCCCTGGGCATTGAAAATGCCGGTGGGTCACCTGGTCGACATCATCTGGAAATGGAAGTCGATTCTCGTTTATCTCGGCGCTCTGCTGGTTTCGGCGAGTTTGCTGATCATGTACGGCCTTATCGCGCATACCACAGCCATGGCGGCCATCATGCCGACGACAGCCTGGTTCGTGTTGAGCGCGCTGCTGTCACCGACGGGATACATCCTGCAGGATGCGGTTGCCGACGCCATGACCGTCGAAGCGGTTCCGGCCCTGGACGAACATGGGGAACCGTTCGCGGAGGATGACGTCAAGGCCATGCACACCACCATGCAGATGCTCGGCCGGTTTGCGCTGATCGGGGGGATCGCGCTGGTGGCGGTGGTCAACATCACGATGTTCGACGGTGTGGAAGCCATGAGCGAGGCGGAGAAAGTCGGCATCTATGCCGATATCTATCTGCTCGCGCTCGGCGTGCCGGTGATTTCCGTTGTGGGTGTCATTCTCGGGGGTGTCATGCTGCGCCGCCGGGCGCGCCAGCTGATCGCGACCGGCCTGCCGCCGTCCGAAGTTGACGCCATGTTGTTCCGGCCGGACGGAGAAGCGGATCCAAACTGGTGGATCCTCGGCGGAAGCCTGGCTTTTGCCGGATTCACAATCAGCGTCGGTCTGAGCGGTTTCGGGTATTCGGAGGAGGTCGTCTTCGCCGGATCGATGTCAATCGTCTGCTTCCTGATTTCCCGGCTGTTGCCCGAGCTTGAGCCGGCCCAGCGGCTCGCGCTTATCGGGACCGCGATTATCGTCTTTGTGTTCCGCGCGATACCCTCGCCGGGCGCCGGATCTGCCTGGTTCAATATCGACGAGCTCGGCTTCGATCAGCAGTTTTTCTCGGTTTTGACACTGATCAGCGCCGGTCTTGCAATGGCCGGAATGGTGATCCTGCGACCGCTTATGGCGACGCGGTCGATCGCCTATATCGTTGTATTGCTGTCGGTGTTTGCCGGTGTTCTCTCATTGCCGGATATCGCGCTCTATTACGGCATCCACGAATGGACCGCACCGCTGACCGGCGGGGTGGTGGATGCCCGGTTCATCGCCCTGATCGATACGGCGATTGAATCGCCGCTCGGTCAGGTTTCATTGATCCCCGTGCTGGCTTGGATTGCCAGGACTGCGCCGGTGCATTTGAAGGCGACCTTCTTCGCAATCATGGCCTCCTTCATCAATTTGGGGCTCTCTGCCGGTGCTCTGGGCACGAAATACCTGAACCAGACATTTCTGGTCACACGCGAGGTGCGGGACAGGGCAACCGGAGAAATTCAGGTTCCAGCCGATTATAGCGAGCTCGGGATGCTGCTGATCACCGTTGCGGTGCTGACCCTGGCGCTTCCCTTGATTGTTGTTGCCGTAATCCAGCCCACGCGCTTCCGGACAACCTAGCAATCGGCAATCACCCCGGTACGGGCTGGAACAACAGCTTGATGTAGGATCTGAGGAGCAGGATCTGATCCACCATCACTTTCGGTTCCTTCAACGCTTTGGACATTACGATCGCTCCTTCGACCGTATTCGATACCATGTCGGCAAGCGCCTCCACGCTGACATCGTCGCGCGGCGGATAGCGGTCACAAATGTCCTGGAACGCCTTGCTGAACCGGTTGCGCCAGTTCAGGACGGCCTGGCGGTTCAGCTCTATGACTTTCGCGTCGTACAATCGCTCATGATAGCAATAGGTGGCGACCAGGCACCCCGGGTGCCCTTTCGGCATGTCCGCCATCAGATCTGCGAAAAGTTTCAGCCCTATGAGAAAGATGTGCAGCGGGTCGTCATGAAGATCCGCTGCCTTCTTGAACAAATCGTCGAGCAAGACGTTTTCGCGCTCCACGTAGCGTTCCAGAAGGGCCTGGGCCAGCTCATTCTTGTCCTTGAAATGATAGAAAAAGCCGCTCTTGGTGATCTCCGCTTCGGCAATGATCTCATCGATGGAGGTTGCGGAGAAGCCTTTCGCCAGAACAGAAGATTCGGCGATATCCATCAGCCGTTCCCGGGTTTTTTCACCTTTCCGCATGGTGGTCCCTCCTCCTGAATACTTGACTGAAAGTACGGTTTTTCAGCCGCTCTGGGCAAACTTGCGCCTTGGCTATTCCTAACTACCTGAAATTCAGCCCTAAAATTAAGAGAGAAACCGCACAACGCGTTCACTATGCCGATTATCCGTATTTTCCGATGCTCCGCGCTTCCGAAACAGAAGCGACAATTTCCGGAGACCGAAAGATGAAAGAGCATCACTATTTTTTGCGTCGGGCAGAGGCAAGCGACGCTGTTTCCCTCGCGGAACTGATCAATCGCGCCGGAGAAGGGCTGCCTCTGACAGTCTGGGGCTGGATGGCGGAAGACGGCGAGAGCGTCTGGGATGTCGGACGTCGCAGGGCACAGCGTGAAGAAGGCGGCTTCTCATACCGCAATGCCACGGTTGCTGTCGTCGGATCCGGGATTGCGGCGGCTCTGATCGGGTATCCGCTCGGGGCGCAGCCAACGCCGATTGACGCCGATACACCGCCGGTCTTCGTTCCCATGATCGAGCTGGAGAACGAGGCATTGTGCACCTGGTACGTCAATGTGCTGGCAACCTACGATCCGTTCGAGGGACGTGGGTTCGGCACGGCGCTTCTGGAGGCTGCAGCCCGTCAGGCTCGTGCTGCGGGCCTTGTGCAACTCAGCATCATTGTGACGGACGGGAATAGCCGGGCCGAGCGTCTTTATCGGAAAGTCGGGTTCCGCCCAGTTGCCGAAAGACCGATCGTGAAGGATGGCTGGGATGTCGAGGCCGACAATCTGATCCTGATGATCAAGGATCTCTGAGAGTGATCAGCGGCGCAGTATCGTGCTGCTTTCGGCCGCTTTCTCTTCCCAGCCGACTTGCTCCAGTTTCGGGCGTTCCGACTCTTCCGCCGGATAGCCGACACAGAGATAGGCGGTGAGAGACCAGCTTTCCGGCACATTCAACGCCTCGGTTACGCGGGCCGGATCGAGGATAGAGAGCCAGCCCGCGCCGATGCCTTCCGCGCGGGCGGCGAGCCAGAATGTGTGGATGGCATTCACGGTGGAGTAATCCAGCATCTCCGGCATGGTCTGCCGGCCTAGGCCATGACCGCGCGGGGTTCCATGATCGGTGAAGATCGCAACTTGCTCCGGCGCCTGGTCCAGGCCGGCGAGTTTAAGTCGGGCATAGAGCTGCTTTCGTTCGCCGTCATAACCTTCAAGCGCGTCCCGGTTGGCGTCCTCGAATGCGGTCCTGACGGTTTTCCTGCGCTCCGGGTCGGAAACGGCGACAAAGCGCCAGGGCTGGCTGTAGCCGACCGAAGGCGCGAGCGAAGCGGTCTCCACCAACCGCTGCAAAGCGCCATCAGGTAACGCGTCGGGCCGGAACGCCCTGACATCCCTACGCCAGCGTAACAACTGTTCGAACTGTGCTCGGAAGGCGGCGTCGAACTCCGGTCCAGGGCCGTCGCCGGTCATCGTCCGTACTGATCGTCGAAGCGCTCGATATCATCTTCGCCGAGATAGGCGCCGGACTGCACCTCGACGATGATGAGGGGCTCATCTGTCGGGTTTTCCAACCGGTGGATCCATCCAAGCGGAATATCGACGGACTGGTCGGCATCGAGATGTATCACGTCCAGCCGGTCCATAGACGGCCCCCGGGTAACCCGGGCCTTGCCGGAGATCACTGTCCAGTGCTCGGCACGGTGCTTGTGGCTTTGCAGGGAGAGGCGGCCGCCCGGCGTCACGGTGATCCGCTTCACCTGATATCCGTCGCCGCTGTCGATGTTCCGATAGTTGCCCCATGGCCGGTGCGTTGTCGCGTGGCTGATCGCCTCCGGCCGCCCCGCTTCCTTCAGCGCCTCTACTGCCAGTTTGACGTCCTGATCCGCCGCCATTGAGGCGACCAGCACTGCGTCCGGGGATTCGACCACTATCAGATCTTCGCCCCCGATCACGGTGACCAGCCGGGTTTCCGCTCGAACCAGCGTATTTCGCGTGTTGTGCAGCCAGACATCGCCTTGCACCGCATTGCCGTCGGCATCCTTGTCTTGCACGGCCCAGAGGGCGCCCCAGGAGCCGACATCTGACCAGCCGGCGTCGAGCGGGACGACGGCGCCGAGGTCGGTTTTCTCCATCACCGCGTAATCGAGCGAGATTGAGGGGGCCTTGGCGAAGGCATCTGCGTCGAGCCGGCGGAAGTCCAGGTCGGTGACGCCTTTGTCCAGCGCCGCTTTCGCTGCCTTCAGGATATCTGGCGCCAGGCGCTTCAATTCGATGAGGAAATCGGTGGCACGGAACAGGAAGGTCCCGCTGTTCCAGTAATAGTCTCCGGAAGCGAGATAGGCTTCCGCTGTCTTGCGGTCCGGTTTCTCAACGAACCCCTCAATGGCGTAACAACCCTCGATGCCGTCCAGCTGGCCGTCGCGATGGATATAGCCATAGCCTGTTTCCGGTCGGTCCGGAGTGATGCCGAAGGTGACCATCTGTCCGGCGCGGGCCGCAACTGCGCCGGTTTCGACGGCGGCCCGGAATGCTTCCGGCCGCTCGACCCGGTGATCGGAGGCGAGCAGCAACACCAGACCTTCAGGGTCCACGCTCTGGACGTGCAGGGCGGCGACGGCGGCG
Organism: Nisaea nitritireducens; assembly: GCF_014904795.1. Taxonomy (GTDB): domain Bacteria; phylum Pseudomonadota; class Alphaproteobacteria; order Thalassobaculales; family Thalassobaculaceae; genus Nisaea; species Nisaea nitritireducens. Next base: position 13,174 of record NZ_JACZFS010000005.1, read on the forward strand.
GCGGGCGCCGAATTCCGGCCGGCGGGTTCCAGCATGATGGCGGACGGATCGATGCCGACGCTCTGCAGCTGTTCTGCCACGGCGAACCGGTGCTCTGCATTGCAGATAACGGACGTCGCGCCGAAGCTCGCGCTTTCCGGAAAGCGCAGGGCGGTCTCCTGCAGCATGGTTTTCTCGGACAGCATCGGCAGGAGCTGCTTTGGATAAAGAGCTCGAGAGACGGGCCAGAGCCGGGTGCCGGAGCCTCCGGAGAGAATGACAGGATAAATCATGTGCAAACTGCGCAATTTCTGTATCTAGAAAGGCTTACTAACATTCAGCACCGGACGGAAGCAGATCATGATCGTCGTGTTCGGGTCCATCAACGCCGACCTGTTTTTTTCCTTTCCCAAATTGCCCCGGCGCGGGGAGACCGTGCTGACCGATAGCTTCACCTTCTGCCCTGGTGGTAAAGGCGCAAATCAGGCCGCTGCCGCTGCCCGGGACGGCGCCGCGGTCAGCTTCGTCGGCGCTGTCGGTGAAGACACAAATGCGGCGCCCTGTCTGGACGCTCTTGCAGAGGCCGGTGTGAATATTTCCGGCATTCGTTCAGTGCAAGGTGTTACCGGCACGGCAGTCATATCGGTCGAGGAGAGTGGGGAGAACCAGATCCTTGTTGCCAGTGGCGCGAACATGAAGGCATCGGCGGACTGGATGACGGACGATTTGTTGGGCGAGGGGACAACCTTGCTCCTTCAAATGGAATTGCCCCAGGCGGATACTGAAGCGGCAATCCGGCGCGCCCGGGAGCGGGGATGCAGGGTGATTCTCAATGATGCCCCGCTCGGCCCGCTCTCCCCGTCGGCCATCGCCGATGTGGATATCCTGATTGCCAACGAGGAAGAGGCGATGGGCTTGCTGGGGACTGGAGCTGGACTTGAGAACATAGATCTTGCCCGCGGCCTCGCCGGGCTTTGCCGGGGCACCGGGATTGTGACGATCGGGGCACAAGGCGTTGTCGTCGCGTCGGAAGGGCAGTCGTTCCATGTGCCTGCGCTACCCATTCAGCCAGTCGACACGGTGGGTGCCGGCGATACGTTCTGCGGTGTTCTCGCCGCCGCTCAGGACCGGGGGGAGAGCCTGCTGGATGCGGTGCGGCGCGCGGCGGCCGCTAGTGGTGTCATCTGCACCTTGCCAGGAGCCCAGTCTCCGGAGTTGAATGAGGCACGGATCAACGCGGCCCTGGCCGACCTGCCTTCCGTCATACAGGTTTAAAGACACTGCAAACACAGAGCGGGCCCGAAAGGCCCGATGAGGATAAATCATGACGACTGAAACCCTCTATGAGGGCGGCACAATTCTCGTTGGAGATGGCGCCAGCCTTGACAATCACGGTGTGATGGTGCGCGACGGCAGGATTGCCGAGGTGGCGCCCGCCGATACATTCCAGGGTTTCACCGGGCTCCGGGTTGATTTCAGCGGCGCTACGCTGCTGCCCGGTCTGGTCGATTGCCATGTGCACCTCTGCATGGGCGGCGAGGGCAACCCGGTCTCGGTTCAGGCGATGATGACGCCGGGCCAGATCACCATGGCGGCCTACAAGCACGCGCAGACCTCGCTGATGGGCGGGGTTACCGCGCTCAGGGACTGTGGCGGCAAGGACTATCTAGAGCTTGCCGTGCGCGATGCCTGCAACAGCGGTGCCCAGATCGGACCAAGCATTCTCTGTTCCGGCAAGATCATCTGCATGACAGGAGGGCACGGCAACAGGAATGGCCGTGTTGCGGACGGGCCTGACGAGGTGGTCAAGGCCGTCCGCGAGCAGATCTATGCCGGCTCCGACCTGATCAAGCTGATGGCGACCGGCGGCGTGATGACCCCGGGTGTCAGTCCGGAAGACGCGCATTTCACGGCGGAGGAAATGGCCGCCGGTGTGGCCGAGGGCAAGCGCTTCCACAAGCGCGCGGCCAGTCATGCCCAGGGCGGTCTCGGTATCCTGAACGCCGTCCGCGCCGGTGTTGCCTCCATCGAGCACGGCATCTTCATGGACGAGCAGTGCCTGAAGGAAATGTTGGAGGCCGGGACCTATCTGGTGCCGACCCTGGCGGCGGTGAAGAACATCGTGTCCAACAAGGACAATGGTATTCCGGCGCAAGCCGTTGAAAAGGCCATCCGGGTCGAGGAAAGGCACATCCAGTCGATCAAGATGTTTTACAAAGCGGGCGGCAAGATCGCCATGGGGACCGACGCGGGCACGCCTTTCAACAAGCACGGCAAGAACGCTCTCGAGCTGCGCTACATGGTCGATATCGGGATATCGCCAATGGACGCGATCGTCTTCTCTACCCGCAACGGCATCGACCTGATGGGGCTGGAAGAACGCGGCACGGTCGCTGTGGGCAACCATGCGGATCTGCTGATCGTCGATGGCGATCCGCTGGCCGATATCGACCGGGTTGCGGATCGGGCCAACCATCGTATGGTGGTGAAGAACGGTGTTCCGGCCCGGATCAGGACTGACTCCACTGAGCACGAGACACGCAGCCCTGCGGACAATGTGCTCCGCTTTGCTTCAGCCGCTAACGCGGCTTTTTGATCTGAACTTGGGCCGCAAACGTGGCCTTTTGAATTCAACCAACGGAGCGGATTATCCAATGCCCATCAATAATCGGATCGCCGAGTTTCACGAGGAAATGACCGCATGGCGGCGTGAGTTGCACCGGCACCCCGAAACGGCTTTCGAGGAGCATTGGACCGCCGCGTTTATCGCCGAGAAGCTCGAAAGCTTCGGCATAGAGGTGCATCGGGGGCTGGCCGGAACCGGCGTGATCGGCACTCTGAAAGGCAACGATGAAGGCGGCGCCATCGGTCTGCGCTCGGACATCGATGCGCTCGACATCACTGAGCAGACCGGTGCCGAGTATGCCTCGGAAAACCCGGGCAAGATGCATGCCTGCGGCCATGACGGGCATACCACCATGCTGCTCGGCGCGGCCAAGTATCTGGCGGAGACCCGGAACTTCTCCGGCACCGTCCAGTTCATCTTCCAGCCGGCTGAGGAGAACGAGGGTGGCGGCCGGGTGATGGTCGAGGAAGGCCTGTTCGACAAGTTCCCGGTGGACTCCGTCTGGGGCATGCATAACTGGCCGGGCATGCCTGTCGGCACCGTCGCGGTCCGCCCGGGCCCGATGATGGCCGCCTACGACATGTTTGAGCTCGACATCAAGGGCGTCGGAGGTCACGGCGCCATGCCGCATCTCGGCATTGATCCGATTCTGGTTTCCGCCCAGGTCGTCTCCGCCCTGCAAAGCATCGCCAGCCGCAACGTCGATCCGATGGATGCTGTGGTGGTCTCTGTCACCAAGATCCATGGCGGCGATGCCTACAACGTCATCCCCGGCATGGTTCAGCTCGCCGGCACTACGCGGTCTTTCCGGCCGGAAGTGCGGGACATGATCGAGCCGAAGATGCAGCAGATCATCGACGGCGTTTGTGCCGGTTTTGGCGCGACCGCCGAGCTGCGCTACGAAAAACGCTATCCACCGACCGTAAATTCCGAAGCCGAGACCGCAATAGCGGCCCAGGTCGCCGAGCGTCTGGTCGGCAACGAGATGGTCGTCCGCGATCCGACCCCGAGCATGGGCGGCGAGGATTTCGCCTTCATGCTGGAGAAGAAGCCGGGCTGCTATATCTGGATGGGAAATGGCGGCGGCGGCGAAGGCAAGATGCTGCATAACGCCGGTTACGATTTCAACGACGAGGCTCTGCCCTGGGGCGCCAGCTACTGGAGCCAGCTTGTCGAGGATCAGTTGCCTCGCGCGAGCTGATCCCGGTATCGGGAGCCGGCCATTGTGAAAGGCGCTTCCGTATGCTGACGGTCCGGAGCCTTGTAAGGCTGCATCTTGGCCCTCTCGATCTGGAGGTTGCGGCCGGGGAATGTACTGCCTTGCGTGGTCGCTCCGGTTCCGGGAAATCTGTCTTCCTCCGGGCGATTGCCGATCTTGATCCTTCCGAGGGAACTGTTGCACTGGACGGCCGGGATCGTAACACCATGTCGGCGCCTGATTGGCGGCGGCAGGTCGGCTATCTGCCCGCGGAGCCCGGCTGGTGGTCTGACCGTGTAACTGCACATTTCGCCGCTTGGAGTGCATGTCGGCCCATGGCCGAACGGCTGGGGCTGGATCCGGAAGTGGGAGACTTGTCCGTCTCCCGCCTTTCCTCGGGGGAGCGTCAACGTCTCGGTCTCGTTCGGCTTCTTGAGAACCGGCCTCGCTGCCTGCTTCTCGACGAGCCGACAGCCTCACTCGACGAAGCGGCAACGGCGGTGGTCGAGCAGCTTGTCGCGGAACATTGCGAGGCAGGTGGGAGCTGTCTCTTTGTGACCCACGACCCGGCGCAATTCAAACGAATCTCCCGGCAAGGCTATCGTCTGGAAGAAGGCAAGCTGGTCCAGGAGACGGCCGCATGAATTACGTAACGCTCGACTATGTCGATCTTGCCCTCGCGGCTTCATTGCTTCTGATCAACGGTGCGGTTTCCATCGCGCTCTCTCTAGGTCTTGCCCGTAGCCTTGCCATCTCCTCGGTCCGGATGGTCGTGCAGCTTCTGCTGATCGGGTTGATCCTCGATTTCCTGCTGGCCACGGTTTCACCCTTCTGGACCGGACTCGCCGTGCTGGTGATGCTTGGTTTCGCCGGGTACGAAGCAATGGCGCGGCAGGACCGGAGGCTGAAGGGGTTCTGGGCCTATGGGCTCGGCACCGGGGTGATGACGCTGGCCGCCCTTCTGGTGATGAGCTTTGCCTTGATCACACAGGTTGCGGCCGATCCCTGGTATCACCCGCAGTATCTGCTCCCCTTGCTTGGCATGGTGCTTGGCAATTGCATGACCGGCGTGGCGCTGGCCATTCGCTCCATTACGGGCGCGCTGGCCGATGGTAAGCAGGCCGTTGAAGCGCAACTGGCCCTTGGCCGGACATTCCGGTTGTCGGCCTTGCCCATGGTACGCTCGGCCCTCAGGACGGCACTGACCCCGACCATCAATTCAATGGCGGCGACAGGCTTGGTCTATCTGCCCGGGATGATGACCGGTCAGATTCTTGCCGGGATCGATCCGGTCGAGGCTGTGAAGTATCAGCTTCTGGTCATGTTCCTGATCGCCGGGGCAACCGCAATCGGCGTTACCGGGGCTGTATTCGCCATCAGCCGGCGCCTTTCGGACCATCGACATAGATTGAGATTGGACCGGTTGACGGATGCAACGGTGAATTGACGAAAACTAGCCTTTGTTTAGGGAATTTTTCACTGAATTTGGGTAAAGTTTTATTCTATTTAAATCGCCCGATACTTGGAATTTCCGATCATCTGAAGTATATTTTTTACGACAATGGTATAAGTGCTGTGCTTTTATTGGCCTCTAAAGATTGACCCGGCCGCTTGAACGGTGGGCATGTGCGTCCGCGCACACAGGGGAGCCGAAACGGAATATCTCGGCAGGGATTTTTAAACTATGAATCATATTTCCAGAGACCATGGCGATAGGTCGCAAAATGATCGCCTGCAAAGAACCAAGGATCGCAAGGAGTTGACGCCGGTCGCTGTTAAGACAGTGGCGACGTTGTTTGATCTTTGGGCGTTGCCGGAGCGCAAGGCTGCCAAGCTTATGAATGTCGACGAGGCGACCTGGGCTGCGATGGACGACGGCAGCTGGAAAGGCATTCTTTCGGCTGAGCAGCTTGAGCGTACGTCCGCATTCGTCGCGATCTATCGCAGCCTGACCGAGATTTTCGGGGAAACGAATGGGGAAAGCTGGCCGACGACGAATAATCGGCTCGACCCATTTCGGGGCAAGCCTCCGGTAGACTTCATGGCGACTGGTGATATCGACAAAATTCAGGCCGTCCGCCGCCATTTGAAAGTGGTCCAGGAGGCTGCGGCGGTGTGATCCGGTAATCAACATCGCCTGTCTAATCAGCGCGTAAATCAGTTTCCCTCTTCTGCTGCTCTTGCTACGGTCTGCAAATGAAAAACCCTGATAATTCAATGCACTCACAGGTAGAGCAGCCGGAGCTTACGGACGATGAGATCCGGCGGGCAGGGAGCGCCATTCTCGATGGGCGCTTCCGGGAGGAATTCGGCAGCGACGTCCATCAGATCAGCTTTGTTGAGGAGATGGACAGTTTGCCCGAGCCAAAGCTCGCCTTTCTCTACAAACTCTGGGTCGACAAGGCCGACCCGCAGACGGGGCTGCATAACCGCGCAGATTTCGACATGCTGTCCATGCTGCCCGCTGTCGGAAATATCATGATCCTGGATGTGCTCAGGAATGGTTTCGACGCTCGCTATCGGCTGTACGGCACCGAAATTTCAGACTCGTCTTCAAAAGACTGGACCGGTCACACGGTCTCCGAGATGAACCGGGCAACCCGGCACGAGCTGGCTCTGATGTATCGTGCGGTCTATCTCGCCGTTTGCGAGTCGAACCGGCCGATTTACTCGGAGCATCTGGCGCCGGTCTGGCTCAGCGGAAAGATCTGGCGCCGCGTGGTTCTTCCCGTCTCTTACGGCGGCGATGTTTGCGAGCAGTTTATCGTCGGAAACATCCCGGTCTCGTCGGTTCCGACGGATACCGGACGGAAAGACGGGCTGCTCTAGATCCTTCGGAATTGCGGCCGAATTAGCTGCAGGGGGCGTTGTAGAGCCAGCCGCCGTCGGGGTGGGGCCGGGCATAGACGTCGATCGACTGATCGAACCGCACATAGCAGGAAAATAGCGGCAGGGTCATGAAGTTGGTCAGCACCAGCGAAACCGTGTCTCCGCCGTACAATGTTCCCACCAGACAGATCTTCGTTCGTCCATTGCGCGCCAGCCGGAAGCTCGTCCGCTCGCGCGTTTTCAGCTGGATCCTGCCGGTGATGGTGAAAGGCGCGCGATTACGGACTAGTACGCAAAGCTCACCAGTCTGACCGGCGCCGGGCGGTGCTTTGCCATCGCGCCGGTTGACCACGGTCGGCTGCTCCTCTTCGCAGGCTGCAAGGCCGAGTGTGGCAACGAAGATCAGCATAAGGGAGAGGGCGCGGAAGCGGTTCATGGGGCCAAGCTAGAGACGGGCTGGCGAGGCGTCAATGCGGCGCGGCAACTCATCGTCCGTGCTGGCTCAGAGCGCGCGGATCAAGCGCGTCCTGCAATCCGTCGCCGAGGAAATTGAAAGCTATGACGGCGGCAAAAATCAGCAATCCCGGCCAGACTGCGAGCATCGGTGCGACCGAGATCAGGTCCTGTGCTCCTGTCAGCATGTTGCCCCAGCTCGGGATTGGCGGCTGGATGCCGAGACCGAGGAAGCTGAGGACGCTTTCGAACAGGATTACGTTGCCTATGGTCAGAGTCATGGCGACCAGTATGGGAGATGCCGCGTTCGGCAGCAGGTGGCGTAACAGAATGCGGGACGGCGGCAGGCCCTGGGCGCGGGCGGCCTCGATGAAATCCCGTTCCCGTAGGCTGAGGACCGTTCCGCGGACCAGCCGCGCCGTTGTCGTCCATCCGACAAGCGCGATGATGATGACGATCCTGTAGAGGCTGAAACTCTCCGAATGCACCAGCTCTGATGGCAGGCCGACCTTTGCCGGGTCGATGGCGGCCAGCACGATCAGCAGGGGCAGCAACGGCAGGGATATTACCCCGTCGGCGAGCCGCATTAGCACGGCGTCCGCAATGCCGCCGCGATAACCGGCCAGCAGACCGATCAAGGTGCCGATGACGGTCGCGCTCAGCGCGGCTGCGAGACCAACCGTCAGCGACACCCGGCCGCCCTCGAGGAGCCGCATCAGCAGATCCCGGCCGATCTCGTCGGTGCCGAGCGGATGATCGGCTGATGGTGCCGCTGCGATGTTGAATAGATCGATGGATGTGGCGTCGATGCCGATAGCGGCACCGGTCAGTGGAGCGCTGAAGCATGCGAGCAGCAAGCCTGCGAGGAGAACGAGGCTGGCGGTGGCGGAACCGTTGCGTCTCAGCCGTGCGAAGGGGCTGCGCCTCTGAACGGTATGTATGGTTGCCATGCTCATGCCGGGCGCCTTCCGGTCAGCCGAATGCGCGGATCGATAAGAGTATAGGCGATGTCGGCGGCGATATTAGCGGCCAGGGTGATCGCGGTGGCCAAAAGCAATCCGACAAGGGCGAGGTTGTAATCGTTTCCCATCACCGCGTCATAGATCGTCTTGCCCATGCCGAGATAGGCGAACATGGTCTCGACAATCAGGGCGCCGGAGAAGAGAGCACCGAAATCGAGCGCCATGATGGTGATCACAGGGATCAACGCATTGCGGAAGCCGTGACGCCAGAGGATGGTACTTTCGGGGACACCTTTAGCGCGCGCCGTGCGGATGTAATCCTCACGCATAACCTCGATCATCGCGGCCCGGCCGTGGCGGGTGTACTGGGCGATGCTGGCGACCGCGAGGGTCATGACCGGTAGTGCCAGGTGGGCTGCCCGATCGCCGAGGCCGCCATCGCCGATGGTTGCCATCCCACTCGCCGGGAACAGGCCGAGCGTGACGGCGAAAAGCAGGATCACCAAGAGGGCGAGCCAGAATGGCGGGACCGATATCCCGGCGAAACAAAGCAGGTTGATCAGCTTGTCCGCGACGCTGCCCGGACGGCGGGCAGCCGCAACGCTGGCGGGCAGGGCGATGGAGACGGCAACAAGGAAAGCCAGCCCCATCAAAAGCAGGGAATTGAGCAGCCGGGGTGCGAGGACATCCAGCACCGGTGCGCCGAACAGTCTGGAATAGCCAAGATCGCCATTGAAAGCGCTAGCCAGCCAGTTGCTGTAGCGCTCGAGAAAAGGCTGATCGAGGCCGTGCAGAGCGCGCAGCCGGGCCACGTCGGCAGATGTCACGCTGGGGTCTCCTGCCAGCATCAGGTCGATCGGGTCGCCGGGCATCAGGGCGAGCAGCCCATAGGTCACGAAGGACATGACCCAGAGCACGATCAGAGCCTGAAGGAGACGACGAGCTAGGAATCCGGTCATGGCGATCCGGGATTTCTCATGGCGCTACTGGCTCGCACTCGATCCGTCGCGCCATTGCTCAATCCAGTAGGTGGAGCTGTATTTGTGCCCGGTCGGTCTCAGGCCTTTCAGCCATTTCGGCAGGATATAGGCATCGGAACGGAAATAGAGCGGAAGGACTGGCAGATCCGTCGCATAAAGGGTCTGTTGTTTGGCCCAAAGCGCGCGGCGTTTCTCCTTGTCGAGCTCAATCTCGATGGCATCAATCAGCGCGTCCATCTCCGGGGTGCTGTATCCGGTGACGTTCTGGCCGGACCAGTTATTTGCCTCTGTCGGGATTGAGGTTGAATAGAGTGTGGTTTTCGGCAGGGATTCCGGTGCCGACAACCAGGCGAACATGGCCATGGCCGGAAATTTGCGCTTCTGGACGGTCTCTCCAAAGAACACCCGGGCCGGCTCGTTGCGGATCGTCACCTCGACGCCGACCTTTTTCCAGTAGTCCTGCAGAACCTGCTCCACCAGTTCCCGGATCCGGTTGCCGGCAGTCGTCATGATCTCAAGACTGAGCTTCGTGCCATCCTGTCTGTGGCGGACACCGTTCTTGATCTCCGTCCAGCCCGCCTCGTCCAGAAGCGCCTTGGCGCGGGACGGGTCGTATGGATAGAGCGGCAGTTTGTCGTGATACGCCCAGTCCAGAGGATTGACCGCGCCGTGGGCCACTGGCTGGTTGCCGGCGAACAGCCGGTCGGAGATTGCCTTGCGGTCGATGGCGTGCAGCAGGGCGCGGCGCATCTTGATGTCGGCCAGCACCGGATTGTCGAGGTTGAACTCGATGTGTTCGTAAATCAGGCCGGGTTTGTAGATGACATCGAAGGTGTCGCCGTGCCGTTTCTCGAAACCGAGGGCCTGATCCAGGGTTAGCCCGGCTTCGCCCGCGATGTAATCGATGGAGCCGGAGAGCAGATTGGCTTCGAGCGCAGCCGTTTTCTCGATGGTCTTGACCACGATACGCTCGAAGACAGGCTCCTTCCTCTGCCAGTGCTCGTTCCGGGCCAGCACGATATAGGCGCCTTCATTCACCTCCGTAACCCTGTAGGGGCCGTTATAGAGGCCGGGCGTGGCGGGGGCGGTCTTGTAGAGGGTCCGGTTCTTGTATTCCCGCGGGTTGGCGAAAGCGTCGCGCTCCAGATGGACAGGCAGGAGCTGGAAATCGCCAAGCGTGTTGTAGCGGTAGTCGATCTTGTCCCGGACGATGGTGAAAGTACGCTCGTCCTCGACCTCGATATCAAGAATTTCCTGGTAGCTGTTGGCATCCGCGACACCGGTCTCCGGGTGGCGTCCGACTTCCCAGCTGAACAGCACGTCGTCGGTGGTGATAGGCGTGCCGTCACCCCAGAGGGCGCCGGGCTTGAGCGTGTAGGTGGTCCGTACACCCTCGCGGCCGGTTTCCTGACCTGCCGTGTCAAGGACCGGAAAGCGCTCCGCCCGCTTGTTCTCGAAAGTCGGCAGTTCCATACACCAGAGGCAGATCGGCTCCCAGTCGTGGCCGAAGATCGTGACTTGCCGCTGCGCCATGCCGAGCACGTAGGTTTTCACCAGCATGGAGTCGATCATCGGATTCAGTGTCGTCGGGAATTGGGTCATGCCGATGACAAGCTGTTCGCGCGCATCTGCGGGACGGGTCAGGGGAAGCGAGAAAAGAAACAGGAGCAGCCAGAAGGTCAGGACGCGGGCGGATTGTCGCATCGGGGCTGTCTCCGTCTCGGTGTTGGATTTATTAAGGATAGGAGGCGCGGCAGTGGATTTCCAGCGCCGCGCCCCGGTCTTGCTGAATCAGGTCAGCGGAATATCCAGAACGTGCTGTTTGAAGGCGGGACGCGCGGCAATGCGGTCGTACCAGGCTTCTAGCGCCGGCATGGAGGGCCGATCCTGGATCAAGGTAAGCCAGCGGTAGCAATTTATGGCAATCGCGATGTCCGCCATGGTCAGCCTGTCGCCCATGATGTAGTCGCGGCCCGTCAGCCGTTCATCGAGGATCTTCCAGATCGGGATCATGCTTTCCCGCGCCGCTTCGATCGCCGCCAGATCGCGCTCCGCTTCGGGTGTCCGCACCAGGCCCCAGAAAATCACCGTTATCGGGGCCAGAACGGTGGTCTGTAGCCAATCCATCCAGCGATCCGCATCCGCATAGGCACGCGGGTCCGCCGGTGCCATGTCGCCAGCCGAGTACTTGTTGCAGAGATAGCGAACGATGGCGTTGGATTCCCAGAGGACAAAATCGTCCTCGATAATCGTCGGGACTCGTGAGTTGGGGTTCAGGGAGAGATAATGGCTGTCCTTCGTGTTGGCGAAGGCCCCGCCGAAATCCTCGCGCTCGTTCGGTATCGACAGCTCCTCACAGAGCCAGGTTACCTTCTGCACGTTGCTCGAATTATTGCGGCCGAGAATCCTCAGCATCACTCTTCCCCTATGTTGGTTTCTTATCAGACGTCGACGGTTTCGCGGGTAGCGGCCCAGCCGTCCGGATCGCGCAGGAACTGACGCACTTCGCTGAGTTGCGCTTCGGTGAAGCCGCGCTTTTCCGCTGCGGCCAAAACGTCCCACCAGGTGCAGAGCCCGTGCAGGTCGACCCCTTTTTCCTTCATCGACGTGGTGCTCTGCGGGAAGTTGCCATAGTGGAACACCACGAAGCAGTGAGCTACCTCGCCGCCGGCCTCGCGGATGGCGTCGATGAAGGAGAGCTTGGAGCCGCCATCTGTCGCCAAATCCTCGACCAGCAGGATGCGCGCGCCGTCCTCGAAGGTGCCTTCGATCCGGGCGTTGCGGCCGAAACCTTTCGGCTTCTTGCGAATATAGAGCATCGGCAAACCGAGCAGGTCGGCGATCCAGGCGGCGAAGGGAATGCCTGCCGTCTCACCGCCGGCCACGGCATCGAACTGCTCGAACCCGGCCTTCTGGGCAAGCAGTTCGACGCCCATCTCCATCAGCTGCTTCCGGGCGCGGGGGAAGCTGATGATCTTGCGGCAATCCACATAGACCGGGCTGAGCCGGCCGGAAGTGAAGGTGAACGGCTCTTCCGGGCGGATATGCACGGCTTCGATTTCGAGCAGGATATTCGCTGCGGTCTCGGCGATGCTCTGGCGGAAGTCGGGGGTTGTGCTCTCGTCCATCGACGGGGATCTCCAAAGGCGGGCTAGGCGATTTTCGGCGAGCATAAACCAAGCGTCAGCGCTGTTCACCCTCGGAAAGCAGGATTGTTTTCAAGCGGTCGTGAGAAAGCGTGGCAACCGCCTCGGTGAGGACGAGAGTGCCCCGATGCAGCACCGCGACCCGGTCGGCCACAGCAAGAGCTGTGGCTGTGCTCTGTTCAGCCAGAAGGACGGCGGCGCCATCGTCCGCGAGCCGCCGGATGGCGGGAAACAGCTCCTGGCAGATAACGGGCGCAAGCCCGAGGGAGGGTTCGTCCAGCAGCAGGATGTCCGGGTTCTGCATCAGCGCGCGGGCGATAGCGACAACCTGCTGCTGTCCGCCGCTGAGGCTCCAGCTCTCCCGGTCGAGGATGGTGCCGAGCAGAGGGAAGAGTGCGCCGAGTTCGGCTATTCGTTTGAGGCGGTCGGCGTGCGGTGCCTGCATCGCGGCGTGCAGCGTGTCCGATACGGACATGCCGGGGAACAGGCGGCGCCCTTCGGGGCAATAACCGATGCCGAGCCGCGCCCGATCCGGTGTATCGGTGCCGGAGAGTGACTGGTCCCGGAAGAGGATTTCGCCATCCGTGAGCGTTTCCAGGCCCATGGCGGCCCGCAGCAGGCTCGATTTTCCGGCGCCGTTGAGGCCAATCAGGGCGACAATTTCGCCCGGCGCGACATGGAGAGTGAGGTTGCGCACAGCCATTGCGCCGCCTCGCCGCACCGAGACATCCCGGAAAGAGAGAAGAGGGGAGCTCATAGCGGGCTCTCCCCGAAATAGGCGTTGATGGCCGCCGGGTCGCGGGCGACATCGGCGGGCGTTCCTTCGGCAACAACGCGTCCCGCACTGAGGCAGATCACCCGGTCGGCCAGAGGCAGCAGGAAATCCATCGCATGGTCGATCAGTAGGATGCCGTGACCCGCATCCGCCAGCCGTTTCAGCAAGGCAGCAAGATTGGCGCGTTCCACCTCGTTCATCCCGGCCGCGGGCTCGTCCAGAGCCAGGACGGAAGCGCCGGCGGCAAGCGCGCGGGCGATTTCGAGATGCTTCAGTGCGGCAGGAGGCAGAGTTCCGGCGTTTTCGTTCGCGCGGTCTGAGAGCCCGGCTTCGGTCACGCGGGCCGCGGCGCTCTCACCTTCTGCCGTGACGGCTTCGACGCTCTCCAGCACGGTCAGGTCCGGCGCGATTTGGGGATGCTGGAAGCTGCGGCAGAGACCGGAACGGGCGATGTATTCCGGAGGCTTGCCGGTAATGTCGGCATCGCCCAGCAGGATGCGCCCTCCATCCGGCTTATCGATGCCGGAGAGCAGGTTGACCAGCGTTGTCTTGCCGGAACCGTTCGGGCCGATCAGGCCGAGAATTTCGCCGGGGGCAAGGGTGAGGGAGACGCTGTCGAGCGCGGTCACGCCGCCGAACCGTTTTGAGACTGTCTCAACGGACAGTGTGTGAGGGGCAGGATCGCGCGGTGCCTCAGCATCGGCCGTCTCGACCGGGGGCATTTCGCTTTTCCCGAACAGGCCTGCAAGCCCGCGCGGAAGGAAGATGATGGCGGCGAGCAGGGCGGCGCCATAGACCACGAGATAATAGTCGGCAAAATCCCGGAACCATTCCGGCAGGTGGACGAGCAGCAAGGCACCGAGGACGGCCCCGAGAGGCGAGGCGCGTCCGCCAATCACGGTCATGGCGAGGATCAGCACGAGAACATGGAATTGCAGCACGTCTGGCGAGACGACGCCAACCGCATGCGCCTGCAACGCTCCGGCAAGGCCGCCGAGGGCCGCGCTGGCGACGAAGAAGCGAAAGCGGATCGCAGATCCGTCGATGCCGAGCGCGGCGGCGGCCAGCGGTGCTTCCCTTAGGGTCTCGACCTTGAGCCCACGCTGCCCGGCGGTCATCCGGTGAGAGACAGTGAGGGCAAGTCCGACGCAGGCCCAGACAAGCAAGGTCAGCGGTAATCCATGCCCGAAGGAGAGGGTGCCTGTTTCGATTGGCGGAACCCCGTATAGGCCGTTCGCGCCGCCGGTGACGTCCGTCCAGTTGGTGGCGACCAGGAGGGCGAGCTGGGCGATGCCAAGGGTGGCGAGAGCGAAGTAGTGCGAGGCGAGGCGAAGCACCGGGATGGCGATGAGCGCCGCGAGAAGGCTCGGCAACAGAACGCCTGCGGCCAGCGTCAGCGGAAACCCGAGGCCGAGTTCCAGCGCACCAAGACCCGCCGCATAGGCGCCGAGCCCGAAGAAACATCCTTGCGCCAGTGACAGGGCGCCGAGACGGCCGAAGATGAGCTGATAGCCGATGGCGGCGATGGCATAGATCCCGGCGCGGGTCAGCACATGCAGCGCATAATCGCCGGCAAAGAACAGGGCATAGAGCGCCAGCGCAATGGCGGCGACGCCCAGAGCCAGACGGGAGCGCGGATCAGACACGGGCGCGTGCCCGCTCCGGGAGCAACCCGGAAGGCCGGAACACCAGCATGATCAGCAGCAAGGCATAGAGGAGGGCTTCGGCCACCAGGTAGGAGGTGAGCGCGGCGACAAGCGTCTCGAAGATGCCGATCAGCAGCGCGCCGATCACGGCCCCGTCGAGCCGTCCCCAGCCGCCGATGGTGACCGCGATATAGGCTTTCAGCATAAACAACCCGCCATCGTTCGGGCTGACGAAGAACTGGTTGGACAGCAACAGTCCGGCTGCGCCCGCAAGCGCGATGGCGAGCGCGAAAGAGAGGGTGATCATGCGCTTCGGGCGGATGCCGATGGCGGCGGCCATTTCGGGGTCCTGCGCCACGGCCCGCATCTGCCGCCCGGTCTGGGTGCGGCCGAGAAACAGGCCCGTGCCGGAAATCAGCACGGCGGCACAGACCATCACGGCGATCTGCTGAAGCGAGATGGAGAGGGCGCCGACTGTCAGGCCATTACCGGAGATCAGCGGTGGTCCGGCGCGAGGCGCAGCGCCGAACAGCGCGTTTGCCAGATGCTGCAGCACCAGCCCGGCGGCGATGGTGCTGACAAAGACTGCAACCTGATGGCGTTTTCGGACGGGGAAATAGGCAATCCAGGCGAACCCCGCCCCCATCAGTCCCATCAGGCCCATCACCAGCGGCAACAGCAGCAGGCCGGGCAATGCTGTCGCCTCGCCGATCAGCGGGGCGACGGCGATAGACACGAAGCCGCCTGCCATGACCAGTTCGCCCTGGGCAAAGTTCACCGCACCCGCCGCATTCAGCACGATGACGAAACCGAGCGCGATCAGGGCATAGGCGGCCCCGAGAGCGAGGCCGTTCAGCAGGATCTGGGTGAAGGCGATGGCTGTCATGACTGGGGCAGTGCCGGGATGAGTCCTATTTCACGCCGCTGACATTTTCGTAACGGCGCTTGATCACAGGGACCGCGCTTTTACCGTCATAGCAAACCACCACCGCGTCATGCGCCATGTTGCCCTTGCCGTCGGATTTGTAGGTCATGGCCAGCCCGTCATAGCTGTTGCTGGCGAGCCAGTCCCGCACTTCCGCGGCAGTCCTGGCGCCGGCGTTCTTCGCAGCGATCAACATGGAGACACCGTCATACTGGGCCAGAGCGAAAGCGTCCGGCTCGGTGCCGAAACGGGCCCGGTATTCTGCCGTGAAATCCTCGACCTGACCTTCCGGCTCGGAGATGGGCGAGGAAGCGCTTTCGGCACAGACACCGGCGAGTTGCTTCGGCTCCAGCAGGGCAGCCGTGGTCGGCTGGTGCATGGCGGAGCCGGCAAGGATCGGCAGGGCGATGTTCTGGTCCCGGGCCTGGCGGATCACCAGAGCGGTGGAGCCGGAATGCAGGTGCAGCAGGATCAGGTCGGGTTTGGCTTCCTGCATTCTTGTCAGGGCCGGGAGCATGTCCTTCACGGAGATGTCGATGGCTTCCTCGAATACCAGCGGTGCGCCGAGCTCCCGCATAATCCGGCGCAGATGTTCCGCGCCGCTCTGCCCGTAGGCGGTGGTTTGGTGCAGCAGAGCCGGGCGTTTGGCGCCGAGTTCCTCGATAGCGTATCGGGCTTGTGCGACCTTCACCACGCTGTCGCCCGGGAAGAAACGGAACACCCAGGGAATGCCGATCTCGGTGATCTTCGCCGTACCGGAAACGGTGAGCAGCGGCACACCGGCGCGACCGGCGATGGGCAGCATGGCCAGCATTTGCGTGCCAAGCATGGAGGCAACGGCCGCACTCGGCTTATCTTCCAGCGCCCGGCGCAACGCGGTGACGGCGCCCTCGGGCGAGGTGCCCGTGTCGGTCACTTCGGCGTCCAGACCGAGATCCTTGCCATAGCGCTCGATGGCAAGTACCGCGCCGTTGCGCTGGGACGTGCCTTCGAGCGATAGAAAGCCGGTGATCGGCACCAGAACGGGGATGGTTTCGGCTTTTGCGGTCAGACTTGTGGCCAGCAGCGCGGTCAGCGCGACGGCGGCGGATTTCAGGAACATTCCCGGCACTCCAATAGTCCCGCTCGGCGGAACGGTAGATTCAAAATCGGGGCGAGAGGAATGTACGCGACCGCAAATGCAGTCTCGTGACGTCTCCCTGCGCCGGCATGACCCGGATCAAGTTCGATGGGTATCCTCTCAGTTCCGGCTACTAATTCCGAAACACCCCAGCATCACGAGGCCAACCTGCGGCCCGGTCATAAACTTGTCAAGAGACGGTCGGGGAAGAAGCCGTGAGCAGATTGAACCGGATTAGTTCCACGGAGTGGTTTGTCCGACCGCGTCCCCAGCCTATTATGCGGCCAACAAGAAAATCTGATGCGGAGGAAAAACCCAATGTCGAAAATCAAAATCGCGGTGATCCCGGGCGACGGTATCGGCTGGGAGGTCATTCCGGAAGGCATCAAGGTGCTGGAGGCAGCGGGGGCGAAGTTCGGCATTGAGTATGATTTCACTGAATTCGACTGGAGCTGCGAGCGCTATAAGAAGACCGGCATGATGATGCCGATCGACGGCATCGATCAGCTGAAGCAATTCGACTCGATCTTTCTCGGCGCCGTCGGTTTTCCGGGCGTACCGGATCATGTTTCGCTCTGGGGCCTGCTGATCCCGATCCGCCGGGAGATGGAGCAGTATGTCAATCTGCGCCCGATCCGGATGCTGAAGGGCATGAATTGCCCGCTGGCGAACCGGACCTCGGAAGATATCGACTTCTATGTCGTGCGGGAGAATAACGAGGGGGAATACTCGTCCATCGGCGGGCGCCTGTTCGAGGGCACGGACCGCGAAATGGCGATGCAGGAGAGCGTCTTCACCCGGACCGGAACCGACCGGATCATGCGCTTCGCCTTCGAGCTCTGTCAGCGTACGGGCAAGAAGAAGGTGACTTCGGCGACCAAGTCCAACGGCATCATTCACACCATGCCTTACTGGGACGAGCGCTTCGCGGCGATCTCGAAGGAATACCCGGATCTCGCGACGGACCAGTATCATATCGACATTCTGGTCGCGAATTTCGTGCTGCATCCGGACTGGTTCGATGTGGTCGTCGGCTCCAACCTGTTTGGTGATATCCTGTCCGATCTCGGCCCGGCCGTTGCCGGTTCTATTGCCATCGCGCCGTCCGCGAACATCAATCCAGAGAAGAAGTATCCCTCCATGTTTGAGCCGGTGCATGGCTCTGCCCCGGACATCGCCGGCAAGGGGATCGCCAACCCGATCGGGCAGATCTGGTCCGGCGCCATGCTGCTGGAGCATCACGGGCATCAGGAAGCGGCGGACGCCATCGTTGCGGCCTGCGAGACGGTGATTTCAGGCGGTGGGCCGAAGACCCCGGATCTCGGCGGTCAGGCCACGACAGCCGATTTAGGCGATGCCATCGCCGCCGTGCTCCGGGACTGATCTTATGCAATCGCCCGTCTATTTCGAGGACCTGGAAATCGGCCAGGTCCTCCGCTCCCAGCGCAAGACCATGACGGAATCAGAGATCATCGATTTCGCCTGGAAATACGACCCGCAGCCCTTTCATATCAGCGTGCCGGACGCCGAGGAGAGTCATTTCGGCGGCGTCATCTCCAGCGGCTTCCAGACCCTTGCCGTCAGCTTCAGGCTGGCCTGGCAGGCGAACGGGCTGCAGGCAACCAATCTTGGCGCCGGGACTATCGATCAGCTGAACTGGCTAAAACCGGTGCGGCCGGGAGACACGCTCAGTGTCGAGATGGAAGTGATGGAGAAGCGTCCCTCCCGCTCAAAGCCGGACAGGGGCTTCGTCCGTTTCAAGTACACGACCTTCAATCAGGACGGGGAGGCGGTGATGACCATGGAGTGCCCGCAGATCGTTTCTTGCCGTACATGACGGATCTGCGACTCTTCTGCGTCATTTTGTGGGTTTAGAGTCTCGGCGGAGTCTCTAAACCTTCATGACGTTGCGGCGTGCCGGTCAACGCTTCTGAGTAATGTCGCGGCCCTTGGGAAGGGGCCGCATGTCACATACTCAAAGCCAGCCTGTTATTCAGGTCACGAACGTCTCCAAGACATTTCCGAACGGACGCAGGGCGCTTGACGGGGTTTCGATCTCGCTTGATGCCGGGGAGATGGTGGCGCTGATCGGTGCCTCCGGCTCCGGCAAGTCGACGTTGATCCGTCATATCGGCGGCCTGATCGTTGCCAACAAGGGCGCTGACGGTGGCGAAATCTCGGTGTTCGGCGATCTGGTGCAGGCTGGGGGCCGCCTGACCGGCGATGTGTCGCAAGTGCGCCGACGCCTTGGCGTCATCTTCCAGCAATTTAATCTGGTGCCGCGTCTGACGGTGCTGACCAATGTGCTCGCTGGCCGGCTCGGCCGGATGCCGAAATGGCGCGGCACCCTGATGCAGTTCACGCACGTGGAAAAACAGCGTGCGATGCAGGCGCTCGGCCGTGTCGGTATTGCCGCGACAGCGCGACAGCGCGCGGCGACGCTCTCCGGTGGGCAGCAGCAGCGCGCCGCCATCGCCCGCTGTCTCGTCCAGGAATCCGAGGCCATTCTCGCCGACGAGCCGATTGCTTCGCTCGATCCGGCCTCGGCCCGGCGGGTGATGGAGACGCTCTCGGACATCAATCGCAGCGAGGGGACCGCCGTGCTCGTCTCTCTGCACCAGGTCGAATATGCGCGGCGTTACTGCAAGCGCACTATCGCCATGCGGGACGGCCGGGTCGTTTTCGACGGCCCGTCCCACGATCTCACCACTGCTTTTCTCCGTGAAATCTACGGCGAGGCCAGCGAAGAGCTGATCCTCCCCGATGCCGAGGATTTCGCAGAGGCACATGAAGTGGCGGAAGAGCGGCTCGCCGCATCCGCCTGAATCCATTTCCAGTATCAAGAGGAGCTGATCCCATGACCATTTTCACCCGCCTGACCGCCGCCGCGGTTCTGGCCACGGGCCTTGCCGCAAGCGCGGTGCCGGCCCTGGCCGACAGGGAAGACCCGAAGGAAATCAACTTCGGCATCATCGCTACGGAGAACAGCTCCGCCCAGCGCGAGAAGTGGGGCCCGTTCCTGAAGGCGCTTGAGGCCGATCTGGGCATGCCGGTGAAGCCGTTCTTCGCGGCTGACTATGCGGGTGTGATCGAGGCCATGCGCTTCGACAAGGTCGATATCGCCTGGTATGGCAACAAGTCGGGCATGGTCGCCGTCGACCGCGCCGGCGCCGAGGTTTTTGCGCAGACGACCGAATCCAACGGAGATCAGGGTTACTGGTCGGTCATGGTCACGCACAAGGATTCGGGCCTGAGCTACGAAGACGTCATGAAGTGCGACAAGAGCCTGAATTTTGGCCTTGGCGATCCGAACTCGACCTCGGGCTTCCTGGTGCCGTCTACCTTTATCTTCGCCAAGGAAGGCGTCGATCCGAAGGAATGCTTCAAGATTGTCCGCAATGCAAACCATGAGACCAACCTGATCTCCGTCGCGACCAAGCAAGTCGATGCGGCCGTCGCGTCCTCCGGTGGTCTCTACAAGCGTCTGAAATTTGCCAAACCGGAACTGTTTGCCGAGATCAAGGAAATCTGGCGCTCCCCGCTGATCGCATCCGATCCGATGGCCTGGCGCCCGGAACTGAACAAAGGTCTGAAAGCCAAGATCATGAGCTTTTTCATGACTTATGGCCGCCTCGGCAGCGATGCCGAAGTGACCAAGGCGCGTGAAATCCTCGCCATGATCGATATGGGCCCGTTCGTGCCGTCCTCGAATGCCCAGCTCTGGCCGTTCTATGAGATGGACCAAATCCGTCAGCGCATGTCCATCCAGGGCGACGACACTTTCTCCCAGTCCGAGAAGAAAGAGAAGATCGCCAAGATCGACGAGAAGATCGCAGATATCCGCCGCGCCGCCGAGGCTCGCCCTCGCAAGTAACCCAGATCCTGGTCCGGTGTTTCGCCGGGCCGATATGCGGGGGCCACGTGGCCCCCGCTTCTTTTCGGGAACCAAGTCCCATGAGTGTCAGCCATGAATAATATTGCCGCCAACGGAACCCAGCCCCGCCTGGAGGACATCGTCGTGCCCGGCCGTGGCCGCCAGGAGCAGGCGTTCGACTACCTGCTCTGGGGCACTTTCCTGATCATGCTGGTCTGGAGCTTCGTGCCGTCGGACATGAATCGTATCGGGGATGTGTTCAGCGGCGGCGGTAACATGGCGATGTTACTGTCCGATTTTCTGGAGCCCAATTTCCGTTACTGGCGGAGTTATCTCGATCTGATGCTGGAAACCGTGCAGATGGCGGTCTGGGGGTCGTTCCTCTCGGTCGTGTTCGCGGTCCCCTTTGGTCTGATGGCATCGTCAAACCTGGCCCCAACCTGGCTCAGTTTTCCGGTGCGGCGCCTGATGGATGCGTTCAGGGCTATCAACGAGCTGGTCTTCGCACTGGTTTTTGTCGCGGCTGTCGGGCTCGGCCCGCTTGCCGGGGTGCTGGCGCTGGCCATTCATACAACGGGCACACTCGCCAAACTCTTCTCCGAGGCCGTTGAAGCCATCGATCCGCGGCCGGTCGAAGGTATCCGGGCTACCGGGGCGACGAGCCTGCATGAAATTGTCTTCGGGGTGATTCCGCAGGTTCTGCCACTGTGGATTTCCTTTTCACTCTATCGGTTCGAAGCGAATGTGCGCTCGGCCACGGTGCTGGGGATCGTGGGGGCAGGCGGCATCGGAATGTCGTTGTCGGAGTCCCTGCGGGGCTTCGATTACGGCTCGGGCGCCGCGATCCTGCTGATTATTCTGGCGACTGTCTCATTGTTCGACATTTTTGGCGCGCGGTTGCGCAAAGTGGTGATCGATGGTGAGGATCACGCGCAGTTCGTCGGCTATCTTGCGATGTTGACGGCGATTATCGTCGGAATCGAAATCGTTCTGCGGGCCGGGCCCCTCTGACGACGGGGCTGGTCTGACAAAGGAGGCGGGCGGCTGAGGAAATGGGGATTGGCGAAATTGTTGCAGGAATCAGCAAGCGCGCGTGAAAACGGGAAACTGAAGTCCCGAATCTAACGCCGCAATCAATTCTCGCGGATACCGCGCCCAAGAAGAACGCCGCCAACAAGCGCGACCACACACCAAGTCACGATCACCATCGCAAGAGTTATCATGTGCACCCTCCTACTCACTGGTGACAATGGTATCGAGGGTCGGCGGTTAATGCAATGTTAACCAATTCGAAAAACGAAAAATAATTTAGTTTTAAAATAATGGCTTTTGCCCTGGTTGCAGGGCGCGTTCCTCTCATGCGCCCTGCAAGGTATTGGAATCAGTCGAGTTCTGCCACCTGATCGCCTTCGAGTGGAACCTCGAATGCATTGATGGTCATGGAGATCAGCGTGTAGTAGCCGAGCAGGCCGACAAGGTCGATCAGCTGCTGCTGACCCAGCACTTCGACCGCCTCGGCATAGAGTGCGTTGCCGATCTTGTGGGTTTCGTGCAGGGCACGGGAGACGTCATGGACGACGCGCTCATCGATTTTCTCGAAGACTGGTGTGCGCCGATCCCGAATGGCGTCCAGAATTTCCTCCGAGATACCCGCCTTCAAGGCGAAGGGCTTATGCACCGACCATTCGAATTGAGCCCCCCAGAACCGGCCCGTGACCATGATGGCAAGCTCGGAGAGACGCGGCTCGAGGGTACTGTCATACCGGGCAAACTGGCCAAGTTGCTGTGCCTTGTCGGCCAGGGCCGGACTGTGCAGCCAGATCTTGAGCGGGCCTTCGACCCGGCCGCGGGGACCGTTGACGATGGCATCGTGGATTGTCCGCTGTGCGTCGGACATATCTTCGGGCTTGAGGGCGGGAACACGTGACATGGTGCTGGTTTCCAGTTCTTCTTTTGCCTAGGCGGCGTCTGCGCAGAGCTTTTCCTTGCGGGCGGCACCACCATGAGCGTCCAGCAACCGTTCGCGCCAGGCCCAGAGCGCGTCGTCCTCGGCAAGCAGTTCAAACGGGCTGGATATCCGGGCCCACATCAGCGTTCCGAAGAGTGCGTAGTCCGAGAAGCTCGGGGCCGTGCCTCCGATAAAGGGTTGTTTTTCTATGACGGCCCGCGCGGGCGCCAGTGCCTTGTGCAGGTCGGGAAGTCTGTCTTCACGCCCCTTTTGTATTTCTTCCAGCGACTTCCCGAAGCGTGCTTCACGAGACTCCTTGAAATAAGGCTGATCGCGCTCGTCGCAGGCGAGATAGACGTCATGGACGATGCATCCGGCAACCAAAGGGTTGATCGTCCGGTTGGTCCATTCTGTGATGAAGAGCGCCGCGCCGCGACCGGCCTCTCCGCCGAAAAGGCTGGGGCTGTCCGGATAGCGCTCCTCGAGATAGCAGGCGATATCCCAGCTGTCGCAAATCACAGTGTTGGCGTCTTTCAGGACAGGAACGAGTTTCTGGCCGCTGAAATCCAGTTTGTCCTTTTCGCCGAAGCGAACGTGCTCGACCGTTGCGTCCGCCTCGAGGCCCTTATGAGCCAGGGCCATGCGAGCACGCCATCCGAAGGGGCTGAACCGGGCGCCGTTTCTGGCTGAAAGATCGTAAAAGGTAATGGCCATGGCGTGTCTCCCTCACAAATGGCAGTTGGCTTCCGGCGGCGATCTTGCCGCGCGGGGCGCGATGCAACAAGCCTAGAAGATGGAAGGCAGTCCTCGCTCTCGGGCACGTGTTTCCATGGCGTCGATTTCTTCGTAATCGGCATCGTCCAACGGAGAGAATCCGACGATCAGGAGCGCATCGCGGGCGGATTGGGCGGCCGGATCGGCGAGCGCCCGCGCGATACCGCGCCGGTAGGCTGCGACCGTTTGGTCATCGAAGTTGGCGGGGACGGCATAAGGCAGGCCAGGCGCATCCGGGGTCCAGGCAAGAACTTCTACCGCATCGCATTCCTGCGGTGCGTATTTCTGTAGCAGAGCCCATGTGACGCAATCGATTGCCGCCGTGTCGGCCTCTCCCGAATACACCATGGAAACACTGGCGCGATGTCCATGGCTGCATACAGCGTCACCGAAAAAACCGGGCTTGCTCCCGTGTTCTGCGAGCAGGGCGCGAAAAGCGCTCATACCGGATTGAGAAAGGGCGCCGTTATAGGCCAGCCGGGCGCCCTCAAGAGCCTCAATCGAATGGATCCCGGCGCCGCGCTGGACAATCACCACGCTACGATATCGCGGTCCGTCGCATCCCTCTGCCCGGTAGTGCGGCGTGCCGACAACGCGCAGAGCTTCACGATATCGCTTGCGCAGCGGATAGCCGCAAATCTGGGTGAAGAACATGTTCGGATCGGACCAGGGGGAGCTCTCTTCCATTGACCGGGTGCGGTGCTGTGGGATGTCGGTCAGGCTTTCAGCAGCAAACCCGCGCGCCAATGCTTCCCACCAGGCGTCCGTCGCCTCCCGGATTTCCGGAAAGTCGTACATGTCGAGCGAGGCAATCATCGGGTGGTGTGTTCCGGAAACTGTGAGAGCAGCCCCTCGATATAGTCGTCCAGCGCATGGCTCTGGACCACCGCATCGCGGATCAGCTGGTCGAAATGGCGGGTCAGGGTGCGGATATGCTCGGTGGTGTTGAAGACAAAGAAGCTCTGTCCGAGGAAGAGCGAAGCACGCAGAGGGCCGAAGATCGTCAGTGGGGCAGAATAAACCCTGCGCCCATCGTACAGGTAGAGGCGCATCCTGGGGTAGAGCTCGTCATGCAGCTGCCGCATATAGCGCAGTTGCTCGTATCTGAGCGCTGGCGCCAGTTCGTTCCAGATGCCGGCGCCGGCCGCGAAATCGTCCAGCGCCTGCCGCGACATGCAAATCTCGATATCGGTTTCGGGGCGCCGCGTGTAGGCGAGTTGGTCCTGCGCCCGTTCCAGCGCGCTGTCCCGCTCGAATTCCTCAACGACGCCATGTTCGTAGGCCAGGATTTCCGGTGTTTTTACCTGATCCGGCAAGTTGCTCGGGACATAGCGGATCTTGTAGCCGGCGGCCTCCGCATGCCATTCGGCGATGTTTCGGTCTACGGCGGCCCGTGACGCTTCGGTGATATGGACCGAACGCTGCAGGATCTCGGCGCCCAGCTGCTCTTGTTGAGTGAGGCCGAGCAGCCAGTCAAGGCTGACCTGCAGGGCCGAGGCGATGGCTGCAACAGTGTCCGCGCGGGGCAGGCGTTCATTATCGGGTGACAGCAATTGGGAGAGAGTCGAGCGATCGACGCCGACACGCCGGGCAAGGCCGGACCGGTTTATACCGGCGCGTTCCATACTCTCCGCAAGACGGGTGCGGAAGATTTCAACTGTGTCCCGACGATCCAAGATGAGCCTTTGCGGAAAAAATAAGCAATGTTGCGTTTTATCCGCATATTGCGTGATTGGTCAACAAATGTGGTAAAAATAGCGCAAACACTCGTTGTCGCGGCTGTGCGGTGCAGCATAGCTTGGCGTCATGTTTGAACGTCATCCCACACCAATCTCACAGCAAATCCCGGAAGTATCTGTTTCTCCTGGTAATGTTGGTTCCGCTTTTACCGTGTCCGTCTCCTCCGTCGAGTGGCAGACGATTGCTCTCTGGAGCGTCATTCACGGTCTTTTCGCCACGCTAACCTATTGGCATGCTGCGCTGCCGTTATGGCTGTTGCCTTTGCTCGGGGCGCCTTTGGTCGCCTGGCATGCGAGTTATCAGCACGAAGCAATTCATGGTCATCCGACCAGGATCGGCTGGCTCAACACTTTGCTTGCCGCGCTGCCCCTGATGCTGTGGGTGCCGTATGGCATCTATCGTGACAGTCATCTCAAGCATCACCGTAACGAGTATCTGACCGATCCGATCGAGGATCCGGAATCCTTCTATGTGACCGCCGGTGAGTGGGCCCGGTTCTCGGAACCGCGCCGGATGGCGTATAGGGCCGTGAACACGCTCGCCGGGCGTCTCGTGCTCGGCCCGCTCTTCGTCGCCGGCCTGTTTCTTTGGCGCGAGGCGCGGGACCTTGTGGGCGGAAGGGGACGCGTGAAGGCTTGGGCTTTCCATGCAGCTGGACTGGCCGTGCTCGCGTTTTGGATTGTCGGCATCTGCGACATGCCGCTCTGGCTTTATGTGTTGTGTTTCGCCTATCCGGGAACGGGCCTGTTGTTGCTCCGCTCTTTCGCCGAGCATCATGCCGCGCCAGAGGCTGAAGACCGGACGGCAATCGTTGAGGCGGAAGCTCCGCTGGCCCTGCTGTTTCTGAACAACAATCTGCACGTGGCACACCATGCCAGTCCTGGCGTGCCCTGGTACGCGTTGCCGCGCTATGAGGTTCTTCGGCGGCGTTTGACCGGTGGCCGTGAGGAGAGGATTTATCGCGGATATCGTGAGGTTGTTCAGCGCTGGCTGTTCCGACCGAAAGAACACCCGGCGCATCCGCATTACTGATCCAGTAACAAACGGGGGG
>NZ_JACZFS010000006.1 GCF_014904795.1 Nisaea nitritireducens
TATCGCCGGATCGACTGCCGGCGCCTCGAACTCTTCCAGCAGGGCGCGGTAGGTCCGGTTCGCACGCGTCAGTGCATTCGGACTGCCGGCTTCCTCCCAGCTTTCGTAATTCCGCCAGTCCGAAAGCAGCGGCTGATAGAAGGCCGTCTCGTAGCGTTCCAGCGTGTGCGGTGTGCCGAAGAAGTGCCCGCCTGGCCCAACATCTCTAATGGCATCCAGGCCGAGGCTGGCCTCGTTGATCTCCAGCGGTTGCAGGAACGCGGCCATGCCCTGGAGGAGTTCGAGGTCGGTTACGAACTTCTCGAACGAGGCGGTGAGGCCTCCTTCCATCCATCCGGCTGCATGCATCACAAGATTGGCCTGCCCGAGTACAACGGGCCAGAGTGACATCATGCTCTCCCAGGCCGCTTGCGCATCGACGGCATTCGAGGCGTTGGCGTTTGTCGAGCGGTAGGGCAGCCCGTACTTGCGGGCGAGCTGGCCGCCGACGAAAGCCGCCTTGGCATATTCCGGCGTCCCGAAAGCGGGGGCTCCACTACGCATGTCGACGTTCGAGGTGAAGCCGCCATAAATCACCGGCGCGCCGGCACGGACCATCTGGGTGAAGGCGATGACCGCGAGAGCTTCGGCGTTCTGCTGGGCAAGGGCACCGGCGATGGTCACCGGGCTCATCGCGCCGGACAGGGTGAAAGGCGTAACGCAGATGGCCTGGCCGTGGCTGCTCATCTCCATCAGGCCCTGGAGCATCGGGATGTCGACGCGGAGCGGGGAAGAGGTGTTGATGATCGAATGCATGCCGGGCCGCCGGGCGATGCTGTCGCGGGTCTCTCCACGGGCAATGCACAGCATGTCGATCGCATCGCTCGGCCGTTGCCGTCCGAGTGAATAGGCGTGGTGCACCTTGTCGCTGAGGGTCAGGAAAGAGTAATGGCAATCCAGGTGCCGGGTCTGCGGCGGCAGGTCCACAGGTTCGACCGGATAGCCGCCAAACAGATGGATGATGTTCGCGGTCTGGCCCATACGGACGAAGTTCTGGAAATCGGCATAGTTGCCGTCCCTGCGCCCGCCTTCAAGGTCGCTGCAGAAGGGGGCGCTGGCAATACTGGCGAAGTTGATGTTGTTACCGCCGAAGACGAGGTCCCGCTCCGGCCGGCCGCCATGGAGTGTGAATTCCGACGGCGCCTTTGCGACATATTCAAGCACCATCGCCGGATCGAAACGGACGCGCTCGGAGCCCTCTTCGACAATTGCGCCATGTTGCTTCAGTACGCCGCGTGCCGTCGCGTCGAGGAAATCAATCCCGATTTCGCTGAGAATGCGGAGCGATGCGGTATGGATAGCCTCCAGCTCATCCTCTGAAATGATGCCCATTGGCGGGTATGGAGAGCGAATTCGACACCACTCAGCCTGCCTGATTTTTCGCTCAGTGCCGGCCGAATCCGAGCGTTTTCGTGTTCGTTCGCGCTTTCTTGTACGGCTCGGGGCTTCGGTCATTGTGATTTTCGCCTCCATAAAAGACCTTTTTATTGCCGTAATGGTGCCCATTTTGAGGGGGTAACTGTCTAGCCATACGGCGACAAAACGTTAATGCCGGTCGTCGCATTTGGAATGAGAGGTGATGGAAATCAGAATAAAGAAATGCGCGTTCTGATTTTTCAGCTTTTTATTTTTGATTTCTACTTCGCATAAAACTGCGCTATATCGGGTCTTCGTTTTGGAAACGTGAAAAAGCAAACATAAATTAAAAGTAATTTTCGTAATTTTTGAATTGTAAGTCGAATTGTTAGACCTAGTTAAGGATTATAGTTAATTTTCTTTTGTATTGATTTGGTTGTCACCAGATAATATTCTACGAATCCTTTAGTTTTTGTTGGAAATAACACCGAGGCGTTGTAGAAACCCGGCACACTCGGTCCTATATTTCGAATGTCGTGACTGAGAACCAACTTCACTCAACCGCTAGAGACTGAGAATGGCCGCAGCAAAGCAAGCACTGAATGGTAGTGATGACCCGAACTATCGCGTGACAAATAATAACGCGATTGACGTCCATGTCGGACGGCGTGTTCGGTTGCGCCGCACTCTTCTTGGCATGAGCCAGGAACAACTGGGCGAGGCGCTGAACATTACCTTTCAACAGGTCCAGAAATACGAGCGCGGCTCCAACCGCATCAGCGCATCCCGCCTTTGGGACATCGCGCAGATCCTCGACGTTCCCGTCAGCTTCTTCTTCGATGACATGACGGACGACACGGCGGCGAACTCTCCGCGCAAAGTGCGGTCTGGCTCGACGACGGCCGATTACGAGGAAAAGCCGAACGATCCGATGGCGCGGCGTGAAACGCTCGAGCTGGTTCGTGCCTACTACAACATCACCAATGTCGGTGTGCGCAAGCGCATCACCGAAATGGTGAAGTCCGTTTCCCAGGCTCTGCCGGGCGACGCCTAAACAGTTCCGATGGCCTGGAAACAGGCCTATGAACAAGAGAAGCGGGTGGCCACTGGCCGCCCGCTTTCTTTTTTGGTCACAGCATGGCGCAGCGCTTCTGTTCAGGCGAGCGCGACAACCGGTTCCATCTTGTCGAGGATGTCGTCGGTGAGGTGGCACTTGATCCGGTGACCGCCAGCCAGCGTCCGCGTTTCCGGGAGATCCGTCTCGCATTTATTCCCGGGGACCTCGCTCTTGTGCGGGCAGCGGGTCTGGAACGGGCAGCCGGAGGGCGGATTCATGGCAGACGGAATGTCGCCGTCCAGCACGATATGCTTCTTCACAACCTTCGTGTCCGCGATCGGGATCGCCGAGAGCAGGGCCTCTGTATAGGGATGATAGGGCGGGGAGAAGACTTCCTCGGTCGTGCCCTGTTCCACGATATGGCCGAGATACATAACGACCACGCGGTCCGCTATATAGCGGACGACGGAAAGGTCATGGCTGATGAACAGCATTGTTGTGCGCGAAGCCCGCTGAATGTCCATCAGCAGCTCCGTCACGGCCGCCTGAACGGAAACGTCGAGGGCGGATACCGGCTCGTCCGCGACCACGACTTTCGGCGCCCCGGCAAAGGCGCGGGCCACACCGATCCGTTGTTTCTGGCCACCTGAAAGCTGTCGCGGCATGCGTTTGGCGAATTCACGGGGCAGCTTGACGAGATCAAGCAGCTCCAGCATCCGGTCTTCACGCTCTTTCGGATTGTTGCCGATGCCAAACCGCTCCAGCGTCCGGACGATCTGGGAGCCGACCGTGTGGCTCGGGTTCAGGGTATCAAACGGGTTCTGGAACACCATCTGGATGGAGCTGATGGTGCCGGTATCGCGATCTCCGATATCCGTACTTCCGATTTCCAGATTGCCGAGGGTGACGGTACCTTCCGTCGCGGTCTCTAGGCCGAGCAGGATCTTGGCGAGCGTCGACTTGCCGCAACCTGACTCACCGACGATCGCCACGGTTTCTGCCTCGCGGGCCGAGAAGGTGATTTCCTCGTTGGCTTTTACGACGCGGGTCTCGCCGCCGCCGAACATCTGGTTCGCGGCAACCTCGTAATACTTCTTCAGGCCATCGACCGAGAGGATGGTCTCTCCCGGAACCGTTGCCTCGACGACGCCCTCGTGTTCAAGCGGCGCGTCCCAATCGATTTCCGCCACCCGCTCGCAGCGCGAGAAGTGGGATTCAGCCATGCCGGTATCATGCATCCGGATCTCGCCGACATCGCATTTTCCCGCTTCGAAGAAAGAACAGCGTGGTCCGAAGTTACAGCCGTTCGGCCGCTCGTGCGGCAGTGGCAACTGACCGGGAATGGCGACCAGGGGATGAGAATATTTGTCCGCACCCGGCAGCGGGATCGAGCGGAACAGGCCCTGTGTGTAGGGATGCCGCATCCGGTCAAAGACATCTTTCACGGACCCGGTCTCAACTGCCTCACCGGAATACATCACTGTGATCCGGTCGCAGGTCTCGAGGATCAGGCCGAGATTGTGGGAGATGAACAGCATCGATGTGCCGAAACGGCTCCCGAGTTCTTTCACCAGATCGACGATACCCGCTTCCACCGTCACGTCGAGGGCTGTCGTGGGCTCATCCATGAGCAGCAGGGCCGGTTTCGACAGAAGCGCCATGGCGATGACGATGCGCTGTTGCTGACCACCGGAAAGCTGGTGTGGATAGGAATCCATCATCCGCTCCGGGTCGGGCAACCGCACCAGTTCCATCATCTCCAGAGCCCGGTCATAGGCTTCGTCGACCGAGACCTTTTCGTGCAGGATCGGCACTTCCATGAGCTGCCGGCCGACCCGCATGGCGGGGTTCAGGCTGGCCATCGGCTCCTGATAGACCATGGCGATCTCGGAGCCGCGGATTTTCCGCAGTTCCACCTCGCTCATGGTAGTCAGCTCGCGCCCCTTGAACTTGATCGAGCCGGCGGTGATTTTCCCGCGGTTCGACAGGTCCCGCATGACCCCGAGAGCGACCGTGGACTTGCCACAGCCGGACTCGCCGACGAGGCCCATGGCCTCACCCGGCATGACCTTGCAGGAGAAATCCATCACAGCGGGAATTTCGCCGGCGCGGACAAAGAAGGAGATCGAAAGGTTTGTGATCTCGAGGATCGGTTCAGTCATCTTCGTGCCTCCCTCAATCTTTCAGCGACTGCTCGCGCAGTCCGTCGGCCAGCAGGTTCAGTCCGAGGACGAAAATCGCGAGGGCCAGGGTTGGAGGCAGGGCGATGGTGGGTACGATCCGGATGAAGGCCCGGGTCTGGTTGATCATCGATCCCCAGTCAGGGCTTTCCGGAGCGAGCCCGAGGCCGAAGAAGCCGAGGGTGCCAAGCAGGATCGTCGTGTAGCCGATACGCAGGCAGGCATCGACGATCAGTGGGCCGCGGGCATTCGGCAGGATCTCCCAGAGCATTATGTACCAGGCGTTTTCGCCTCGTGTCTGGGCGGCGGCGACATAGTCCCGCGTCTTGATGTCCATGGTGATGCCGCGAACGATACGGAACACCGTCGGCGAGTTCACGAAGACGACCGAGGCGAAGATGTTCAGCTCGTTCGGCTCAAGTGTGATGATTCTTAGCGGATCCGCGTTGAAGACCAGCCCGGAATAGAGCCAGCCGCCGACCAGTAGCACGCAGATGAGTTGGATCGTCAGTAGTCCCGGTCGCGTGGCATATCGGCTGTAGAACAGCACGCTGAAGAAGATGATCGGGAAGATGAAGAAGAACCCGGCCATGGCCATCGGGATCGGGGTTTCGCGGATACCCGGTGTGACCAGCAGGTAGAACAGCAGGATCACCGGGAAGGCCAGCACCAGATTGGCGAGGAACGACATGACGGCGTCGATCTTGCCGCCGTAATAGCCAGCAGGCAGGCCAATGGTGATGCCGACGATGAAGGCAAACAATGTCGCCGCAGGCGCGATGATGAGAACAAAGCGGGAGCCATGCACCATGCGGCTGAACAGATCGCGCCCGAGATTATCCGCGCCGAAGAGAAGCGCTTTGCCAGTCTCCGCATCGATCGCGCCGGGCCCTTTGCGTTTCAGCAAGGCGAGCTGCTCAAGCGGATCGAAGACAGAAACCCAATCGGCGAAAACAGCCGTCATGATCCAGAACAGCACGATCACAAGGCCGATCATGCCGACGGAGCTGTCGAACAGGCGGCCGTAAAGGTTGAGGCTGTGTCGGAAGTAGTAGCTGACGGAGAGAATGACCGCGAGAGAGAGCCAGACCGGCCAGAATTGGCTGATCACAGTTCCCCAGATTTCGAAGAATCCAATATATTCCATTGCCTGATCTCCCCCCTCAATTCACACGGATGCGTGGGTTGAGATAGGCGTATCCGATATCCGATATGAGCTGCGTGAGCAGCACGACGACGACTGATACCAATGAGCAGCTAAGTAGAAGATCGATGTCGTTATTGTCTGCGGCTTCCACTAAAGTCCAGCCGAACCCCTTGTAGTTGAACAGCTTTTCGACGATGACAACGCCGGTCAGGAGCCAGGGGAACTGGAGCATGATAACGGTGAAGGGGGCGATTAGCGCATTTCTGAGCGCGTGGCGCAGAACCTGGGCTCTGAAGGACAAGCCTTTGAGGCGCGCCGTGCGGATATACTGTGCGGTCATGACCTCGGCCATCGAGGCGCGGGTCATGCGGGCGATATATCCCATGCCGTAGATCGCCATGGTCATCACGGGTAGTGCGAAATTGTTGAAGTCGATGCCGCCGGCTTTCGAGACGCCCTTCAGGACGCCGAGCCAGGAGGCGAAAAGCACGGTGAAGAGGATACCCGAGACATATTCGGGCGTCGCCGTCGAGGCGATGGCCACGACCGAGAGGCTCCGGTCTGTTTTCGAACCCTCTCTCATTCCTGCCAGCACCCCGATGATGAGGGCCGAGGGCACCATGGTGACCATGACCCAGAACATCAGGGTTCCGGTGTATCCGATACGGGGAGCGAGTACTTCGGCGACCGGCTTGCGGAACCGGGTCGAGTGCCCGAAATCCCCAATGGCGGCGCTGCCTATCCACTCCGCATAGCGCTCCAGGATAGGCCGTCTGTAGCCTTCCTTCAGCAGCCAGCTTTCGACAGCCTCTTCGGTCATGCGGTTATTGTTCTGTTCAAGCGCGAGCTTCTTCAGATTCGGCTCGAGATTGACCAGATAGAAAACCACGAACGTCAGGCAGATCATGGTCGCGACCATGACCCCCAGTCGTCTCAGGATAAATAGCAGCATATTGCCCCCGTGTGCCCCGTTCCGGGCGGGCCTTGTTTGCCCTTATTCTTCTCCCTTGCCGGGAGTTAAAAGCCCGCCCCGGATCAGGCCGGGGCGGGCTCGTTAGTGTCGGATCAGGCTTCGTCGAGCCAGACTTTCTCGAAATGCATCTCGAAGGTCGGGTGCATCGCATCGCCCTGCACAGACTCGGCCATGTGCTTGTAGAGCGCACGCCAGTACGGCTGGATGATGATGCCCGAATCCTGAAGCGTTTTTTCCAGCTTCTCCATCACCGCGCGCCGCTTGTCGGCGTCGGCAATCGACAGGGCTTCTTCGAGCGTCTTATCGAATTCCGGATCGGACCAGCCGGCTTCGTTCCAAGCTTCACCTGAGCGATAGGCCAGCGCCAGAACCTGCACGCCGAGCGGGCGCATGTTCCAGTTGGTGGTCGAGAACGGGTACTTCGTCCAGTTGTTCCAGAACGAAGACGACGGAATGATCGTCCGTTTGATCTTGATCCCGGCATCGCGGATCTGGGCGGCGATGGCGTCGGTGGTGTTCTTCCGCCAGTCATCGTCAATGGAGATCAGCTCATGCTCGAAATCAGACTGCCCGGCATCGGCCAGAAGCTTTTTCGCGGCTTCCGGATCCCGTTTGATCATCGGCAGTTTGAAGTATTCCGGGTGCATCGGGCCGACATGGTGGTTTTCCGCCACGCTGCCTGCTCCGCCATAACCGATCTGCAGAACGACGGAATTGTCGACGGCGAGCTGAAGAGCCTGACGGACGCGAACGTCGTCATACGGCTTGTTGGCGACGTTCATGCGGGCAACGATGGTTGCCGCGGTGATCGCTTCCGACTTCTTCAGGTCCAGACTGTCAAGAATTTCAACGAAATCCGCCGTGGTCTGATAGTTGACGTGGACGTCGCCGGCTTCGAAGGCCGCGACCTCGGCCGCCGGGTCGGTGCCGTAATCGGTCCATTCGATGGCATCGAGATAGGCTTCGCCACCCCACCATTTGCCGTCTTTCCGCCGCACGCAGCGGGCGGATACACCGACTTCGAGCGAGTCCAGCTCAAACGGGCCGGTGCCGACCGGTGCCTTGGACAGATCGGAGCCATTCTTGTCGAAGTCGCGGTGCACGATCAGCGCGGGATAGTCGGTCATGCCCGGGATGATGCTGATATCCGGCTTCGGCAGGGTGATCTTGACGGTGTGGCTGTCGACCTTGGTGATGGCGCCGTCGAGTACCTTGTTGGTGGCAGGATCGATCATGGTCGCCATGCGGCCGGCCATCGAGTTACCCTCGACGTCCTTTTCGCACCAGCGGGTGATGTTAAAGATGACGTCATCCGCATCGAACGCGTCGCCATTGTTCCAGGTAACACCCTTGCGAACCTTGAGGACATATTCGGTCGCGGTGTCGTTGACTTCCCAGCCTTCGAGCAGTGCCGGCTCGAAAGTGTAAGCCGATGTATAGGACACCAGGTTCTCGCAAACCTGCCGCGCGACGTTGCCCATTTCAGACCAGTCAAAGATCCGCGGATCAACCACACGGCGAACAGACATGGAAACCTTCAGCGTACCGCCTTGCTTGCCAGCGGCCTGTGCTGTGCTTGGTGCGGCCATGCCGAGCAGGCCGTAAGCGGTTGCCGTTGTCGCGCCGAACGCACTGGCAAGAGCCAGGAATTCGCGCCGGTCCATCTTGCCTTCTTTCGTATCGGTCGCCCAGCTGCTGACCATTTGGTGCAGCGGCCGTCCGGAACGGTCCTTCAATTCCCTGTTCATTTTTGTCTCCCTGTTTTGCAATGGTGCGCCGGAGCACGCGTGGCGCGGATCATAATGCCCTCAAAGCGACAGCTAAAGTGTCGTTTTTAGGGCATTTGACGGCCAGTAATGCTTAACGACGCTGCAGCAGGTGTCCAAGGCATTCGGAACATTCCTGCCGATATTTCGCCTCCAGTTCAGATCCTTTTAAATCGAACGTGTGAGCGAGCTTTGTTCATTTTGTATTATTCTCACTGTTCGACTGCGAACGCAGATTCAACACTGTCTAAATGGCAAACATTCACGTTCGAATGGCCAAAGAGACGCTGCGTTTCGTTCATTAATAGTCATCATGAGCAACGGGTAATGCCGATGTCAAAGAATTTATCTAATAGCGACATTGAGCGTATCGGCGAACCGAATCGACTGATAGGAGAGCGGAATTCCACCGTTCGATGACTGTTCAAAAAAGGACGTAGAATGCGTGTAGAAGACGCTCTGAGAGAAGATTTGGGTGTTGTCGGTATTCTTAACGAAGCCGAGGTGCCGCACGTTAACAGTATCGATGATAGCGGTTTTGTCTGGTTTCTGGAGACAGCGGATTATTTTCGTGTCGCCAGGGACGGTGACGCGGTTGCGGGTTTTCTCATCGGCTTCCTGCCGGGGCGGCCCTATGACAGCCTCAACTATCGATGGTTCGGCTTCCGCTTTGCGTCATTTCTTTATGTGGATCGCGTCGTGGTCTCACCTGCGGCGCGCGGGCGAGGTGTCGGGCGGAAACTCTATGAGGATTTTGCTGGCTTCGCGGCGGGCCGGGCGGAACGATTGACCTGCGAGGTCAATGTCCGGCCGCCGAATGAGGGCTCCCTGCGCTTCCATCACGGGTTCGGCTTCACCGAGGTCGGTCGCCAGGAAACGGAGGGCGGGACCAAGGAAGTGTCTTTGCTGGCGATGGACCTGGTCGGGAACATGACGCAGGGGAACACTACGCAGCGTCAGAACAAGGCGTAGGGATCCCTTATCGGATGGTCGTTCGAATGCCGGACCCAGCCTTTGACAACCCGGTAGACGAACCAGAGCCAGCCGAGGCCGCCGATCAGCCAGGCAAACGGGATTAGTATCCACGTCGCTGTTAGTGCTGCCGTCAGGACGATGGTGATGACCTGTATCCAAAAGGTGCGGATCTGCCAGGTGATGTGCCCGGCCAGTTCGGTTCCGTCCAGATCACGGCGTTTCAGATAAGCGAGAATGACCCCGAAAATGGATGGCAGACCAAAGACGATCGCGGCGCCATAAAGCCCGTAGACGATATGGACGGCGAGGCGATCGTTCTCCGAAAGCTCAAGGGAGAAGGGGAGTGTTCGCGGCCGGGTGACTTGATTGCTGTTGTTCGGATTTGTTTCGGCCATGTGCAGTCCTGTTCCTTTCCCTCTCGGGGTCCCGCCCTTAACGTTGGACCGATAACTTGATCATTCAATAGCCCGTCTCGTCGGGGGGCAGAAGAGGAAGCGTTGCAATGGTAGCGAATGAAGGAAGCGGTCCGGCCGTCGATTTGTACAGCGACACGGTCTCTCGTCCGACTGCAGCGATGCGGCAGGCCATGGTCGAAGCAGAGGTCGGTAACGAACAGGCGATGGAAGACCCGACCGTCAACCTGCTGTGTGCGAAGGTCGCCGACCTGCTCGGCACGGAAGATGCTATTTTCCTGCCGTCAGGGACCATGTGTAACGAGATCGCCTACAGGGTCTGGGTTGATCGGGGCGAGGAGATCGTTCTCGAAGAAAGCGCTCATGCACTGCATTTCGAAGCGGGCGGACCTGCGGCATTGGCGGGAGCCATGGTCCGGACTCTGAAGGGCCGCCGCGGCATCTTTGACGCTGCCGAACTGGAGACCGTCATCCGCGCGCCGCGCGGTCACCACGGTCAGCGCCAGAAACTTGTGAATATCGAGAACACGGCCAATCTCGGTGGGGGCGCTGTATGGCCGCTCGAAACCGTTGCCGAAGTTGCCGATTGTGCGCGTGGGCATGGGCTCAAGGTTCATATGGATGGCGCCCGATTGCTGAACGCGGTGGTCGCGTCCGGCACACCGGCAGCTTCCTATGGCGCTTTGTGCGACTCTCTCTGGATCGATCTCTCGAAGGGCCTTGGATGCCCGGTAGGGGGCGTGCTGGCCGGCAGTTCCGAATTCATCCAGCGAAGCTGGCTCTTCAAGCACCAGTTCGGAGGTGCGATGCGGCAGGCGGGGATTATTGCAGCCGCCGGTGTCTATGCCCTCGATCACCATGTCGACAGGTTGGCCGAGGATCACGCCAACGCACGCTATCTTGCCGAAGGGATTGCCGCGATCCCGGGGTTGTCCGTCGCGGTCGACGAGATCGAGACCAACATGGTGTATTTCGATGTTACGGCACCGGCACTCGATGCGGCGGGACTGTCAGAGAGCCTGATGCGTGAGCATAAGGTAAGGATCGGCCCCATGGGACCGCGCCGCATGCGCGCTGTCACTCATATCGACGTCACACGCAGTGGTATCGAGTTGGCATTGACGGCTCTCAAGGCTGTGATGGAAGCGGCCTGAGGGCGATCAGGCGTCCGTCAGCGCCTGGTCAAGGTCGGTGTCCGTGAATTGGGTGCCGGTCGTCCGGGCACCTTTCATATCCGCCCCCGTGAGATTGGCACCTTTGAACTTGGCGCCTGAGAGATCGGTGTTTCGAAGGAGGGCGCTTTCCAGGTCGGACGGCCAGAACCGTCCGGTCGGATTGCCACTGGCGTCCTTCAGTTCGACCGGATAAAGCAGCGCGCCGTTTAATTGCGCGTCCGTTAGGTCGACCGAAATCAGCTTGGTGCCGGAAAGATCTGAATCCCGAAGATCGACCCGGTTGAGCTTGGCCCCGGTGAGATCTGTCATCACCAGTTGAGCGCGGCGCATCTTGGCGCCGGACAAATCCACGTCGCGCAGATCAGCACCGGACAGGTTGATATCGCTCAGGTCGACGTCCTTCAGGCTGGCTCCGGCAAGTTTTGCGCGGGTGCCGCCACGTCCTTGTTCACGTATCCAGAGTTCATGATCGTTGATGATGTCGCGAAGGGAGCGGCTGCGGTCCCCGGACGTTGTCACCAATTGGGCGCCGCTGAGGTTTGCGGTCGACAAATTGACCCGCTCGAGAATGGCGCTGCTGAGATCGGATCCGGCAAAGCTTGTTTCAGAGATCAAGGCGCCGCGCAGGTTCGCCCCTTTGAGGTTGGCACCGGTAATCTTTGCATTCGCAAGATTGGCGCCGGACAGATCCGCTCCGGTCAGGTTTGCATTTTCGAGATTCACACCGCTGAGATTGGCGCCGCAGAGCAGAGTGTTTTCAAGATTTGCGCCGATCATGCTGGAATCTGACAGGTTGGTTCCGGACAGATTGGCGTTGTTGATGTCAGCGTCATCCATGGTCGCGGCGGTCGCGTCGGCGCGAATAAAGGTCGGCTTCTCGCCCGTCAGATCATTGATGATGGCACCGCCGCGCATGTCGGCTTCCTTAAGGTTGGCACCGCCGAGATTCGCACCCCGGATGCTCGCGCCGCGTAGATCGGCACGCATCAGGACCGCGTTTGTCAGATCCGAATCATCCAGATTGGCGCAAAACAGGTCCGCATAACTAAGGTCGGCGCCCGACAGCAACGTGTTTGAGAAATTGACGCCTGAAAGACGCGCGGACTGAAGGTTCACGCGTGCCAGCTGAAAGCCTGTAACTTCGAGGCCGGATAGATCAGCGCGAACGCCACCCGGCTTTCTTTTCAGCCAGCGTTCGTGGCTTTCAATGGCTTGAAGGATATCGTCCGGCGTCATCGACTCAGATTTCTTTCCATCAGTACGGGGCGGCCGATAAACGGACTGTGCATTGCCCGTCCGGAGGTCCGTTTTAGCTCAACAAGGGTCATGGCCAACCGTCCACGATAATACCAAGGCATGGGTTGATGTATTCACGAGACGGCCTGATGGCATCCTCGACGCGTGCCTGCAAGCTGAGGCCCTCACAATAATCCCTGAGGGCCGAGAAGCCTGGGGTTTGGGCTATATCGTTCGTGGCGATCCCAACTTTCTTGAGCAGAAGAGTCTGAAACGGCGCGTTCTCGGTATTTCTTAGCAGATAGATCACAAATCCGCTCGCCCGCCGTTCCTCCTCCGCGCCTCTCTGCTCCCTCACATCGTCGGCGACGCGATCGATAAGCTTTTCGATCTCGTTGCTGAGCTGGGTCAGTTGCTCGGCTTTTTGCACTTCATCAATCAACGCGAGGCAATCCCGAATGGCCATTCTGTAGAGTAAGAGATTACGTTTCGTTCGAGCAAAGCATTCGCACGCTTCCACGCCCTAGGGTCAAGAAGTATTTCTTTCGAAACGGGCTGTGCGAAACGGTCACGCCGCATGATTTCGTGAGCTTTCAAGACTAACTGTTGCCAGCTTTTTCGTCGGTTTTAGCGGCGGCAAGCTGCTCTGTTTTGAAAACCGCATCTGTCAAATTCGCCCGGGTGAGATCTGCGCCTGAGAGATCTGCACCAGAAAGATCTGCTCCGGCTAGGTTTGCACTCTGCAGGTCGGCATCCTTAAGATTTGCATTCACCAGTTTGGTGCCCGAGAGGTTGGCGGGCCACTTCCGCCCGGTGAGTTGGCCTTTCTGATCCTTCAGGTCGACTGGCGCGATCACGGCATTCGAAAGGTCCGCATCGGTCAGGTCCGCATTTGCGAGGTTGATGCCTTCGAGGGTTGCACCGCTCAGGTTGGCCCCTTTCAGATTGGTGTTGGACAAATCAGACATCACCAGGAGCACATTCGATAGATTGGCTCCGCTCATATTGGCCCCGTGCAGGTCCGCGCCCGACAGGTTGACTGCCGCGAGGTCAATGAAACTGAGGTCGGCACTCTTGAGGATCGCGCGGTCGCCCAGACGCCCGTCTTCCCGGATCCAGACATAATGCATGTTCAGAACCTCGCGGACCTCGAAAGGCAGCGAGTCCTCGTTACGCACCATATTGGCGCCCGTCACGTCCGCTCCGGAAAGGTCGCAGCCGTCCAGATTGGCTCCTGACAGATTGGCGTGCTTCAAAATTGTGTTGTCGAGCAGGGCACCGGACAGATTGGCGTCCTGCAGGTCTGCGCCGGAGAGATCGGCCTCGACCAGTACGCAGCCGGAAAGATCGGCGCCCTTAAGGTCGGCCTTGCGCAGGTTCACCCCGGACAGATTGGCACCGGCCAGCTGCGCACCGGCCATACTGGCATTCGGCATGGCCGAGTAGCTTAGGTCAGCGCCTTGCTGGTTCGAGGTGGGCCCGTCCCGTTGACCCTCATCGTCGTCCGTGCCGAACATCAGTGTTCCGCCGCGAAAATCAGCGCCGACAAGATTGGCGCCCTTGAAGGCGACATTGCGAATGGACGCGCCACGAAGGTCGGCGTTCTGCAGATCAGCATCCCGCAGATCGGCGCCATCCAGAACGGCGCAGAACAAGTCCGTATGGCTTAGATTACTGCCGGATAGGATGGTTTTCTGCAGATTGGCGCCAGACATTTTGGCGGATTTCAGGTTCACTTTTTCGAGCGTGAAGCCGGACAGGTTCGCACGCGCCAGATTTGCCCGCGACCCGCTATGGGCACGGCTCAGCCATTTCTCGTGTTCGTCCAGGATATTCGCGATTTCCTGAGGCGTCATTTCAGTGATCCGTAACCATGATCAAGACGCTCGTTCAGGAGCGTTCGTAAAGTTGTGTAAATATCCACGCGGAACAATAGCCTTCGGAAGGCATATGTGGAAGCGCCAAGAGTTAAGTTCCGGCAAACGAGAACTAAGCATTCCCGAATGGAACTGCGTATTTACTGCTCGATGTTAATGTAGGTAAAATTTACTAAAAAATTCCAGGCATTTTTCAAAATGTTCAGGATTTTTTAACCATCCTATCCATATGGCCTCACTCGGCGGCCTGATCGGCTGATTGGTCGGCCCGGTTCTTGGAGGATATGTCTGGGGATTGTTTTCCGGGTTCCACGAGACCGAGACAGAGCGACAACAAGGGCGGGATGATCGCGAGCGTCAGCACGGCCGAAAGGGAAAGGCCGCCGATCACAACGGAGCCGAGGCCACGATAAAGTTCCGATCCGGCGCCGGGGAACACGACCAGTGGAAGCATTCCGAGGACACTGGTCAGTGTCGACATGAAGATCGGCCGGATACGGTTTCGGGTTGCCTCGATGATCGCGGCGCCGGAGTCCATGCCGTCTTCGCGGATATGATGCAGGGTCTGGTGCACCAGCAGGATCGCATTGTTCACCACAATCCCGATCAGGATGACGAAGCCGAGCAGGGTCAGCATGTCGAGATTCTGGCGGATGAAAAGATTGAGGGTGGCCAGTCCGACCACGCCGCCGGCTGTGGCCAGCGGTACCGAGAAAATGATCACCAGAGGATAGAAGAAACTTTCGAACAGCACGGCCATGACCAGATAGACGATGACCAGTGCCATCACCAGGTCGAGCACCATCTCGTTCCAGGTTTGCGCCAGTTTATCCGCCGTGCCGGACATGCGGATGCTGACGCCCGGTGGCAGGCCTGCTTCTTCCATCGGCCTGATAACCTCGTCCCGCATCTTGTTCAGCGCTGCCTCAAGCGGCATGCCGGAAGGTGGGGAGACGACAAGAGTGATGGTCCGCTCGCGCCCGACATGACGGATCTCGGTCGGGCCGGTGGTCACCACCACGCTGGCGAGGGAACCTGCCGGGACGATCTTGCCCTCGCTGGTGACGACAGGCAGGTCGGCGATGCCCTGGGTCTCCAGAATATGATCCTCAAGACCGGTCAGGGTAAGGTCGATACGTTCGCCCTGTACGGTTATCTCGGCCACCCGGATACCATCGTTGTACGCATCGACCGTAAAGCCGAGATCGCGTGCGGTTACGCCATTGTCGGCAAGAAGCGTGCGGTCGGGCACGACGCGCACTTCCGGTGCGCCGAGCGACAGGGATGGTAGCGGGCGTATCTGCGTGCCTTCGTCTCGGGGAAAAGCCTGGCCGACCCTGAAGAAGGTTTTCTGGGCGATTCCGGTCAGTTCTTCGAGTGCTCCGCCGGAAATGTCGAGATCGATTGAATTCGTTCCACCGACGTCGCGTCCGAACAGAGAGCTCTGACGGAAGAACCCGAAGGTTCCCGGCTCCGTGAAAAGCGAGCGCCGGAGCACCGGTATCAGCTCTTTGGCCCGGGTCGGGTCGGCGGCCGCGGCGCCGACGATGACATTGGCCCGGAAAGCGACGAAGAAGAACCGCGACATGGTCGGGTTTCCGTCTTCGGTAACTTTTCGTGTCTCGTCGAAGTCCCAGATTGGCTTTGTCGCGTTCTCAAGCTTGGTGGCAATCTCGGCCATGGTATCGAGGTTGTAGCCTGGCGGCGGCTTGACGAAGCCGATGATCAAATTCCGATTGCCTTCCGGCAGATAGTCGAGCTCCGGGAGCATGGCCCAGGTCGCCGCAATGCTACCGACGGTCATGCCGCCGATAACAAAGAGGGCGAGGACGCGGTTTTTCACCACGGCGCGGGTCTGCTTCATGACGAGGGTAAGGAAAGTATGGGCAAAGGCATCGATCAGCGGAATGGGCCGGGTTGTGCTCAGATCGCCGATCTCGTTCTTCAGCAGCCGACTGGCCAGGGCCGGAACGACTGTCGCTGAAACCACCAACGACAGGCAGACCGCGACAGAGATGGCGACCGCGATATCCCGGAACAACTGGCCGACTTCCAGTTCCATCACCAGGATCGGGATGAACACCATGACCGTGGTCAGCGAGGACACAAGCACCGCTCCCCAGACCTGCTGGGCTCCTCGGTAGGAGGCTTCGTTCGGGTCATGGCCGAGTTGACGCAGACGGAATATGTTTTCCAGAACGACGATTGCTGCATCCACCACCATGCCGACGGCGAAGGCTATCCCGGCCAGCGAGATAACGTTGATGGAACGGCCCAGGGCCGCCATGGCGACGAACGAGCCTATGACGGAAACCGGGATCGCCAGGCTGACCACAAGCGTGGCATTGCCGCTGCGCAGGAAGAGATAGAGTACCAGTGCGGCCAGAATGCCTCCGACCCAGATGTTCTGGCGTACCAGTTCAATCGAGGAGTCGATATAGGTGGTCTCGTCATAGACCTGAATCATCTTCAGGCCGCGCGCGGCGAGATATCCCTTGTTCAATTCCGCGATGGCTCGGCGGACCTCGGTCATCACCTCGATCACGTTGGCGCCGGTTTCCCGGTACATCGGCACCGCGAGCGCCGGCGTGCCGAACTGCCTGATACGCGCGACAGGGTCCTTGTGGCCCATGTTCACCGTGGCAACGTCCGAGACGGTGACGCGGGCAACCCGTCCGGAGACCGAATCCTCGATGGAGCGCAGCACGACACCGCGTACATTCTCCATGCTCTCGAAGTCGCCTTCCGTGCGGACCACGTAGCGGCGCTTGCCCTCGTCGATAGCCCCTGCGGAGATCGATGCATTGGCAGAGCGCAGGGAAGCAAGCACGTCCGGAATGGTGAGCTGATACTGGGCGAGCAATTGCGGATCGACTTCCACCCGCATCTCGCGCTCGGCACCGCCATAGACGCGCGCTTCGCCGATCCCTGAAATCCGTTCAATCCGGGTTTTGACGTAATCCTCGGCGAAATCGCCATATGTGTGGATCGGTGTTTCATTGCCGTCTTCGCGCAGGATTACGGCCCAGGCGATGGCATTGTCTTCTGAGCCAGCCGTCTGGAAGGTCGGCTCGTCCACTTCATCCGGATAATTGCCGACCCGGTCCAGCCGGTTGGAGACGAGCAGCAGCGCCTTGTCCATGTCGGTGCCGGGGGAGAATTCCAGCGTGATCCGGCCGCGTCCGTCCTCGGAGCTGGAAATCATGGATTCCAGTGCTTCGATGCCGCGCAGCTCGTCTTCCTGGCGGTTGACGACTTCGCGCTCGATCTCGGCGGGGGCCGCCCCGGTCCAGTGAGTTGTGATGGT
This sequence comes from Nisaea nitritireducens, assembly GCF_014904795.1. Lineage (GTDB taxonomy): Bacteria > Pseudomonadota > Alphaproteobacteria > Thalassobaculales > Thalassobaculaceae > Nisaea > Nisaea nitritireducens. The sequence goes on from NZ_JACZFS010000006.1 coordinate 17,502, forward strand.
AATCACCGGCCGGTTTACATCGGGAGCAAGCTGGATCGGGATGCTCTGCAGGGCGACGATGCCGAACATCACGATCATCATGACGATGGCCAGCACCGCGACGGGCCGCTGGATCGAATACCGGATCAGCGTGTCCATCGGCTCAGCCCTTGGCCTGAACGGCTACCGGCTCACCTGGCCGCAGACGCTCGTTACCCTTGATCACGACGACTTCGCCCACGGCGAGGCCATCTGTCACTTCAAACCGGGAGCCGAGGGATTCGCCGATCGTGACCTGCCTTATCTCGACCTTGCCTTCGCGCACGACATAGACCCGCGGCTGGCGGCCATCCAGCAGCAGGGCATCTTTATGGACGCTTATGATCTGGCGCACCGCGCCGATGGGAATATGCACGGTGACGCTCTGGTTTTCGGCAATTTGCGCGGAGCCTTCCGGCAGGCTCGCCGCAAATCGGACTGCCCGACTGCGGGTGCGCGGATTTTCCTCGGGGATGATGGCTCTCATCTTGACGGAGAGCTCCTGCCCGTTTTGCAGCACGGCTTTGACCGGAAGGCCGGGATGCAGGCCGGCGAGCCTCTGTGCCGGAACATCGGCCTCGATTTCCAGATCCTTGTCATTCATCAGGGTGACGATGGCTTCGCCTGCCTGGACATAGTCACCCGCGACAACGTGGCGAGCCAGGATCACGCCAGGATAGGGCGCGCGGATCGAGGCATCGGCGAGGGCGATTTCAGCCAGGTTCAATTCGGCCCGCGCCCGTTCGGTTTCCGCCTCGGCCTCCGTCAGACTGGCGATCGCAGCTTCAAGGTCGCGCGCCGCGTCTTCGAGAGCGTTCTTCCGAAAGGCATTGGAGCCGCGCAACTGTTCGGTTCGTGCCAGGGCCTGTTGGGCTTTGGCGCGGTTGGCGGTTGCCCGCTCGCGCTGTGCTTCCGCCTTTTTCAGCTCCGATGCGCGAAGTTGACGTTCTGCCCTCAGCCGATTGTTGGAAAGTCGGGCCAGTAAGGCGCCTTTTTCGACCCGGTCTCCGGCACGGACGGAAATATCGGCAACCCGTTCGGAAATCCGGGTCGCTACCGGACCGATCTCGATGGCAACGAAACGTGCTGTAAACGGAGTCGTCTGGGTCAGTGTCTCCTCGATAACCTTGTCGACCTCCACGGGGCTCGCTTTTCCCTGCGCTTGCGCCGAAGCGGGCATACCTACGGCCAGAAAAGAGGCAAATCCCGCGAGAACAAGGCCGCGGGACAGGTTCATCAGTATGTTTGGCATTTAGCGCACGCCTTCTGACGCCAATAAGTCACGAGATCCGCGTCGGTGAAATCAGGACTGGTTGCTCTGGAGATAGTGGAGGTCCTTACTATTTTGCCGGGTATCTCTGGCAACCGCAAACAAATCTAAAACGGACCATTTGCCGAACCCGGCAAGTTGATGCTGGATGGAGCTCCGGCCTTCTTGGTAAGAACGAAGGACGAGATAAAAACCGTCGCTGGTGACCGGAAAAAGTTGGGGAGGATCGACGTGGGGACAATTCTGTATACCCATGCGGATAGTTTTGGACATGACCCGGGACGGATGCATCCGGAACATCCGGCACGCCTGAAAGCCGTGCTGACGGCTTTGTCCGCCGAGGAGTTCAACGGGCTTGAGCGTCGGGAGTCGCCGAAAGCCACGGTCGATCAGGTCGCCAGGGCACATCCTCGCGATTATGTGGAAGCGATCCTGGAAGCGGTCCCCGAGACCGGCGAGCGGTCGATTGACGGGGACACTGTGATGTCGCCCGGCACCGGCGATGCCATTCTGCGCAGCTCCGGGGCCGTATGCGCCGCTGTCGATGCCGTGCTCGGCGGGGAGGCGCAGAATGCGTTCTGTGCGATGCGCCCGCCGGGACACCATGCCGAGCCGCGTACGCCCATGGGATTCTGTTTCTTCAATCAGGTTGCAGTCGGAGCCGAGCATGCCCGCGCGGCGCACGGGCTTCGGCGCGTCGCGATTGTCGATTTCGATGTGCATCACGGCAATGGCACGCAGGCGATCTTCGAAGCTGATGGCGGTGTGTTCTATGCATCGACCCATCAGTCGCCGCTGTTCCCGGGCACCGGCCACCAGAGCGAACGCGGTGTCGGCAATATCGTGAACGTTCCCTTGCCGCCGATGTCCGGCAGCGAACAGTTCAGGGCGGCCATCACTGAAATCATTTCTCCGGCCCTGATCGAGTTTCAGCCTGAACTGCTGATGATCTCTGCCGGATTCGATGCTCATATTGACGATCCTCTGGCCTCACTCTGCCTGACGGAAGAGGATTTCGCCTGGGTCACAGAGGAGCTGATGCGGGTGGCCGATCTCGTCTGCGACGGCAAGATCGTTTCCACACTTGAAGGCGGCTATGACCTTGAGGCATTGGCCGCGTCGACGGCGGCTCACGTGCGCACTTTGATGACTGCCGACTGACATCGAAAAGCGCGCGGGGCTCCCTTGTATCGGGGGCGTCGCGCGCCTATTGTCGGGCACTGGCCTGAAGGAGACCGACGTGAGCGAGACACCATCCCCAGAAATCAAAGGCCTCAGCTTTGAAGAGGCGCTGACGCAACTCGAAGAGATCGTTGGCAAGCTCGAATCCGGAAGCGGGACTTTGGATGACGCCATCAATGCCTACGCGCGCGGCGCGGAGCTGAAGTCCCATTGCCAGAAGAAGCTGGACGAAGCGCGCATGAAGGTCGAAAAGATCCGGAAATCGGATGCCGATGGCGCTGTCTCTGCCGAGCCGTTTGAAGCCTGAGCTGACAACTCTCCCGACATTTATCAGGATTACTGCCGCATATGACCCAGCTTGAAGACGCGATGGCGACCACCGCGCGCGAGATTGCGCGGGTAATGGATTTCCTGCTGCCTAAGCCGGACGACGCCGAAGCACGGGTTTTTCAGGCCATGCGCTATTCCTGCCTCGGTGGCGGCAAGCGTTTGCGTCCGTTCATCGTTACGCAGTCGGCCAAATTGTTCGCTGTTGATGAACGGTGCGCCCTCCGGGTCGGCGCGGCTGTCGAGTTCCTGCATTGTTACTCGCTGATCCATGACGATCTGCCTGCGATGGATGACAGCGATCTGCGCCGGGGACGGCCGAGCTGCCACAAGAAATTCGACGAGGCGACCGCCATCCTTGCTGGTGATGGCTTGCAGGCGCTGGCATTCGAGGTTCTGGCGGCCGAGGAGACCAGTTCGGACGCCTTCGTTCGGGCCAAACTGGTGTCCGAGCTTGCGAAAGCCGCGGGCGGAGAAGGCATGGTCGGTGGGCAGATGATCGACCTGCTGGCCGAAGAACAGGAGCTCGATATCGGCGCCATCACCCGCTTGCAGCGGATGAAGACCGGCGAGATTTTCGCCTTTGCGGCCACGTCCGGCGCGATCATGGGGCATGCGTCCCAGCGTCATATTCATGCTCTGCATTCCTTCGCCCAGGAACTGGGGCTCGCCTTCCAGATCGCCGACGATCTGCTTGACGAAACTGGCGATTCCAACACGACGGGCAAGCCTGTCGGCCAGGACGGTGCGGCCGGAAAGGCGACGTTCGTTTCCGTTCTCGGTGTCGAACGGGCCCGGTCGCAGGCCCGGCTGCTGGCAGAGCAGGCGGCGCGCGCCCTTGATTTATTCGGTGAGCGCGCAGACCTTCTGAAACAGGTAGCCGCTTACGTGGTCGACCGCACGCACTGAGCCCCAGGGCTGAATTGGACCTATGACCGAACGTAGAACTCCGATGTTGGACAGAGTCACCCTACCGGCTGACTCCCGCACGCTGACCGATGCGCAGCTCAAGCAACTCGCCGACGATCTGCGTCGGGAGACCATTGATGCCGTTTCGGTCACTGGCGGTCATCTCGGGGCTGGACTTGGTGTCGTCGAGCTCACGGTCGCCATCCACAATGTCTTCGAGACACCGCGCGACAAGGTGATCTGGGATGTCGGCCATCAGGCCTATCCGCACAAGATCCTGACCGGCCGCCGGGATCGTATCCGTACCCTGCGTCAGGCTGGCGGTCTGTCCGGGTTCACCCGGCGCTCGGAGAGTGAATACGATCCGTTCGGTGCTGCGCACAGCTCGACCTCGATCTCCGCCGGTCTCGGTATGGCCGTGGCGCGCGACCTGAAGGGCGACGATTTCAATGTCGTCGCGGTGATCGGTGACGGCGCAATGAGCGCCGGCATGGCCTACGAGGCGATGAACAATGCGGGATCGCAGAAGAGCCGGATGATAGTGGTGCTGAACGACAACGACATGTCGATCGCGCCGCCGGTGGGCGCTCTCAGCGCTCATCTCTCGCAGCTTATTTCCTCCAAGCCCTATAGCAGCATGCGGGAACTGGCGAAGCAGATCGCCCAGCATCTGCCGAAGCCCATGGAAGAAACGGCACGCAAGGCCGAGGAATTCGCCCGCGGCATGGTGACCGGCGGGACGCTGTTCGAGGAACTTGGCTTCTACTATGTCGGCCCGGTGGACGGACACAATCTGGACCATCTGCTGCCCGTGCTGCGCAATGTCCGGGACATGAAGCGGGACCGGCCGGTGCTGCTCCATGTCGTCACGGAAAAGGGCCGGGGCCATCCGTTCGGTGTGCAGGCGGCGGACAAGTATCACGCCGTGCCGAAATTCGACGTGGTGACGGGCGAAGTGAAGAAGCCGGTCTCGAACGCGCCGAATTATACGTCGGTTTTCGCTGACTCGCTGATCAAGGAAGCCGAGGCGGATGACCGTATCGTTGCGGTGACGGCAGCGATGCCGTCCGGCACCGGGATCGACAAGTTCTCAAAGGCCTTCCCGGAGCGCAGCTTCGACGTTGGTATTGCCGAACAGCACGCTGTCACCTTCGCTGCCGGTATGGCCTGCGAGGGCATGAAGCCGTTTGTGGCGATCTATTCGACCTTCCTGCAGCGCGGCTATGACCAGGTCGTTCATGACGTGGCGATCCAGAAGCTGCCGGTGCGCTTTGCCATTGACCGGGCCGGGCTGGTCGGCGCCGATGGCGCGACCCATGCCGGGGCATTCGATCTCGCCTATCTGGGCTGTCTGCCGGACTTCGTTCTGATGGCGCCATCGGATGAGGCCGAGCTGACGCATATGGTGGCGACGGCTGCCGCCATAGATGACCGGCCGAGCGCCTTCCGTTTTCCGCGAGGTGAAGGTGTCGGGGTGGAATTGCCAGCGCGCGGCGATGTGCTGGAGATTGGCAAAGGCCGCATTGTCCGCGAAGGCTCGAATGTTGCGCTGCTTTCTCTCGGCTGCCGTCTTCAGGAATGTCTCACTGCGGCGGATGATCTGGCTGCGCGCGGCCTATCCGCCACCGTGGCCGATGCCCGGTTCGCCAAACCGATCGACCGGGATCTGCTGCGCCGCCTCGCGTCTGAGCATGAGGTTCTTGTCTGTATCGAGGAAGGCAGTATCGGCGGCTTTGCCAGCCAGGTGCTGCACGCACTGGCCGAAGACGGCTTGTTGGAATCCGGCCTGAAGGTACGGCCGATGGTGCTACCTGACCGTTTCCTCGATCATGACTCGCCAGAGCGGCAATATCACGAAGCCGGGCTCGACGCGGCCGCTATCGTGACGACGGTTCTTGGCGCACTCGGCGTCGATCGGGCTTCGGCGCCGGTTCGCGCCTGACCGGTCATGGCGTCGGAACGTCTCGACCTTGCCTTGGTGGAGCGCGGTCTCGCCGAAAGCCGCAGCCGGGCGCGCCACCTGATTGAGGCGGGGCAGGTGACGGTCGACGGTGTCACCGTGATCAAACCGGCGGCAAAAACAAACGAAGCCCAGACTATCAAGCTTGATGACGGGGCGCTCAAATGGGCGTCGCGCGCCGGACTGAAACTTGAGCATGCGCTCGATCTTTTCAGGATCGATCCGGCCGGGGCTGTTTGCCTCGACATAGGGGCATCGACTGGCGGTTTCACCGATGTATTGCTGGACCGTGGGGCACTCCGTGTGCATGCGGTCGATGTCGGACACGGTCAATTGATTCCGCGCCTGGCCGAGGATGAGCGGGTTCATGTCTACGAACGTCTGAACGCACGTCATCTCCAGCCCGAGACGATTGGAGAGTCGGTAGGACTGGTGGTGTCGGACGTCAGTTTCATCTCTCTCAGGCTGGCACTACCGATGGCGCTGGCCTGCGCTGCACCGGGCGCCCGGCTGGTAGCGCTGGTGAAACCACAATTTGAGGTCGGGGCGGCCCGTATTGGCAAGGGCGGTATTGTCCGGGATGAGACGGCGCGGGCCGATGCCCTTCGCGATGTTATAGGATGGCTCGAAAACGATGCCGGTTGGACCCTGTTTGGCCAGGCGGAATCGCCGATATTCGGAAATGATGGAAATCAGGAATTTCTAATTGCGGCGCAAAAACCGTGATAGGCTCGACGCTCTGAATAATTGGCGGTGTCGATGACAGAAGAAAACCGCGAAAGTTCTGACGCGAAATCACAGTCTCGCCGCTCGAAGAATGCGGATGTGGAGGCCTATGATCCGGCCTGCCTCCGGTTCAGCGAGATACTGGCGTATGGGCTCGGCTCAAGCGGACGATCCTGGTTGGACTCGGTGCGCAAGGGCGACGATCACGAGGATGCCGGGCTTGCGGAACGCGCCCAATCCCGGGTCGAAGAGCGCGATATCCGGCGCCAGCGGAATATCGAGACTATTTTTTCTCTCGCCCTGACCATGCTCAAGAGCGAGACGCCGCAGGATGGGCATGTGGACCCGGATTGGTGCGTACGCTTTATCGAGGCGGCGTCCGATTGCGGCGACAAGGCCGGTCAGGAAATGTGGGCCGCGCTGCTCACTCTGGAAGCCGAGGAAAGCGGAACGGTTCCGCAGGTCACCTTCCGGGTCATGAGCACGCTCAATCGCAAAATGATCCGCTGGGTCGCCATCCTGGCGAAGTTTCGGATCAACAATTTCCTGGTGAGGCTTTCCGATGAATTCTTCGGTGAGCGCGAACTGACCGGAGACTGTATTCTGCTGCTTGAGGAATACGGCCTGCTCAGGACCAACCGCGACCTCAGCAAGGTCTTCTCATCGCAGAAGACGGACAGTTTCTCGACCAACCTGCTCTATGCCGACAAGGTTGTCCGGGTCAGCCACGACGATCCGGCGGCGGACCTGACATTACCGTGCTACCGCCTGAGCGAAGCCGGCACGGCTCTTGTCCGGGCGGCGGGCAGGCTCTCCCATGTTGAAGCGGATCTCGATTATCTGCTGGAGATCGTCAAGCTGGTCGAAGCTGAAGGCTATACGGTGGCGCAAGCCGACATCCTGTCGCGCGCTTCGGAAACTGTTGTTGCCAAGCATTCGCCGTTCTGCGAACTGCGCACGCTTAAACGCTGATTTTATGGACCGGTAAAAAGACGGGCGGTGCCTTGGCACCGCCCGCTCATGCAGCCAAACGCTAAGAGGCTCTATGCCGTCTGGCTGCGGGCACCGGCTTCGGTTTCGACGATGGTCAGCGCGCGGCAGAGCAGTTTCGCTTCTTGCGCGCTGAGTTTCGCATGACGGGAAAGGCGGCGAAGTTGCTCGGCCGCATCCTTGAGGCCGGCATATTTCGCCGGAGCTTCTGCGAACTCTCCGGCATGGTTATGGCTCCGGGTTTGGTACCGGGCGTAGTCTTTCCAAATGGCGACATCGTGGGTCAGGCCGCCGGCGCCGTTCAAGAACAAATGCATCGCGTGTTCCATAACTTTTCCTCACTTGTCAGTTGCTGGAGATAACTCGCTGTTGCCTCCGAATATCGGCTTTCAGCATGCAAAGGACAAATGATTGATTTTCACCTATTATGTTAGATATATTTACATATTATGAGCAGGCAACTTCCCCCTCTTACAGCCCTTCGGGCCTTCGAGGCTGCGGCCCGTCTGGGCGGTGTCTCGAAGGCGGCGGACGAGCTGCACGTCACCCATGCGGCGATCAGTCACCAGATCCGCGCGCTTGAAGACTGGTTCGGGCTTTCACTCTTCGATCGGGCCGGTCGGCAGATCCGGTTGACCGAGGCAGGCGCCAAGCTGCTTTCGCCTGTCTCAGCGGCTTTCGACGGTATTGCTGTAGCTGTTGAGCTGGTCTGCGAGGATGCCAACCAAAAGGTTCTGACCGTTTCCGCCGCGCCCTCTGTCGCCTACAAGCTGTTGGTTCCGCGTCTCAGCTCCTTTGCGGCCATGGAACCGGATGTCGAAGTGCATCTGCATCACTCCGTGACCCTGTCCAATTTCGTGTCGGACGGTGTCGATGTGGCAGTGCGTTTTGGCCGGGGGAACTGGCCGGGGACAGTCTCAAAACGGATTATTGAGGGCTATGCGCAGCCTTTTGCCAGCCCGAGCCTGCTTCAGCGCGCCGGTTACACGCTGGATGACCTGCCTCTGACGCCGGAACAGATTGCCGCCCTGCCTCTGCATCACGAGGATTCGACGGAATTCTGGCGGACCTGGTTCGAGAAGGCCGGCGCACCGGGACTCCGGTTCCGAAGCGGCGCGGTTTTCCATGACGCGGCCTCTATCCTGAATGTTGCCGTTGCCGGGCAGGGGGTGGTTCTGGCGCGGCCGGCTTTGGCCGAGTCGGAGCTTTGCAGCGGCATGCTGGTTGCTCTCTCGGATGTGAAAATCGAGGAAGATGCCGGGTACTATGTAGTTTATCCGCGCTCGAAATCATCCGATCCTCTGATCCGCTCATTCGAGGCCTGGGTAATTGCCGAACTCGCCCAACCAGGCGGGGGAGCGTCATATTCGGACAAGGCGCTCGCGCCATAACCTGACCCACGTCAATTGCCGTTAGTGCCCATTTTGGGCGCGCGAGATCGAGATAATGTCGCAAAGCGGACATTGGGCCGATTTGCGCTCACTCATCCTGTGGGACAACAATAGATAGCAAAGAGAGCACGTGAAAAACGACGTGCCGGTCCGGGATCTATTCCGGATACAGACTTTGACTTCAATGAATCCGGCCCGCCGCGATGACGGCGGGAGCCATGGGAGGCATTATGAGCGAAGTAGCAGACCGTACCCCTGACGGGGATGCGAATGTAATCGATACAGAATACGAAATCGGCCAGCACAATATCCAACCGAAGATCGGCCGGTTCGGGATGGACATCCATAATCCGGTGTTCGCCATTTCGGCCGGCGGCATTATCCTGCTGGTTTTTTATGCGTTGGCTCTGCCGACGGAAGCAGCCGCATTTTTCGGTTGGCTGCGGCCGACGCTGACCTCCAGCTTTGACTGGTTTTTCCTGGCGGCGGGTAACGTCTTCGTCCTTCTGACACTGGCGCTGATCGTCTCGCCACTCGGCAAGATCAGGCTCGGGGGGACCGAGGCAAAGCCCGACTATACCTACACCGGCTGGTTCTCGATGCTGTTCGCCGCGGGCATGGGCATCGGGTTGATGTTCTATGGCGTGTCGGAACCGATCTCGCACTTTTCTTCGTCCGTCGCGGACGGTGCCGGCTCGCCCGAGAGCTGGGCACCACTTGCCGGTGCGGCCGGCGATCCGGCAGAAGCCCACCGGCTTGGCATGGCGGCGACGATCTTCCATTGGGGACTGCATCCGTGGGCGATTTATGCCGTTGTGGCGCTGTCTCTGGCGTTGTTCTCGTATAACAAGGGCCTGCCGCTCAGCATCCGGTCGATCTTCTATCCGATTTTCGGAGAGCGGGTCTGGGGATGGACAGGACACGCCATCGATACGCTGGCGGTTTTCGCGACCCTGTTCGGGCTGGCGACATCGCTCGGGATCGGTGCGGAGCAGGCCATTGCGGGTCTTAACTTCCTGTTCGATATTCCGGTGACCGACACGTCGAAGGTTGTGTTGATATCCGGCATTACCGTCCTCGCGCTGATATCGGTTGTGGCCGGCCTCGAAGCTGGAGTTAAGAGGCTCTCCGAGATCAATATGGTGCTGGCGATTCTGCTGCTTGGCTTCGTCATCATCGTCGGTCCGACCCTGGCCATTGCCACAGGATTCTTCGCGAACCTGCTGGCCTATGTCGAATACCTGCCGGCGCTGTCAAACCCGTTCGGGCGGTCTGATGCGAACTTCTCCCAGGGTTGGACTTCGTTCTACTGGGCCTGGTGGATTTCCTGGTCACCGTTCGTCGGCATGTTCATCGCTCGGGTCAGCCGGGGCCGGACCGTGCGCGAGTTCCTGATCTGCGTGCTGATCATCCCGTCCGTCGTTTCCGTGCTCTGGATGACGGCATTCGGCGGAACGGCACTGTCCCTCTTGCAGGCCGGTCATCAGGAGATCGCGGATGCGGGGCTCGAACTGAAGCTGTTCACCATGCTGGGACAGCTGCCGCTGCACAGCATTACGTCATTTATCGGCATCGTGCTGGTGATCGTGTTCTTCGTCACCTCGTCCGACTCAGGCTCGCTGGTGATCGACACCATCACGGCCGGCGGCAAGGTCGACGCGCCGGTGCCGCAGCGGGTGTTCTGGGCGACCTTTGAAGGCATGGTCGCTGTAGCCCTGCTGCTCGGCGGCGGTCTCGGCGCTCTTCAGGCGGCGTCGGTCTCGACCGGGCTGCCCTTTGCGGTGGTCCTGCTGCTGGGCTGTGTCTCGCTGGTGAAGGGGCTTATGAGCGAGCCGCGTAGCTGATCGTTATCTTTTTGCCGCCGGACCTGCTTGCAGGTCCGGCGGGTCTCTCGTTGGATCAAGCCCGCGTCGGTTCGACCAGAAGCTGGGGG
>NZ_JACZFS010000007.1 GCF_014904795.1 Nisaea nitritireducens
CGCATAGACGATGGCATCCGCTATGTCCTCCGGCGCGAGTGTCCCGGGGGCATTGTCATAGAAGTTTCGCGCTCTGCCGCCATCGCCCCATCGGCTTTCCGCGAATTCGGTGCGGGTCAGGCCCGGCAGGATTTCGGTCACCCTGATATCCGTCTCCGCGAAATCCATTCTGAGGCCGTCCGTAAAGGCGCGGACGGCGAATTTCGAGGCATTGTAGATGCTACCGCCGGGATAGACCCGGAGGCCCGCCGTCGAGCCCAGGGTGACGATATGGCCTGAGCCGCGTTCCGCCATCTGGTCGATGATCGCCCGGCAGACCCGGATCGTTCCGTTCACATTGGTGTCGATAATATCCGTCCAGGTATCCGCATCGGCCCGGTCGAAACGGGCACGGCCGCCGACATCGTGGCCGGCACAGACCACGACGCCGTGGATGTTGCGCCAACCTTCGGGCATGCGCTCGACCATCGAGGCGGCGGAAGCCGGATCCGCGACGTCCAGTTGCAGCGGCAGGCAGTGGCCCGGACGATCTTTCGCCAAGGATTGCAGGCGGTCCATCCGGCGTGCGGCGGCGACAACGCGCGCGCCTTCGGCGAGGAGGCCCTCCACGGTTGCGGCGCCGATGCCTGAGCTGGCTCCAGCAACCAGCACGACCTTGTCTCTCAGCTCGAATTTACCCATCGGACGCCCGTATTCCCACATTACATCGCAATTGTTAGCTCACCTTCGCCGCCGCCTTCCGGCCGGTCAAGCGGGATCCCTCATGCATTCCGCTTGATGCGGGCATCTGCGACAAGATCGATCCAGCTATTGGTAAAGGCGGCGCAGAAAGTTCGGGCGCCGGCTTCATACTGTTCCAGTTCCTTTGCGATTTGCGGACGCCACCCCGGGCGCTGCGCATCGAGATAACCGGAATGTGCCGTGCTCCAGCGTTCCGCCAAGGTGCGCCCGACTTCGAAATGAAACTGTGTACCGTAGCTGACGAGACCGACCGAGTAGGCCTGGTTCTCATATGCTGCGCTTGTCGCGAGATGAGTGGCTCCCGGCGGCAGGGTGAAGGTATCGCTGTGCCACTCGAAAACCGGGACACTCGGGTCGATAGTACCGGTCAGGGGATCCGCCCGGCCCGCAACTGTCGGCGTGATCGGGACATAACCGAATTCCAATGGCTGGCCGACGACATTGCCGCCGCCGTGAGCGCGGGCGAGCAATTGTGCGCCCAGGCAGATGCCGAGGACCGGACGGCGTGCCGTATCGAAAGCGCGCATCAGCTCCAGCAGCGGAGGGAAATAGGGAGAGCCGCTGTCGTCCAGTGCATTTTGATCGCCTCCGAGCACGATCATGCCGTCATGATCGTCCGGCCCGGCGGGCAGGGACGTCCCGTTGAAAGCCTGCACGATATCGAGCGTGACGCCGCGTTCGGCGAAGGTGGCGGCCATTTCGCCGACATCGGTACCGCTGTAGTTTTCGATGACGAGAACGCGCATCGCTTCAGATGGCATCGGATGTTGTCACTGTAATGCCGTGCTCTGCCAGCTCGGCCCGGGCGGCGGCAAGCGATCCATCGAGATCGATGGCCCGGCATCCGTCTTCCAGTAAGGTGACCCTGAAGCCGAGTCTTGCAGCGTCGACAGCCGAGAAACGCACACAGAAATCAGTGGCGAGCCCGACCATGATCAGGTGCTCGACAGCGCGCTCCCGCAGGTAGCCGGCAAGTCCGGTAGTCGTGGTGTGATCGTTCTCGAAGAAGGCGGAGTAGGAATCGATCTCGCTCCGGTAGCCTTTACGGATGATCAGGTTGGCGCGATCTGTCTCTAGGTCGTTGTGAAAGGCGGCCCCTTTGGAACCCTGCACGCAATGGACCGGCCAGAGCACTTGCGGCCCGTACGGCATGTCGATCAGGCTGAAGGGATCGTGGCCCGGGTTGTTTGCGGCGAAAGAGCTGTGATCGGCCGGGTGCCAGTCCTGTGTCAGCACCACGTGATCGAAACGCTGCATCAGTCGGTTCGCAACCGGTACAACGGCATCCCCATCAGAGACGGCAAGGGCTCCACCGGGGCAGAAATCGTTCTGCACGTCGATCACGATAAGGGCGATTTCACTCATGGCATTGCTCCGTTCCATCTTCTCAAGGGCACTCTAGAGATGAAGATGTGTGAACAGAACCCGTCCCGTTCGTCCTGGCCATGAAAAGAGAACGGCCCCGCTTGTGGCGGGGCCGAGGGAACATTGGGCAGGAGTTCTTTCAGGGAGTTATGCGTGCTCAGATGCCAAAGCGGGCGCCGACTTCGAGGCCCTGTTCGGCGATAAAGTCTTTGGCGGAGATCTTCTTGCCGCCGTCATAGCGCACGCGCTGGACAAGAATGCCGCCGCGTCCCGCATTGATGACGAAGCCGTCATCGGTGATGGCGCAGATCCGGCCTGTCCGTCCGGAGCCGTCGGCCTTCTGGCTGTCGAAGATCTGCAGCTCTTTGCCGTTCAATGTCGTCCAGGCGCCGGGCTGCGGGTTGCAGCCGCGAATCTGGTTGTAGACTTCGCCCTGGCTGCGGTTCCAGTTGATCTCGCCATCCGCCTTGCGGCACCAGCCTTCGTAGGTGGCCTTGGATTCGTCCTGCGGCGTGTGCGGCGGGTTTCCGGCGCGGATCAGGTCGATGGACTCAAGCACGGCTTCGATACCGAGCGGGAAGACCTTGTCGAAATAGACCGAGCCGAGCGTGTCGTCCGGAGTGATCTCGACTTCCTTCTGGACGCAGATATCGCCTTCATCGAGGCCGTCATCCGGATAGAAGATGGTGAGGCCGGTCTTGTCCGCGCCCCAGATGATCGGCCAGTTGATGGAGGACGGGCCGCGATGCAGCGGCAGCAGGGACGGATGGAAGCAGAGCGAGCCATGCTTCGGCACGTTCCGGGCTTCTTCCGGTATGAAGATGATGACATAGGCCATCATCATCAGATCGGCGTTCCAGCTCTTCAATTCCTCGATCACTTCGGGAAGGGAATAATCGGCAGGTTGGCACACGGTCAGGCCGTGCTCAAGGGCGGCTTCCTTGACCGGATCGACCGGGCGGCCTTCCTTGTCAGGCGCCGTGTAGACGGCAACGATTTCGTCTTCGCCCTTTTCCAGAATGGCTTCGAGCGCGGCCTTACCGAAGGCCTGCTGTCCGTTCAGGATAATGCGCATTGTGCTCCCTCCCCACCGCCCGGCGCGCTCCGGGCGGACATGCTGATTGAAAGGCGCGGGAGCGGAATGCCCCCGCGCCATATCGGATTAGAACAGGCCTTCGATCTGATCCTGATCGTTCAGCGTGATCTTCTCGGCGGCCGGGACGCGCGGCAGACCCGGCATGGTCATGATATCGCCACAGACCGCGACAATGAACTCTGCACCGTTGGAAAGACGCACTTCGCGGACCGGAAGCGTGTGGCCGCTGGGTGCGCCCTTGGCATTCGGGTCGATTGAGAAGCTGTACTGCGTCTTGGCGATGCAAACCGGGAACTTGTCGGCGCCGAGCGCTTCGAAGTCCTTGATCTGGTTCAGAACCTTTTGATCCGCAACCACGCCGGAAGCATCGTAGATGTTCTTGGCGATGGCTTCGATTTTCTGCAGCAGGCCGAGATTTTCGTCATAGAGCGGCTTGAAGTCAGCGCTGCCGCCTTCGACCAGTTCCACGACCTTCTTGGCCAGATCTTCGGTGCCCGCGCTGCCATCGGACCAGTGGGTGCAGATGATGGCCTCGACGCCCTCGGACGCCAGCTCGTCACGGACGGCGTTGATTTCCGCGTCCGTGTCCGTGATGAAGCGATTCAGCGCGACCACAACCGGAACACCGAATTTCTTGGTGTTCACGACATGCCGCTTGATGTTTGAGGTGCCTTTGACCACAGCCTCGATATTCTCGGTGCCGAGATCTTCCTTGGCGACGCCGCCATGCATCTTCAGCGCCCGAACGGTGCCGACGACGACTGCCGCTGCCGGCTTCAGACCAGCCTTGCGGCATTTGATGTCGAAGAATTTCTCAGCGCCGAGATCGGCGCCGAAACCGGCTTCGGTCACCACGTAGTCGCCGAGCTTGAGGGCGGTCTTGGTTGCCATCACCGAGTTGCAGCCATGCGCGATGTTCGCGAACGGGCCGCCATGGATAAAGGCCGGGTTGTTCTCCAGCGTTTGTACCAGGTTAGGGGCTAGGGCGTCGCGCAGCAGCACGGTCATGGCGCCGTTTGCGTCTACGTCGCGAGCGTAGATCGGTTTCCGGTCGCGGGTATAGGCGACGATGATGTTACCGAGGCGGCGCTTCATGTCTTCAAGATCGGTCGCGAGGCAGAAGATGGCCATCACCTCGGAGGCGACGACGATGTCGAAACCGTCCTCACGCGGGAAGCCGTTGGCCACGCCGCCAAGGGAGTTGGCGATCTGGCGCAGCGCCCGGTCGTTCATGTCGATGCAGCGCTTCCAGGTCACCCGGCGCTCATCGATACCGAGCTTGTTGCCCCAGTAGATGTGGTTGTCGATCATCGCGGCGAGCAGGTTGTTCGCGGCGGCAATGGCGTGGAAGTCGCCAGTGAAGTGCAGGTTGATGTCTTCCATCGGCACGACCTGGGCGTATCCGCCACCAGCAGCGCCACCCTTCATGCCGAAACACGGACCGAGGCTCGGCTCGCGCAGGCAGATGATGGCTTTCTTGCCAATCAGGTTCAGCGCGTCGCCAAGGCCGACCGACGTCGTGGTCTTTCCTTCGCCGGCCGCCGTCGGGTTGATGCCCGTGACCAGTACCAGCTTGCCATCGGGGCGGTCCTGAATGGATTTGATATAATCGAGGTCGATCTTGGCCTTCGTGTGACCGAAAGGCTGAAGGGATTCGGCCGGGATTCCCAACTTGTCGCCGATCTCCATGATCGGCTTCATTTTAGCTTCGCGCGCAACTTCAATATCGGACATGACCATGGTCTAAAGACCTCCCCTGGCGTGATGCGGCTTCCGAGTCCCGAACGGGCCCTTGGCTCTTGTTCTTGGTATATTGGTATACCAAGTACCTGATGGCGTAAACGAAAGTTTTCGGTCCTCGGAAACGTGTTGCAAAAGATGCGGTTGCATTTGGTCGCGTTGGATTTTTTGGCGCTATAAAATTTCCGACCTGTTCTGAGCCATGATTGTCATCGGGCCGGATAAGAGTGTGCTCGACAGTGCCGGCCTGGAGCATCTTCATCAGGGGAACGGGATGACCGGCAGGCGGTACTCAACCGGAATGCCTGGGGTCACGCCGCCGCGACATAGGGGGCGAGGGGCATCATGTCCTTGCCGTCGAGCATTGGTACGCACTCTTTCGGGAAGCTGGTGTCAAAGTCGGCGCCGGAGGCCTCGGCCCGGTCCAGAAATGCCTCGAGATCCGCCATCGCGCCTGTCGGCAGATCGTGCAGCACCATGAGCGTGTGTTCCTGGGAGGTAATCTGCTCAAGAGCACGCTCGACCCAGCCTTCCGGGTCGGCCCAGTCTCTCGGAATCGCGTTCCACAGGATGCAGCTATAGGCCTTGTTGTGGAGAAACTCGACGACTTGCGGGTTCAGCAGGTGCGGGCCCAATTTTCCGCCGCCGCCGAAGGGACGGAACAGTTTCCCGGTCTCCCCTGTCTCGGCCACCAGAGCATCCGTTCGTTCCAGCTCGGCGACTGCGTCGCTTGCATCTTCCATCTGCCCGAGTGGTGTGCTGTGCGTGAACGTGTGGTTGCCGATCCTGTGGCCTTCCTCGCGGGCACGCATGGCCAGCTCCATGCGTTCCGGGTCCAGAAGTTTCTGGCCGACAACGAAGAAAGTCGTCTTGAGGCCGCGCCGGGCGAGGATATCCAGAACCCGGGGCGTGACCTCCGGCTCCGGGCCGTTATCGAAGGTAAGCGTGAGTTTTGACATGGGGCTATTCCGGCATCGGGATCGCGTATTGTCAACGTCGCCACTCGATCAGGCGGAAAGCTCTTCAAGGATGGCGCGGCAACCGGATACGCCTTGCGTATAGACCGCCTCCAGCCAAGCCGGATCGTCGCAGAAGAGAGCATCCCGCAGCTCCGCTTTTATCCGGCGGCCAAGCGGTGTGTGCAGATCGCCATGGAATTTCAGCCAGGTGTCCGCCCTGTGCATTGTGACGATGTGGTCTACAGGGTAGGTGCCGAATTCCAGGATGACCTTGATGGGCTCCATCGCGCAGGCGACATCGTCCAGCACGTCGCAGGCGACATGGCGGATCTGGCTGCTCGCGGCATCCTTCCTCGGCTCTTTGTCGCGACGTATCGCCTCCAGGGCGCCGTATTCTCCAAGACCCGTATGCAGGTCTGCTATTGCCAGCCGGTCCGCTCCTGCACCGTGCCGGGCAACGGTCTCCGCCAGGTTCGCAATCGTCCAGCTTCGTGACGTACCGCCGAAAAAGAGGCCGTCCGGATGAGTGTACTGACCGGCCAGAACCTTTCTGCTGAACTTTTCAAAGCCGTTTTCCTCGATGTAAGCCGCAATCCGGGCTTCGGCCGCGTCGCGTTCGGGGCCTGACCAGACCGCCGGGCAGAGCGCGTCATGCAAAGCGTCGTAGTCCGGGTTTTGCGGCAGGGTCTCGAAAGAGAGCAGGTTGTTCCGGTTCGGGTCGATATTGTTCTCGTCTGTCCGGGTCATTGCGGCGGAGCCGTAGGGATTGACGGCGTGAATGAAGACCGCAGCCGTGTCCGCCGGCAACGATGCCTCAATCTCTTCCAGCAGGCCGAGCTGGATACCGGATCCGGTTGTCAGTTCCGTGCCGTGCAGGCCTGAGCTGATGAAGAGAACCCGGCGCGCGCGGTCCGGCCCGATCCTGACCGTATCGGTCGCGATCTCGGCCGGAAATCTTGAGCTCAATGGATGGCGCGCGGTTTCCAGCGCGTATCCCTTGTCCTCGACAGCTTGCAGGAAGCGTTGCCGGGCCGTGAAGTAGGTGTCGGAAAAGAGGCTATGGGATGGATGCATGATCTTGGGCCGTGAGGGTGAGGTGCGTGTCGATGATTAGGCCTTGCCCATGCCATTGCGCAATGATCATTGGCTCGAGCGGGCAATCTGAGCTGGTTATTGACAATCTGGAACAAAAAAGGAACATTCGCGCGATGAAATTCATCACTGCCTAGGGGAGCAGGATTGTGGGTGAACAGGTTAGGGCAGGCGGGTGCCTTTGTGGCGCGGTGCGGTTCGAAATTTCGGGGGAGATGAAGCAACCGGTAGCCTGCCATTGCGCCATGTGCCGCAAGCAGGCCAGCCAGGCCTGGGTTTCCTCGACGCTGAACAAGGACGATCTCAGAATCTCTGAAGACCGCGGCCTTAAATGGTACCGCTCCAGCGACAAGGCGCGTCGGGGCTTCTGCTCGGAATGCGGCTCCGCGCTGTTCTTCGTCGATACCGACAGCTCGCGCATCTCGGTATCGCTTGGCGCGCTCGACGGCCCGTCAGAATTGACTGTCCGAGGTCACATCTATGTTGCGGACAAGGGCGATTATTACGGGATCGCGGACGGCCTGCCGCAGTTTCCAGCATCGGATCTCTAGTTTACTGGATGCGTGACGGCCGCTTCAGTCGGTGCTGCCGGAGAATTGCAGGAATTCTCCTGTCAGGTCCGTTGAATTGTCTTTCGCGATAATGCCCGTCACTGTGGTTCGCCAGACGGCCAGTAACAGATCCTCCGCACACTTCTTGTCTTGGTGAAGGCCAAGCGGCAGCAGCGCGGCGAATATTCTCAGAGGGACGTCGCCGATCGAGTTGTAGCGAACCTCATGGATTTTTGGCCGCTGCTCGACACCCGCTTCAAGGAACAGCGTCAGAATGTGATCCTGATCGGTATTCTGTATCCTCATCGTGTCGCTCGCCAGCGACCCGGGTGAGAGGCGTGGTGCCAGATTGACAATCTCGGAGCCGATAAGGTCATACCGGAAATCTGTGCCGTTCCCGAGATAATGACCGAGACAGAGATGCGGGAGCAGTTCGGCACCGATCGCTACCGGATCCAAATCCCGGCGCTTCTTCCGGCCGGGCAGAGCGTTCCAGATTCTGAACAGGCGGGTGATACGCGCGAATGCGGCTTGCTTGTCAGTATCGGCGCCCAGGGGAGTTCGTTTTGCTGGGCTTGGACCTGAGAACGCCGCTTTTTGCGTACGTCTATGATGGCTCATCTCCATGTTTACCATCGCAGCCTGAACGGTCCGGCAAATCAAGAAATAAGGGAATAGTTTCCGGTGTCGCGGTGATCAGGGGGAAGACCCGGGCGGCTTGAGCCCGCCCGGGTGCATCTTCTTTGCGGGGCCTATTCTGCCGCTTCGGGGCTTTCTTCGACTGCCTTGTTCCGTCCGAACAGACTCATCACGAACACGAAGAAGACCGGTACGAAGAAGACCGCCAGAACGGTTGCCGAGATCATGCCGCCGAGCACGCCGGTGCCGATGGCATTCTGGCTGGCCGCACTGGCCCCCGTCGCGATGGCGAGCGGGAGCACGCCGAAGGAGAAGGCGAAGGACGTCATCAGGATCGGCCGGAAACGCAGGCGGGCCGCCTCGACGGTAGCGTCGAACAGGGATTGGCCCTCGGCGCGCAGGTCCTTGGCGAATTCCACGATCAGGATCGCGTTCTTTGCCGACAGACCGATGATGGCGATCAACCCGACCAGGAAGTAGACGTCGTTCGGCATGTCCCGCGACATGACGGCGAGGACGGAACCAATGGCGCCCAGCGGCACCACCAGCATGACCGAGATCGGGATCGACCAGCTCTCGTAGAGTGCCGCCAGCAACAGAAAGACGAAAACGATGCTGAGCGCGATCAGCAACGGTGCCTGTGCGCCGGACTGGATTTCCTGCAGAGACTGACCGGTCCACTCATAGCCGAAGCCCGGGCCGAGATTGTTGGCGATCCGCTCTACCTCGGCGATGGCATCGCCCGACGAATAGCCGGCGGACGCCTGACCGCTGATCCGGATCGTCGGATATCCGTTGTAGCCGACAACCTGGGCCGCGCCCGTGACCCATTCCACTGTTACGAAATTGGACAATGGAACCATGCCGCCATGGGTGTTGCGGACCGTCATCTTGAGAATGTCGTCAGTGGACATCCGCTGGTTCTGATCTGCTTGAACAGTCACCCGCTGCATGCGACCGACATTCGGGAAGTCGTTGACATAGGTCGAGCCGAGCTGGGTCGAGATCGTCTCGTTGATATCGGCAAAGGTCACGCCGAAGGTGTTGGCCTTCTCCCGGTCGACGACCAGATTGACCTGCACGGCATCCGGTAGCCCCGATATGCGCAAGCCCTGCAAAATGGGGCTTTGCCTGCCCTCAGCCAACAACCGGTTGGTGCCTTCGACCAGGGCCTCGTGACCCAGACCGCCGCGATCCTGTAGACGGAAATCGAACCCGCTGGAGTTACCGAGACCGCGAATTGGCGGCGGAGAGAGGGCGAAGGTCCTGCCATCCTTGATCTGGAACAGCTGGCCGTTCGCCCGTCCGGCGATTGCCGTGGCGGAATTCTCGGGTCCTCGCTCGCCCCAGTCCTTGAGCGGCACGAAGGCGATAGCGGCATTGTCACCGGTGCCGGAGAAGCTGAAGCCGGCCACCGTTACGATTTGGGCGACGCCGTCCTTGCCGATGAAGGTTTCCTCGACCTGCTTGATCACCTCCATCGTGCGGTTGGCACTCGCTTCCGCCGGGGCCTGCATGTCGACCAGAAGATAACCCTGATCCTCGTTCGGAATGAACGCGGTCGGGAGCTGCATCCAGAGATACCCAAGCCCTGCAAGCAGGGCCAGATAGATGATCATGTACCGTCCGGCACGATGGGTCATGCGGCCGACAAAACTGCTGTAATTGCGCGCTGTCTTGTCGAAACCACGGTTGAACCAGCCGAAGACGCCACGTTTCTCCATAGAGTGACCGGCCTCGACCGGCTTCAGGAAGCTTGCGCACAGGGCTGGCGTCAGGGACAGCGCGAGGAAGCCGGAGAACAGGATCGACACCACCATGGTCAGGCTGAATTGCTGATAGATGACGCCGACCGCGCCCGGGAAGAAGGCCATCGGGACGAACACCGCCATTAGCACCAGCGTGATGCCGACGATTGCCCCGGTGATCTGCTTCATTGCCTTGCGGGTTGCTTCGCGCGGGGAAAGACCTTCCTCGCTCATGATGCGCTCGACATTCTCGACCACGACGATGGCGTCGTCGACCAGGATGCCGATTGCCAGCACCATGGCGAACATTGTCAGCACGTTGATGGAGAAGCCGCTGGCCATCATGACGGCGCAGGTGCCGAGCAGAGCGACGGGAACAACCAGTGTGGGGATGATCGTGTAGCGGAAGCTCTGAAGGAAGACGAGCATCACAATGAAGACCAGTCCCACGGCCTCGATCAGCGTGTGGAGAACCTTCTCGATGGAGACTTCCACAAAAGGCGCGGTGTTGTAGGGGATCTTGTACTCAACCCCGTTCGGGAAGAAGCGTGCTAGCTCCTCCATCTTGGCTTCGATTGCGTTGGCGGTTTCAAGGGCGTTACCGCTCGGAGAGAGCTGCACGCCGAGAGCTGCTGTCGGCTGTCCATTCAACCGCGCTGCCGAAGTATAGGACTCACCGCCGATCTCAATGCGAGCAACGTCGCGCAGCCGGACAGTCGATCCGTCGATCTGGGCCCGGAGCACGATGGCGCCGAATTCCTCGGGGGTCTTGAGTTGCCCTTTCACCAGGACACTGGCGGCAATCTGTTGGTCTTTTGTAACCGGTTTTGCGCCGATACGGCCTGCGGCGACCTGGGCGTTCTGGGCCTGGATCGCATTGACAACGTCTTCCGTGGTGAGATTGAGGCCGAGCATCTTGTCCGGGTCGAGCCAGACGCGCATGGATTGTTCGGTGGAGAACAGCCGTGTGTTGCCGACGCCGCCGATCCGCCGGATCTCGCCGTCGACATTCCGGCTGAGATAGTCACCCAGCCCGATGGCGTCGAGCGTGCCGTCCGTCGATGTGAGCGTGACCACAAGAAGGAAGCCTGTGCCGGCCCGCTCGATGCGCATGCCCTGGCGGGAGACGGTTTCCGGCAATCGCGCTTCGACCCGGCTGATCCGGTTCTGGACTTCAACCTGTGCGTCTGCGACGTCCGTGCCGGGCTCGAACGTGACAGTGATGCTGATTTGCCCGGATGAGTCTGATGTCGATTCGAAATAGAGCAGTCCGGGAATGCCATTCAGCTCATTCTCGATCGGCCGGGTGACGCTTTCATACATGTCTTCCGGCGTCGCGCCCGGGTAAGTGGTGCTGACCGTGATCTGTGGCGGCGCAACATTGGGATATTGCGCAACGGGCAGAAACGGGATCGCAAGGGCGCCGGCCAGCATAATGAAGATGGCGACGACCCAGGCGAAGATGGGTCGGTCAATAAAGAAACTTGCCATGTCTGCTCTGCCTTACTGGGCGCTCGAATTAGCGGCTTGCTGCCACGGTTGGGGCGTGACTTTCGCGCCAGGGCGGATCTTCTGGAAACCTTCGACGACAATCTGCTCACCGACGGCGAGGCCGCTTTCCACGACCCACCGGTTGCCGGTGGCCTCGCCAAGGGCGACCTGTCGAAGCTCCAGGGTGCCATCCGGCGCAACGACATAGAGCCGGGCCTTGCCTGCGGTATCACGCTGGATCGCCTGCTGGGGCACTGCAATCGCGTTGTGACGGATGCCCTGCTCGATCCGGACCCGTACATACATGCCGGGCAGAAGGGCTGTATCCGGGTTCGGGAACTCGCCGCGCAGAGTAATCTGACCGGTCGTCGAGTCGACAGTGCTTTCCTGAAGCAAGAGGCGCCCGCTCTGCGGATACGGAGCGCCATCGTCGTAAAGCAGATGGACCGTAGCAGCGCCATCAGCCGAAACCGATACTTCGCCGCCATTCATGGCTTTGCGGAGTTGCCGGAGTTCCTTGGCCGACTGTGTGAAGTCGGCATAGACGGGATCGAGCTGCCGGATCACGGCGAGGCTTTCGGTGCTGGTGTTTCCGACGAGGGCGCCTTCGGTGATCAGGGCGCGCCCGATCCGGCCGGAGATCGGTGCCTTGACGTTTGTGTAGTGAAGGTCGAGCTCTGCCGCGGCAAGGCCTGCACTGGCAAGCGCGACATCCGCGTCGGCCTTGGCGAGAGCGGCGACGGCATCGTCGCGGGTCTGGGCGCTGGCAACCTTGCGGGACTGCAGCTCCTGCTGCCGGTCTGCGGTTCGCTTGGCCTGTTCCTGCGTCGCAAGCGCACGCTTCAGGGTTGCGCGCGCGCTCTGAACCTGAACTTCGAACGGTGCCGGATCGATCTTGTACAGAACGTCGCCTTGATTGACGATGGTCCCCTGCTCGAAGACGCGTTTGACAACGAGCCCGGATATCCGGGGGCGGACCTCGGCAATATTCGTCGGCGCAATCCGTCCGGGAAGCTCGTTCACGACCGGGATATCCTCGGCGGCGGCGGTGACGGTACTGACAGCGACAGGCGGACGAGCCGGAGCCGCGGCCACCGGTTTCTCCTCTGTCAAATCAACGTCGCAAGCTGCCAGGACCGGCAGGACCGCGATAGTGAAAGCCAAGGCCCGGATAGTCTTGGTAAAGGGCATGACGAACTCCTGTGGATGGATCCGGCTTTGATCTATGGGGGGCGTGTGCTGCGGATCTATATGGGCGAAGGGATGATGGGCTATAGAACGGCGGCTCAGGGCGAATCCGTCACTTCGTCGCACGCGCGTTCTTCGGGCTCCTGGTCGACCAGCCAGCGAATCTCGGAAAGCAAACGTTTCCGCTCCTCGCTCGGCCATTTATAAAGGCCAAGCCACTCCAGTGATTTCAGGCCTTCAACGGCGAGAAAGGCAAGGAGTGGACCACGCGGTTTCTCAGATGTTTCCATCAGATGTGCGATTCTCTGGGTGAACATGTCCTGCACCGGCCGGCGCAAATCGGCGTCTTGCGATACGACAGCGCAAAGGCCAAGCGCGACTTTGCGGTCCTCGTCCGATAGCTCCTGCAACTCCGAACTCAAACGGGCGCGGATCGCGACATTGGGCACCGGACCCAGATGCTGCTCGATCCCTTCAATCCGGTTGCTCTCCGTGGCGATGCGGCGCTCGACCAGAGCTTTGAGCAGAGCCTGTTTTGTCTTGTAGTCGTAGAGCACGCTGGCCTTGCTGATGCCGGCCTCGGCAGCGACGGATTCGAGCGTCAGCTGTCCGGCGCCGTCGCGGGCAGCGACGGCTTGTGCTGCATCCAGTACAGCTTCGCGATCGATAGATCTGGGACGTCCAACCATGCTCGTGCGGGCAATCTATTTATTTCCGATTGGTCGGAAAGTAATCACGGCTTGAACGATGTCAAGATTTCAGAGCAATAAAATTGTGCGGTGCATGGTAAGATTATGCTGCATAAGCGAACAATTTTGGCGAAAGCTTTGAGCGGCGGTTTTTTGTAGGGGTGTGGCCGCCGGACGGTTAGAACCTCATCTGAGAAGACACAAGGAGTTTCGAGGGTGATTTCGATCAGCGGCAATACTGGTCCTGATATCGATCCAGATTGGTCGGAGCCGATGCCACAATCCATTGAGGCATCGGCCAATCGCATTATCAATGGCGAGCGGACGCCGGAATTCGATCATCTGCGTGCCGAGATCACGTTTGTCGCCGCCGAAACGGTCGTACCGGAACCCAAGCTGATCTTCCTTTATGACTATTGGGCCACGATCCGTGAGGCGGAAAGTCGCCTACCGATGCGCAAGGACATCGACGTTCTCGAGCTTCGCGAGGCGATCGGGAACATCATGATGCTCGATGTCCTGGACGACGGGTTCGACGCGCGATACCGGGTCTACGGTACCGGTGTCGCCGAATATGCGGGGCATGACTGGACCGGGACAGCGCTCTCCGAAATGTGCAGGAAAACCCGGACGCCATTGGCTCTGCTGTACCGGGCCTGCTATCTCGCCGTCTATCGCACGGGACGACCGATCTACACGGAAACCATGTCACCAAGTTGGCTCGCACCAAAAGCCTGGCGGCGGATGATTCTTCCCTATGCCGATGCCGAGGGAGCCTGTGTCGGCTTCATGGTCGGAAACATTCCGGTAAAGCCGCAAATCAAGGATATCGATCCAAAGGATGCCGCCAATTCCTTGATTTACCGGAACCGTTGACCGGCTTGTCAGCGTCTCTCTCTTTGCTACTATCCAATCTTCTAGCTTGCCGCGCCAATTGTCATTCCGCGAGGTTATGGTCGACATTTTGCAGCCGCCACCACCAGTCGCGGACTGGGCTTATTTCCTCGATTTCGATGGCACGCTCGTGGATATAGCGCCACGCCCGGAAGCGATCCGGGTAAGTGCTGCCCTGCCTGAATTGCTTGAGAATGTCCATCGCGTCACCGGCGGCGCAGTCGCCGTGGTTACCGGCCGCACCCTGGCCAATCTGGACGGTTTCCTTCACCTGCCCCATCTTGCAGCCTCTGGCGTACATGGCCTGGAGCGCCGGGGCTCCAGCGATATCGATCCCCGTGAATTACTGCAGGCGCGGGACGCACTGGCCGAGGTTCGGATTTGTGCCGCCAAGCTGCTTTCGGCCTGCCCGTCACTTCAGGTTGAAGACAAGGGCGTGGCGATCGCCGTTCATTTCCGGTCCGTGCCGGAGAGGGGAGCGGAAGTGTATCGGCTGTTGTCGCAGGCGGCTAAAGCAGGAAACGGGGCTCTTGCGGTCTTGTGTGGGAAGATGGTGGTGGAAGTGAAGCCGTCTGTCGCCACCAAGGGAGCTGCCGTGGAGGCTTTTATGGCACAGCCGCCCTTTGCCGGGCGGCGCCCGTGTTTCATCGGTGACGATGTGACCGACGAGGACGGCTTTCGCGTCTGCAAGGCGCGCGGTGGCGTCACCATCCATATTGGCCCTGACGGGAACGAGACCATGGCCGATTACCGCCTGGCGTCCCCGGATGCGGTGCATGGCTGGCTGGCGCAACTTCTTCATGCAAAGCAGGAGGCGATTTCGTGAGCACGCTGGAACTCGGGCTGATCGGCAATTCCGCGATCAGTGCATTGATCGATGGCACGGGGCGAATATCGTGGTGTTGTCTGCCGCGGTTCGATGGCGACCCGTTTTTCTCCTCTCTGCTCGCCGACGAGGAACAGGCCGCGACGCGCGGTTACTGGTCCGTCGAGATTGAGAGGCAGGTTTCGACGAAGCAGCGCTATGAGCACAATACGGCCATTCTGGTAACGACAATGACGGATGCCGACGGTGCATCCCTGGAGATTCGGGATTTCTGCCCGCGGTTCCGCAACTACGACCGGATGTTCCATCCGACCATGGTGATCCGGCAGATTAACGCGCTGAACGGCAGTCCGAAAATCCGGGTGCGCATCCGTCCGACCAGCGATTACGGATCCAGTCGCCCGATTGTTGCACGCGGCTCAAACCATATCCGTTACGTCTGCCCTGACCTGACAATGCGACTGACGACGGATGCTGCCGTTTCCTATTTGCTCGAGGAGAGCTGGTTTCTGCTCGACAAGCCGGTGACCATGCTCCTCGGCCCTGACGAGAGTTTGACATCGTCTCTGTCCGAGACGGCGCGCACTTTCGAGGAACGGACAGCGGACTATTGGCAGGACTGGAGCCGGGCGCTGTCGATCCCGTTCGAATGGCAGGACGCAGTTATCCGCGCCGCCATTACCCTTAAACTCAGTACTTATGAAGAGACCGGCGCCATTGTTGCCGCGATGACGACATCGGTGCCGGAAGCGGCAGGGTCGGAACGAAACTGGGATTACCGGCTGTGCTGGCTCAGGGACGCCTATTTCGTCGTTCATGCTCTTAACCGGCTGTCAGCGACCAAGACGCTGGAACGCTACCTCGGCTATATCAGCAATGTCGTCGTCAATGCCGAGCATGACGATTTGCAGCCGCTGTATGGCCTGTCCTTCGGGCACAAGCTCGACGAATATACGGTCGACGGGCTCGCCGGTTATCGCGGCAACGGTCCGGTCCGGGTCGGCAACGCGGCCTATACACAGATCCAGAATGACGTGTACGGCGCTGTCATCCTTGCCGCCGCGCAGACCTTTTTCGACAGCCGGATCGTGCGACAGGGGAACGAGGAGCTTTATCGCAAGCTCGCGGCCTTCGGCCGGCACGCGGTGGAGAAGTTCGACAAGCCCGATGCCGGCCCCTGGGAGCTGCGGACCATTGCGTCGGTCCATACCTTCTCAGCCCTGATGTGCTGGGCTGCCGCGGACCGCCTGGCCCGCATTGCCGATCATCTCGGTCATGCCGAGGATGCGGCAGAGTGGAGCGCTCACGCCGTAACCATGCGGGACAGAATTATGAACGAGGCGTGGAACGATGGGCTTGGCAGCTACGTTTCCACCTTCGGCGGGGATCAGATGGATGCCAGTCTGCTGCTGATGCATGAGCTCGGATTTCACGCTGGGACCGACGAACGGTATGTCGGCACGGTGGCGATGATCGAGAAGCACCTGCGCAAGGGCGGTCATCTGTTCCGCTATATCGCGGCGGACGATTTCGGTGTGCCCGAGACTGCGTTCAACGTCTGTACCTTCTGGTTCATCGAGGCACTTGCCGTTACCGGACGGGAAGAGGAGGCGCGAGAGATGTTCGAGGGCATGCTGGCCTGCCGCAACAAGCTCGGGCTTCTGTCGGAGGATACCGACCCGAAAACCGGCGAGCTTTGGGGCAATTTTCCCCAGACCTATTCGATGGTCGGCCTGATCAAGTGCGCCATGCGCCTGAGCCGGAAATGGGAGGATGCGTTTTGAGCCGTCTGGTCGTCGTCTCCAACAGGGTAGCGCCGGTCGAGGAAGGCAAGGCGTCCGCAGGCGGACTGTCTGTCGCGGTCGAGGAAGCCTTCACCGGGATCGGTGGGCTCTGGTTCGGCTGGAACGGGAAGATCGAAAACAGCACCCCGGCCCAGGTGACGATGCATGAAGGCAAGCGGTTCGCACGGGCGACGATGCCACTCAGCCGCAAGGATTATAACGAATTCTACGCCGGCTACAGCAATTCGACCCTCTGGCCGTTGATGCATTATCGGCTGAACGTGATGAACTATTCCCGGGCGCACGCCGAAGGCTATCGCCGGGTGAACGAGTTGTTCGCCAACAACCTGACGCCGTTGCTGGAGCCGGACGATCTGATCTGGGTGCACGATTACCATCTCTTCATTCTGGGGCGTGATCTGAAGCGCCGTGGGTTGAAGAACCGGATGGGATTCTTCCTGCACACGCCGTTTCCGCCGCCGGACATGTTGAAGGCCTGCACCGAGCACGAGGAGATTGTCCGGGCGTTGCTCGATTATGACGTGATCGGCTTCCAGACGGAGAATGACGCACGAAACCTGCTGGAATATGTCCGCCGCATACCTGGGGGAACGGTGCGAGGAAACCGGGCAACGGCATTTGGAAAGTCGTCCCGGGTGCAGGCCTTTCCGATCTCGATTCATCCTGAAGAAATGGCCCGGACGGCTGCTCGCACGGTTAATTCCAATCGAGCCCGACAGTTGCGCCGCTCTCTTGGCGAAAAACAGCTGATTATCGGGGTCGACCGGCTGGATTATTCCAAGGGGCTGGATAATCGTTTTTCCAGCTACGAGCGGCTGATGGAGAACTATCCCGAAAACCGGGGCAGCGTTACCCTGATGCAGATCGCGCCGCCATCGCGGGGGGATGTCCAGAGCTACAAGGAAATCCGGGAAAAACTTGAAGGCATGGCCGGGCACATCAATGGCCGGTTCGCGGAATTCGACTGGGTGCCTATCCGCTATCTGAACAAAAGCTACAGGCGTGATGTACTGGCTGGGTTTTTCCGGATCGCAAAGGTTGGCCTTGTCACGCCGCTTCGTGACGGCATGAACCTGGTGGCGAAGGAATATGTCGCCTCCCAGAACCCGGAAGATCCCGGAGTTTTGGTACTGTCCCAGTTCGCGGGGGCCGCCGCCGAAATGGATGGGGCCGTGATCGTCAATCCGTTTGATGAAGAAGGCATGATGGATGGCCTGCAATCGGCGCTGCGCATGTCCCGCGAAGACCGGATAGAACGCCATCAGTCCATGATGGAGATCCTCAAGCGGAACGATTTGCAGCGTTGGCGGCGGCGTTTCCTCGATGCCTTGAGGACGCCGCGGGCAACCTCGGACCGGGCTGGGGCGGACTAGCCGGCGATATTTCCGGGTATTCCTAGCTTTGCCCGGCCCACTGGATGCTCCCAGTCGAGCCCGGCGACGAGATGCGCTGCGATCCAGCCCCAGTCGTCGGATGATTTTGCGCCCTTGCCGTTGCCGCCGACGGCGACCGCAATCCGGTTATCCAGCACATGATCGATATAGGGCAGGCCGGTTGCGGTCCAGGTAACAACACAGCTTGCTGTGTGCCAGTGCGCGACCCCCGTCAGCGCCGGGATCAGGCCTTCCAGGAAGGGGCGGAACCGGTCCCGGTTTTCCTCGGAGCCAGGATTCTTGAACCAGTGGTTCAGCTCCGTCAGTGAGCGGAATTCCGGATCGTCAGTCGTGCCGATACCGATCTTCAGATAGTTATGTCCATCCGGATAGCGGATCGGCGGCAGGATATAGGCGCCGGTTTCGGCATGCCCCATGGTCGGCATATCCGAAAGCTGCTCCGCTACGACGCCTTCCATCCGGGCGAGCAGAACCGTCCGGCCGAAAACGCGCAGCTTCAGGTCCAGAGGCGGCAAACCACAAGCGTCTGTAAATCCGCCAGTCGCGATCAGGACCTTTTCGGCGCGTCGAACATCGCCGCTTGCCAGTTCAACCTCTACGCCGCCGGGAACGGGGTAGATTGCGATGGCCCGGTCATTGACGATTGTGGCGCCGCGCTTTCGGGCGGCCTCGGTCTGAGCTTTCACCATCGCGCGCGGATTGAGGTGCCCGGCATCCCGGTCTTCATGCAACCCGTCGGCGTCATCAGGCACGGAGAGGAACGGATAGAGAGCCCTGATACCCTGTGCGTCCAGTCGCGTCAGATCGGCGCCAAGTGCCCGGCCGGCCGCCTCCGCCCGGTCGAGGAAGCTGGTATCGGTGCCGCCAATGCCGAGATAGCGGGAGTTGGTGAAGAACGGAATGCCGCTTTCGGCTTCGATCTCCGGATAGCGCTCGATTGACCTTTTCGAGGTGACAGCCCAGTCCGGATCGGGGTCGGAAATGCGGGTCATCCGGCCTTCGTCGTAGTGGCTGGCGAAAACACCGTCGTGGGCAGCGTAGTCGGCGGGTTCGCCCGGGCCGATCAGGGTGATGCCGTCGTTAATGCTGGTGAGGTGCCGCGCGGCAGCGCTGCCGATCATGCCTCTGCCAATGACGATGATGCGGTCCATCTGTCTTTCCTCCCGCTCAACCGAGCGCGTGGCTGGCGAGGCCGTAGATACGGTGCGGTGCCGCTGGCGCGGTCCAGTCTCCCCGAGCCATGACCGGGGACGTGCCCACATCCTCAAGCCCGCTGCCTGTCAGATGCCGGATCAGTGCTGCCGCGTTTCCGGGGCAATCGACGCGTACAAATCCGGGGCGGGCGAGGGCGCTGAACAGGGCGATGGCATCGGCTTCGTTTGCCGACACGATCGGGCCGATGACGGTCCCCCGTCCGAAGGCGCGCGCAAATCCATATCCGGTAATGGTTCCGTTTTCAGTCAGCACCGACACATCGCTGGCTGCGGCCAGGCTTTCCAGGGCGTGTTCGCGCCGGGCGCCAAAAGCCGCCGCATCCAGGTCTGATATGCCTGCAATATCGTTGAAAACGCCGGGACGGATGCGCGGGTCTTTACCCGGAGTGTCCGCATAGATCCCCTGATATTGCCGGGATGTATCGAAGGCTTTGAAGCCAAGCGACTCATAGAGCGGGCGCCCGGCGTCCGTCGCCAGCAGTACGACCGGACGCGGGCCGGCATCCTCTAGCAGCCGGGTGACCAGCTTCCGACCGATGCCGCGGCCTTGGCTTTCCGGCGAGACGATGATGAGCCCGATCCGCGCCAGAGCGTCGCCGAAGGTCCAGTAGAGCCCGACGCCAAGCACCTGGCCATCGTTGGCGTCATGCACCAGACGGCCCCCTCCGAGCCGGATCATCAGATCGATGTCTTCCGGGCGGTGTGGCCATGAAACTGCCTGGACCAGACCGGCAATGGTTTCGAGGTCGTCTGTCGAGACGGGAGAGAAGGTCAGGGACATGTGGTTTGGTTTCTGTGGGACGGCTTATGTGAGTGCGGTTCCGCCGGCTTTTCGGAGATGACGAGCGGGGTCGCCGAAATGCCGTTTCAGCTCTAACAGGATCGCGTCGACGTCTTTGGTCCGGATTGTCTCCGCCAGCCTGAAATGCTCTTCGGCGAGGTCCTTGCTACTGCGATAGCCGCCCATCAGGCGGTGGAGGCAAAGCCGGGTTTCCGCCTGAACAGTGGCGTATGTGC
The DNA here is from genome assembly GCF_014904795.1 of Nisaea nitritireducens. Taxonomy (GTDB): domain Bacteria; phylum Pseudomonadota; class Alphaproteobacteria; order Thalassobaculales; family Thalassobaculaceae; genus Nisaea; species Nisaea nitritireducens. Next base: position 20,450 of record NZ_JACZFS010000007.1, read on the forward strand.
GGGACAGACGTTCGCTTTTCGCGGCATCGACGAGAGTTCGGTGGAATTCGAAATCGAGATCTCCGCCGGCCGTCGTGTCCCCGTTCTTGAGGGCCTTGTCCATGCGCTCCGCAATTGCCGTCAAGCTGTCGGCAACCGCACCCTGCCTGCCTTCCGAACAGATTTTCCGGATCGCCGCCGTCTCCAGCGTCTCCCGAACGAAAAACACATCAAGCAGATCGTCCTCATCGACTTCGGTGACGAACACCCCCCGGTGCGGGGCACTGCGCAGAAGGCCTTCCTGCACCAGCCGCTGCATGGCTTCGCGCAGCGGACCGCGGCTGACGCCGAAGGTGAGAGCGAGTTCGGCTTCCAGCAGCTGGGCGCCACCTGGATAAATGCCCGCAAGAATGTCGGACCGTAGCCGGTCGGCGATCTGGACCGGCAGGGTTATTCTTTCGATGGGGTTCGGAGTGGCCATCTGCGGGTGTCCCTAAGCGATGCCGAGGAGGCCGGGCAGGCCGCCGATATCCGGGATCGCCTGATAGCCATATGCAGGATTGCCCGGCCCGTGCCCGCGTTCGACAAAGACGCGACGGCCGATCCGCAGGTCGCTGGCGGACATCAGGTCGTACCGCAGGCTTGAGGAGACATGCATCATATGCTCCGGCCCGCAGCCGAGTGTGTCGAACATGTATTCGAAAGCGCGCAGGCGAGGCTTGTAGGCCTGGGCCTGCTCGGCTGTCAGGACAGCATGAAAAGGTGCTCCGAGCAGATCGACGTTGGACTGGATCTGGCTGTCTGCGGCGTTGGACAGGATTACCAGCGGGATATCCTGCGCGACACGGGCCAGTGGCGCCGGCACGTCGGCATGCGGCCCCCAGGTCGGTACGGCCTCGACGATGGCGGCTGCGTCCTCCGACCTGAAGGTGATGTTCCAGCGGCGGCAGGTGCGCTCCAGCGCCCGATGCAGCACGTCCGCGTAAGGTTTCCAGTCCCCGAGTACCTCGTCGAACCGGTAGGCCGTGAAATCCTCCAGGAACCCGGTCATTTGATCCGGGGGGATGAGATTGCCCAAGCGCTGCTTCGTCAGATCTCCAACGCGAAAGTTTGTCAGGGTTCCATAGCAGTCAAAGGAGATAAATCGGATCTCGGAAGAGGGCATGATCGGTCCAGCTGTGTAGCGCGTCGTGCAGGATATTCATGTTCGTTTGTTGGATTGTCAACAATCCGATGATTCGGTGTTTCTGTAAGGTGCCGGAGGCGCCCAAAACAAAAGCAGCCCGGGCAAAGCCGGGCTGCTGATGTAACGCTCGAAGGTGACCTGATGGATTACTTCGGGCCTTCCCACTCATCCATGATGGCGTGTTTCATGGCACGTTTCTCGGACCCGGATGCTTTCCAGTTGTTGTTGATCGCCGCGCCTTCCCATGAGCCGTAGGTCGGGTTGGCGAACATGATCCACTGCTTGCCCCACATCGCCTGATGCTTCTCGTAGGTGCCGAGACGCTCGGACGGAGAGCCCTTTACGTTCTCGTCGGTGAAGTCTCCAAGGTTGTCGCCGAGTTGCAGCAGCACGCGATAGCTGGCGACCACATGTTCGCGGCGCGGCGTTTTATTGGAGGACTTCCATTCGTCTTTCTCGCCGCGCAGCAGGACAACGTCAGTGTCCTCGTCGACCGGGTAGCCGAACTTTTTCAGGTTGGCGCGTGTCGCGTCTTCACCCGGAGCCTTGCGGTTTGAAACGTAGATAACCTTCACACCTTTTGACTTGGCGTATTTGGTGAACTCGACCGAACCCGGAATGACGCGGGAGGTCTGGCTCTCCACGAACGGTCCCCAAGTCTTGGAGCTGTAATACTTATCCTTCTCGACAATCCATGCCTGGTAGGGCGAGTTGTCGAGCACGGTCTCGTCGATATCAAGGATCACCGCCGGCGGCTTGGACTGATAATCGCCGCTCTGCTCCAGCGCAGCGGTCCAGCTCTTGTCGGCCAGCGCCTGATCGAGGCGCAGCATGGCGAGCTGGTAGAGCGCATAGGCGTTGGCTTTGTATTCGACTGAATTCTGCGTCCAATAGGTGGCGTTCAGGCCGTCATGGCCCTTGATGTCTTCCGCGCTCGCGGCGCCGGCCGCGCCGAAGGAGAGGGCGGCGGCGGTGAAGCCGGCGAGTGCTGTCGTCTTGATAAGGCGTTGCATGATTTGACCCTTTCGTTACCCGTGGCCGTGGCAAGGGCGAGCCATGCCCCGGCATGGCGCATATGCTGTCATGAATTTGTAATGAAGTGCTAGTGCGTTTGAGCCGCTGTCCTGCTGGCCGGGAGAGTGGAACAGGACGCGCTGGGTTGGGGCTGGACCTGCCAGCGACATTATGACCTATGGTTGCGGTTTTCGCGTCAAACCATGTAAATGACGAAAGTCCCCACGTCTGGAACAAATCTCGTTTCGGCGCATTTAATCCCCGGAGACTTAACCGCAAGAACGGAGACAGGTACGACTATGGCAAGCAAGAAAACCCTGAAAAATCTGCAAACCGCGCTCGGCATGGAACTGACGGCCGCGCACCAGTACCAGCTTCATGCGCATGTCCTCGAAGATTGGGGCATCGATCGGCTTGCCGCCCAGATGCGTGAGGAGATGCAGGAGGAACTCGGGCATTCGGATGCGTTCATTGAGCGTATTCTGTTTCTGAACGGCAATCCGGAACTGAAGTTCGAGAAGGCTCCGTCCAGGGCCCAGTCCCTGAACGATATGTTCCAGGCCGATCTGGAAGACGAGAAAGGCGCCATCAAGTTCTATACGGAAGCGGCGCGTGAAGCAGCGGAAGAAGGCGATATCGGCTCCCGCGTGCTGTTCGAGAAAATCGCGCTGGACGAGGAAGGCCATATGTCATGGCTGGAGCTGCAGCTCAGTCTTGTTGCTCGCATGGGCGAGCCTGCCTACATCGCCAAGCACATGTCCGTGCCTGGCGCTCAGGAAGACTGACCATCTGTTTCGCCGAGTGTTAACACTCGGTTAGCGTTGGTTGCCTAGAGTCCCGATCGGCTCCGCACTTATATTCGGATTTGCTGGTTTGAGCGTGTGACTAGCTGTCGATGCTTTATTCAGAGACCGGAGTGCTTTCGCTGGTGATCGAGTTCTGAGGCTGATAACGCGTTTATATGACAGAAAATCAGAATGATACGCGTGCCGTCGAGGAAAGAGGCGGCACGCGCGCAACGGTTGCCCTTGTCGTGGGGGCTGTTCTCCTCGTTGCCGGCGCGTCGCTGTATTTCGCAGCTCTGCAGAATTCAGAGATTGAGAACCGGCATACCGAGATCCTGACGTCCGAGGTGCAGGAAGCGGCGAACGCCGTGGAGCAGTTTGTCACCGGACGTCAGCGCCTCGTCGAGGCCTTCGCATTTGATAATCGGGATTTACTCGAGGCCTACGCGGAAGATGTCGGAGACGAGAGTCTGCGGACCCGGGTCGACGACAGCCTGCAGCGCTGGTTCCCGAGTTATTTCACGTTCACACTTGCGGACCGTGACGGTGAGGATCTGATCGACGATCTGGAAGGTTTCGTCGGCCGTCAATGCCAGGATAATATCCAATCCTACGTTTCCCGGCTCGTCGCAGATACGCCTGACGCTGGGTACAAGACTGTCATCCATCCTCAGGCCAACAACTATCATTTCGACATTATGGCGCCGTGGCGTAGTGGCGAACGGTTGAACGGCGTGTTCTTCGTCAGCTTTTATCCCGATGTTCTGCAATCCCTGATCCGTTCATACCAAAGTCCGGGTCACTATCTGACGCTGGTCCATCGCGAGCGGGACTATCTGATTGAAATCAATGCTGACGGTGCACGGGATAGAATCGCGGCGCATCGTGAGATCTCGTTAACTGACGGCGAGATTGGCGAAATACGCGCCAGTGTGGACATTCCGGGATCGGTCTGGCGGTTGGTCGGGTATGTCGAGCCGGGTCTTATCGATGCAGAGAGTGCCGAGAATTGGTGGAGCGCGGGTTTTGTTCTGCTTTTTATTCTGATCGCGGGGACGCTGAGCCTCTGGAAAATTCTTGCTCTTGATCGTGAACAGACGCGGGTCCTTGCCCAATTGCGGGACTCAAACACCGATCTGGCCAGGCTTGCCGAGGAGCAGACGGTCCTGCGTACGGCGGCTGAAGCCGGTGAGAAGGCGAAAGCCGAGTTTCTCGCTTCGATGAGCCACGAGATCCGCACGCCGCTGAATGCGGTCATCGGTCTGACGGACCTCGTCCTCAAGACTGATCTTTCGGAGCATCAACGCGGTCATCTTTCGCGGGTCGCCCGCGCTGGGCGTTCTCTGCTTGGTCTTATCAACGATGTTCTGGATTTCTCGAAGATCGAGGCCGGTAAACTTCAGATCGAATCGATTGAATTCGATCTCGACGACATGCTTGAGAACTTGACCACGGTCGTAAGCAGCAAGATAGAGGAAAACGCTAACGAACTGATTGTCACCGTGGACCGGAATATCCCGTCCGCTCTACGCGGCGACCCGTTACGGCTTGGACAGATCCTGATCAACCTTGTTGGAAACGCCGCCAAATTTACCGAACGCGGCGAGATTATCGTAGATGCCGCACGCATAAACGAAGACGGACAAGAGTGGCTGGCATTTTCGGTTCGCGACACCGGGATCGGCATGAGTGAAGAGCAGATTGATCGTCTCTTCAAGCCTTTTACCCAAGCAGATCAATCGATCACCCGGACTCATGGCGGAACCGGTCTCGGTCTCAGTATTTCACACCAGTTGATCGATGCCATGGGCGGAAGTATCGGCCTGGAAAGTTCGCCGGGTGAAGGCAGTCGGTTCTATTTTCGTGTGCCTTATGAACCGGTCGCGAGCGCCGTGCCGCGCCGAGCTTTCGAGGGGATCGATCCGCGGGCGATCCGGGTGCTCGTCGTCGACGACAACCGCGTCGTGCGCGATACCGTGAGCGAGGCGCTGACAAGTCTGCGTTTCAAAGTCGATGTGGCGGCGTCCGGGCAGGAAGCCGTCGAGATGTATCGGAAGGCCCTGGCCCGCGGGCCATACGCGGTCGTTCTGATTGACTGGCGTATGCCAGGCATGGATGGAGTCGAAACCATCAAGCGCATAGAGGCCGAGAGCGGTCAGGAGTCGATGCCGGCCATTATCATGGTCTCCGCCGAAGACATGCAGGGGATTGCCGGTGATCTCAAAGCGCTTGGAATTGAGCATTGCGTGCACAAGCCGATCAATACGTCATTCCTGATCGATACCATGATGGCATTCTTTGAGGCTGCTTCCGACCGCCGTTCGGTGCGCACCGGGCTTCAGGCCGCGCGTACGGGCCCCGTTGCGGCAGCACCGAACATACATCTACTGCTGGCTGAAGATGTCGAACTGAACCGGATGGTGGCCCTCGGCGTGCTGGCGAATGCCGGCATGACAGCGGATGTGGCCGAGAACGGCGCGCAGGTCCTCGATATCCTCAAGCGGGAGGGCGCCGACCGCTATGTGGCCGTGCTGATGGATATCGAGATGCCGGAGATGGACGGCTTAACGGCGACCAGAAAAATCCGCGCAGAACTTGGGTTCACGGATCTTCCTGTGATCGCCATGACCGCCCATGCCTTGGCCGAGGAACGCGAGCGCTGCATAGACGCGGGAATGAACGCCCATATCAGCAAACCGTTCGAGGCGGTGGAGCTGATCTCCACGATAAATCGGTTTGCGGCTACTCGCACTTAACTCGTAATGTTGCGCCGCACCCAATAACTCACCTTTTTTGTGCCAACTAATCACCTATGAGCGTGCGACGCGCTCAGATTGACAACAATTCATACTGGCGCGACTGTCATAAAAGCGTCATCGTATTGCATTGCAATATTAACAGACGCGGAATAGCGTCGGTCGGTCCGGGTTCTGGGTGAGTAGCTCGGATTGCATAATCCTTGGGGGACTTCATGCGCAAAACACTTCTTCTAGCTGGCGTAGCTGTCTGCGCCTTCGCGGGATCGGCATTGGCCGATTGCCCGCAAGTTACCGTGGCCGATATGAAAGGCGTGAAGGCTGGTGCCTTCCCGCAGCAATATGAACTGGCCGAATTCGAAGCCGCAGCCGGTTGCAAGCTGGCCTTCGCCGGCAATCCGAAAGCGGCCGACCTGAACGGCAAGATCCAGGGCAATGGTGCATTGCCGGCGCTTGCCGAACGTGTTCCGTCCGAACCGCTGGTGGTCGTGCCTTATGCCGAAATCGGCACCTATGGCGGTGTTCTTGACGGTCTGTCGAACGCGCCGGAAGCCGGCACTTCGGACCTGTTGTCTGTCCGCCATGTCAGCCTTGTTCGTTACAGCGACGATCTCGCAACGATCGTGCCGAACGTTGCCAAGGGCTGGGAATGGAACAGCGACTTCACGAAGCTGACCATGACACTGCGCAAGGGCCACAAATGGTCCGACGGTGCACCGTTTACGTCCGAGGACATCAAGTTCTGGTACGACGACATGGTGTTCGACGAGAACATCATCAAAAAGCCGAAAGATTACGTGCTGGTTGCCGGTGAGCGGATGACGGTGGAGACGCCGGACCCGCAGACCGTGGTGTTCAACCTGCCGGCGCCGAAGCCGGGCCTGCTCGCCCACTTCGCGACGCACTATTCCCAGCCTTTCATGCCGAAGCATTTCCTCGGCACGTTCCATCCGAAATACAACGCGGATGCGGACAAGAAGGCGAAGGAACTCGGCTTCGAGAACGGTTATGCGGTGATCTCCGCCTATTACGGCAACTCGGACTGGACCGACACCCCGTCGATCATGCTGTCCGACCCGGCGAAAGCGCCGAAAATGCCGAAGGGCGTTTACCCGACGCTGGAATCACACATCGTCGTGGCTGAATCGACCGAGGGCCGTCACCTGGTGGCGAACCCGTACTTCCATATGGTTGACACGGCAGGCAACCAGCTCCCTTACATCAACGAAATCGACGAAGTGCACATCAACGAGAACGAAGTGCGCATCCTGAAAGCTGTGAACGGCGAGATCGACTACAAGTCGCAGTCCATGCAGCTTCCGTCGGCGCCGCTCATGCTGGAGAATCAGGAAAAGGGCGGCTACACGGTCGACCTGAAGCCGACCATCGCCATGCCGGTCTTCGCCTTCAACGTCACCTCGGCGGATGAAGAGAAGCGCAAGGTTTTCGGCAACCTGAAATTCCGCCAGGCCATGTCGGTGGCGATGAACCGGGCAGAGATCAACGAAGTCGCCTTCTTCGATCTCGGTCAGCCGAAACAGTATGTCGCCTTTTCGCCGACCCCGGATTTCGTCGATCCGAAATGGGAAAAACATTACGCCCAGTTTGATCCCGCTCTGGCCAATAAGCTGCTGGATGAGATCGGCGTAGTGGACAAGGACGGTGACGGTACCCGCGATCTGCCGAATGGCGCTCCGCTGGTGCTGAACCTGCAGTTTGCAACGCAGGGCATGCCGGCTCAGCTCGCTGAGCTGGTCGCGCAGCAGTGGACCAATGTCGGCGTCAAGGCGACGGTGAAGGAAGTGACCCCGGACGAATATCGTTCGGCCCAGTCCTCCAACCAGCTTGATGTGCTGATGTGGCAGAAAGGCCAGCCGCTTGCCATCGTGCTCGGCAATTCCGAGCTGTTCCAGCCGCCGTTCGAGAATTATTTCGGTGGCCGCACGGGCATGCTCTGGGCCGAATATGTCGACAGCAACGGCACCAAGGGTGTCAAGCCGCCGGCATATGTCGATCAGATGCTGGCTGACATTGATGCCTTCCAGTCCGCTCCGGTGGGAACGAAAGAATCTGCCGAGATCGGACAGCGTCTTGTGAAGAACATGACCGAGAACCTGCTCTTCCTTGGCACGGTGCAGGCGCCGAACCCGATCTATCATCGGAACGCGCTGAAGAACTTCCCGGAGTTCAAGACCTGGTCCTACGAGTATTACCGGACCTATCCCTATCGTCCGCAGCAATGGTTCCTTGCTGACGAAGGCTGATGATCGCCGCGCGGCGGGGCCGGGGCATTTGCTCTGGTCCCGCCGCGTCGGTTTTAGATCGATGACCTGAATAGATCGGTCGATCTAAGACCGACGGGGGCGGGATATGCTGCGATTCATACAATTTGCCTGCACGCGCGCGGCCATGGCCGTGTTCACGCTGCTGCTGGTTTCTTTTATTGTCTTCACACTGATGGAGATGGTGCCGGGGAACTGTGCGGAACGGTATCTCGCTTTCAAGAACACCCAGGGCGAGCAGATCAGCATCGAGAATATCCGGGCTGAAGAGCAGCGTCTCGGCCTCGACAAGCCCTATATTCAGCGTTGGGCCGGTTGGGTCGGCAATGTGTTCCTGCGCGGCGACTTCGGTGACAGCTGCATTCTGCGCGTCAATATCAACCAGCTTCTGGGCGATAAGATCTGGATCTCTCTCGGGATCTGCTTCACAGCCCTTCTGGTCGCCTACCTGATCGCATTGCCCGTCGGTATCATATCGGCAACGGTGTCGAGCCCGGGGCTGAACAACAGCTTGCGTCTGGTCTCCTATCTTGGCCTCGCGCTGCCGAATTTCCTGCTGGCACTGATGATCATGCTGTTTTCCACGATGGTCTTCGGCGACACCCTGACTGGGATGTTCTCAAAGGAATTCCGCGATGCGCCCTGGTCCTATGACCGGGTGATCGATTTTCTGTCGCACGCCTGGCTACCGATCTTCATTCTCGGCTGGTCCGCCACGGCCTTCGCTCTGCAGACGGTGCGAGCGCTGATGTCTGACGAATACGGCAAGCTCTATGTCACGGCGGCGCGGGCGCGCGGGGTCACCGGCGGCAAGCTTCTCTGGCGCTATCCGGCCCGCCATGCATTGGGCCCGATTATCAATTCTCTCGGTTTCGATTTGAACCGGGTCTTCAATGAGCTGCCGATCGTGGCGGTAATCCTGACCCTGTCCGAGGCGGGATCCCTGCTGCTGGAGGGGTTGGCTCGGTCGAACGATCAGCAGCTCGCGGGAGCGATCATCTTCATGCTGACCGCCGCCATCGTGTCGCTTAATTTCGTGACCGATATCCTGCTCTCGGTAATTGATCCGCGGGTGCGTAAAAGCGTGATGGGGGGCTAGGGCGATGGTCGATCAAACATCCACGGGCGTCCCCGTGAAAAGCGAAGACCAGAAATCCAAGGAAGCCTATTTCACGGCCAGCCAGATGCAGCTCGTCTGGGCGCGCTTCAGGAAAAACAAGGCGGCCATGATCGCGGGCATGGTGCTGATCGCCATAGTCCTCATGGGTTTCTTCGCGCCGTTTCTCTCGCCCTACGATCCGACCATCGCGGGCCGGGACAAGGAATATCAGAACGGCGCGCCGCAGATCCCGATGTTCTGCGATCACAACGGCTGCTCCCTGCGGCCCTTCCTGCACACGCTGGAGCGGACCCGCTCGATCAAGACGAACTTCCGCTGGGTGACGTCGATCAACACGGAGCAGCGGCGCTATGTCGAGCTGTTCCCGACGGGCTGGGAATACCGGATGCTCAGTTTCGAGCTGAACCTGCCGGGCGAGGCGCTGGACGTCTCGATTCCGGGTTTCCGTATGACCACTCATCTCTTCGGCGTGGACAAAGGCGGCATTCATATCTTCGGCACGGACCATGCCGGCAAGGACATCTTCTCCCGCACCCTGCATGCGATCTATACCTCGCTGGCCGTGGGCACTATCGGCGTCTTCATCAGCTTCGTACTGGCTTTGGTGATCGGTGGTGTCTCCGGGTACTTTGGCGGCTGGGTTGATGGTGTCCTGCAGATGTTCACGGATGCGATCCGGACGGTGCCGGCCATCCCGCTGTTCATGGCGCTGGCTGCGTTCGTGCCGGACGAGTGGAGTTCGGAAGCCCGGTTCTTCTTCATCTCCATCATTCTCGGCTTCATCGGCTGGCCGACACTGGCACGGCGGGTCCGGACACATTTGCTGACCGAGCGGAACCAGGAATATGTGCTGGCCGCAAAGATGTGCGGAGCTTCGCCCAGTCACGTCATCCGGCGCCATCTGCTGCCGAGCTTCACCAGCTACATCATCGTCGATCTGGTGATCTCCTTTCCGTACATGGTGTTGTCCGAGACAGCGCTCAGCTTCATCGGGCTCGGCCTGAAAGAGCCTGTCAATTCACTCGGCGTGCTGCTGCAGAGCGTCACCAGCGCGGACGTGCTGCTGAATTACCAGTGGTACTTCATCCCGGTTATTTTCTTCGTCGGCATGGTGCTGGCCTTCGTCTTTGTTGGCGACGGGCTGCGCGACGCGGCCGACCCATATTCGGATCACAAATGATGGCGGCCCCCCTTCTTTCCGTCCGCAATCTGACGGTGCAGTTCAAGACCGACGAAGGTCTGATCACCACGGTCGACAATGTCTCTTTCAATATTGCTGCGGGCGAAGTGCTTGGGCTGGTTGGCGAGAGTGGCTCCGGCAAGTCCGTGACCGCGAAGGCCCTGATGAAGCTGAATGCGGGCAACACGGTCTATGGCCCGGAGAGCAGCATCACGCTCAATCTGGATGACGGCCCCGTCGATATTCTGTCGCTGCAGAAGGCAAAGGACCTGAAGATCGTGCGCGGCGGCGCCATCTCGATGATCTTTCAGGAACCAATGGCGAGCTTCGCACCGGCCATCACCATCGGCGACCAGATGGTTGAGCAGCTTCTCCTGCACAGCGCGATGAACAAGAAACAGGCGCGGGAGCTTTCGATCGAGATGCTGGACCGGGTCGGTATTTCCGATGCCGGCAAGCGGATCGATCAGTACGCCTTTGAGTTTTCCGGCGGCATGCGACAGCGGGCGATGATCGCCATGGCGCTCTCGACCAAGCCGAAGCTGCTGATCGCGGACGAGCCGACAACGGCGCTGGACGTCACCATCCAGGCCCAGGTGATCGATCTGATGAAGGATCTGATCGGCGAGTTCGGCATGGCGATCCTCTTCATCACCCATGATCTGGGGGTGATCGCGCAAACGGCGGACCGGGTGGCGGTGATGTATCTTGGCCGGGTGATGGAAACCGGCAGCGTGCGTGAGGTCATTCGCACACCAGCCCATCCCTATACCCAGGGCCTGCTCAACGCGTTGCCCAAATTGGACCATCTGGACGAGCCGCTGACGCCTGTTCCCGGCGATATCCCGAGCCCGCTCGAACGCCCAGACGGTTGCGTGTTTCATACAAGATGCCCGAAATTTATCCCGGGGACCTGCGATACGGCCCGGCCCGGGGAGGTGAGCGTATCGGCGAGCCACCAGGCCGCCTGCGTTGCGGTAGAGTCTGTCCTGGAGGCCGTATCGTGAGTATTCAAGACAGTCATGTCTGGGTGAATAACCTCTCCGTTCATTTCGGTGTCGGCAAAGGCTTTCTCGGCGCGGGCAATGTTCTTAAGGCCGTCGATGAAGTGTCGCTTGAAATACCCCGGGGATCTTTTTTTGGCCTGGTCGGCGAAAGCGGCTCCGGTAAAACGACGCTGGGGCGGGCGATCCTGAAGGCCGCGCCAATTTCGGATGGCGAGGTGCGGTATCGCGATGAAGATGTCGAGTTCGATGTCGCGATGATGACCAAGGCCGAGCTGAAGGAATACCGTCGCCGCGCACAGCTTATCTTTCAGGATCCCTATGCGGCGCTCAGCCCGCGCATGACGGTGCGGGATATCATTGCCGAGCCGCTGGAGGTGATGAAGCTCACCAAGTCGCGGGCGGAAACGGACGAGCGCGTCCGCGAAATCGCAGCGAAGTGCAGGCTCAATCTGGAGCATCTGCGGCGTTTCCCGCATGCTTTCTCGGGCGGGCAGCGTCAGCGAATTTCCATCGCGCGGGCTCTCGTCTGCGAGCCGAAATTCCTCGTTGCCGACGAGAGTGTGGCTGCACTCGATGTGTCCATTCAGGCCGACATCCTCAACCTTCTGAAGTCACTTCAGAAGGATATGGACATCACTTTCCTCTTCATCAGCCACGATCTCAGTGTCGTGGCTCACACTTGCGACTATGTGGCAGTGATGTATCTCGGGGCGATTGTCGAGATGGCGCCGAGCCGGGAGCTTTTCACCGCGCCGAAGCACCCTTATACGAAGGCTCTGCTTTCCGCGATCCCGTCGCTTGACCCGGACGACCGGGGCAGGGCACAGAAGCTTGAGGGGGAGATTCCTTCCCCCCTGAACAAGCCTTCCGGATGCCGTTTCCACACGCGGTGTCCGGTTGCCGTGGATCGCTGTTCCGCTGAAATACCGGCTTGGCGTGAGCTTTCAACCGGGCACAAAGTTGCCTGTCACTTCGCAGAATAATCCTGCTGCCTGTCTCTCAGGAATACGTGGTTATGAGAGCGGAAGGCCGAATAATGCCGTTACCGACTGAGATTTATCGAAATTTTGAGTGTTGTGCGAACAGGCACAAGAATTGCATTTTATTCCGTAACTTCAATTCGGTCGCATTCGCGCTTGAGTTGGAGCGTAAGACTGTTAACATTCTATTAGCAATAAATTCGCGCTAATATCGGCCAAACTCGCGAGAGAACATCGCTGCACTGGTCGATTGAAGACAGAAAGTAAGTGCGGGTACACACGTGTTTGGCAGTTCAAATAAAGTATTCGAGATACTGACGCTCCGGGATGGATCGTGGTCAATCATGGCCACCGAGACATCCAAGGATGGCGCTCAGGCCGAAGCGATGAAGATCCTCTCCCAAGCCGGGATTGAGGGTGTTCGGGTCGTATCCGATACTGGCAAGCCTGTTAATAGTCTGAACCCTGAAGACATCCTCTTCGAGCGGATCAAGCCGAAGGGTGATGAAAAGGTCTTCATCCAGAATATCGACGATGCGCCGGTCTGCTACACGCTTGAGGACTTTTATGCGACGGACGGCCGAACGACGATCAACCGTCTGTTCCGGGCCTATCTCGACAAACATAATCTGACAGCAACCGAAGCGATGCATTCGGCGCGCGAGATGAAGCGCCTGCTGGATGACGGCACGCTGCTATTCTCCGCCGTTGCGAAGGTGGCGACCTTCCAGGCCGCGAAGCTGGAAGACACGAACGCGAACGAACGCCGTGACACCTTGTTCGCCTATGTCGACCAGATTAATCACCTGGCACAGAAGACCCTGCAGCGTCCGATGCCACGCATCAGGGATGTCGGTCTCAACGAGGGTGTGGCCGAACTGAAAGCGTCTGCCGCTCCTGAAGAACTCGATTATCTGATCAGGTCCGCGCTTGCGACGGAGCTCGTCGAAAACCGTAGTTTTGTCGGCAAGCTGGGGCAGGCTGTCGATTGGGCGGTGATCGCCGAGGACCCGGCGACGATAGCGGCGCTGGATATCTACATTTCCGATATTCTCCATAATTCCGATGTGCTGCGCGACATGCTGGGACATCAGCGCGATCTTGCCAGCGCGCTGATCACGATGATCTGTTTCGCGAACGGTGAGCCGGTCGGCGAAGAGCCGGAAGAGCTGACGATCGAGCATCCGGCATACACGAACATCCAGCTGAACAGGCTGATCGGTGCGGGTAAGCTTCCCGAGAGCAAGATGGTTCTGGTGGATCGTGTCCGCCGCCAGCTTGAGGGGCTGGCCCCGCTTTCCAAGGGCGACCGGGAAGAGGAACGTGAAGTCTTCCACGGTTTGCTGGAAAAACTGATCCCGGACGTCAACATCGTCGGCGGCCCGGACATGGCGGAAGCGGTAACCGCCCGCCAGTCGACGATCATCAACAAGGGTGGCCAGAAAGGCATGAAAGAGGCGGCGGCGTCCGTCTTGCCGACGCTGGCCGATCCCGGGCGCAAGGCCGGCTATCTTCTTTCGCTGCTGGAAAGCAAACTCGGCGCTGAAGTGCTTGGCGCGGAGATCGACAATCATCTCGATGCGCTTCTGGTTGGTTCACCCTCGGTGAATCATCTGGTGCGGGAAAAGCTGCCGCCGAACAAGAAGATGGCCAAGATCACGTCGATCTTTAACCAGATCGACAAGTCAGCCCTGCCCGACAATCGTAAAGAACAGTTGATGACGCGGATCGACGAGTTGCTCGCCACCTATATCGTGGACGGCAAAATTCTCGACAAGATCGACAAGTCGGACCGGCCGCTGCATGTCCGCGCCTTCATGCTGGTAAGCATGGTGCAGCCGGAAATGCTGCCGAAGGGTAAAGCGTCAAATCTGGCTCGCGAAATTATCGTCAATCATCTGAAGCGGCCGAATTTCGAGGCGGACCTGGTCTCGCAAATTCCTGATCCCAAGGATCAGGCGAACACTCTGCGGAAGTTCCACGAGCAACTGCATCGATGCGGTTTCTTCGGGTGAGTGAACGCCGCGTGTCAGCCCATATCCATTTCGAGTTCGTCGGCGAAGTCGCCCCACTCGTCCTCGCTGTCCTCGGCGGTACGGGCCGTCTCTACGAGAGCCTCCAGAATCGCGTTGTAGCGCGCCCAGGTTTCGGCATCGCCACGCGCCCGGTTCGCGGCCCAGGCCGCGGCAAGTCCGGTCGCCCGGGCGGCATGGGTGCGGGCTGCGGCAGCGCGCGCGGCCTCGGCCGCAGCCGCGGCGGGAACATTGTCATCCCGGGCATAGGCACGGGACAGGTCCCGCGCTTCGGCCCTGGCGGCGACACGGAAGTTTTCGTTTCCGGTTTCAAGATATTTGCGGACGCCACCCGGAATGTCCCAGAGATCGGCGACGTCGAGCGCAACCTTGCGGGCGAACTCCCTGAGCAGGTCCTCGCCGTCGACGCGCCACAGCACAGTGCGGGTCGCGCAGACCAGCTTGTCGTCCTGCCGTGTCGCCAGATCCTCGCATTCGACCCGGCAGATGGTGTTTCCGGGAGCGTATTTCAGGGCGTCGAGGATGCGTTCGGAGGCATGCAGGCCGGAAACGCAAAGCGAGGGCGCCGCGCCGTGCGCGAGTTTCTCGCCATCCGCCGGCACGGGCCTGCCGTCGCGCAGCGCTTCGTCGACGAAGTGCCAGGCCAGCAATTCTCCGGAACCGTTCTGGGTTCCGCTCGGGGTCACGTTCTGTTCCGTCATGTCATGTCCATCGCGATGCGTGTCATGGTTCGTCCCTATCGTCCTATAGGCTCAGGTGGAGGGCAAGCGCTTGATGGCGCATTGCTTTCAAGAAATTCAAAACGCTCCGGCATCATGGGAGCGCGCACCGGGGGTCGGTGTCGCCGGCGCCGCATGTCAGAGCGCCGCGAGAGACAAAATATTCATCCTCGCAGGCGGCTGTCCGGCATTTTGCCGGTAGGCAAAGCCAGGCTGATATGGAACCATGAACCCCTTGATTCGAAGATAGTTTCCACCCCTGGCAAATGGTTTCCGCATGCCTAAGGTTCTGATTGTCGATGACTCGCGTCTGGTCCGCCTGACGATCAAGACCATTCTTGATCGGGCAGAGGGATTCGAGGTCGTCGGGGAAGCCGAAAACGGCCGTGAAGGCGTCGATCTGGCCAGGGAGCTGAACCCGGATGTGGTTACGCTCGATATCGAAATGCCGGTAATGAACGGGATCGAATGCCTGCGCCGGCTGCGGATTCTTTCTCCTGCAAAGGTCATTGTCCTGTCTTCGCTTACCCATCCGGCATCGCCCAAGGCTGTGGAGGCCAGACTGGTCGGTGCCGACGCGGTGATTGGCAAACCCTCCGGCTCCGTCAGCCGTGACGTTGACGCGAGCGGGGGAAGCTTGCTGATCGATACGATCAACCGGCTGATGCTTCCTGACGCTGCGGCCGGGGAGGCGTTGGCATGAACGCCGTGGAGAGTGTCCTCGAGACCCATAAGATTCCCGTTCTGCTGTTTCAGTCGGACGGCCGGCGCTATGGCGTAAGGCTCTCGGGCGTCCGTGAGGTCGTCGAGATCGAGAACATGGAGCCGATCGAGGGCGAGGCGGACGAGTATATCGGTGTCATGGTGCTCCGAAAGGAGCCGATACCGCTGGTCGTGGTGCGTGCCGGCCCGAACGGACCCGAGACCGATCTGCCGATGTGCATTGTCCTGCAGCGCGGTCATGCAGTGATCGGCCTCGCGGTCCAGAAGATCATCGGCATCCGGAATTTCGATCCGGCCCATGCGACCAAGGGGCTGGTATCGACCGACCAGCCGCAGCATGCCTATCTCGACGATGACGGTAATCTGGTCCAGGCCGTCGATCCTGACCGCTGGTTCAACGCGCAAAGTGCCCTGCCACTGATCTCGGATCAGCGCGCCATGAAGCTTGCCGACGAGCAGGAAAAGGTCGTCGAACGGCCGCGCCAGCGTTACATGGCGCTGACTATCCGTGACCATCTCTATGCCGTCGATTCCAGTCTGGTCGAGAGGGCGCTTGATGAGGTGGAGACAACACCACTGCCCAAGCGGCCCGGTGTGAAGCTCGATTCTGTCATCGAGGTCAGCGGCACCGTGATGCCCGTTCTGCGTCTGTCGCGCGGCGGATTCGAAGAGCAGACCATCCATATTATCGTGAATTATTATGGTCAGAAATGGTCGATCGCTACGGAGACAGTGCTGGGTATCGTTGTTGACGAGAGCCCGGTGCGACCGTCCGATGACGACACTCAGGCACGGGTCATCTCCCATAAGGGGGCATTCCACGAGGTGATCGACGTGCCGGCACTGATCGCCCAGATGGTGCCGGATTTCGTCCGCTCCGGCGACGGCAGAGGATAGGCGCATGAGCGGTTTCGACGACGACGGCGCCGGCGGCGCGATGTGGGAGCTCTTCGAGCAGGAGAGCGAGGACTATCTCGGTCAGATCGAGGATATCCTTTCCGGCAGTGCGGCCGATCTCGAGAACGGGGAAACCATGAGCGCGCTGTTCCGCGCCATGCACTCCCTCAAAGGTGTTTCCGCATCCCTTGGCCTTACCGGCATCGAGCTTGTCGCGCATCACGCCGAGGATTTGCTCGACATGTTCCGGAACGGCGAAGCCCGGCCGGACGAGGCAACGCGTGAACTTCTGTTGCAGACCGCCGATACGCTGATTGCCTTGCGCGAACAGAGTATCGCGAACACCAGCGATGCGCCTGCGGACATGCAGCTGGTGGCGCAACTGACGGCTGCCAAGGCGCAGCTTAAGAGTGGTGGTGCGATTGCCGCACCCGCACTGCAAGCCGCTCCGCAACAACCTGCTCCAGCCGCACCTGCACCACCGCCGCAGGCAGCACCGGCCCCTCCGCCTGCGCCCCCTCCGCCAGTTGAGGCGGCTCCGGCCGAGGCCAATGACGGCGGTGCCGCACGGCAGATGTCGATGCAGGTCTCCCAGGCCCCGGCGGATCCGTCCGAGCCTGAATTTCAGCCGGAAACGGTAGGGCCGTTCGATGAGGTGGTGCGCAGCGAGCTTGGACAGCTCGCCGAGGCACTGGAAAACCCGACGCTGGAAGCGCTCGACACGCAAGCCATATCCGGCTCGGTGCTCGCGATCCGTGAAGTGGCGAACGAAGTCGGCTATCTCGGCATTTCGGATGTTCTGAGCGATATCATCGATTTGCTCCGCGAGTCCGACCCACTCGACAAGACGGAGCTGACCCGGGGCCTTTGCATCTTTGTGCACCGGTTGCGGCTGCTGTCGGAACTCGCCAATTCGGGTCTCTCGATGGAGGATGTGGACGATTCAATGTCGCCTCATATCTCCCGAGAGGCGCGCGAAGTGGTCGACCGGCTTTCGGCCGGTGGCGGAACCACGAAAGATTGGGAGCTGGTCGGCATTCTTGCCCGTGCTCTCGGCGTGCAGCGAATTTCCGCATTGGCCCGGCTGTCCAGCGAGTTGACTGCGGAAGCTGACTGGCGCGACCGCTCGGGCGCCCTTGCGGTGGTCGAGGAGATCCGCCGCGAGAGCCAGGTGATCGGGATCGAGGGACTGAATGTTGCCTCGCTCGATATGCTGCGCAGCACCTATGACCGGCTGCGGGACCAGATGGCCCTGTTGCTGACCAATGCCGAAGCGGCGGTGGCCGAGCTGCGGACGTCTCTCGGTGACGAGATTTTCAACAGCCTGTCGCCGGACGCACGCCAGCAGATCGCGGACTTCCTGAAACAGCCGAATGCCAACCTCGTCGAGATCCAGGCCATGCTGCCGGACGGCCCGGCCTCCACACAGCAGATCATGGGCCGGATCTATCAGGAAAAGGTGATGTCCAACCGGGTCCTGGTGGATACTCACCCGGATCTCTACCAGTTCCTCGTCGGCGTGATAGGCCCTGCCGATCCGATGATGAATGCCGTGCAGGCGATTGACGGCGCGCGTGCCGCACTCCAGTCGTGGCAGATTCTGGCAAGCAATGAAGTTCAGAATGCGAGGGCTGCGGCCCAGATGGCTCCGGCCCAACCGGCGCCGGCACAACAACCAGCGCCTGCTGCACCGACTGCAGCGGCAGAACCGAGCGTGATGCATATCGGCGACGACTGGACTGTCGGAGGCGGTAGTTCGCCTGGCGCTGCTGGTGGACAGCAAGCCGCACCGGTCCGGCCGGCGGCACCGCCTCAGGCAGCACCACAGGCTGCGCCTGTTCCGCCGCCGTCGCAGTCTTCTGCTTTGGAGCCTGTCGCGGCCGACGCGAAGACTCCTGCTGAGCGCACGGACACGGGCGGGGCTGGTCGTGGGGGCGGTGGCAGTTCGCTCCGGGTGTCGTCCGAGCTTGTCGACAATTATCTCGATACGGTGGCCGAGCTACGCCTCTGCATTTCCCGGATCGAGCAGGGTGCATCTGAAGCCGGGTTTGCCAGCACGATCGCGGAGCTGCGTTCCCTGGCTAAGCAGACCGGGGCGCGCAAGGCAGAGCGGTTGCGGTTCGCGGCCAGCCATATCGACGATGCGGGAAAGATTCTCGCCAGCCAGATCGCGAAAGCGGAAACCACGCTGCGGATGCTGCATTCCGTGACGCTGCAGCTGCGTGTGGTGCCGATTAGCATCGTTCTCGGACGCATGCCGCGTCTGGTACGGGATCTTGCCCGCAGCCTGGGCAAACAGGTCGACCTCGATATCGAGGATGGAGACATCCAGATCGATAAGTCGATGGTGGATGCCCTGATGGAGCCGCTGGTCCACATGATCCGCAATGCCATGGATCACGGCATCGAATCACCGGATGAGCGACAGAATCTCGGGAAGCCCGAGAAAGCGATCCTGACGCTGCGGGCGACCCAGAACGGTAATGTCGCGCAGATCATGATCGCCGACGACGGACGCGGTTTGAACACGTCCCGGATCAAGGCCAAGGCCATGGAGCGCAACCTGCTCTCGGATCAGGATGCGGCGCGGATGTCCGAGCGGGAAATCCAGCGTCTGATTTTCGCGCCAGGCTTCTCGACGGCCTCGGCCATCACGGAAACATCCGGTCGCGGCGTCGGCATGGATGTGGTGCTGACCACGATCCGGCGTCTTGGCGGATCCATCGATATCGACAGCGTCGAGGGTGAGGGCACCAAATTCTATCTGAGCTTCCCGGTCTCCGCGGCTCTGCAGAGGATTGTCGTGGTAACCGATGGCGAGCGGGACCTGGGCCTGCCCGAGCGTTCAATTGTCGAAGTCATTGAGGTCGCGCGCAGCCAGATCCAGGAAGTTGGCGAGTTTGCCGGTATTCAGCACCGGGACGGTTTCCTGCCGGTCCGTGCGATCGAAACCATGCTCGGCTGGGAAACGCCCGAAGTCGCTGCAAACCAGACGGCATTCCCGGTGGTGATCATTGGCACACCGCAACGCCGGGTCGGTGTCGCCGTGGCCCGGGTCAAGCGGCGTCAGGAAGTTTTCATGAAAGAGCTGCATCCGGCGTTGAACGCGGTTGATGTCCTGGCCGGCGCCACGGTTATGGGTGAGGGCCAGCCACTGCTGGTGCTCGATCCAGAAACCCTGATTGCGATCGCCGGGGCCTAGGCTCCGGCCGACATTATTTCGGCAGGTTGAGTGTGACGCCGGAAATCCACCCGGCGATCTTCTGCAGAGGCAGGACAGTATCCGCCGCTTTCTCCTCGAAGGCGACTTTCGGCATGCCATAGACGACGCAACTGGCTTCGTCCTGGGCGAGGGTCCGCGCGCCCACTCGGCGCATTTCAAGCAAACCTTCCGCGCCGTCCCGGCCCATGCCCGTGAGGATCACACCCACTGATTTCTTGCCCAGTTCCTGCGCCGCCGATTTCATCATCACATCGACCGCAGGACAATGGCCGCCGATGCGTTCGCTTTCGCCGAGAGCGGTCCAGATCCCCTTGTTGCCTTTACGCAGCCGGAATTGCCGGTCGCCGGGCGCCACCACTGCGAGACCGGGGCGAAGGGGCTGGCTGTCATATGCCAGCGTCACATCAATCGCGCAGGACTGGTTCAGTCGGTTCGCGAAATCCTCGACATAATCTTTCGGCATGTGCTGGACGATCGCGACCGGCGGGCAATCTTTGTCGAGGCCGGAAAGCACGGTCATCAGGGCATCCGTGCCGCCGGTTGAAGCGCCGATGCAGATCACGGTGCCAAGATAGGGGGCGCCAAAATCCTCGGGTGGCTTCGGCTTCGCCGGTTCGACGGAAATTGGTGTTCGCGCCGGAGTCGGGCGCGGTGCGGCTGACGCCGGTGTGGATCGTGGGCGATCCACGCGGGCCTGCCGCAGGGCGGATTCAATACGTGAAGACGCTGCCGTCAGTTCCGAGCGGATATCGAGCTCGGGAATGGAAATCAGCTGCCCTGATGGAATTTTCAGCTGGGCGGCGACGGTCCGTCCTTCCGTGCTCTCCCCGGCCGTGACCAGCAGGAGCGGGCGCCCGCAGGTCTTGGTCAGCTCGAACACGTTCTTCAGGCTGGGGAAGTCATTGTCGCGGGCAGCAAGTACCACGACCTCGGCGCCGGCAAGGCGCTCGGGCGTGGCGCGCGTCTGCGACACCGCGATGACTTCAGTCTCACCGATAAGGGGCGTTATCGTTTCCGTCACGACCTTGCGAAGCAGCGGGTCGGAAGCGACAACGAGAATACCGTTTTGTCCGCTCAAGTAGCCTTCTTCCTGAAGATCGCGGGACGGATCTGATCCAGATAAATCCGTGCGTGATCCGGGTTGTCGGTGTGGCCGATGAAGAGATAACCGCCGGGCGCAAGCATCGAGCTCAGATTCTTCACCAGGTTTTCCCGGGTCGTGTCGTCGAAATAAATCATCACGTTCCGGCACAAGATCAAATGAAAGCGGCCACGCAACATTTCGAGCGGTTCAGTCAGGTTGAGCCATCGGAACATCACATCGTCGCGTACCTGCTTTACCACGCGATAGGTGTTGTCGCCGAGATATTCCAGATATTTCTGCTGCCAGGCCATGGGCATATGACGGAAAGCCTCGGCTCTGTACTCGCCGATGGCGCCCCGGCGCAGGGTTGCCTTGGCGATATCGGTCGCCAGAACACCGGCATCCAGATCCTGGTAATGCGTTCCGAAATATTCCCGCATCGCCATGATGATCGAATAGGCTTCCTCGCCTGCAGCCGCAGCCGAACTCCAGATACGGATATCTTTTGTTCGGTCCCGGCGCAGACGTTCTTCGAGCTCCGGCAGCAAGGTCGACGCCATGAATTCGAAGTGCGCCGGCTCCCGGTAGAAGTAGCTGTGATTGGTCGAAAGGTGCTCGACCAGATTGATCAGCAAGTCCTCGCGCCCGTCGCTACGAGCGTCGCGCAAGAGATCTGGAATGGATTCATGACCGGTTTGGCTCATGAAGCCGCGCAGGCGCGAATCCAGGAAACTTTCCGCGTTCGCTGGAACGATAATCCCGAATTTGTAATGCGCCAGACGGCGGAGTTCGTCGAACTCCGCCGTGACCGGGTTAGTATTTTCCAAAGTCACCGGACGTAATCTTCTCGTCCTGTTCTGGGGCACGTTCTTCGTCGGCGCTCTCTTCGGAACGGGCAGGGGCTTTGCTTGCCGGATTTGTCCGAGCCGGTGCGTCGCCTTCGTTCAATTTGAAGCGGGAGACGGATTCCTGCAGCTCGCGGCCCCGGCCGGCAAGGGCACCGGATGTCGCCGCCATTTGCTGCGCTGCCGCAGCATTTTGCTGAATTACGGTGTTCAGGCGGTGGATGGCGACATTGATCTCGTCCGCGCCGACAGACTGCTCCTCACTGGCGGCGGTGATGCCCTGAACCAGATCCTTGGTCCGGGTGATTTCCGGCAGCAGGTCATTCAGCAGGCGGTTGGTATTTTCGGCAGCTTCCCGGCCGTCGGCGGAGGCATCCTGGATCTCGCTTGCGGCCTGCTTGCTGATTTCAGCCAAGCGGGAGACTTCGGAGGCAACAACTGCGAATCCGCGTCCGTGTTCACCGGCACGCGCGGCTTCGACGGAGGCGTTGAGGGCCAGCAGTTCGATCTTCCGGGTGATTTCCTCGACAACGAGGATCTTGTCGGAAATATCCTTCATGGCGGCTGCGGTCTGGGTCATTGCTTCGGCACAACGCCCGGCTTCACCGGCCATGCGCTCCGATGCTTTTTCCGTTTCTTCCGCGTTCTTCGCGTTCTGGCGGATACCGGCAGTCATTTCTTCCATGGCAGCGGAAGTTTCCTGCACGCTGGAGGCCTGGTCGTTCACACCGTCAGACACCTGTTGCGCAGTCTGACGAAGCTCGGTGCTGCCGGAGGTGACGCCGCCGGATGCCGTTTTAATGGTGCCGAGCATTCCCTGCAGATTTTTCTGCATGGCGTCGATCGCTTTCATCACCCGGCCGATTTCATCGTTCGAAGATGTTACCGGGACCGGGAAAGAGAGGTCGCCGGCCGCGAACCTGTCCACGGTCCGAACCGCGGCGTTCAGGCGGCGGCGAATACCGATGGCGAGCGGAATACCGATGATCAGAGAGAGTGTGACGGCGACGATTGCAGCAATGGTGAGGCTGCTGATTGCCAATTCCTCGGCGGCCTGGATCTCTTCGACCGATCCCTGGGACATGCCATTGACCTTTTTCAGCAGTTCATGCACGCGTGAACCGACGATGACCTGGGTCTCTTCGATCTTGTTCATATGAGAGCTGAGGTGCGACAGTCGGGGAATGCGCCCCCCAGCCGCTTTGATCAAGGACTTGAGCTGAACAATAACAGTGTTGCCGGTCTTCGTGATGTGGTCGTGCGCTTCTTCGATTTCAGCCAGCAGCTTCTGGATTTCTGCATAGCGGATGCCGCGGTCGCCGCCAGCTTCAACAATCGGGGAAAGCAGCAGGTTTACCGAGGAGAGATGTTCGTCGACAGAGGTGCCGTGTGCCGCGAACTTCGCAATATAGTCGTCTGCGGCATCGCCGCGTCCCTGTGCGGCAATCGATATGGCGATATGCAGGGCCATTTCCTGTTCGAGCTGGCTTTCGACGATCGAGCCAACCAGAACGGAAACCGGTGTGTCGGTCAAAATGATCTGGTCGACCTGACCTTTCACGGCGGTCATCGTCCAGATGGAAAAACCCGCGAATGCGCAAAGGGCGGTGGCCATAAATACGACCAGCGCCATGAGTTTCGTAGACATATTCAAAGACATTTAAGCGGCCCCCTGATGTTCTTCGAATGGCCCCGCGCAGCCCAGGCGTTCTGTCGGGCAAATCCATGTGCGGGGATCAGTATATCTTTGTGATTCCGCCTGTGCAGCCACATTGTTGATTATTCGTTGATATTTATTGAGAAATTGTCGGATCCCGGTTTTTTATCGGCCGGATGCACTGAAATTAGCAATGTTTTCGGGGGATTTTCGTATCCCCTCCTACCCGTGCGTCTGTGAAGACGCACGGGCCAGGGCCGTGTGGTGCAACAACAACCCCGTCGGGGAGTAGTGTTCCCCACACCCGACATGCGACTTCATCGGCAAAAGGTCAATGTGTGGTATTCGGTTACAGTTAGGTTAAAAAACAGGCAATGCCCAATATTGGTGCAAAATTAAATGTTCGGTTCTCTTTCTGGTTTTCTATTTGAGTGTCGTTTTTCATTTTAAATATCTGAAAAATAATATGTTTTAGGAAATTAACCCGGGTGCGGGAACTGTGGCACAGCGTTTGCTGTTTGGGGTGCGGTGCAACAACAACCCTGGACCTGGGAGACTAAAAAATGGGGAAGCTCACAAAGTGGAAAAGCGCCCTTGCGGCAACAGCCTTCGGGCTGGCTGCAACGGCCGGGATGGGGGCAGCGCAGGCGGCGGACACGATCAAAGTCGGCATCCTCCACTCGCTATCCGGAACCATGGCAATCAGTGAGACCACACTGAAGGACGCCATGCTGATGCTCATTGACGAGCAGAATAAAAAAGGCGGTCTTCTCGGTATGAAGCTCGAGCCCGTCGTTGTCGATCCGGCATCCGACTGGCCGCTTTTCGCGGAAAAGGCCCGCGAACTCATTTCGAAGGACGGCGTCTCCGTAACTTTCGGCTGCTGGACCTCAGTGTCCCGCAAATCCGTGCTTCCGGTCTTCGAAGAGCTGAACGGTATGCTTTTCTATCCGGTGCAGTATGAGGGCGAGGAATCTTCCCGGAACGTCTTCTATACCGGTGCGGCGCCGAACCAGCAGGCGGTCCCGGCGGTCGACTATCTGCTCGGCGAAGAGGGCGGCGAAGCGAAACGCATTGTGCTGCTCGGTACCGACTACGTTTATCCGCGCACGACCAACAAGATCCTGCGCTCCTACCTGAATGCCAAGGGCATCGCCGATGCCGACATCATGGAAAACTACACGCCGTTCGGTCACTCCGACTGGCAGACCATCGTTGCCCAGGTGAAGGAATTCGCCAGCCAGGGCAAGAAGACCGCGGTTGTCTCCACCATCAACGGTGATGCCAACGTGCCGTTCTATAAGGAACTGGCGAACCAGGGCATCAAGGCGGAAGACATTCCGGTCGTTGCCTTCTCCGTCGGTGAAGAAGAGCTTGCCGGTCTCGATGCCGGACCGCTCGTCGGTCACCTTGCCGCATGGAACTATTTCATGTCGGTCGACACCCCGGAGAACGACGCGTTCATCAAAGCCTGGCACGCCTTCATCAAGGACGAGAAGCGCGTGACCAACGATCCGATGGAAGCGCATTACATTGGCTTCAAGATGTGGGTGCAGGCGGTTGAGCAGGCCGGTACCACCGATGTCGATGCGGTGCGTCAGGCAATGTACGGCCAGACCGTCAAGAATCTGACCGGCGGTGTGGCGGTGATGAATACGAACCATCACCTCTCCAAGCCGGTGCTGATCGGTGAAATCCTCGAGGACGGCCAGTTCGAAATCGTGTCCGCCACCGACGATGTGGTGGTCGGCGATGCCTGGTCCGACTTCATCCCGGAAAGCGCCAAGCTGACCGCCGACTGGACCTATCCGTGGGTCTGCGGCAACTGCGAAAAGCCGCGCTTCTAAAAAACTTCCGGACCGGAGCGCGGGATGTCCCGCGCTCCGGAACCGCTTGAATAGCGCGCAGGGATGGAAGGAAATTTAATGTCCTTAAGGCAATGGATGCGCGGGGGCGCACTCCGGTTCTTAATGGTTTTCTGGGCACTCGCGGTTTTAGTGCCGCATTCCGGTGCATCGGCTGCTGAAGATCTCGGAACACTCGTTACCGAGCTCGGTGCGGCGAGCCTTTCCAAGAAGCAGGCTGTTGTCGATCGCATGGTCGCGACAGGCGCGCCCGAGGTGGTGCCTATCCTGGAAGCGCTGGTCGGACGGGATCTCTACACGCGCAAGAGCGACGGCGTGGTGGTCATTGGCCAAAAGACCAGTGGCGGGAAGCTTCTCCTGACCGATCCCCTGACAGGTTCCGAGGTTGGAACGGTCGGATCGCGTGAGGTGAAGCGGATCAAAACGAACAACCGGCTCCGTTCATCTGTCAAAGCTGTCATGGGTACACTGACACTGATGAGCCCGGACCCGCAGCGCAGACTGGAAGCGGCGGACGGTCTGCTGAAGTCGAGCGATCAGGCAATGCTGCCATTGATCGAGACGGCGCTGGCCAAGGAAGCGGATGCGGCGGTGAAAAACGCGCTGCAACTGGCGAAGGCCTCTATCAAACTGCAATCCGGCAGCGCGGAAGAGCGTTTGGCGGCGGTGCAGTCCCTCGCGGACAGAACAGATCCGGAAAGCCGGGTCATGCTCTCCCGTCTGCTTCTGAAGGACGGCGATGTCTGGCGCGAACCGGACGAGACCGTACGTGAAACCGCTGGAGAAACCCTCGCCTCGATGGAGCGCCGGCTGGAGATGTGGCGCACCGTCGAGCATCTCTATCAGGGGATCAGCCTCGGCTCGGTCCTGCTGCTTGCGGCCATGGGGCTTGCCATTACCTTTGGCGTGATGGGTGTCATCAACATGGCGCATGGCGAGATGGTCATGCTCGGCGCCTATACGACGTTCGTCATTCAGGAGGCCTTCCGTTCTCTGGCGCCGGGGCTGTTCGACTGGTCGCTCGCGGTCGCCTTGCCGGCTGCTTTCCTGGTATCGGCGCTGGTCGGGATTGCCATGGAGCGGGGCTGTATCCGGTTCCTCTATGGCCGCCCGCTTGAAACCCTGCTTGCCACCTGGGGCATCAGCCTCGTCCTGCAACAGACTGTGCGCTCGATCTTCGGGCCGACCAACCGGGAAGTCGGTGCGCCGGAATGGATGCAGGGCGCGATGGAGTCCGTCGCTGGTATCACCCTGACCTACAACCGGCTCTGGATCATCCTGTTCTCGTTCTGCGTCCTTGGAGCCGTCCTTCTTGTTATGAAGAAAACCGCGTTCGGCCTGCAGATGCGTGCGGTGACGCAAAACCGCGAGATGGCGCGGGCCATGGGCATTCCGACCGGCCGGGTCGATGCCATGACCTTCGGCCTCGGCTCCGGGATTGCCGGTATCGCCGGCGTTGCCCTCAGCCAGATCGACAATGTCAGCCCCAATCTCGGGCAGGCCTATATCGTGGACAGCTTCATGGTCGTTGTGTTCGGCGGCGTCGGTAATCTCTGGGGCGCCTTTGCCGGTGCGATGTCGCTCGGCATCGTGAACAAGCTGCTCGAGCCTTGGGCCGGCGCGGTGTTGGGCAAGATCCTGGTGCTGGTGGCGATCATTCTCTTCATCCAGAAACGGCCACGCGGACTGTTCGCGCTTCGCGGCCGTGCCGTGGAGTCCTGAGCCATGTCGCTGTTGCAACGTCTTTACGCGCCGCAGGCCCAGGAGCCCGGCAAGGGCAGGCTGGCGAGCGCCATCCTGCTCACCGTTCTGGCAGCGATCGCGATCCTCGTGCCGCTCCTCAATCTGACGGTCCCGGCCGACTCGGCCTTTCATGTGCCGACCTATCTGGTCAGTCTGCTCGGCAAATATCTGTGTTTTGCCATGCTGGCGCTCTCGATCGATCTGATCTGGGGCTTCTGCGGCATTCTCAGCCTCGGTCACGGGGCCTTTTTCGCTCTCGGCGGCTATGCCATGGGCATGTACATGATGCGGCAGATCGGTGATCGGGGCGTCTACGGCAACGCTGAGCTGCCGGACTTCATGGTGTTCCTGAACTGGAAGGAGTTGCCATGGTACTGGTACGGCTTCGACTTCTTCCCCTTTGCTGTGGTGATGGCGCTGTTCGTGCCGGGGCTGTTGGCCTTCGTGTTCGGTTGGCTGACCTTCCGTTCCCGGGTCAGCGGGGTCTATCTCTCGATCATCACCCAGGCGATGACCTATGCGCTGATGCTGGCCTTCTTCCGCAACGACATGGGCTTCGGTGGCAATAACGGCCTGACGGACTTCAAGGACCTGCTGGGCTTCGACCTGCAATCGGACAACACGCGGGCCGTATTGCTGGCCTCGACCTGTGTCGCATTGGCCGGATGTTATCTGATGTGCCGGGCCATCGTCGCCTCCAAGCTCGGCCGTCTGATTGCAGCCATCCGGGACGACGAGGCGCGGGTGCGCTTCCTCGGCTACAGGGTGGAGAATTTCAAGCTCTTCGTCTTCGTCCTCTCCGCCATGATCGCCGGGCTGGCGGGCGCGCTCTACGTACCGCAGGTCGGTATCATCAATCCGGGGGAGTTCGCCCCGGCCAACTCCATCGAGGCTGTGATCTGGGTTGCTATCGGCGGTCGCGGCACGCTGTACGGCGCGATTGCCGGCGGCGTGCTGGTCAATTACGCGAAGACGGTGCTGACCGGGGTTATCCCGGAAGTCTGGTTGTTCGCTCTCGGCGGCATGTTCATCGCCGTCACCTTGTTCTTCCCGAAAGGCCTGGTCGGCAGCCTGCCTGCCGCGATTGACTGGGTGAAGCGGCGGATTGGCAAACGGAACCCGCCTGCATCCTCACCCCTTGCCGAGGAGCCGGGCCAATGAACGTGACCGGAAGAGCTTCATATTCAGAATCCCAGCTCTATGTCGACGGGGTCACGGTCAGCTTTGACGGTTTCAAGGCGCTGAACAATCTGAGCTTCGTGGTCGAGCCGGGCGAAATGCGGGCCATCATCGGGCCGAATGGCGCCGGCAAGACGACGATGATGGATGTCATCACCGGCAAGACGAAGCCGGATGAGGGACGGGTCATCTTCAAGGGCGATATCGATCTCGGTAAACGGGACGAGGCGGCAGTCGTCGCCCTCGGTATCGGCCGGAAGTTCCAGCGGCCGAGCGTGTTCGAGAACCATTCGGTGTTCGACAATCTGGAGCTCGCCATCAAGTCGGACCGGAGCACTTTCGCCTGCCTGTTCGACCGGTTGGATGCGGACCGTAAATCGAAGATCGAAAGCACGCTGGAGCGGATCGGCCTGGCCGGTGAGCGCGATCAGATGGCCGGGAAATTATCGCACGGGCAGAAGCAATGGCTGGAGATCGGCATGCTGCTGGTGCAGGACCCGGAACTGCTGTTTCTGGACGAACCGGTGGCCGGCATGACCGACGCCGAGACCGAGGCGACGGTTGAGCTGCTGCGTGATCTGCGCGGGGAACGCTCCATCGTGGTCGTCGAACATGACATGGCCTTCGTCCACGCCCTCGGCGTGAAGGTCACCGTGCTGCATGAGGGATCGGTGCTGGCCGAAGGGTCCATGGATCAGGTGCAGAACGATCCGCACGTCATCGAAGTCTATCTGGGACGCTGAGATGCTGAAAGTTTCGGGACTTCATCTGCACTATGGCGCCAGCCACGCGCTGCGCGGCATCGATCTGGTGGCCGAGCGCGGCAAGGTTACCTGCGTGCTCGGACGTAACGGGGTTGGCAAGACCAGTCTGATGCGGGCCGTGACCGGTCTGGAGAGCCCGAGCGCGGGCAGCATCCTCTGGGACGATATCGATCTGCTGGCGCTGCCGGTTCACCGTAGAGCCTCGGCCGGTGTCGCTTTCGTGCCTCAGGGCCGGGAAATCTTCCCGCTGTTGACAGTCGAGGAGAATCTGAAGACCGGGTTCGCTGCCCTGCCGCGCGCCAAGCGTACGATCCCGGACGAGATTTTCGATCTGTTCCCCGTCTTGAAGCAGATGCTGAAACGGCGCGGCGGAGATCTTTCCGGCGGTCAGCAGCAACAGCTAGCCATCGCCCGTGCTCTGGTGCTGCGCCCGAGCCTGCTGGTGCTGGACGAGCCAACCGAGGGAATTCAGCCATCGATCATCAAGGATATCGAACGGATCATCGCTCTGCTGGCAGCACGCGGAGATATGGCCGTGATCCTGGTTGAGCAGTATTTCGAATTTGCCCGCGATCTGGCGGATGAAATTGCGGTGATGGACCGTGGGGAGATCGTGCTTGCCGGGGCGAAGACAGCGCTCGCGGAGGAAGATGTCCGCGGCCATCTGACTGTGTGATCGCCTTTCCGGAGCAGCTCAGTCGGCGGCGTCTATATCCTGCGCCAACGAGGTGTCCTGCCCGACCCTGGGCAAGATTACCGTGACACTGGTACCCGCGCCGGGTTCGCTCTCGATCATGAAACTGCCGCCGAGAAACTGCGCGAGAGAGCGGACGATGGACAGTCCGAGGCCGGTGCCTTCCTTGGCAACATGGGGGTGGATGGAGGAGTGAGAGAACGGCTCGGCGATTGTCGGCAGCCGATCCTTTGAAATTCCGACGCCGCTGTCCTCGATACGGAAGACAATCTCGCTTCCGTCGGCTTCCGCCAGACAGCGGATCGCCCCGCCGTCAGGTGTGAATTTTACGGCGTTCGACAACAGGTTCAGGAGGATCTGCCGGATCGAGCGTTCATCCGTGATCATAAGGTCCGATGCCATCTCGACCGAGGTAGAGATGGTGATGGCCTTGTTCCTGGCCTGACCATCGACCTGCGAGATGCAGTGCGTGAAGATCGCACCGATGCCGACTTCTTCAAGCGTCAAGATTCGCTTGCCCGCCTCGATGGCGGAAATGTCCAGAATATCGTTCACCAGTTCCAGCATATGCTGGCCGCTTTGCTGAATAGCCCCGGAATAGTCGGCGAGGCGTTCCACTGCCATGTCTCTGGTGTTCGGCATTGCGAGCAGGGAGCTGAAACCGATGATGGCATTTAAAGGTGTGCGGAATTCGTGGCTCATCGTTGCCAGAAATTCCGATTTCGTCCGGTTGGCATGTTCCGCGCGTTGCAGGGCTTCGTTCCGGGCTTCGGCAATAAGCCGTTCATTGGTGACGTCGGCGCCGGTGCCGCGATAGCCGATGAATGTTCCGGCTTCATCGTAGAACGGCCTGCCGTTGATGCTGACGGTTTTGCGGAGGCCCGGCTGGGACTCGATATCATAGCGGAAATCGCGGAATTGACGGCGCTGTTCGATAACGTCGTTCAAGCCGCGCCATTTTGGCGTCTGAGTGTCCTCCGAGGAGGTTTCCGCCAATGTGCGGCCGTAGATCTCTTCGCTCCGCTTGTTGAGGGTCTTGGTGAAGCTGGCGGAGATGTAGCTGATACCGCCGTCACGATCAGTTTCCCAGAACCAGTCCGAAGAAATTTCGGCGAAATCCTGAAAACGCTTCTGACTGCGGAACAGCTCGCTGGCTGTGAGGTCTCTGACTTCTGAATTACGGGTGATGTCGCGCATCAGGCGGGCCCCGCTGGCTGCGATTTCCCTGTATTCCAGGAAATCGAAATCGTCGGGCTCGGGCAGTGGGCTTTGCTTCGGGTCGTCCGCATTCAGATGGCGATAGGCGGCGGCGAGCTGAAGCAGAGGCCGGGTTACAAACCTCTCGGAGATGTAGAACAGGATAGCGGCGAGCGCTGCGATGCCTGCCGCCATGGCAAGAAGAGCCACGGCCAGACGGTTCGGCCACTCCTCGGATATCCGCCAGGAGGAGGCTGTAATCCGAAGAGATCCCACTGTGATGCCTGGTGTCGCCGGGTCGCTGAGTTCAAGCGCTAGCGCATGTGTGACGGGCGGAAAAAGCTCCGGATACCAGTGGTCTTCCGAGGGCGGAAAAGTGCGCTGTTCGCTGATTATAATGGCGCCGGTTTGGTCCGTCAGTTCGACGGAAATGATTGCTTCGAAATGGAGCAGGCCGGTGGCAATTTGCGCGGCCAGCTCAGGGTCGCGGCTAACGACGGCAACAGAGGCGGTCTGTTCAAACGCCTGTGCCGCCTTTTCCGTGGTTTCGAACAAGTCCGACCGTAGTCCGAAATACTCAAGGACAGACTCGCCGATGCCAATGGTCAGGCCAAGGAGTGTGGCAACGATGATAACCAGCCGTGCCTGATGACCACTGACGCTTTTCACCGTTGAGGAACGTGTCGGGCTCGTGCTCATGGCCTAACCTTGCATGAGGCAGGGACGAATGGCCGAAATCGCGATGACAGGTTTTTGCCGGAAACGGGGGAAGGTCGTTGCTTCATGCTTTTATTCAAACTTCGGAACAGACCGCGCTCCTTCTTCGCTGAAGGTCAGAGATCAGCTGAGTATCTGGAAGTCTCTACGTAATGGATTGAAAACTCAAGATTGATAGAGACGGGGTGATGGCAAAACTCGATCCAGGCCGGACCGTCGAGACGAAGAGTAACGTTCTCGAACGTTAAAGCTAGCAGCCTGAATTGTCACCTCATGCTACGACGCTGTAGCCACCATCAATATAATGGATGCCGCCGGTGACATTCGCGGCTTCACGACTGGCGAGGAAGGTTGCGAATGCGCCGACATCCTCGATGGTCGCAAGTTTGTGGATCGGCGCGCGGGCCGCTGCCTCGTTCATCAGGTCGTCGAAATAGTCGATCCCGGAGGCGGCCCGGGTCTTGAGAGGCCCGGGAGACAATGCGTGCACGGATATGCCCTTCGGGCCAAGTTCGGCCGCTGCATACCGGGTCACGGATTCGAGGGCCGCCTTGACGGGGCCCATGATGTTGTAGTGATCGACCACGCGCTCCGCACCGTAGAACGAGACGGTCATGCAGGTTCCGCCTTCGTGCATCAACGGCTCGGAACGCCGGATCAGGCGCAGGAAGGAATGCACCGAAATATCCATCGCCGCTGCGAAGCCCTCGGCCGAGCAATCGATCACCCGGCCATGCAGATCGTCCTTCGGGCAAAAGGCAATGGAGTGAAGCAGCGTATCGAGGCGGCCCCACTGCGCCTCTATCTCTCCGAACAGCGCCTCGGTCTGATCTTCGTTGCGGACATCCAGCGGCATGACGATATCGGCGCCGAGTTGTTCCGCCAGCGGCCGCACATGGGGCTCCGCCTTGTCGTTCAGGTATGTGATGGCGAGTTTCGCACCGCGGTCTTTCAGTGCCTTTGCGCACCCCCAGGCGATGGACTGATCGTTTGCAATGCCGACGATCAGTGCGGTTGTGCCTTCGAGCGAGAACATCTGGGCGGCCTTGGTTTATTGCGATTGCACAATTATGCTGCGCTGCACAATAAAGTAAAGTGACGTTCTCATTATCGGCTCTGGCAGTATGATGCGATCAGGTCGGAGACAGCGGGCTGCAGCGAACTGTATCTGACGGCCCGATTTCAGTTGGGGGGCGGCCATGCTCCAGATTTACACCATTCGGGTCAGTCTCTATTCCGCGAAACTTCGTATTCTGTTGCGGCACAAGGATCTGGTCTGGGAAGAAATTCCGCCGCCGGGCGGATACGGATCGATGGAATACAGGCAGATCGTTCCCGCTGGAAATCTGCCTGCGCTGCGGGACGGGAACTTGTTGTTGGCTGACTCAGAGGCCTGCGCTGAATACCTCAACGAAATACACCCCGAGCCCCCGATGCTGCCGGATACCCCGGCGGGCCGGGCACTCGTTCGGGAGCGCTCCCGCTACCATGATACCCGGCTTGAGCCTGCAGTTAGGGCGTTGTTTCCGTATATGCCTGAACGCAAGCGGGGTGGTTTCGAGGCAGAGCATCATGCGGACGTGCTGACGGATCGGTTGGATGGCCTCGGCCGGTTGCTCGAGAAGGCGCCACCATCCACGATGCTTACTCTGGGCGATTGCGGTTTCCCGGTGACACTCTGCTGGCTTGATCTGCTGATACCGCTGCTTGGTCTTCCGGTCGATATTCCGGCGCCGGTGCTCGATTATTGTGACGGCCTTTATAGACATAAGGCGGTTGCCGAGGAGATGGCGGATTACCGTCCGAAACTCACGGCGGAGATGAAGCTGTGGGCGGCGGAGTAGGGCTCTTTGCCCAACAATTGAGCAGGATTGAGCGTGTTGCCCGTGGTGTGAGCGGTTATCTGTAACCTGCTAACGAGACCCGTGCGATTGGGTTTTCTAACTATTTGAAAACAAACATCTAAAATTCTCCGAGAGAACAGAGTAGCCTTTGGCACGGCGATTGCGATTGTTCTCGCAAAAAAGGGGAGCTGTATTGAGTTTAGCGCTCGCTCATACCGATGAAACCGTGCAGCTGAACCGTGCGACCGGAGCGGCACGCCTTTCCGTTGAAAGCCGGGACGGGCGCTCCGTCATGTCGGACCTCTATTTCGCCCAGCCCTTGCGCATATTGATGCCGCGACCGGGTGTCGGCGAGCTGTTGACCGCCGTTCTGGCGAACCTCTCCGGTGGGATCGTCAGCGGTGACCTTTACGAGACGGATATCAGCGTTGGCTCAGGCGCCAGCCTGACCCTGACCGCACAGGCGGCTGAGAAGATCTACAAGTCTTCCGGCGCCGAGGCGGGAAACCATCTGACCATGCGGGTTGCCGAAGGGGGCGTGCTCGAGTGGCTGCCGCAGGGCACCATCCTGTTTGACCGCGCGCTGTTCCGTCAGCGCGTCCGGTTCGACCTTGCCGCTGACAGCACACTCTTCGCCGGTGCCATTTCGGTTCTTGGCCGGAGCGCCATGGGGGAGACCTTTTCCTCCGGGCGCTACCGTGAGCATTGGGATCTGAAACGGGACGGGCGGCTGGTCTGGGCCGACCGGTTCGAGCTGGCGGACCCGGCCGGTGCCGCCGCCGTTGCGTCCGGCCTTCGTGATGTGAGCAGTTTCGCCACGGCGCTGTTTGCCCGGCCGGATGCGGCCGACGATCTCGACTGGGCCCGTGAAGTTCAGACCGGTGCGGCGGGAGATATCCGTTGCGGGGTGACCGCGATCGATAACAATCTTCTGGTGATGCGCTGGCTTGGGCCGGATGCCATGCGGCTGCGCAACGCGGTCGGCGCTTTCTGGAGCGCGGCGCGGGTGCGCTGGCTCGGACTGCCGGCCCGGATGCCGGTGATCTGGCGAATTTGATGTGGCAAATTTGATGTGGATGTCTGAGGGGAGGCCGGGGTGAATCTGACACCGAGGGAAAAAGACAAGCTGATGGTTTCGGTCGCGGCCATGGTCGCGCGCGGCCGGCTGGAGCGGGGCGTGAAGCTGAACTACCCGGAATCGATCGCGTTGATCACCGACTATGTGGTCGAGGGTGCGCGCGATGGCCGTTCCGTTGCTGACCTGATGGCGGCGGGTGCCAGTGTCGTCAAACGCTCCGACGTGATGGAGGGGATTGCCGAGATGATCCACGAAGTCCAGGTAGAAGCCACCTTTCCGGACGGGACCAAGCTGGTCACCGTCCACGATCCGATCCGCTAGGAGGGCGCCATGATCCCGGGAGAAATCATTGCGGCCGACGGGGAGATCGTTCTGAACGAGGGCGCCGAGGCCATCACCATCGAGGTTGCGAACACGGGCGATAGGCCGGTGCAGGTCGGCTCGCACTATCATTTCGCGGAAACCAATCCGGGCCTTTCCTTCGACCGGGAAGCGGCGCGCGGCATGCGGCTGGATATCCCGTCCGGCACTGCGGTCCGGTTCGAGCCGGGCCAGACGAGGACGGTCGATCTCGTGCCCTTCAAGGGGGACCGGAAAGTCTACGGTTTCAATCAGGCGGTGATGGGGCCGCTCGGTGGGGGAGGAGCCTGACATGCCTTACAGAATCTCAAGACAGGACTATGCGGGCATGTTCGGGCCGACCGTCGGCGACAAGGTCCGGCTCGCCGATACCGACCTCTTCATCGAAGTCGAGGAGGATCGGACCTTCTACGGCGAGGAAGTGAAATTCGGCGGCGGCAAGGTCATCCGCGACGGCATGGGGCAGTCCCAGACCACGCGCGCCGACGGTGCCGTCGACACGGTGATCACCAACGCATTGATCCTTGATCACTGGGGCGTGGTGAAAGCCGATATCGGCATCAAGGATGGCCGTATCTTCGCCATCGGCAAGGCCGGCAACCCGGATGTGCAGAGCGGCGTGAACATCATCGTCGGCCCGGGCACAGAAGCTATCGCGGGCGAGGGCAAGATCATCACCGCCGGCGGGATCGACCCACACATCCATTTCATTTGCCCGCAGCAGATCGACGAAGCGCTGAATTCCGGCGTCACCACCATGATGGGCGGCGGGACGGGCCCGGCAACGGGCACGAACGCCACCACCTGCACACCGGGCCCGTGGCACATCGAACGCATGCTGCAGGCCGCTGAATCCTTCCCGATGAATCTTGGTTTCTTTGGCAAGGGCAATTCCAGCCAGCCGGAAGGCCTGCGCGAGCAGGTGCTTGCCGGGGTCTGCGGTTTGAAACTGCATGAAGACTGGGGCACCACACCGGCGGCCATCGACAATTGCCTTTCGGTCGCGGACGAGATGGATGTCCAGGTGCTGATCCACACGGACACGCTGAACGAGTCAGGCTTTGTCGAGAACACGGTGGACGCCTTCAAGGGCCGCAC
Organism: Nisaea nitritireducens; assembly: GCF_014904795.1. GTDB lineage: Bacteria > Pseudomonadota > Alphaproteobacteria > Thalassobaculales > Thalassobaculaceae > Nisaea > Nisaea nitritireducens. Next base: position 56,459 of record NZ_JACZFS010000007.1, read on the forward strand.
CATCCACGCTTTCCACACAGAGGGTGCGGGCGGCGGCCATGCGCCGGACATCATCAAGGTCTGCGGTCTCTCCAACGTGATCCCGTCCTCGACCAACCCGACCCGGCCTTTCACGGTGAACACCATCGACGAGCATCTCGACATGCTTATGGTCTGCCATCACCTGTCGAAAAGCATTCCGGAAGACGTCGCCTTCGCGGAAAGCCGGATCCGGCGGGAAACCATCGCCGCCGAGGATATTTTGCATGACCGGGGCGCTTTCTCGATCATCTCTTCCGACAGTCAGGCCATGGGCCGGGTCGGTGAGGTGCTGATCCGGACCTGGCAGACCGCCGACAAGATGAAGAAGCAATTCGGCGCGCTGCCGGAAGAGAAGGGCAACAACGACAATTTCCGAGCCCGGCGCTATATCGCGAAATACACCATTAATCCGGCCATCGCGCAGGGTATCGATACCCATGTCGGCTCCATCGAAGTCGGCAAGCTGGCCGATCTGGTGATCTGGTCTCCCGCCTTTTTCGGTGTGAAACCGGACATGGTGCTGAAATGCGGCACCATCGCTACCGCGATCATGGGCGATCCGAATGCTTCTATTCCGACGCCGCAGCCGCAGCATTACCGGCCGATGTTCGGCAGCTTCGGACGCTCCCTGACGAAGAGTGCGGTCACGTTCGTCAGCGAAGCCGCCTTCGAAGCTAACATCGGAAGCCATTTCGGACTGCAGAAAGAGACCCTGCCGGTGCGCAATACCCGGTCGGGGATCTCGAAAAAGTCGATGATCCTGAACGATGTGCTGCCGGATATTTCGGTCGATCCGGAAACCTACGAAGTCCGGGCCGATGGCGAGCTGCTGACCTGTGAGCCGGCGACGGAGCTGCCAATGGCTCAACGCTACTTCATGTATTGAGGTCCTGATGGCAAACGCGGCTTCTGTGGAGAAAGATCTCGGCCGGGCGGTTGCGCATGCATCGTCCGGACACTGGGACGTAGGCGGCGAAATCGACCGGGTGACACTCGCCTTTGACGACCGTCACCGGAGGCGTATCCGACTGGACACGGATGGCGGGGCGACACTGTTGCTCGACCTGCCCCGGGCTGTTGCACTCTCCGACGGTGACGGTCTGTCGCTGGAAGGAGGCGGCTGGATACGTGTCGTGGCGGCGCCGGAGGCGGTGATGGAAGTGCGGGCGACCGACCGGCATCATTTGCTGCGGCTTGCCTGGCATATCGGTAACCGGCACCTGCCTGCCCAGATTCTGGAAGATGCGATCCTGCTGCGGCCGGACCATGTGATCGCGGACATGTTGCGCGGCCTCGGCGCCACGGTGACGGAGGCGGAGCGGCCATTCCAGCCGGAAGGCGGGGCCTACGATCATGGTCACGGCCATGAGCACAGTCACGATGAACATAGTCACGATGCGGGGCATTCTCACCATCACCACCACCATGACTGACGTTTCGGCAACCCGGGCGGCGCTGCGTCTGCAATCCTGGCTTTCCCCGGCCTTTCCTGTCGGGGCCTACAGCTATAGTCACGGGGTCGAGGCGGCGATAGAGGCTGGGCTTGTCACGGATGCGGAAACGCTGCGTGACTGGATCGAAGGTCTGTTGAGGTTCGGCTCCGGGAGCAGCGATGCGATCTTGCTGTCCGAGGCATGGCGGCATGCCTCGGCTGGCGACAGGGAAGCTCTTGGCACGCTTACGGAATTCGCGACAGCCTTGATCCCGACTGCCGAATTGCGGCTGGAGGCGACGTCTCAGGGCACTGCCTTCGTGAAGACAGTCTCGGCTGCCTGGGGCGAGATCGAGCAGGTTGCCCTGCCGCCCGCACCGCCGCTGCCGGTGGTCTATGGTGCCATCACCGCTTCTGCAGGTATTGCGCTGGAGCTCGCCGGACCACTTTATTTGCAGGCCTTCGTTCATAATATTGTTTCAGCTGCTGTCAGGGCCGTGCCACTCGGTCAGACCGACGGTCAGCGGGTGATCGCGGCACTGGAAGTCTGTGTCGATGAAGTCTGGAGCGCTTCCGAAGGATGCGGCACCGACGAAATCGGCACGGCGGCGCTGATGGCGGAATGGAGTTCGATGCAGCATGAGGCCATGGATGGCCGGCTGTTCAGATCGTGAGGGAGAAAGACATGGCAACGGGACCTCTTCGGGTCGGCATCGGCGGGCCGGTCGGCTCAGGTAAAACGGCACTCTGCGAGATGCTGTGCCGGGAGATGAGCGCGGACACGGACATGTTCGTGATCACCAACGATATCTACACCAAGGAAGACCAGAAGATCCTGACCCGCACCGGCGCGATTGCAGCGGAACGGATCATGGGGGTGGAGACCGGCGGCTGCCCGCATACGGCCATCCGCGAGGACGCATCTATCAATCTTGCCGCCATCGATACGATGGTCGCATCCTATCCCGATGCGGAGCTGGCGTTGATCGAGTCCGGCGGGGACAACTTGGCGGCGACCTTCAGCCCGGAACTGGCGGACCTGACGATCTATGTGATCGACGTTGCCGCCGGTGAGAAGATCCCGCGCAAGGGCGGTCCGGGCATTACCCGCTCGGACATGCTGGTCATCAACAAGACCGACCTCGCGCCACTGGTCGGCGCCGATCTCGGTGTGATGGCGGAGGACACCAAGCGCCAGCGCGGAGACAGGCCGTTCGTCTTCACCCAGCTGAAGAACGGCGAGGGCATTGCCGAGATCGCGGCTTTCATCCGGGAAAAAGGCGGTCTGGCCAGGAAATCGAGCGCGGCCTGAGCCGGTGAGCCGGATCAGTCCTTCTCTTTCCGGAAATAGAGGTAGAAGAGGGCCCCGATGAAAACGAATGTCGCCACGTTGCCGAGCATGTCGGGGATATGGAATTCGTTCATTTCGGGTGCTCCGTTTTCAACGCCTTCAGGAAGCAGACCAACAAGAGCAGGACGATAAAGACGAAAGGCAAGGCGCCGAGCGCGATGATCGATTTCACGGCGTCGATGCTGCCGGAAAGGATCATCACCAATCCAAGCGCGCCGAGCACGATACCCCAGGCCAGCTTCACCTTGCGATCAGGATTCAGGTTTCCGCCGGTCGAGAACATGCCCAGGACGAAGGCGGCGCTAACCACGCTGGTCACGATAAAGAGAAAAGCGGCAACGATGGTGGCGATGCTTGTAACGGTCGTGAGCGGAAGGCTTTGCAGAAGGAAAAAGCTTGTGTAGGCCGGGTCTTTCTCGGTCACGGCGAGGATACCGGTGGGGCGGCGCAGAATATCGTAGAAGCCGGCGGCACCGAAAGTTCCGAACCACGCCATCGAAAAGACTGTCGGGACCAGTATCACGCCGACCACGAATTCCCGGATCGTCCGGCCGCGTGAGATGCGCGCGATGAAGACGCCGACGAACGGCGCCCAGGCGAGCCACCAGACCATGTAGGTCAGGGTCCAGTCCTGGAACCAATGGCCGACTCTCTTGTCGAAGAATGTATAGGTGACGAAGCCTCGCGCGAGGACATCGCTGATATAGGTCCCGATCTGCTCGACGATAGCACTCATGATGTAATGGGTGGGACCGGCGAGGAGAACGAAGATCATCAGCGCACCGGCGATGACCATCGCGGCCTCAGACATCAGGGACATGCCCCGATCGAGAGGCAGTAGCAGTGGCAGAACATAGGCAGCGCAGAGGACAGCAAAAACGGTGAGCGTGAGACTCAGTCCTGCCGGCGCGATTCCAAGGATGCTTTCGATGCCGCCCTGGACCTGGAAGACACCCATAGCCATCGAGCCGCCCAGCCCGATGGCTATGGCAATGATGGCCATCACGTCGCTGAGCCAGCCAATGCTTCGTGTCCAGAGACGCTTGCCAAAGACCAATTCGATCGGTGTGCTGAGCAGGGTTGGACAGTCACGTCGGAAGCTGAAATAGGCGATGATCATTCCCATGATCGCGTAGATCGCCCACGCATGGAGACCCCAGTGAAAGTTGGTCGCGAACAGCGCCGCTGTCGCCGCGTCTCCTTCGCCCATGTAATCGCGCGCGATCAAATAATGCGTGATTGGCTCTGCCGAGCCCCAGTAGAGCAATCCGACTCCCATACCGGCGGCAAAAAGCATGGAGAGCCATTCGGGGGTGGAAAATTCGGGTTTGTCGCCGTCCTTGCCGAGAACGATCCGGCCATATGGCGAGAGGGCGAGGCCGATTGCCGTTATCAGCAGTACACTGACCGTAAGCATGACGAACCAGCCGCGGCTGGTGAAATAGAACCCGACCACACTCTGGGCCAGATCAGCGAGGCCTTTTGTATCGGCGATGCCCCAGACCGCGATCCCGCCGGTGATGAACAGCGCGAATATGAGTTTAGCGCTGGATTTCGCCGCCACCCCGTTCCGGCTCAGCTCGTTGCTCATGTCCGTCCTCGCCCGGGTTCTGTAACGGCGCTATGCTATCGGTTCTCTGGCGGAGTTGCCATGAAGTCGGTAATACCGGCCGGGCCTTAGTTTTGGCGCGGCCTGTACTATTTTTGTGTAATTCATTGCCATGGTACCGCGTCATCGATAGAGAACGCCGGTTTGCTGTGTATTGGGATGGATGCATATCCGATGAGGGTAAGGTAATGGGGCGTTTCGGGTTGGCGCTGTTCGCCGCGTTTCTGGTGTTGGTGGCCTGCGCTGCATTCAATCAAACCGCACCAATGATCGAACCGATCGATGATTGGGGTGTCACTTATGACGGCCGCCCGGTTGAGCGGGTTGAGTTTGTTGCCTTTGAAGATCTGGCGCCGCTGACCGAGGAGCTCAATTACACTGCGGAAACCTGGAAAGCGGGGCAGACGAGCGTCCCCCGTCTGGTTCTGCTGCAGGTTCCGGAGCGGTTTGGCGAGGTGACTGTCAACGAGGTGACCGTTGCCGAGAAAAAGCGGATATTTTTCCGCATGGTCCTGCCGTTGGTCCTGATCGCGAACGAGGAGGTTGTATCCGACCGCGAAGCATTGATGCGATTGAAGCTCAGGCTTGCGGAGTCGCGTGTCCCGCACGCGGATGATCTGGATGAGTTGCGCTCTTTGGCCAAGAAGTATCGGATGTCAGTAGACGGTGACGTGATTTCGGTAACCAAACTCCTGGCAACGCTCGAGCGCCGCATCGATATCGTGCCGCCGTCGCTGGCGCTCGCCCAGGCGGCGACGGAGAGCGCCTGGGGCACGTCGCGCTTTGCGGTTGAGGGCAATGCCCTGTTCGGGCAATGGACCTTTGGCCGCAAGGGTATGGTGCCCGAAGAACAAAGGGCGGAGAAAGGCGACTACAAGGTCGCTGCGTTTCGCACGCCACTCCATTCCGTCCGCAGTTATCTGCGAAACCTGAACACGAACCGGGCGTATCGGGAATTCCGCAAACACCGTGCTGCTGCGCGCGCGGCTGGCAAACCGATCTCCGGAAAATCGCTCGTCTCGGCCCTGTCGCGCTATTCCGAGCGTGGCGCGCACTACATCAAGGAGATCCGGCAGATCATCGGCGTGAACCGTCTCTCGGCCCTGGACCGGAGCAAACTGGTTGAAGGTACAGTCTACGAGCTGCTGCCGGTCTGGCGGTCGGATAGCTGAGCCTTTTCTTTAGTCCTGCTTTGGGTCACCGCGTGTTTCAGGTCGAACCAGAAAAATCGCGCGGAGAATTAGCCGAAATTATAGAGTCCACCGAGCCAGGACATCGATTGATTCATTCAATTTTAAGCTTCGCGAAATAGCGTCCAAATGAACTGCGGGAGCAGCGCGCTTGGGTCAGGTTTACCAGTATTTGTTTTATGGACTTGCGTTTTTCGCGATGGGAGTCGCGATGCTGACGTTTGTTCGCGGTGTGCGGGCGTGAAAATGCGGGAAGAACAACTTGCTCATAGCGCGCTCCAGCTTCGGGCCATTCTTGAAACCTGCACCACGGCGGTTTGCGTGTTTCTCCGCGGATCGGAAGAACGCGAATATCTTTATGCGAGCAATCGCATGCTGGAGATGTTCGGGGCAAAGGATGTCGGGGAACTAAACGCTTTCGGGTTTATCAACACGTTTGCCGACCCGAATGAAGCCACCGAAATGCGCGACCGTCACAATCAGGGCCAATACAAAAGGGACGCGGTCTATGAGCGTGTCCGCCTTGACGGCGGCCACTTCTGGGGCATGGGTACGGCGTCGGAGATTGAGTTCGAAGGTCAGCCTGCCACCATCGCCTGGATCACTGACATTTCAGACCGTATTGACGCCGAAAACAGGACGGCGCAGCACGCAAACCAGCTCCGCGATATGCTCGAGACAAGCGAGGCCGGGGTCTCCGTGTTTCGTCGCGGCACCCTTGAGCGGGTTTATGCGAACCAGGGATTTTTGCGCCGTTTTGGACTTGCCTCTCATGAAGAACTCAACGGGATGAATCTTCGGGCAACCTTTGCGAATTCGGCGGATGCGGACTGGGTCGTCGAGCATCTTCAGTCTGGTGCAGGCCAGCAGCGATTTGCAATGGAAAGGCGGCGGGTCGACGGCTCGAAATGGTGGGCCCAGATCGAGACCAAGCCGATCGAATTCGACGGTGAGATGGCGACGATCGTCTGGCACTACGACATTACGGAGCAAAAGCGGGCCCAAGAGGAACTCGAGGCCGGAGCGCGGCGCTTCCGGGAAATTCTTGACAGTAGCGAGGCCGGAATATCGATCTTCGACGTGGATACCTTCGAGCGCCGCTATGTGAACAGCGTCTTCCTCAGGATGTTCGGTGCGGAGACGATCGAACAGATCAATGCGGTGGATTTCCGGGACACATTCGAAAGTCACGCTGTTGCGGAAACGGTCGCAGTGCAGCTTCGGGACGGTGATTTGATGGGACGCCGCTCGGAGATGCGTCGCCGGATCGATGGTTCGAAATGGTGGGCTGTGATCGACGCCAAGCGGATCGAGTTCGACGGCGAGCCTGCTGTCATTACGTGGCATTATGACATCAGCGAGCAGAAGCAGATCGAGAATGAGCTTCGGGAAACCGTCGATGTCTTGCGGCAAACGCAGGAGGAACTTGTAGAAGCGGAGAAGATGGCGTCGCTCGGAGGCCTCGTTGCCGGTGTCGCGCACGAGATCAATACCCCGATTGGAATTTGCCTGACCTCGGCCTCGGCAATGACAGGAAAGATCGACGAGCTTAAAGCGGCGGTCGAAAGTGGGCAGCTTACACGCGGGAAATTCATCTCGAGGCTTGAAACGATCGACAGTGCGGCGGATCTGGTGGTGCGGAACGCCAAGCGGGCGGGAGAATTGATTTCAAGCTTCAAAAAGGTTGCCGTCGACCAGACCAGTGGTGAACGGCGCGACTTCGCTCTTGTCGACTACATCGAAGAAGTGCTCGTCAGTCTGGGGCCGGAACTTGACCGGAGGCATATTGAAAATGAACTCAAGGGAGACCGCGAGCTCGTCCTGAGTGGGTATCCCGGTGCGGTCGGTCAGATTGTGACCAACCTAGCGATGAATGCTGCAATACATGCATATGAAGACGGCGTCGGCGGCAAAACCGAAATCTTCTGCAATCAGGAAAGTTCCGGCGAAATTCTGATGACGTTCAGGGATTTCGGAAAGGGAATGGAGGAAGAGACGGCCCGCAGGATCTTTGAGCCGTTCTTCACCACGCGGCAGGGCCGAGGGGGAACCGGTCTGGGAATGCACATTCTCTATAACCTGGTCACGCAACGGCTCGGAGGCCGTGTCGTGTGCCGGTCAAAGCCCGGCGAAGGCACCACCATCGAACTCAGATTCCCCAAGGTTGCCATCTGACCCGGACGCTGGCTGTTCGGGGTGGTCTAAAGATTGTTGAGACGGTGCTGCGCAAGCAGTTCTGTGAGCATCTGTCCGGCGGCCTGCCGATGGGCAACGTGAACATCTCTCGCGCCCTTCGCATCTCCCTTTAGCAGGCAGTCGAGCAGCACCCGGTGATCGACCGTCGATTGCTCTGGCCGGGGACGCAGGCTGAGGGTCGCCATGCGGGCCCGGTGGACCTGGGTCCTGTACCGCGCGGTCGCTTCGATCAGACGTTTGTTTCCGGACGCTTCGACGAGAAGTGCATGGAAATCATCGTCACCCTCCGCCCAGGCGACAAGATTGTCTTCGGCCAGAGCCCGTTCCATGCGGGTCGTTGCATTATCCATGGCCGTTGCCTGTTCCGCACTGAGGCCACGTTCGGCCGCGAGTTCCGCGGCCAGCGGTTCGAGTGCGGTCAGCAACTGGTAGATTTCGGTCATGTCCTCTGCGGAGACCGGTAAAATGAGGACCCCGCGCCGGGGGCGAACCTTCACAAGGCCTTCCCGCTCCAGGCGGAGACCTGCCTCGCGCACCGGTGTTCGGCTCACGCCAATCCATTCGGCGAGTTCCGCTTCGAGATACGACGCAGAAGGCTTCAGCCGACCGTCAAGGATCATCGCCTTGATCGCGTCATATGCCTTCGCCCCGGCGCTGGGATGTTTGTCATCGGTCGCGACCTTGAGGCTCATGCTGTCACCCGGCTCATTACTGCGTCTGACATTTGCTCGGTGCCCGCCATGCCGCCGAGGTCGCGGGTCAGGGGTGAGCCGCCGTTGAGTATGTCGGAGACCGCTGCCTCGATCATCTGTGCACCCTCCGCGAGCGCGCTGTCCTCATGCTCCCCGGAGAGCCATTCCAGCATCATGGCGGCGGAGAGGAACATGGCGAGCGGGTTCGCCAGGCCTTTGCCGGCGATGTCCGGAGCGCTTCCGTGGCAAGGCTGGAACACCGCGTGCTCGTCCCCAATATCGGCGGAGGGGGCGAGTCCGAGCGAGCCCATAATGCCGGCGCCGAGATCGGACAGGATGTCGCCGAACATGTTCTCGGTGACGACCACATCGAATTCCCAGGGCTTCTGTACCATCCACATGGCAAAGGCATCGACATAAGCGCTGTCGGCGGCAATGTCCGGGAAGGCTTTCGCCCGCTCCTCGAAGATCGAGCGGAAGAACCAGAAGGACCGGAAGACGTTCGCTTTATCGACACACGTCACGCGTCCCGGAGTACCGCGCTTTGCTGCGCGCTGCCCCGCAAGCCGAAAGGCGAAGTCGAACAACTTCTCGCTGGTCGCACGGGTGATTTTCAGGGTTTCGGTCGCGTAGCTGTTATCGACAACCTTGCCCTCATGCATATGGGCGAACAGTCCTTCGGTCGATTCCCGGATCAGCACGAAATCAGTCTCGAAGGCGCGCGGATCGGCGAGCGGTGTCGGCTGGCCTTTATAGAGCTTCACCGGGCGAACGCCGGCATAGAGACCGAGAGCAAAACGGAGATCGATTTGCGGAGTGATCTCGGTTCCGTCCTTTTTGCGGATGTTCGGCAGGCCCATGGCAGAAAGCAAAATGGCATCCGCATTCCGAGCGGCGTCGATCGAAGAGGCGGGCAGGGACTCGCCTGTTTTCGCGTAATGCTGTGCGCCGGCCGGAAGGGATTCGAATTCCAGCTTGCGGCCAATCCGTTTTGAGACCATATCCAGCATGGTCCGCGTCGGGGCCATGATCTCAGGCCCGATACCGTCTCCGTCGAACAAGGCGATGCGATAGACGCGGTTGCTGCTCATCTCGTAAAGATCTCACAAATGAAAAATAACGTATGCATTGATGTGTACGTTGTCCGTGATCCGCGGCTTCAAGGCAATGTCCAAAAGCGCAGTACTGCGTTCGTGCATTTGGACTTAATCAATGATGCCTCCCAGGCGGTTGAACGAGATTTCGTCGCGTGCTCCCCTTGCCCGGGTGCGGGATTGCCCGGGGGAAGCGATGCAGATCCAGATGAGGATGTAATGGCAGGCCAGGGATATTGCTGGGACGAAGCAGGCGCTACTGGCAGCATGCGGATCGGCGGCGCAATGCTGGAGGCCTATTCGGTCGGCCCTCCGCCGGGAGAGGCGCCAACAATGGTGCTGCTTCATGAAGGCCTTGGCTGTGTCGATCTCTGGCGCGATTTTCCCCGGCGGCTCTTTGCAGAAACGGGATGCGGTGTGTTTGCCTATTCCCGTGCTGGGTACGGGCGTTCCGATGCCTGTCCCTTGCCGCGTCCGCTTGATTACATGACCCGCGAGGCGGTGTCGGTGCTGCCGGAGGTTCTGGATACCATCGGTTTCGAGGACGGCATGCTGATCGGTCATAGCGACGGCGCGTCGATTGCGGCCATTCATGCCGGCGCGCAGCGCGATCCGAGGGTCCGCGCTGTGGTTCTCATGGCCCCGCATTTCTTCACCGAAGCAATGGGCCTCGCCGCCATCGCGGAAGCGCGGACAGCCTATGCGGATGGGGACCTGCGCGCCCGCCTCGGCAAATATCATATGCATGTGGATGCCGCCTTTCGGGGCTGGAACGGTGCCTGGCTCGATCCGGGCTTCAAGGAATGGAATATCCGGGACTACCTCGATCAGGTGACGGTCCCGGTACTCTGCCTCCAGGGGGAGGGCGATCAATACGGCACCAGGGCGCAAGTCGATGTGGTCGCGCAGCGCGCGCCGGGCCCGGTTACAATTCGGATGATTCCGGAATGTCGTCATTCACCGCATCTGGAAGCTCCTGAAATAGTCCAAACGGAAATTGCCGTGTTCCTCGAAGGTCTTCCTGCAAAAACGGGGCAATTGGAAACGGGAGTGAGCGATGCTTGACGGGTTCAGGACGGAGACGGTTGCGACTGGCGGGACTGAGATTTTCGTGCGTTCAGCTGGTGCCGGCGATCCGGTGCTGTTGATCCACGGGTTTCCGCAGACCGGTGATTGCTGGCACAGGATGGCTCCGGCGCTGGCGGAACAGTTCACTGTGATCGTCCCGGATCTGCGCGGGTATGGCGCGAGCGGCAAGCCCGCGCCGTCGCCGGAACATGCAGCGCACAGCAAGCGGGAAATGGCGCGGGACCTTGTCGAGGTGATGGGAGCGCTCGGGCACGAGCGGTTCGCCGTCGTCGGCCATGACCGCGGGGCGCGTGTCGGTTTCCGGCTCTGCATGGATCACCCGGAGAGGGTTACGCGGTTCTGCTCGCTCGATGTTATTCCGACCCTCGATATGTGGGAGAAAATGGATCTCGCTGGCGCGGTCGGCGGCTTTCACTGGTCCTATCTGGCGCAACCTGCGCCGATACCGGAGACCATGATCGGCGCAGACCCCTACTTCTTCTACGGCTACCTGATGCGCAAATGGGCGGCTCCGGATTTTACGTTCGAGCCAGCAGCAATGGCGGCTTATCTGAAAGCAATGCGGGACCCGTCCGTCATCGAAGGCACCTGCGAGGATTACCGTGCCGGTGCGACCATTGATGTGTCACATGACAGGGCCGATCGGGAAGTAGGGCGGAAGCTTTCCTGTCCGTTGTTGTTTCTGTTTGGAGCCGTCAGGGGCTTTGGCGGGCCTGGCGGTCCGACCGATCCGCTCGATACCTGGCGGGAATGGAGCAGTAGTACGGTAGAGGGCGGCCCTGCCCCTTGCGGGCACTTTCTGCCGGAAGAAGCGCCGGAGACTGTCCTCGAGCAACTGCTTCCGTTCTTGCTGAAGGCGGACTGATAATGCATACACGCCGCTTGCTCTGATCGGACGGTGGCGAGGCGGCTGACCCTGACGGGGAAGACGCCTGCTATAGGGTATGGACTGTATGGAAGCCGGAGTGACGAACAAGTGGGTGTCTTCTCTGGAGGACGTGACGGGGTATATTGAGGATCCGCGTCTTCTTGAATTGCTGAATTACTGGAGCGGAAAACGCGCCGGTCGGCTTGCGCCCTCCCGCCAGGACATCGACCCCAGTGAAATCGGGGCCCTGCTGTCCTGCATTTATCTCGTCGATTTTGAAGAGCCGGATGTGTTCCGTTACCGCTTGGCCGGGACCGAGATCGCAGAGAATTTCGGGCACGGCAACCTCAAGGGGAAGACCCTGGGCGATATCCTGAGCCCGGACGGAAAGGACTTCGTGACGAACCGCTGGATGCCGGTGATCCGGGATGGTGCGGTCGTCTGCATGAAGGGCCAAGTCTACAACACGGTGAACCGATATGCGTTCGGAGAGCGCCTGTTGCTGCCGCTTGCCGACGATCCTGACGGTCCGCTTACCGGGCTGCTTGGGGTGACGGTGTCGAGATGGATGGACACCCCTGGCCCAGAGGGGCGCCGCAACTCCGATATGATCCTGATCAAGGCGGCGAAACTGCCCTGATACTAGTATCGTCCTGTTCGCCGGTCCTTGCCTCTTCAGGTGTCAGAAGAGCCCGATGCATAAAGGTGTTTAATCGGGCCGTCTAATTTACGAGAGTGTGCGTCAGTTTGATGATTTCAAAAAGTTCCGATGATAGACACGCGTAACCCCGATCCGAATTCGTTTACGCCATCGCGGGAGTTGTCCGACTTCCTGGAGTCAGGGCAGCTCCTCCGGCTCTTTGAGTACTGGTGCTCCAAGCGAAACGGTCGTTTGATGCCCGGACGTCGCGACGTCGATCCGCTTGAGATTCCTTGGGCCTTGTCGAAAATTTTTCTCATCGACTTCGAACCACCCGATGTTTTTCGTTATCGCCTGGCCGGTCAGGAGGTGAGTGACGTGTTCGGGCGGAATCTGAAGGGATGCACGCTGGAAGATATCCTTTCACCTGATGCCCATGTGCGTGTGACTGAGCGCTGGATGAATCTGGTCGAGACCAAGTCAATCATCGCGATGAAAGGGCTTGTTTATCTCCCGGCGGACAGAATCCCGATGGGCGAGCGCCTTTTGCTGCCGTTGGCCGAAGAGCCGGACGGGCCGGTTACTGGATTGTTGGGCATGACCGAATGTGAGTGGGTCAACGGGCCGATGACCGGAGAGCACAAAATGTCGGACATCGAGATTTATCCGGCCTCGGAAGTTTAGTGAGTTCGATTATCGCGGGGATGGGAGTTTCCAGGTCGAGGTCGCCATGGCCGCGAGCTTGCTGTCTTCATCGAACAGCCGGGATTCAAGAAAGCAGAGCGAACGTCCGCGACGCAAAACCCGGCCTTCGCAGGTAGCCGTGCCGCCTGTCAGCGGACGCATATACTGCACTTTCATTTCGAGCGTGGCGCCGCCGGTGCCTGTCAGATGTTTCAGCAGGTGGCCCATGGAGATATCCATGACCGTCGCGATGGCTCCGCCATGCAGGCTGCCCTGGGGATTGAACAGGAATTCCTCGACGGGAAAGCGAACCCGGCAGAGCTCTTCTTCGTATTCGAATCCGAGATCGAGCAACCGCGCCAGAAAGAAGGTCTCGAATTCCTGGCGGTAGGTTGCAAGCGCGGTCTCGAACCGCGCACGTGCGCGCTCTTCGTTCATTTTCAACTGTATCCCTTTGAGTGACGATCTTGAGGCAGGTATCGGTGACGTTCAGCTTGGGCAGATCCATACCAGCGATGGGGGCCTCGATATAGTCCCGATCCCGCGTCGCCTCCGGTCCTAAAGCGATGACTTTCAACTTGAATAGGGTTAACGCCGATCGGCTTTGCGATTGATTCTGCCTGAGTCGCAGCATTCCGACCGCTTCACGAGGCGCTAAGCGCCGCTCTTGTGCCGTTTTTTACCACTTTTCAGTCACTCTTATTGGATGTGTTTATGATATCAAATTTAACGCGGGTTTCTGTAAGGCTTTGATTTCAGGGGATATTTAATTCGGGTCGGCCAAGTGTCGAAAATTAGCGGCGAATCTCGTGAGAAAACTCATATTTTTGAGCAATTCCGGGGCTTGCAGCGGGAACAAGAATCCCAGAGACTTCGGCCATCATCAACGGGAGATCAGTTCATGAATAAATCCGAACTCAGCGCAGCGGTTGCTACCAAAACCGGCCTCACCCAGTCTCAGGCCGAAGCAGCGGTCAATGGTGTGATCGATGCGGTGACCGATACGCTGAAGAGCGGTGGCGATGTCCGTCTTGTCGGCTTCGGCACCTTCTCCGTTTCCGAGCGGGCCGCGACCACAGGCCGTAACCCGCGGACCGGCGAAACCATCAATATTGCCGCGTCCAAGCAGGCGAAGTTCAAGGCCGGTCAGGCCCTGAAGTCTGCCGTTAACGGCGGCTGATTCTTCCTTCGATCCGGGCGTGGCGTTAGCCGCGCCCGGATCGTTTCG
>NZ_JACZFS010000008.1 GCF_014904795.1 Nisaea nitritireducens
CGAGGCGGTTTTTTTGTGCCCGGAATCCGGACCTTCCTGCCTGTCAGTCCTTGAACGGTTCTTCTTCTCCGTCAGGAACCGAGACGCGGAAAACATTCAGGTTGGCCGAAATCATCGCGTAATAACCGGCAAGGGTGACGAGATCCGCCATACCCCGGTTTCCGATCCGTCCAAGGGTGTCGGCATAGGTCTCATCCGAGACATCGCCCGTCCGCATCAGTTCAGCGACAAACTTCTGAACGGCCCCGAGGTCGGGATTGCCGGCCGGTGCTTCCCCACGCTTGATGGCGGCGATCTCGTCCGGGCTCATGCTTTCCTTCAAGGCGATCTGCTCATGCGCCCACCACTCGTATTGGGAACGCCAATGCCATGCGACCGTGAGAATAGCGGTCTCCCGCAGGGCGCCCGAGAGAGACGACTCGAACCGGAGCTTCACACCGAGTGCCTGCGCAGCCTCGCCGGTTTCCGGCGTGTGCAGCCAGGCATTGAACGGGCCACGCAATGCACCGCTCTGCTCCATCATGTCGATGCCCGGCCCGGACTTGAAGCGCACGCCCCCGGTGATGGCCTCGTAAAGTTCCGCCTGTTTAGGGGCGAGATTGCCTGGGGTGAGTTTGGGCAAACGGTCCATCAGAAAAGTCTCCGGAGAACTGGTGCGGACAAGAGGGTCGGTTCAGACGATGGACGATAAATCGGCTTAAAGGGAAGGGGGCACTCGGCATTGCTTTCGTGCCGAAAACGGAACCAGAGACGTGTTTGTTGGCGGTCGGGACAGGATGCCGCGCGATGCGGTGTCAAATGCAAAGGCTTCAGCCCTAGCGACGAATGGCCTGTGACCGCCCATCCGCTGGATCGGAAGGGAAAGGCAGTGTGTGGTGGAGCGGGCTCTTCTTGCTTCGTCATTCCCGCGCACGCGGGAACCCAGACATCGTAGAGCGCCATCCGGCTTCCCTGGGTCCCAATTTGCATGGGGATGACGACTTGGGGCTAGGTCCAGCGCTTGGCGCGACGCTCAAACGTATCTGAAAACCAGCACCCCGTAGACAATTGCAATCGCCAGCGGTGCCCAGAGCAGGGTGCTCACCAGCCCCAGCCAGGCGAGAAAGATAAACGCGCTGCCAAGCAACCAGATGAACAGCCGGTCGCCGCGTGTTGTGGTCAGGCCGAGCACGCCGTCGCGCGGGGCGCCGCCCGGATTGCGTAGCTCCAGCATCGTCATGGTGCCGAGGCAGCAGGCGATGAAGATGAAGAAGGCGGCGGTCGGCCAGGTCCAGGCCATCCAGCTCAATCCCATGATCTGTCTCCTTCTTAGACCCGCCCGAGGGCGAAGCCCTTGGCGATGTAGTTGCGCACGAAATAGATCACGAAGGCGCCGGGGATGATGGTCAGTGTGCCTGCCGCCGCCAATAGCCCGAGCTCATAGCCGGACGAGCTCGCCGTCTTCGTCATAGTCGCCGCGATCGGTTTGGCCTCGACCGCGGTCAGGGTCTTGGCCAGCAGCAGCTCGACCCAGGAGAACATGAAGCAGAAGAAGCAGGCGACGCCGATCCCGGCGGCGATGGTTGGAATGAAGATCTTTCCGAAGAAGCTCCAGAACGAATGCCCATCCACATAGGCCGTCTCGTCCAGCTCCCTCGGCACGCCGGACATGAAGCCTTCCAGAATCCAGACCGCCAGCGGGATGTTGAACAGGGTGTGAGCCAGCGCCACGGCAATGTGGGTGTCGAACAGGCCGACTGCCGAATAGAGCTGGAAGAAGGGCAGGGCGAAGACCGCCGGCGGGGCCATCCGGTTGGTCAGCAGCCAGAAGAACAGGTGCTTGTCGCCGATGAAGCGGTAGCGCGAGAAGGCGTAGGCTGCCGGCAGCGCCACGGCGACCGAGATCGCGGTGTTCAGGGTGACGTAGGCGATGGAATTCACATAACCCATGTACCAGGTCGGGTCGGTGAAGATGGTGATGTAATTGTCGAGGGTGAATTCCTGCGGATAGAGCGTGAAGCTGCCGAGGATCTCGTTCGTGGTCTTGAACGACATATTGATCAGCCAGTAGATCGGCAGCATCAGGAACAGGATATAGAGGCTCGGTACCAGCCAGCCGGCGGTTTTCTTCGCGTTCATGTCACTGCTCCTCGTTCCGCGTCATCACCGTGTAGAAGACCCAGCTCAAGAGCAGGATGATCAGGAAGTAGATCAGGGACATCGCCGCCGCCGGGCCGAGATCGAACTGGCCGAGGGCGATCTTCACCAGATCGATGGAGAGCAGGGTGGTGGAGTTGCCGGGCCCGCCGCCGGTGAGCACGAAGGGCTCGGTATAGATCATGAAGCTGTCCATGAAGCGGAGCAGGAAGGCGATGGTCAGAACCCGGCTCAGTTTTGGCAACTGGATATAGCGGAAGATCGCCCAGCTGCCGGCGCCGTCGATCTTGGCGGCCTGATAATAGGCGTCGGGGATGGAGCTGAGACCGGCATAGGCCAGCAGAACCACCAGCGAGGTCCAGTGCCAGACATCCATCAGGATCAGAGTGAACCAGGCATCTCCCGGCTGGCGGGTGAAATTGAAGTCGAACCCGATGGCATTCAGCATGTGGCCAAGGAAGCCGATATCCGGCAGGGCGAAGATGTTCCACATCGCACCGACCACATTCCAGGGGATAAGCAGAGGCAAGGCCATCAGCACCAGGCAGACCGAAACCCACGGCCCCTTGCGCGGCATGGTCAGCGCGATGGCAACGCCGAGCGGCATTTCGATGGCGAGGATGCTGGCGGTGAAGATCGCCTGCCTGCCGAGGCTGGCATGGAAGCGCTCGGATTGCAGGATGTCCTGGAACCAGATCACCCCGGCCCAGAAGAACTCGTTGTTCCCGAAGGTTTCCTGCACCGAGTAATTGACGACCGTCATCAGCGGGATGATCGCGTTGAAGGCGACCAACGCGAAAACCGGAAGGACAAAGAGCCAGGCCTTGTTGTTCTGCAGCTTGTTCATGCTTCCGCTCCTCCGGCCACCAGCCAGCCGTCGCGATAGACCCGTGTCCGGTCGGCACGGAAGGACAGCGCCGTTTTCCCGGTCGGGATCTCGATGCCCTCATTGACCAGCAGTTTCACCGGCATATCGCCGACCCGCGTCTCCACGATCTGATAGCGGCCGCTGTCACTGACCTTGACCACATCGGCCGCGATACCGTCAGTCTCGGAGAGGCTGACAAATTCAGGCCGGACGCCGAGACGGAGCGGGCCTTCTGCCCCATCCTTTAGCGCTCCGGCATTGCTCGTCGCGATTGGCTGGCCATGCAGAAAGGCCTGTCCACCCTTTACCTCACAATCGAGAATGTTCATGCCGGGAGAGCCGATGAAATGGCCGACGAACTCGTGGCCGGGCGTCTCGAACAGCTCGACCGGCGTGCCGATCTGCACCACCTCGCCAACATTCATCACCACCACCTTGTCGGCGAATGTCAGGGCCTCGGTCTGGTCATGGGTGACGTAGATCATTGTCCGCTTCACCCGCTGATGCAGCTCTTTCAGCTTGGAGCGGAGTTGCCATTTCAAATGCGGGTCGATCACTGTCAGGGGCTCGTCGAACATGATCACGTTCACGTCCGAGCGGACCAGCCCGCGGCCGAGGGATATCTTCTGCTTACCGTCGGCGGTGAGGCCCGAGGCGCGGTTCATCAGGGTGTCTTCAAGATCGATCATGGCCGCGATTTCTCGCACCTTCTTGTCGACATCGGCTTCCGGAACGCCGCGGTTGCGCAGCGGGAAGGCCAGATTGTCGTAGACGCTCATGGTGTCGTAGACGACCGGGAACTGGAACACCTGCGCGATATGGCGCTGATCCGGCGCGAGCCCGGTGACATCCTCGTCGTCGAACAGCACCTCGCCGTGGCTCGGAGTCAGCAACCCGGAGATGATGTTGAGCAGCGTGGTCTTGCCGCAGCCGGACGGGCCGAGCAGGGCATAGGCGCCGCCATCCTCGAAAGTGATGTCGAGTTGCTGCAGCGCGTAGTCTTCGGGCCGCTCCGGGTTTTCCCCGTAGGCGTGCCGGAGGTCGTCGAGGGTGATCTTCGCCATCGCCTCTCTCCTAAGCTCGTGCCGAGGCGGCGGCGGCCAGCGCGCCGTCTGGAGCAAAATACATGGCCTGTGCGAAATCGGCGTGCAGGCGGGCTTCGGCGCCGACTTCGAACGCATGGATGCCGTGAGACTGGGAAACCCAGGTTTTGCCGCCCTTGGCGAAATGGATGATGCTTTCCGAGCCGCTGAGTTCGGTCACCATGACCCGGCCGGAAACCGGCACCGGGTCCGCGCCGGTCGCGGCAGTCGTCACGAAATGTGGCCGGATACCGAGCGTGTAGGGACCGTCCAAAAGAGAAGAAGCGGGGCCATTGGCGGCCCAGCGGGCACCCTCGGCATCGACAAAATGAGCGCCCTGTTTCTCGCAAGCCAGCACGTTGATCGGCGGGTCGGAGAAGACCTGGGCGCTGAGCAGGCTGTTGGGCTTGCGGTAGATTTCCCTGGTCGGGCCGAACTGGGTGACCGCCCCCTCGAACAACGTCGCGGTATTGCCGCCGAACAGCAGGGCCTCGGTAGGCTCCGTCGTTGCATAAACGACAATGCAATTGCGGTCGGCGAACAGGCGCGGCAGCTCGTCCCGTAGCTCCTCGCGGAGTTTGAAGTCGAGGTTTGCCAGTGGCTCGTCGAGCAATACCAGATCGGCATCCTTGACCAGGGCGCGGGCAATCGCCGTGCGCTGCTGCTGGCCGCCGGAGAGGGCACCGGGCAGGCGGTCCAGCATCGGGGTCAGGCGCAGCAGCTCGGCCATGTCTCCGACCCGCTGGCGAATCAGGTCTTCCGGCGCGCGCGCCACCCGGAGCGGGGAGGCGATGTTCTCATAGACCGTGTAATTCGGATAATTGATGAACTGTTGATAGACCATCGAGACGTTGCGCTGCTGCACGGGCATGCCGGTCACGTCCCGGCCGTCGAACCAGATCTCGCCTTCCAGCGGACGTTCTAGTCCCGCCATCAGCTGCATCAGTGTGGTTTTGCCTGCGAGCGTGGAGCCGAGCAGGATGTTGAAGCTGCCGGGCTCGAACGTTAGGTCGGTCGGGTGGATATGCACCACGTTTCCGACACGCTTGGTTACGCCTTTGAGTGTGAGTGTCATGGCCTCTCGAGAGGTCGGCGGATGATCGCGCGGGCCGTCCCGACGAATCCGCAATGTCTGGAATTTAGAAAAAATCCGGGGCCGGATCGAGGGATACGGCCCCGGAGGAGTGAAGTCTCCGAGTTAGGGAGAGCGGTCCTAGTTCTGAGACCAGCGTTTCACAAGCTCATCGTAGGAAACGGTTTCGCCCTTTGGCTTCTCGTTGGCGAGCGGGGCCTTGGCGCCACCCTTGCTAAGCCATGCGGACGGATCTTTCTCTTCGTTCAGACGCGGGCCGCAACCGCCATAGGTGTTGTTGGCCTTGTCCGCACGTTCCATGCGCCCCATCACCTGGTCCATCTCGCTGGCGAGACGATCCATGGCTTCCTGCGGAGTGAAGGCGCCGGAATTGACGTCACCGATCTGCTGCCACCAGAGCTGGGCCAGCTTCGGATAGTCAGGCACGTTCACACCGGTAGGCGACCAGTTCACCCGGTCGGGCGAGCGGTAGAACTCGACCAGACCGCCGAGCTTCGGAGCCCGTTCGGTGAAGGATTTGTCGTTGATGTCGCTGTCCCGGATGATAGTCAGGCCGACATGGCTCTTTTTAAGAGACACGGACTTCGAGACCACGAACTGGGCATAGAGCCAGGCGGCTTTGCGGCGATCGACCGGGGTCGACTTGAACAAGGTCCAGGAACCGGCATCCTGATAACCGAGCTTCTGGCCTTCTTCCCAGTACGGACCGTGCGGGGACGGAGCCATGCGCCAGAGGGGCACACCATTGTCGTCGACGGTGTTGTTGCCGTCCGCCTTGGACGCGACCATGGAGGCGGTGAAGGCGGTGTACCAGAAGATCTGCTGGGCGACATTGCCTTGGCTCAGGGCCGGCAGCGACTGATAGAAGTCATAGTCGGCCGCACCTGGAGGTGCGTATTTCCGCAGCCACTCATCCCATTTGCGGATGGCATAGACAGCCGCCGGGCCGTTGGTTCCGCCGCCGCGGGATACGGACGCGCCGGCCGGGTTGCAGGAATCCGCTTCCATCCGGATGCCCCACTCGTCGATCGGACGGCCGTTCGGCAGACCTTTCGAGCCGGCACCGGCCATGGAGAGCCAGGCATCGGTCATGCGCCAGCCGAGATCCGGAGCGCGCTTGCCGTAATCCATGTGACCGTAGACGCGAACGCCGTCGATTTCCTTCACATGCTCGGTGAAGAATTCGGCGATGTCCTCATAGGCGGACCAGTTCACCGGAACGCCCAGCTCGTAGCCGTACATTTTCTTGAATTGGGCTTTAAGCTCCGGCTTGCTAAACCAGTCGTAGCGGAACCAGTAGAGGTTCGCGAATTGCTGGTCTGGCAGCTGGTAGAGCTTGCCGTCCGGGCCTGTGGTGAAGGATTTGCCGATGAAATCGTCAATGTCGAGCGTCGGCAGTGTGACGTCCTTGCCGTCGCCGGCCATCCAGTCCGTCAGGTTGACCGCGAGCTGCAGGCGCGCATGCGTGCCGATCAGATCGGAATCGTTGATGTAGGCGTCGTAGAGGTTCCGGTTCGTCTGCATCTGCGTCTGAACGGCCTGAACCACCTCGCCCTCGCCAAGCAGCTGATGGTTCACCTTGATGCCGGTGATTTCCTCGAACGCCTTGGTCAGGGTTTTGGATTCGTATTCGTGGGTCGGAATGGTCTCCGACAGGACATTGATTTCCATGCCCTTGAAAGGCTCGGCGGCCTTGATGAACCACTCCATCTCGGACTTCTGTGCGTCCTTGGAGAGAGTGGAGGGCTGGAACTCGCTATCGATCCATTTCTCGGCTTCTGCCATGCCCGCCTTTGCGACGTTCGGCACAGCGAGAAGAGCCGTGACCGCAACCGCGGCCATCAGTGTCTTCTTCATTATTTTCCTCCCAGCTTGAAAGCTTTTATGACTATCAAACGAAAAAAAGTGAAGGTCAAGCGATGCTGGTCGAATGCCTGTAAAATGCCGTGAAAGTTGGGTGCCGGTCGGCGCTGTCCAGATTCGGATCGTTCATAAAAATGTCAATTAATGTAGAGATATAGCGCTCTATAAAGTCGCCCTTGGCAGAATAATTACCGGGGAGGAGTGACTGATTTTGTATGCAAAGCTTCTCTGGAAATCGAAAGAAAACGAATGTAGGATTATTTTGAGCGCGAAAGTCGCATTGGTGTGTTTTCATATGAACATTCCAGCGGTGAATCCGGCGGCTGGGTTTTTCAATTGAAGGTAAATGAAAGGACGCGAGATGGATGCGGTTTCGCCGCGGCAGACCGATATCCTGAGGATGGCCCGGCAGTCCGGGCGTGTTGGGGTTGACGATCTCGCTCTTCAGTTCGACGTGACGCCTCAGACCATTCGGAAGGATCTGAACGAAATCTGTGACGCTGGCTTGCTGCAGCGGGTGCATGGCGGCGCGGTCTATCCGTCCGGTGCGATCAATTACGCCTACGATGCGCGGCGCTCGCTCGCGGCCGAGGAAAAGCGCCGGATTGGAGCGACAGCGGCAGCCCTGATTCCGGACAACAGTTCGGTCATCCTGAATATCGGCACGACCACGGAGCAGGTTGCCTTCGCCTTGCGTGAACGTGAAGGCCTGATGGTGATCACGAACAACATCAACGTCGCCAACATTCTGCGGGAATCGCCATCGACGGAAGTCATCATCGCCGGCGGTCTCGTCCGGCGAACCGATGGCGGGATCGTCGGGGAAGCGACCGTTGATTTCATTCGCCAGTTCAAGGTCGATCACGCGGTGATCGGGGCCTCCGCGATCGACGAGGACGGGGCAATCCTCGACTACGACTATCGCGAAGTCCGCGTTGCACAGGAAATCATCCGGCACGCACGGCGTACGATTCTTGTCGCCGATCATATGAAATTCGACCGGAACGCGCCGGTTCGCATCGGGCACCTCAGCGACATCGACGTCCTTGTGACCGATGCCGATGTACCGGAGAGCGTTCAGGAACTTTGCACGCTCCACGGCGTGACTATTGCCAGCGCGCCCGGGGCGCCGGGCGAAAATGATCCAAGCTGAGAAGGATGCTCCAATGTATGACATCGCCGTAATCGGTGGCGGTATCAATGGATGCGGTATTGCCCGGGATGCGGTCGGGCGCGGCTATTCAGTTTGCCTTGCCGAAATGTCGGATCTGGCCAGCGGAACCTCTTCCTGGTCGACCAAACTGATCCATGGCGGCCTGCGCTATCTGGAGCATTACGAGTTCCGGCTGGTGCGCGAATCCCTGGAGGAGCGCGAGGTGCTCTGGGCCATGGCGCCGCATATCGTGCGCCCGATGCGGTTCGTCCTGCCGCACCATTCCGGATTGCGCCCGGCCTGGCTGCTCCGGCTTGGCCTGTTTATTTACGACCACCTTGGCGGGCGCAAGCTGCTGCCGCCGACACGGGTTCTGAACCTGACCTCGGATGAGGCGGGCGCGCCGCTGAAAGCGGCGTTCCGCAAAGGCTTCGAATATTCCGATTGCTGGGTGGACGATGCCCGCCTGGTGGTGCTGAACGCCCGTGATGCGGCAAACCGCGGTGCCGACATTCATACCCGCACACAAGTCGTGAAGGCTGTTCGAGAGGACGGGCACTGGCGGGTAACCTTGCGCGATCTCCGCACCGGAGCCGAGCGGGACATTGAAGCGCGATTGCTCGTCAATGCGGCGGGGCCGTGGGTCGACCAGGTGTTGGGCGAAACTTTCGGACGCAACGGCGCGCGGAATGTCCGGCTGGTACAGGGCAGTCATATCGTCGTGCCGAAGCTCTACGACCATGACCGGAGTTACATCTTTCAGAATTCCGATGGCCGGATTTTCTTCGCCATTCCCTATGAGCGCGATTTCACCCTGATCGGGACCACTGACAGGGATTACCAGGGCGACCCCGCAAAGGTTGCGATCACGCCGGAAGAATCGGCTTACCTCTGTGCCGCCGCCGGCGAGTATTTCAAGCGGCAGGTCGCGGTCGACGACATTGTCTGGACCTATTCCGGCGTGCGTCCCCTGTTTGACGACGGTGCCTCGAAGGCACAGGAGGCGACCCGGGATTACGTGCTGCGCGAGGAAGGCGAGCCTGAGAGCGGTGTGCTGGTGAATATCTTCGGCGGCAAGCTGACCACCTATCGGCGGCTCGCAAATTCCGTCATGAAAAAGATCGAAGCTGCTCTCGGCTCCAAAGGGCCGGAATGGAGCGGGTCCGAGCCGCTGCCCGGCGGCGACTTTCCGGTTCTGGAATTTGCGGGCAGGCTTCAGGCCCTGAAGCAGAAATACCCGTTCCTTGACGATGGCACCGCTCTCCGGATCGAACGCCAGTTCGGGACATTGGCCGAGACGATTCTCGGAAATGCGAAGGCGCTGTCGGATCTCGGACGGGATTTTGGCGCCGGTCTGACGGAAGCGGAAGTGCGCTATCTGATGAGCCGGGAATGGGCGGTGACGGCAGAGGACATTCTGTGGCGGCGCAGCAAGCTGGGGCTCCGGCTTTCAAAGGCCCAGGTGGATGCTCTGGAGGCCTATATGGCGGAAGTATCCTCTCGCGCCGCGTGAGTAATTTTATTTCATAATCGGGTTGCAAAAGAGACGGTTTCTTATCAGTCTGGCCGCAATCCGGCGTTCTGTCCGGACCACTCATCCGGGAGCCTACTCATGTTGGGTCCGAAAGCGGGCGGCCTTACCGGCGCCTTCTACGGGAACGCCTATATTTTGCTCGCCCTCACCACATTGATGTGGGGCGGGAATGCTGTTGCTGGCCGGCTTGCAATCGATGAAGTTTCGCCGATGGCTCTGGTTCTGCTGCGCTGGGCCGGCGTCGTGATTCTGATGGGCATCGTTTCTCGGAAAAAGGTGTTGGCTGAATGGCCGGTATTGCGGGAGCGATTCTGGTTTCTGTTCGCTCTCGGTACTCTCGGTTTCACCATGTTCAACGGGCTGTTCTACGTTGCCGCCCATTCCACGGTGGCGATCAATATGGGCATCCTGCAGGGCTCCATCCCGGTCTTCGTGCTGATCGGTGCACTGCTCGCCTATGGCACGCGGGTCTCCCTGGTGCAGGGCGGTGGCGTGCTGCTCACCATGGTCGGTATCGTTCTGATTGCCTCTCATGGAGAGCTGGAGCGACTTGCGGCGCTCGCGTTCAACCACGGTGACCTGCTGATGGTGATGGCCTGCGCTCTCTATGCCGGATATACGGTGGCGCTGCGGAAGCGGCCAAATGTTTCGGGCATCGCCATGTTCACCATCATGGCCGCCGCGGCCTTTATTACTGCGCTGCCACTGGCTGCGATCGAGGCGTATGCAGGCGATTTCCAGTGGCCGACGCTGAAGGGCTGGGGAATCGTTCTGTTCGTCACCCTGTTCCCGTCGTTCCTGGCGCAGATCTTCTTCCTGCGCGGGGTGGATCTGATCGGCCCGGGCCGGGCGGGAGTGTTCGTCAATCTGGTGCCGGTCTTCGCGTCCGGGCTCGCCGTGGTGATTTTGGGTGAGGTCTTCGCCTGGTATCACGCTGCGGCACTCGTCCTTGTGCTGGGCGGCATTGCGCTGGCAAACAGGACGAAGAGCTGAAATCGGCGCCAGCGGGCTTGCCCTTTTCAGATGACGGCGTATGACTGGGCGAAATATGACATTTCCCGGTCAGGAACCGGAATGCGAGGAGAGAGACCCTTGAGCGCACATCCCGTCACCGTCGTCGATCATCCGCTCGTCCAGCACAAGCTGACCATCATGCGGAAGGCTGACACAACCACCTCCAAGTTCCGGCATCTGCTGAAGGAAATCGCGCACCTTCTGGCCTATGAAGTGCTGCGGGATCTGGATGTCGAGACCGTCGAGATCGAAACCCCGCTGGAAACCATGATGGCCCCGCGTCTTGAGGGAAAGAAGCTCTGCTTCGTCTCGATTCTGCGCGCCGGGAACGGGTTGCTGGACGGTATGCTTGAGCTGGTGCCGTCGGCGCGCGTTGGACATATCGGTCTCTATCGTGATCCGAAGACGCTGGAGCCGGTCGAGTATTACATGAAGCTGCCGGAACATCGGGACGAGCGCCTCTTCATCGTTGTCGATCCGATGCTGGCAACCGGTAACTCCGCCGTCGCGGCAATTAACCGCCTTAAAGCGGCGGGCGCCACGAATATCAAGTTCGTCTGCCTGCTGGCGGCGCCGGAGGGCATCGAGACCTTCCAGAAAGCATTGCCGGACGTGCCGGTGTTCACCGCGTCCATCGACCGTCAGCTGAACGAGAAGGGGTATATCATGCCCGGTCTCGGCGATGCCGGGGACAGGATGTACGGCACCAAGTAGCTGAAGCGATCCGATTGGGGCGGAGAGCATGACATCACCGAAGCCTTTGGCTGGCAGGCGGGTTCTTGACCTGACCAATGTGCTGGCGGGACCGTTCTGCTGTCATCAGCTCGCCCATCTCGGCGCTGAGGTGATCAAGGTCGAAGTACCGGGAACGGGCGATCTTGCCCGCCAGCTTGGTGCCGACAAGGACCTGAATGAAGCTCTCATGGGAGTCTCGTTTCTGGCCCAGAATGCGGGCAAGCGCTCCATCACCCTCAATCTGAAATCCGAGGACGGGAAGGCTGTGTTCCGCCGGCTTGTTGCGGGGGCGGATGTGCTGGTCGAGAATTTTCGGCCCGGTGTGATGCAGCGCCTCGGGCTCGGCTTCGAGATGTTGAAACAGTCTCGTCCAGACCTTGTCTACTGTGCGATTTCCGGTTTCGGTCAGGACGGGCCGATGCGTGATCTGCCTGCCTACGACCAGATCATCCAGGGCATGTCGGGTGTCATGAGCATTACCGGCGCGCCGGATACCGCGCCGTATCGCGTCGGCTTCCCGGTTGCGGACACCATCGGCGGATTGACTGCGGCGATGGCGATCTCGGCGGCGCTGGCAGAGAAAGACCGGACGGAGCCCCGTTTCATCGATGTGGCGATGCTTGAATCCGTACTCGCGACCATGGGGTGGGCGGTCTCCAATTTCCTGATCGCCGGGCGACCGCCGCAGCCTCTCGGAAATGACAATGTGACGGCAAGCCCGTCGGGGACTTTCGAGACGCGCAACGGTCTGCTGAATATTGCTGCCAACAAGCAAGAGCAGTTCGAGGCTGCCTGCCGGATCCTGGATCGTGCGGCGCTGATTTCCGATCCGCGTTTCGCCACCCGGTCGGCCCGGCTGGAAAACCGGGTCGCTCTGGCAGCCCTGATGACAGAAGCGTTCATGCAGGACGATGCGGTGTCATGGGAGGCCAGGTTGAACGAAGCCGGTGTGCCAGCCGGCCGCGTGCTGAGCGTTCCAGAAGTCCTTGCTGTGCCGCAGGTTGCCGGCCGGGGGCTGGTCGAGACCTTCGAGAAGGTTTCGGGCGTGGGACGGGATGTCAGTATTGTCGTGCCGGGCGTCAAAATCGATGGCGAGGCACCGCGCGTGGATGCGCCGCCGCCGGAGCTTGGTGCCCAGACCGATGAGATCCTCGCTGAACTGGGTTATTCTTCCGGCGAGGTTGCAAGACTGAAGGATAGCGGCGCGGTCTGACGCGACGCGTATCGCTGTCGGGGAGCATGCATGAAAACCGCACTGATCGTCATCGACATGCAGCTCGGCTCCTTCACGCCATATTCCGCCCGCCACGACACGCTGGGAACGGTTGAGCGTATCAACCGGCTGGCTGACAAGGTCCGCGCCCAAGAGATGCCCGTTATCTTCGTGCAGCATGACGGCCCGGTGGGCGACCCGCATCACCCGGACGCGCCCGGCTGGCACCTTCTGCCGGAACTGGAACAAGCTCCGGACGATATGGTCGTGCGTAAGACGTCCTGTGACGCGTTTCTTGAGACCGGTCTCCAGAGTCTGCTCGAACGGGAGAAAATCGAGCAGCTCATCGTGACCGGATGCGCGTCGGATTTCTGCATCGACACCACGGTCCGGTCAGCGCTGGCCCGGCGCTATGCGACACTGGTCCCATCCGACGGGCATACAACAGCGGATCGGCCGTATTTGCCCGCCGAGAAAATCATCGAGCATCACAACGCGGTCTGGTCCGACTTCCTGTCGCCGATCGGTCCCGCAAGGGTGATCCCTGCCGCAGAAATCGAGCTGGCCTGACCTTCAGGCCTTCTTGGCCTGCCAGTCTTTCAGGGTCGCGTGAGCGTGGTCCTTGCTTGCCATTGCTTCGTCGTGCCCTTCGCGCTTGGCGGTCAACTCGATGACATATCCGTTCGGGTCGCGAAAGTAGATCGAGTCGATGAAGCCGTGATCGGCGACGCCCCTTGTCTCGATTCCCGCGTCTTTTCCCTTTTGATGCATGGTTTTCAGATCGTCCGGCGTGACCTCAAGCGCAATGTGAAGATCAAAATCATGCTGCTCCTTGAACTCGAACGGTCGGTCCGGCGCTTCGAAGAACGCAAGCGCCGACCCGTCGTCCATCTGGTAGAAAGAATGCAGTGTCCCGGTCGCTCGGCCGCTCTTGGTCTCTTTGATCTCGAAGGCATGGACCAGCGGTAGCCCTAGGAAATCCTCATAGAAAGCCCGTGTTTCTTCAGAATCGCGGCAGCGATAAGCGTTGTGATGAAGTCCCTTGATCATTTCATTCTCCCGATCTTTACAATACGGCGAATTATTGCCCGTCCTGTAATATCTGCCAGTAATGGATGATATTCGACGGTTCGTCCCGGAACAGATCGTTTTCTCAGAAAAACAATAGCTGACATCTTCTTTAATTCGCGGAATTTAGCCATATACTACCGAACAGACCTTTATTCTTTTGGAACGAGATCGGAGAGTATTCTGTTCCTGACGACCATTCGGTGTTGCGGATACCAGTGTGCTGAGAACCTTTTGGCTTCTCGGAGCAAGCGATGAATCGTGAGAAGGACCAGTCCTTGGCAGGTGACGGTTTTGATCAAGAGCGGGACCGTCTTGAGGCTTTCGCAGATGTATCGAACGGATGGTTCTGGGAGACGGATGAGAACCACCGCTTCATCTATGTCTCCGGCTCTGTGGAGCGACTGGCGGGAAGAACTCCGGAATGGCACTTCGGAAAATCGCGCGAGGATGTAGGCGGCCGCAATGTTCGGCCGGAGGTCTGGCAGGCGCATTTGGATGACCTGGAAGCCAGACGTCCATTCGAAAGTTTTGTCTATCGCAGGCTGGCACCGCATGCCGAGCTTTGGGTGCGGACGAGCGGGGCTCCGCGATTTGATGCCGGGGGAACCTTCCTCGGCTATCGCGGTTTCGCATCGAATATCACTGCGGAAATAATGGTCCGCCGCGAAGCGGGGCTACTGAAAGAGGCGTTTCAGCAGGTTACCGAACCGTTTGTCCTGTGGGGACCCGACGAGCGTCTGGTCGTCTGCAACGATGCTTATATGAAACTGAATCAGAACTTCGCATCCATTCTGGTTCCGGGAATTGCTTTCGAAGATGTTCTCCGCGCTGTTGCAAATGAAGGCCACGTAACGGCTGCGATCGGGCGCGAAGAAGAGTGGATTGTCGAACGGCTTGAGACTCACAGGCTGCCCGAGCACTCCCACTATCTGCAATTGTCGGGCGACCGGCACATGATGATTCATCAGCAGAAACTCTCCAATGGCGCCGTCGCCTGGTTCGGTCTGGATATTACGCAACTGAAGCAAGCCGAGCGCCGGGCGGAAGAGGCCCACAGGCAGTTGACCGATGCAATTGAGGCGCTGCCGGACGGTTTCTGCCTTTACGATTCCGACGACCGTCTCGCCCTGTTCAATTCTCATTACGCGACCTTCATGGAGGCTTTCGGTCTGAAAGCCGAAGTCGGGCTCAGCTACGAGGAAGGGTTGCGCAAGGCTGCCGCTTCCGGGCTGTTCAATATTCCGGAGGGTGGACAGGAAGAATGGATAGAGAAACGGTTGGCCCTGCATCGCTCACAGGAAGTCGTGCGGTTTGATCGACCGTTCAAAGACGGATGGGCTCGGGCTATCGAGAGCTCGACGAGCGACGGCAGCAGGGTCGGGCTTCGGATCGATATTACCGAATTGAAAGAGCAGGAAGCAGAACTGCGGCGCGCCCGGGAGGCGGCCGAGATTGCGACCAGTGCGAAATCAATGTTCCTGGCCAACATGAGCCATGAACTTCGAACGCCCCTCAACGGGGTGATCGGGCTCAGCCGACTGCTCGCTGAAACGCAGCTTGATGAAAAGCAGCGCGATTATATGGCGAAAATTGAGGCGTCATCCGAGAGCCTGTTGTCCATCGTCAAGGATGTTCTCGATTTCTCCAAGATCGAGGCCGGCGAAATGGTCCTTGATGTCACTGATTTCGGCCTCGATGTCGAGCTTCGGCGTCTGAGTGACGTGATGGCGTTGCGGGCGGCTGAAAAAGGCTTGGACTTCCGGATCGATGTCGATCCGGACACGCCGATGAACCTGACGGGCGATCCCGTTCGTATTGGACAAATTCTCCTGAACTTCCTGAGCAACGCGGTCAAATTCACCGAGCGGGGAGAGGTCGTCCTGTCAATTGAAACCGAGGCCATCGCGGATAGCCATGCGGCCTTGCATTTCTCCGTACGGGATACTGGCGTCGGCATGACCGATCAGCAGGCCGCGAATGTCTTCAAGTCCTTCACCCAGGCGGATCCCTCGACCACGCGCCGGTTTGGCGGCACCGGGCTCGGCCTTTCTATCAGCCGGTCGCTCGCCGATCTGCTGGGCGGTGAAATTTGGGTCGAGAGCACTCCAGGCAAAGGAAGCACGTTTCACCTCCGGTTGCAGGTAGCGCTCGGAACCGCGTCCACCCCATATCAGGCCAAGGCGTTCGAGTGCCTCGCCGGAATGCGTGTCCTCGTGGCGGACAATAGTGAAACCGCCCGGATTCTGATGCATGAGATGCTGTCCCGGATGGGGATCGAGACGTATGTCGTCGAGGGCGGGGCGGAAGCGATAGCCGCAGCGGTTGAAAGCGGGCCTTTCGATGCGTTTCTCATTGATTACCGGATGCCGGAAGTCGACGGGCTGATGGCGTGCCGGAGTATATGCGAGGCTGCCGAAGCCAAAGGTGACGATAAGCCCCGCATTCTCATTGTTTCGGCAGACGAGAGCGAGACTCTGAAAGAAGCAGCGCGTGAGGCCGGAGCCATGGGTGTTTTGACGAAACCGATCAATGCATCGGTTCTGTTCGATGGCGCAGCTCTTCTGTTCGATAAAATGGATCTCGTGGCAGGGAAAAAAGGTCAGTCTGTTCCCCCCGATGGATTGAGGGGGCTGCGGGTATTATTGGTTGAGGACAACGCGATCAATCGTGAGGTGGCGGACGCGGTGCTTGGCAAGGCCGGTATCATTGTCACGCCGGCGGAGAACGGGTTGATAGCGCTGAACCTTCTGCGGGCAGAGGGGCGTGGAGCCTTCGATGCCGTCCTGATGGACATTCAGATGCCTGTCATGGACGGATATGCGGCAACGGAAATCATCCGGGACGAGCCAGAATTCGATGACTTGCCGGTCATCGCGATGACAGCCAATGCGATGGCGAATGAAAGGGAAAAGTGTTTCGCCGTTGGCATGCAGGACCATGTCGCGAAACCAATCGAGAACAAGAAATTGTTCGCGGCCCTTTGGAAGTGGTGCATCATTAAAGAAGAAGGCTCGACGGCTGCTCCTGACGCTGGGGCGGAACAATCTGGCGGGCAGGCAGGTTCGGAAGAGGGCGCCTTGGTCGAAGACAGCAACGCAACGGAACTGACATCAGACGACCTTGCAAAGCGGTACGAGCCGCTTGCCGAGATGATCGGCGATGCTTCCATGGTGGGCCGTTTCCTCGGCCAGTTCCGGGAAAGTTTTTCGGATGCGCGGGCCGTTTTTGCCGGACATGTCGATGTGGGTGATCATGAGAGCGCACATCGCTACGCACACCAGATCAAGGGGGTTGCGGGCAATTTGCGGCTGAATGACATCTTCGAGCAGTCGAAACTGGTTGAAGGCTGCTTCAAAGATGCCGATTCATCCTCGGAGACCTGTGCCGGCGTGTTGGAAGAGTTGCTGAGTCTGATTGATGCCGAGATGCTCCTGATTGACCGGCACTTGGCCGAGAACGCTTAAGTCTCGAAAGAAATCAACCTCTTGTACAAATGCCAGGTCGCATGCCCGAGAACGGGAAGTGTGACCAGCAGGCCTAGGAAGGCCGGCAGCATCGACAGATAGAGGGCCAGCCCGATAAATGCGGCCCAACCGATCATGATGAGCGGGCTCATCGTGACGGTCTTGAAGCTGGTGATCATCGCGGTGATGAAATCGTGTTCCTGCTCAAGCAGCAGCGGGAACGAAATGACCGTGGCCGAGAACAGAATTAACGCGAGCACGGCACCGAAAATATGCCCGAGGATGAGAAAAGCCAGGCCGTCATAAGTGGTCAGGATCACGGTCAGAAAACCGTCAAAACTCGTAAATGATTGAAAACCAAGAAAAATCGCGAGAAGAACGCGGACCTGATACATCCACATGATCAGCATGAACATGGTGACAAAAGCCATCCAGCCGAGCTCGCGCCTCCGTTGGGCGAAGATGACGTCGAGAACGTCTTTCCACACCAGATCCTGACCCGCGGAGAGCCGGCGACTGACCTCGTATAGTCCAACAGCGGCAAACGGTCCGATCAGGGAAAAGCCCACCGCGGTCGGGTAGGCAAGGTAGGACAGCCCCAAGGCCCAGGTCATGGCCAGGATGGCTATGCCGCCGAGGGCGAAAAAGCCGCCGAAGAACAATCCGAATCCCGGAGCTCTGCGGAAATCCTTCCAGCCATCGCTCAGCGCGGCTCTGAGATCGGCAACTGTTCCGGCCCGAATGGCTATTTTTGGAGGGTATGCCGTTTCGGATGTCATGCTCAGTCCTCCCATAATCTTTTTCCGCTGATTCTATGCCTTCCCGTCGCTGAGAGGAAGTGCCTGGGCGTATTGCCTGTGCGGCGTCCGGCATAGTCTCATTCCTGATTGTCAGTGCTCCGCGAACGCAATCGCTTGACCGCTTGCCAATTGCGGATATTTTGTTTGCGAAACGCAATTTCGCAAAAGTGCGGCGTCATCAACAAGTCGCACTTTGCAAGGGGTCCGGACCGCAAGACATCGCGAAACCGGGCCGCCAGGGAGCCTAAAGGAGGATTTTCATGGGCATTACTCTGCATTCAATCCGGCGTGCTGCGCTCGCCGGAGCTGCTTTCACCGTCGCTTTTGCCGGTACGGCCATGGCCGATGCCAAGCTGCCGAAACAGTTGGCCTGGACGGCTTACGGCACCGGTACCGCCGGCTACAATCAGTCTGTCGCCATCGGCGGCGCACTGAAAACCAAACTCGGCGTCAACCTGCGTGTCCTGCCGGGCAAGAACGACGTTTCCCGCACAGAGCCGTTGCGCCAGAAAAAGGTTCAGTTCTCGGCGACCGGCGTTGGCGCAAGCTTCATGGCGCAGGAAGGTGCTTTCGACTTCGGCTCCAAACGCTGGGGCCCGCAGCCGATCCGCACGCTGATGATGAACAACGGTGCAATTGGCCTCGCCGTTGGCGTTGCCAATGACATCGGTGTCAAGGAATACAAGGATCTGAAAGGCAAGCGCGTTGCCTGGGTCAAGGGCTCGCCGTCCCTGAACGTCAACACCGGGGCCTATCTCGCTTTCGGTGGTCTGACCTGGGATGATGTTGAGAAAGTCGAGTTCGGTGGCTTCGGTGCGTCCTGGGCCGGCATGGTGAACGGTCAGGTCGACGCGGCCTTCGCTTCCACCAGCTCGGGCAAGGCCTACGAAATGGAAGCCAGCCCGCGTGGCCTGCTGTGGCCGCCGCTCCCGGCGAGTGACAAGGACGGCTGGGCGCGCATGAACAAGATTGCGCCGTTCTTCCAGCCGACCAACGCAACCGTTGGCGCCACCATCAAGAAGGAAAGCCCGATTGCGACCGGTGCGTACCCGTACCCGGTTCTGGTCGCTTATCCGGAGCAGGACGAAGACCTCGTCTACAACATGACCAAGGCGATGGTTGAGCTCTTTGACGACTATGCTGGCAAGGCACCGGGCATCAATGGCTGGGCGCTGGACAAGCAGAACCTGAAATGGGTCGTCCCGTATCACGCTGGCGCCGTCAAGTTCTACAAAGAGGTCGGCAAGTGGGGTGACGCAGAAGAGGCGCACAACAACGGTCTGCTGAAGCGTCAGGACGTTCTGCAAAAGGCCTGGACCGATTTCCTCGCCAAGAACGTCGCCGAAGACGCTTGGGCAGCCGAATGGCGCACTGCCCGCCATGCAGCGTTGAACGCCGCCGGTCTCGACGCGGTTTTCTAAGCCTGTAGATCTTCTTTCGATGTCAGGGGACGGCGCACGGTGCGCCGTCCTCAGACGCTTTCATATACAGTATTTGTGAGTTGAGGCGCTCCACATGAGTGAGCAAGTTTCCCCGTCGTCCGGCATGGATAACGACAATGATGGCGATGCCGGAGAAAAGCAGCGCACACGCGCGCTAAGCGGCGTTGCCAAATGGATCTTCATCCTGTTCACCGCGGCGGCCGTCCTGCTGTCCGTCAATCAGCTCTTCAACTTTCAGTTCTTCGCCGGAGTTGTGATCCTGGAAGGACGTTATCTCTTCCTGCTCGCGGGATTATTCCTGTCTCTCACATTCCTGTCTTTCCCGCTGCGCGGTGAGGCAGGTGTCTCGGTTGCCTGGTATGACTGGGTGCTGGCCGGGCTGGCAGTGGGTGTCTCGGGCTATTTCGCTTACACGGCCGACCTCAGCCTTGAAGAGGGATGGGAATATGCGCCGCCGGAAACGGCCCGCTGGATTTCCTTCCTGTTCTGGGCGCTCATCATGGAGGCGACCCGGCGTGCTGGCGGTCTGGTGATTTTCCTGATCGTCTTTGTGTTCTCGCTCTACCCGACTTTTGCCGACGTCATGCCGGGCCCGATATCGGGTTTCGCCCAGCCTTTCGTCGACGTGATCCCGTATCACATCATTTCCTCCGAGAGCTCTTTCGGCATCCCGATGCGGGCTTTCGGCAATCTGGTGATCGGCTTCATCATCTTCGGCGCGGCCCTGCAATATACCGGTGGCGGCGCGTTCTTTAACAATCTGGCGCTGGCTCTTGTCGGCAACCTACGTGGCGGTGCGGCCAAGGTGGCGATCTTCGCCTCCGGCTTCATGGGCTCGCTTTCCGGCAGTGTTATCTCGAACGTGCTGACGACCGGCGCAATCTCCATCCCGGCGATGAAGAAGACCGGCTTCCCGGCACGCTATGCCGCCGGTACGGAAGCCTGCGCCTCAACGGGCGGCGTCCTCATGCCGCCGGTCATGGGCACCACGGCATTCGTTATGGCGTCCTTCCTTGGACGGCCCTATCTGGAAATCGCGGCTGCTGCGGCCATTCCGTCGCTGCTTTACTATTTCGGCCTGTTCATCCAGATCGATGCCTATGCGGCTCGCCACAATCTCAAGGGCATTCCGCGCGAGCAGTTGCCGTCAGTCTGGGAGACGATGAAAGAGGGCTGGTACTATCTCTTTGTCTTTGCCCTGCTGATCTTCCTGATGATGTTCCTGCGTCAGGAAACCTGGGCGCCGTTCTACGCGACAGCCCTGCTACTGATCATCAATCAGGTCTCTAAGAAACACCGGTTCGATCTGAAGGGGTTCTTCAATCTGGTCTACAGCATCGGCCGCGGGCTGACAGAACTCGTCGCGGTGCTGCTTGGTATTGGCCTGATTGTGGGTGCTTTCTCGGCAACCGGACTTGCCGGAACTCTGGTCAACGACCTGATATTCCTCGCCGGCGGCTCTGTGTTCATGCTTCTGGTTATGGGGGCGATCACAAGCTTCATCTTCGGCATGGGGATGACGGTCACGGCCTGTTACATCTTCCTCGCGGTCGTGCTCGCTCCGGCTCTGGTGAAAGCTGGCCTGAACGAGTTGGCAGTGCACCTCTTCATTCTCTACTGGGGCATGGTGTCCTACATCACACCGCCGGTCGCGCTCGGTGCCTTTGCCGCGGCGACCATGGCCCGGACCAACGCGCTTGCCGCCGGTGTCGAAGCCATGCGCCTCGGCAGCATCATCTATTTCGTGCCGTTCTTCTTCGTGCTCAATCCGGCGCTGATCGGTGAAGGTGATACGGCGGAGGTGATCGTTGTTCTGGCAACCGCGCTACTCGGTGTCTATCTCGTCGGCAGTGCCCTTCAGGGCTATATCGCCGGATTTGGCAGTATCGGGTCGGGGATGCTTCCGATGGCGGCACGAGGCCTTCTTCTGGTCGGCGGGTTGTTCTTTGCCGCGCCGGGGGACGTCATCCCAGGAGTGTCGCATCTGCACATGACGCTCATCGGCGGAGTTCTGAGCGTACCTGTTCTTCTCTTTGCCCGGATGAACCGACGGAGAGCGGAAGCGGCTATCGGATAGGGACGGAGTTTGGTGCGGCGGGGGACGGCTCCCGACTGGCCCGTCCTGCGGCGAAAGGCATCGGCTGTGCTGGTTTACCCTGCACTTCCGTTGCCATCCGCCGCCTGCCGCGCCGCACGCTCTATCTAGGTGAGTCGCATAACGAAGCGATTGCTTTTGCATGACTTTTTGATGTCGCTTAGTTATGAAATCCTTGGAATTTCCACGCAAGATCAAGGCTTCGGCGCTGACTGAAAACACCTGTGGCTGAAATCGACTGGAAAAATACCCAGCCGGGCGCGACTATGCCTTTCCATATCCTGTGAACGGAAACAGGCCGCCCAATCCTTTGGACGGAATGCTGTACTGGTTCTGCGCCCCGTTCTCTCCACACGCCTGCCTGAAGGAAGCATCATGCCTGCTGACCTTATTCCCGTTTTTGATGGACATAACGATACGTTGCTCCGCCTTGTGCTGGCTGGTGGCAGTCGGGATGCGAAGAGCTTCTTCGTAGAAGGCAAGACTGGGCACATCGATCTTCCGCGCGCCCGTAAGGGAGGCTTTTGCGGCGGGCTCTTTGCCATGTTCACGCCATCCAGGCTGCTGGATGACGAAACGCTGGACCTGTCGCCGGACGACCCTGGAAACTTTGCACCGGTGTCGCGGGAAAACGCAGAGCCGTTTACCCGCAAGATGATCGATATGGCGCTCTCGATCGAGAGCCTGTCAGGCGGTGATGTCGTCATCGCTCATTCGGTCGGCGAAGCCCGGCGCGCGATGGCGGACGGAAAGCTGGCGATCATCCTTCACATCGAGGGGGTAGAATGTCTCAGCCCGGATCTCTCCAACTTGCACGAACTCTACCAGGCGGGATTGCGGTCGCTCGGGCCCGTCTGGAGCCGGAAGAACGCGTTTGCCGACGGTGTGCCGATGGATTTTCCGGGATCGCCGGATACCGGAAGCGGCCTGACGGAAGCGGGCAGGGATCTGATCCGTGCCTGCAATACGATGGGGATCATGGTGGATCTCTCGCATATCACCGAGAAAGGCTTCTGGGACATAGCGGAGCTCTCAACCAAGCCACTGGTTGCATCCCATTCGAACGCGCACGCGATCTGCCAGTCGCCGCGCAATCTGACGGACAAGCAATTGGAGGCAGTCCGTGCGAGCGCGGGGCTCGTCGGCATCAATTTCCATGTCGGGTTCCTGAGGCCGGACGGGGCCAAGGACGAGCGAACCGATCTGGATCAGATCGTTGCGCATACGGATTATCTGCTGGAGAAGCTTGGCGAAGACGGCGTCGCTTTTGGCTCGGACTTCGATGGTTGTACGGTGCCGGCGGCGCTTGGAGATGCCGCTGGCATGCCACGTCTGATCGAAAGGTATAGGCAGGCAGGGTATGGTGAGACGCTGATCCGCAAGATTGCTGCGGAGAACTGGCTCTCACTGCTGGAACGGACCGGTCTCTAGGGCGCGTTAACGGGAGAGAGGTCGTCCCGGACCCCTGATGGAGTCCGGGACGTGAATGTCGATTAGTCGACTTTCAGATTGGCGGCAAAAGCCCGGCCACGGCGGGAATCTTCTTCAAGATCGAACGTGATCTTGGTGCCGTCCGGCAGGTCGCTCAGACCAGCGGTCTGAAGAGCGGTGATGTGAACGAACACATCGGCGCCGCCATCATCCGGCTTGATGAATCCGTAGCCTTTGGTGGTGTTGAACCACTTAACTGTTCCTGTCGCCATTTTCGTCTCCTTGTTAAATCAATGGCAATTTCATGGCCGGCCCGGCCCCCCAGGTCGGCCGTGAGTCGAACGCCGCCTATGCAGCCTCGCGGCGTTTCGATTGCTTGCGCCGGAGAGTGTTTTCACCCCCGCCGCCATTCGGTTTCCCGTGTGCGGGCTTCGGCTTGTTGCCTGGCTTCTGCGGACGGTGGTTTGACTTCTCGTTCGATCCGTTACCGCCGCCATTGCCGTCTTTCTTCGCGAAAGACTGGCCGCCACGCCGCTTCGGACCACGGCCTTTGCCGGATCCGTTCGGACGCTGGCCGCGACGGTTGCCACCGTCGTTCGCCGGACGACGCTCGGGAGCGGTTCCGCCGATCACTTCGATCCGTTGTCCCGTGAGACGTTCGATATCGAGCAAATAGGCGAACTCGTCCGGATCGCAGAGCGACAGCGCTGCGCCGTCGGTACCGGCCCGGGCCGTGCGGCCGATGCGGTGCACATAGCTTTCGGGCTCGTTCGGCAGCTCGAAGTTGATCACATGGGTGACGTCGCTGACATCGATCCCGCGTGCGGCGATATCCGTTGCGACGAGCGCACGGCAGGCACCGTTACGGAACCTTTGCAGGGCACGCTGGCGCGCGCTCTGGGTCTTGTTGCCATGCAGGGCTTCGGATTCGATACCGGAGGCCGTGAGCATCTTCGCAACCCGGTCCGCTTTGTGCTTGGTCCGGGTGAAAATGATGACCTTGTTGAAGTCGGGGTTCGACAGAACCTCGAGCAGGAGACCCTGCTTGGCGGAAGCCGGGACGTGGTGCACGGTCTGGTGAATGCGTTCCACGGTGAGCTGTTCCGGCGTCACTTCGACACGACCGGGTTCTTTCAGCAGGAACTGCGCCAGCTGTTCGACCTTCGGCGGCATGGTGGCGGAGAACAACAGGCTCTGCCGGGCCGACGGAACCAGCTTCGCGACTTTCCGCACGTCATGGATAAAGCCCATGTCGAGCATCCGGTCAGCTTCGTCGAGCACCAGGTGCGAGACAGAGCCGAGGCTGACGCAATCGCGTTCCACGAGGTCGAGCAGGCGGCCTGGTGTCGCGATCAGAATGTCTGCGCCGCGGCCGAGTGCGGCTCTCTGCGGGCCGAAGGCGACGCCGCCAACGACGACAACCTTCCGCAAGCCGAGATGGCGTGTATAGGTCGCAATGCTCTCGCCGATCTGGACCGCGAGTTCGCGGGTCGGGGCGAGGACAAGGGCGCGAACGGTTTTCGGCGGCAGCTTGCGCCGGCCGGCTTTGTCCGCTTCGGCAAGGTGATGCAATATCGGCAGCGAGAACGCGGCCGTCTTACCCGTGCCGGTCTGAGCGATCGCGAGCAGGTCGCGCCGGTCCAGAACCAAGGGTATTGATTGCTGTTGGATGGGAGTCGGGGTTTCGTATCCAGCGTCTTTCAAAGCACGCAGGATGGGCTCGCACAAGGCGAGCTCTGAAAAGGTGGTAGAAGTCACAGAGTCATTTGGTCCATTGCAACGTAGCGCTATCGGGTCCGTAGACCATAGACAGGGCATCGTATCTAGCCGTCTTCCACGCGCACTTGGAGCAAACGGAGATTTATCCAATTGTGGGGTAACAGAAAGTCCTACTAAGACCGTCGCGCGATTACCCCACGTCGGGCATAGAATTGATGGTTAAAATGAGAGAAGTCAAGGTTTTGATTTAGCATAGCAGGAATGTGCGGCACACCGGAGTCACTCCGAATTCTTCAAGCTGCGTCGATTACGTCCGCCTGTTGTTTCAGTTGAGCCTTCAGAATTTTGCCAGTCGCGGTGGCCGGAAGAGATTGCAGGAAAACATAGTGGCTGGGGCATTTATAGGGCGCGAGATTCGCCCGCATATGGGCATCCAGTGTGTCTTTCTCGATTACACGACCGGCTATGGGTTGGATAAACGCCACTACTTCCTCGTTATCTCCCGCTGTGCGGCCGACGACGGCTGACAGGGCGATGTCGGGATGCTCTGCGAGGACACCCTCTACCTCGGCCGGATAGACGTTGAAGCCCGACCGGATGATCAGCTCTTTCAGGCGACCGACGACATAGAGATTGCCGGCGGTGTCCGTCCGTCCGAGATCGCCGGATTTGAACCATCCATCCGACGTGATGACCTGGGCGGTCTGTTCGGCATCGCGATAATAGCCCTTCATGACATTCGGGCCGCGGATCCAGATTTCGCCGACTTCACCGATCTGCTTCGGCAGACCGGTATCCCGGTCCGCGATCCGGAATTCGACGCCGGGGATCGCCGGGCCGACGGTTTCGTCATGCGCCGGAGCTTCCATGCGTGTGGTGGTCACCGTGGGCGCGGTTTCGGTCAGGCCATAGCCGTTGTGCAGGGGTTGTTTCCACATCGCTTCGACTCTGGTCTTGATCGCAAGGTCGAGCGGGGCGCCGCCGGCGGAGAGATAGCGCAATTTGGGCGCGGGCAGGGGAGCGCCGTTCTTCGATGCCAGTTCCAACAGGTGGGCATACATCGCCGGGACACCCTGGAAGATGGTGACGCCGTCTTCGGCGAGGGCCCGGGCGGCATCTTTCGGCGCAAATCTGGAGACGGTGTGCAAGTGCCCGCCATGAGCGAGGGTGCCGAGAAACACGGAGGCAAGGCCGAAGACATGCGATGTAGGGAGGACGCCATAGGCGAGATCTTCCGGACCGATTGCGCGGATGCTGCCGGAAACCTCGGCAATGAACAGCAGGTTGTCGTGGGTCAGCATGACCCCCTTGGGCTGCCCGGTCGTACCCGACGTGTAGATCAGGGCGGCGACCTGATCGGCTCCGTCCCGGCCGAGCGGCTCTGCCACGGCGGCTTCATTCAGCGGCGCAATCTGCACACCGGTCAGGGGAGCCATATCAAATGGCACGGCACCGGCGGTTGCCGCATGGGCGGCCGCGTCCGGTGAGACGCCGGTGGTGTAAAGGGTGGTCCGGGCGCCCGCATGCTCCGTGATCTTGTGGATTTCGTTGCCGGTGAGCCGGGCATTGACCAGCACGGTCCAGGCGCCGATCCGGGACAGCGCGAAAATCAGGACCTGCAAAG
Organism: Nisaea nitritireducens; assembly: GCF_014904795.1. Lineage (GTDB taxonomy): Bacteria > Pseudomonadota > Alphaproteobacteria > Thalassobaculales > Thalassobaculaceae > Nisaea > Nisaea nitritireducens. The sequence goes on from NZ_JACZFS010000008.1 coordinate 26,338, forward strand.
CGGCCGCGTTCTCGTTGACCAGCACGACCCGGTCGCCACCGCGCACACCGTAGAGCCTCAAGGCATCGGCTGTCTTGTCGACGGCCTCTTTCAGGCCGCGTCCATCAAGCGCGATTTCCGCATCGCTCAAGAGGAGGCGGTCTGTGGCGTCATCCGCTCTGCGGTCGACAACATCGTGGAGGTACGAGCCTTTGGAAAAGCTGCGTTCTAAACTCTCGGTCATTTCAGGTCCGTCCGGGTCGGCAGGCAAGCTGGTGGCTGGTGGTGGAATTGGTTCAGGTGTTCGAGGCGACCACGCGAATACTCTGGCTACCCATGGTGAGGGTCTCCGCCAGTCGGACCAAGCGCGGTCCGAGGTCGGTCTCGAGCTTTTCGCGGGACAACAGGAAGCTTGGGCCACCGCAATTGAGGGCAAATACCGCCGAGCGGTCCGGCATGATCACGGGAACGCCGACGGCATGCACATCCTTGTGCCAGTCGGCGAGGGAGAATGTGAAGCCGTAGGTAGCGATATCCTCTACCGCCTGATCGACGCCGTCTTTCACCCGCGCGAAGCGTTCCGGGTCCTTGCGCTTGATGTGGTCCATCAGATACTCGCGCTCATCCGCGGGCAGTGCAGCGAGAAAAGCGCGACCCATAGCCGTTTCCGCGATTGGAAGCCGGGAGCCGACATCGAGGCGCAGCGTCAGTGCACCATCCCCGCGACAGGTTTCCAGATAAAGCATCTCCAGCCGGTCACGCGTGCCGAGCGAGATCGCCGCGTCCACATCATTCGCCATCTGCTGCATCAGCGGCCGGGCCCGGGCGCGGATATCGAGATTGGAAAGGAACGAGTATCCGAGAGACAGCACGCTTGGGCCCAGTTGATACAGCCCGGTGCTTTCATCCAGGGTCAGATAGTCGAGCTTCGTCAGTGTGTGTGTCAGGCGCGAGATCGTCGGCTTGGGCAGCTTGGTCCGCTCCGCGAGCTCCTGATTGCCGAGGCCGCCGTCACCAGGCTTGAAGGCGCGCAGAATTTCGAGACCGCGGGCAAGGGCGGTAACAAACTGGCGATCCTTGTCGTCGTCATTCTGGTCGGTGTTGTTGGGCATCGTGCCTGGCCGTTTCCTTCTCTCCGCCAGAACCTTAAGGCCCCGGCCCTGCCTCTCGTTATCGGGCAGGTTCAGCTGAAATATGCCACGCCCGATACGCCAAGGTCAATTTGCGGAACGCTGTTCCGCGTGTCGAAACTGTTGTCGCGGAAACAGTGCGAAACGTGCGTAGGAGAAGCTACTCTGTGCTCGCGGCGATGTCATTTCGGTCTGCGAGCGAGCTGTACTAGCGTCGCGTCGCTTAACACCTGCTGGCAGCAATGGAGTTTCTCTCGTGCTTTATAGACGCGGCTTTGCGGCGCTTACCCTGGTTTTCGGGCTTTTGGGCGGATTGTCACCGGTTGGGGCGGCGGATGCTGTCAAGGAATGGAAGCAGGTGCTCGATACAGCCCGCGGCCAGACCGTTTACTGGAATGCCTGGGGCGGTGATTCGCGAATCAACGCCTACATCGATTGGGCAGGTGAGCAGGTCGAGGAGCGCTTTGGCATTTCCCTGGTGCATGTGAAGCTGACCGACACGGCGGAAGCGGTCGCCCGCGTTCTGGCAGAAAAGTCCGCCGGGCGCACTGAAGGCGGCGCCGTCGATCTTATCTGGATCAATGGCGAGAATTTCGCAGCGATGAAGCGGAATGGTCTGCTGTTCGGGCCGTGGCTTGGCCGGTTGCCGAATCACGCGTTGACCGATCCTGTGAACAATCCGGATCTCGGTCTTGATTTCGGGGTTCCTGTCGACGGGCTGGAGATGCCGTGGGCGCGGGCCCGACTGGTTTTCTATCGTGATACGGCGATTTTGCCCGAACCTCCCGCCACCTCGGACGCTTTGCTCGCCTGGGCACAGGAGAATCGGGGCCGTTTCACATACCCACTGCCGCCGAGCTTTCTCGGAACAACCTTTCTCAAGCAGATATTGATTGAGCGTGTCGCCGACAAATCCTCCCTCTACAAGCCGGTTTCGGAGAGCGATTTCGCTGCCGTGTCCCAGCCGCTCTGGGATTATCTGGATCTGCTTCATCCCGCTCTCTGGCGGCAGGCGCGCAGTTTTCCGAAGAATGCCGGCGGTATGCGCCGCCTGATGAGCGACGGGGAAATTGATATAGCCTTCGCCTTCAGCCAGTCAGAAGCATCGGCGGGAATCGATAGTGGCGAGCTGCCGGAAACGGTGCGCAACTACGTCTTTGACGAGGGTACCATCGGCAATGTCAGCTTCGTTGCCATTCCGTTCAACGCGGCCCACAGCGACGCGGCGATGGTCCTCGCGAATTTCCTGCTCTCGCCAGAAGCGCAGATGCGCAAGCAGGACCCGGCACATTGGGGCTCCGCCACGGTTCTCTCTCTCGGCCAGCTGAAGAAAGAAGAAGCGGACGCGATCCGCGGCCTTGATCTCGGCCCGGCGGCGCTTCCGGCGGATAAGCTCGGGGCCATGCTGGCCGAACCGCATCCGAGTTGGACCGAAGCGCTTGAGGCCGAATGGGTGCGGCGGTACGGAGTACGGTGACACTTTCACCGCCGGTGCCGACTGCATGCTGAGAGTAGCCCCCTATCTGGTTGCCGCTATCCTGACCGGACCGGTCCTTGCCGGGTCGCTCGGCGCGTTGATCCCGTCTTTCGGGTTTCTGCCCTCGCTCGGCCATGACGAATTCGGGCTCGATGCTTGGCGCGCTCTGCTCGACTGGCCGGGTATCGGCGGCTCGGTCCTCTTGTCGTTCGCCTCCGGGATTTTGACGGCGGGGGTATCTCTTCTCCTCGCGCTCTTGTTTCTGGCTGTCTTTTTCGAGACCCGGGCCTTTGTCTGGTTGCGGCAGGCGATCGCGCCAATGCTGGCGGTCCCTCATGCTGCGGCGGCATTTGCTTTAGCCTTTTTGATCGCGCCGTCCGGGTTCCTCGCCCGGCTGCTTTCGCCCTGGGCGACCGGGTGGCAGCGCCCACCGGACCTGCTGATCGTGCAGGACGAATGGGGGCTCTCCCTGATGGCGGGGCTGGTGATGAAGGAAGTGCCGTTCCTGCTGCTGATGGCGCTGGCGTCGCTCGCCCAGATCCATGCGGGCGAGAGGATGCGGCTGGCCCGGTCCATCGGGTACGGACGGATATCGGCCTGGTTCAAAAGCGTGGTGCCGGCGCTTTATCCGCTGCTCCGCCTGCCTGTCTATGCGGTGATCGCTTATTCCTCCGCCAATATAGACGTGGCCCTGATCCTCGGCCCGGTCTCGCCGCCGCCGCTGGCGGTGCAGGTCTTGCGTTGGTCGAACGATCCGGATCTGGATTTCAGAATGATCGCTTCGGCGGGGGCCATTCTGCAATTCGCCGTGACGGCCGGGGCCATCGCTCTCTGGATACTGGCCGAACGATGTGTCGGACTGCTGACGCGCGGCTGGCTCGTTTCCGGCAGGAGACGCACCGGGGATACCGGGCTTGCAGCATTGGGGCAGGGTCTGTTTCCTACGCTCATCCTCGCCTCCATCCTCGGCATTGCCGCTCTCGGCCTGAATGCTTTCGCCCGGGTCTGGCGCTTTCCCGACGCGTTGCCGGGCCGCTGGACATTGGCGCATTGGCAAAGTGTCGCGGAGACAGCGGGAGGACCGGTCGTGGCGACTCTCTGGATCGCGCTGTTGACGACGCTTCTGTCCCTTGTGCTGGTGGTCTGCGTTCTTGAAAACGAGAGGCAACGGGACGTGCGGTCAGGCCGGATTCTGGAGTTTCTGATCTATGTGCCGCTTCTGGTGCCGCAGATCGGTTTCATCTTTGGCCTGGTCCTGCTGGCGGAGCTGGCGGAGACACCGCCGGGCGGCGGGTTGGTTGCGGCAGGACACATCATTTTCGTCCTGCCTTATGTCTATCTCTCACTATCGGAGGCCTATCGGCGGCAAGACCCGGCCTGGACAAAGATCGCCAGAACGCTGGGACAGAGTGCGGCGGGTGCGTTCTGGAAGGTCCGTCTGCCGATGCTGCTGACTCCATTGCTCACGGCCTTTGCTGTCGGGGCTGCGATCAGCATTGGTCAGTATCTGGTGACGCGCCTGCTTGGCGCTGGCCGGGTAGAGACGGTGACAACGGAGGCTATCGCGCTTGCGGCGGGCGGGGACCGCCGCCTGATCGGGGCCTGGGCTCTAACACAGGCAATCCTGCCGGTGGCCGGGTTCGCGTTGGCACTTGCCGCACCACGCCTGATCTGGCGCAATCGCCGCGGCATGCTGGGAGGGGTACGGTGACTTTGGGGCTGGGATTGAAAGATGTCCGTATCACGCTTGGCGGACGGGACTTGCTGTCGCTTGATTGTGTGATCGAGCCAGGGACCGTGCTGACCGTCATGGGGCCGTCCGGTTCCGGAAAATCCACATTGCTGTCCTTTGTCGCCGGCTTTCTGACAGCACCGTTTACGGCAGAGGGCCGGATTTTACTGAATGGCGCCGACATTACCGATGCTCTGCCAGAGGCCCGGCATGTCGGTTTGTTATTCCAGGACCCAATGCTGTTTCCGCATCTGAGTGTGGGTGGAAACCTGTTGTTTGGCATGCCGCCGGGAAGCCCCGACCGCCTTGCATCTGCTGGGGAGGCGCTCGACCGGTTCGGTCTGGAAGGGTTTGCGGATCGCGATCCGGCGACGCTCTCGGGAGGGCAGGCGTCCCGCGTCGCCCTTCTCCGGTTGCTTTTGTCGGAGCCGAAAGCGGCACTTCTCGATGAGCCTTTCTCAAAGCTTGACCGGCATTTGCGGGGCGATATAAGGCGATTCAGCTTCGAGCGCCTGCGGGACGCCGGCCTGCCGACGGTCCTGGTGACGCACGACCCCGAAGACGCCGAAGCCGCTGGTGGGCCGGTGGTGGAGCTTGCTGGAACCGGCTGATTTCATACAGCCGATCCTTATCGCGAAGGTAGCGGACACGGATCGGCGCTGGACCCGGTGCGCGTGGCGACGGTATCCAAGATCGTCTTAAAGATCAGGAGGTCCCGACATGAGCACTGCCATTAATCGCCGCTGGCTACTCGCATCGCGCCCGGAAGGCGCTCCGGTTCCGGAAAATTTCCGTATCGATGATGCCGATATCCCGACGCCGGGTGCTGGCGAGATGCTGTTGCGGGTGATCTATCTGTCATTGGACCCCTATATGCGCGGCCGGATGAGCGATGCGAAATCCTACGCCGCACCGGTGCCGATCGATGGCGTGATGGAAGGCGAGACCGTTGCCGAGGTGATGGAATCGAACAATCCGGATTTCACACCCGGAGACATCGTGCTCGCCAGGGTCGGCTGGCAGAGTTATGGGCTCTCCGATGGCGCTGGTGTGCGCAAGGTCGCGGCCGGGTCGGCGCCGATCTCGACGGCGCTTGGCGTGCTTGGCATGCCGGGGCTGACGGCTTATGCGGGTCTGAAGAATATCGGCATGCCGAAAGAGGGCGAGACTGTGGTGGTTGCCGCCGCGTCGGGTCCTGTCGGCTCCGCTGTCGGGCAGATCGCAAAGATCAGGGGCGCCCGGGCAGTCGGCATTGCCGGGGGCGCGGAGAAATGCGCCTACCTCGTCGAAGAACTCGGTTTCGATGCGGCGGTGGATCACCGGGCGCCGGACTTCGCGGAGCAACTTGCAAAGGCCTGCCCCGACGGGATCGATGTCTATTTCGAGAATGTCAGCGGCAAGGTGTTCGACGCGGTCTTCCCGTTGTTCAACCAATTCGCCCGGATGCCGGTCTGCGGGACCATCGCCTTTTACAATGCGACCAGCTTTCCAGAGATGGACACAAACGTGCCGGCGCTGATGCGTGCGGTGCTGACCAAGCGGCTCCGTATCCAGGGCTTCATCGTCTACGATTTCGCCTCCGACTATCCGGACTTCGCGCGCGACATGGCCGGTTGGATCGCCGATGGCCGGGTCAAGTATCGTGAGGACATTGTCGAGGGGATAGATGTGGCGCCGGAAGCTTTCATCGGCCTTCTGAAGGGCAAGAACTTCGGAAAGATGGTCGTGAGAGTGGGGCCGGACCCGGTCGGCGCATAATAATCGCTCTTGGCGCGTGGCTCCCTGTTCGGCTCGGACAAGGGAGCTGCCACCGGGTGTTCTGAGACGATGAATTAGGTGGGGTGACGCCGCACCGCAATTGACAGCCCCACGCTGAACAGTGAACCTCGCCAGATGCCGTATTCCGGCATTTGGCGACAAACGGCTTCGGGGGCGGGCCATGTCCGATCAGGCAATCATCGACGCATATTCCGACCGGCCGTGGGAAGCACCAGGCAGGCATGAGCCGGTGGTGCGGTTGCGCGGGATCGTGAAGCGATTTGGCGGCATTGAAGCTGTCTCCGGCGTTGATCTCGACATCTATCGCGGCGAGATTTTCTGCCTGCTCGGCGGCTCCGGTTGTGGCAAGACCACCTTGTTGCGCATGCTCGCCGGGCTCGAATTGCCCGACGCGGGCAGTATCGAAATCGATGGTCAGGACGTGACCGCGTTGCCGCCCTATGAGCGGCCGGTCAACATGATGTTCCAGAGCTATGCGTTGTTCCCGCATATGAGCGTGGCGGCCAATGTGGCTTTCGGTCTCAAGCGCGATGGCATCCGCGGTGCGGAGCTTGAGAGCCGGGTTGCACAAGCGCTGGCACAACTTGAATTGATTGATTTCGCCAACCGTCGTCCTCACCAGCTTTCCGGCGGGCAACGCCAGCGGGTTGCCTTGGCGCGCGCCATCGTCAAGCGTCCGAAGCTTCTGCTGCTCGACGAGCCGCTCGGTGCGCTCGACAAGCGGCTGCGCGAGAATGCGCAATATCAGTTGATGAAACTCGCTGACGATACCGGCATCACCATGATCGTGGTCACGCACGATCAGGAAGAAGCCATGGTGCTGTCGACCCGCTCCGCCGTCATGGACAAGGGGCAGGTTCGGCAGATTGGCACGCCTTCGGAGTTATATGAAAGACCGGGGTCGCGCTTCGTCGCGGCGTTCCTCGGCAACATCACCCTGTTCGACGGGTCGGTTGCCGCAATCCGTGACGGTATCGCGGAATTGAGCGTGGATGGTCTCGACGCGCCTCTTTTTGCCGCTGCCGGTTCGGTCTTGGCAGGCTCTCGAGGTGCGCTGGCGGTGCGGCCGGAGAAGGTCCGGATCGGGCGCGAGGGGGAGGCGCCGGAAAGTCAGGTGAACCGGCTCGGCGGAATTGTCGAGGGGCTTGCCTATCTGGGAGACATAACGTCGTACCGGGTGCGGACGGATCACGGGGCGCTGGTCGAAGTGACGCGGGCGAATAGCGAGAATGCGGCCAAGCGCGACTTGGATTGGGACGACCGGGTTGAGGTCTGGTTCTCTCCCGAAAACGCGCTTCTGCTCGGAGCCGACTAGATGGCGGAGGCTTCGACATCCCGGCCGGTCACCGATGCGGCCGGAAAGTCTTTCTGGTTCTCCGGCAAGGGACTCGTCGCGGGCATTCCATACCTTTGGCTGTTCGTTTTCTTTCTGGTGCCGTTCGCCATCGTGTTCCGGATTTCACTGTCGGAGCCGCTGATCGCGCAGCCGCCCTATTCGCCATTGTTCGGTGCGGATGGCAGCTATCAGGGCTCGTTCTTCAATTATCAGCTTCTGTTTGAAGACGCGCTGTTTCGCGCGGCCTATCTGAACTCCCTCTGGGTCGCTGGCATCTCGACACTGGTGACGTTGCTGATCGGTTATCCAATGGCCTATGTCATTGCCCGGGCGCGGCCTCTGGTCCGTAACCTGTTGCTGATGGCGGTGATGTTGCCGTTCTGGAGTTCCTTCCTGCTCCGGGTCTATGCCCTGAAGACGATCATGGCCGACACCGGCCTGGTGAATGGTCTGCTACTCAATTTCGGCCTGATCGATGCGCCGATCCGCATGTTGCAGACGGACTTCGCGCTCTATGTCGGCATTTCCTATACCTATCTGCCGTTCATGATCCTGCCGCTCTACGCCACGCTGGAGCGGCTCGACTGGTCTCTGGTTGAGGCGGCGGAGGATCTCGGCTGCCGATCCTGGAAGGCGTTTTTGCTGGTCACGCTGCCGCTCTCGGTTCCAGGCATTATCGCCGGTGCAATGTTGGTCTTCATCCCGGCAACCGGCGAGTTTGTCATCCCGAACATGCTTGGTGCGTCAGACACGCTGATGATCGGCCGGATGCTCTGGGACACCTTCTTCAGCGAGCGGGACTGGACGCTGGCATCCTCTCTGGCCGTGGTGCTGCTGTTGCTGCTTGTGTTGCCGATCATGTTGTTCCAGATCGCAGAATCCCGGCGGGAGGAACGGGTATGAGCCGGCGAAGGGGCAAGGTCGCACTGCTGGGACTGGTGGTGGCCGGTTTTGCCTTTCTTTACCTGCCGCTGGTCGTGCTTGTGCTGTTCAGCTTCAATGCGTCGAAACTGGTCAGCGTGTGGGGTGGCTGGTCGACGAAATGGTATCTGGAGCTCTTTCGCAACGAGCAGATCCTGAATGCGGCATGGCTCTCGCTGAAGATCGCCACGATCAACGCGACCGGCGCGACCCTGCTCGGAACGATGGCCGGGCTGGTGCTTGCGAGGTTCGGCCGGTTTGGCGGACGGGCTCTCTTCACCGGTCTGATCGCGGCACCGCTGGTCATGCCGGACGTGATCATCGGCATCAGCCTGCTGCTTACCTTCGTGTCCATGGAGCAGTTCATCGGTTGGCCGTATGGGCGCGGCATCGACACAATCCTGATCGCCCACATCACTTTCTCGACGGCTTATGTCGCGGTCGTCGTTCAGTCGCGGGCAAGCGGGCTGGACCGCTCGATCGAGGAGGCGGCTCTTGATCTGGGTGCCCGCCCGATCACAGCCTTCCTGCTGGTTACCCTGCCGATGCTCGCACCCGCGCTGGCATCGGGCTGGTTGCTTGCCTTCACGCTCTCGCTGGACGATCTGGTGATCGCGAGTTTCGTATCCGGCCCCGGATCATCGACCCTGCCCATGGTGATATTCTCCAAGGTCCGGCTGGGGGTGACACCGGAGATCAACGCACTGGCGACCCTCTTGATCGGTATCGTCGCCCTTGCAGCCGGGACCGCCACCTGGATTCAGATCAGGCGCTCCGGTCGAGCCTAAGCAAGGCCTGACGGTCGATCTTGCCGGTCCCTGTCTTGGGCAGATTATCCAGATAGACGAAGTCTCGTGGCGCCTTGTGGGGCAGCAGGGTTTCGCGGATATAGGCCTTCAGGCTGGCGGTCAGCGGATCACCGGATTCGGTCCCGTCGGTTGCCGAGACGAAAGCGCGCAGGATCGTCCTGCGGTCTGGCAACTGGACGGCAGCGACGGCGCACTCGACGATCTGCGGATGCTCGTTCAGGCAGAGTTCGACCTCCAGTGGATAGACCCACTGGCCGCTGACCTTCACCAGATCGTCTATCCGGCCGAGGAAGAAATAGAACCCGTCCTCGTCGCAGCGGAACCGGTCGCCGGTATAGATCCAGCCGTCACGCATGGTTTCGGCGGTCTTGTCCGGCCGGTTCCAGTAGCAGGGTGCGTTGGAATCGCCACGAACCAACAGAACACCATCCTCACCAGGCCCTGCGGGCGCGCCTTCCGGTGTTGTCAGCATGACCTCATATCCGGGCACACGCTTGCCGGCGGCACCGATCTTCTTTTCGGACTCTGTGTTCGAGAGATAGACGTGCAGAACTTCGGTCGAACCCAAGCCTTCCACGATCTCATGTCCGAAGCGGTCTTTCCAGGCATCGAAAATTTCCTGCGACAGGATTTCCGCAGCCGAGATGCACATGCGCACGGAGGAAAGGTCTGCCTGTTCCGATGCCGGATCCTTGATCATCGCCGTATAGAGTGTCGGCAGGCCGAACAGCAGGGTCGGTTTGAACCTGGAGACCATTTCGAAGACGGCATCCGGCTTTGGCCGCCCGGAGAACAGGATAACACTGGCCCCGGCATGGAACGGGAAGGCGATTGCATTACCGAAGCCGTAGGCGAAGAAGATCTTCGGGATCGAGAAACAGATATCGTCCGGCCCGATGTGCAGAATGTGGCGCGCGTAGCTCTCGACCGTATAGAGCGCGTCGTGTTGCAAGTGGAGAATACCCTTCGGGCGCCCTGTCGAGCCCGAGGAATACATCATGAAAGCGGGGTCATCCCGTCCCGTCTCTGCCGCTTTCAGCTCAGCTTTCTGCTCCATCAGCCAGCGTGCGCCGTCTCTGGCATCCGGCACCGCAGAAGGGCCGGCACCGTTGATCGAGATCGCTGTGACGGGGGCGAGGGCGGCCGCGTCGAGTGCCGTCACCGTATCGGCGTGGGCTTCATCGAAGATCATGACGCGTGCGCCGGCATCCTCGATATAGAAGGAAATCAGATCGGAGCTCGACAGGGTGTTGGCGAGGATCGGAACCATGCCCGCCCGGATGGCGCCGAAGATCGCGGCCGGATATGCGGGAGTGTCGTCCATAAGCAGCAACACCCGGTCACCACGTTCCAGCCCGAGCGCGAGCAGGCCGTTGCCGAAACGGCCGGCATCCTCAGCCAATTCGCCGTAGGTCCGGTTTCCCCGGTCGGAATAGACAGCGATCTTGTCCGCGCGTCCGCGCTCCAGATTATCGAACAGCAGGCTGGAGGCATTGTAGGTTTCCGGCACTGAAAACCCGATTTCGCCGGTTTCGGATGCGTCTCTTGGCACGCGGTCCAGAATTTGTTCGGGTGTCATGCCTGGCCTCCCGCCGCATCAGCGTTCCAGTGCGGGCTGTAGGTGGCGAAGAACTCGGGTGCCAGGCGTTGCAGCCTTTCGTCGTCCATGCGGCCGCTGCGCTGGATATAGGAATAGGCGAAATCGGCCGGTGCAAGTTCCATATGGCTGGCGAAATCCTCGTACCAGGCCGCGCTGGTGTTCGCCGCGCGGACAATCTTTTCGGTAATCGGTTTGCGGGCAGCCTCGTAGGCCTCCATTGCGGCCGGGATGTCATCTGGTGCGGCAAGCACGACGGCCTTTGCAAGAGCGAGGGCGTCCTCCATGGCGAGCCGGGTGCCGGAGCCGATGCTGAAATGTGCTGTATGGACAGCATCGCCGATCAGTACGTGGTTGCCGCTGTGCCAGCTCTTGCAGGACAGTTTGGGGAAACGGCGCCAGTAGGAATTGTTCGTGATCAGGCTATGGCCCTGCAGCACATCCGCAAAGACGTTTTCGCAATAGGCCTTGGTTTCGGCTTCTCCCATGCCTTCAAACCCGGCTGCCTGCCAAGTGTCCTCGTCGGTCTCGACGATGAAGGTGCTGAGTGTCGGGGTGTAGCGATAATGATGGGCGTTGAACGGCCCGTCTTCGGAGCGCCGGAACGACTGGGTGAGGGTATCGAACGGCCGGTCCGTGCCGTACCAGATGAAGCGGTTTTCCAGCTGCGGCATCTCCGTGCCGTATTCTGATCCATCGCCGCGAATGAAAGAGTTCAGCCCGTCTGCCCCGACGATCAGATCCGCATCGTCCAGTCTGGACAGATCGTCGGCCTCGGTTTCGAACCGAGGCTCGATACCGACACTCCGGGCCCGTTCCGTCAGGATCTGGATCAGCTCGAGCCGTCCGATGGCGGCGAAGCCCATCCCGTCGATATCGATCCGCTCGCCTTCAAGGTCGAGTGTCAGGTTCCGCCAGGTTTCCATGGCGGGCAGGATCGCATCGTGAGTCTCGGGGTCGTCGGCCGCCATGAAGGCCAGAGCCTGGTCCGAAAACACCACGCCGAAGCCGAACGTGGCGCCTTCCGGATTACGCTCGACAAGCGTGACCTCGAAGTCGGGCCTCTGACGCTTCACAAGGTACGAGAAATAAAGCCCGGCCGGTCCGCCGCCGATAATTTTTATGCGCATTGGCATTTCCCCATTTAATTGCCGCCATTGTTCCTGCTAAGGCGCGGACTGACAATACCTCGCCAAGATTGAAACGGACTAAGGAGCCACTATATAGTTATCCTATCAATAGGAAAAATATTATCGTATGGAGATTGGAATGTCACCTAAGTCATTGCCAATTCATGCAAGTGTGGGCCGGAGAGGGGTGAACAGGCAGGATGATGTTGTTGTCGTACAAATGGCTCTGCGGGTTCTCAGGGACCGGCTGTCCTATCGGCCGTTCTACGAAGCGGAAATCAACGGCGTAGCTAGCGATAGAACGGTATCGGCAGTCGAAGCTTTTCAAGCGTCACAAAATGAGTCGACGGCAGATACACTCCAGCCGAACGATCCTGTCCATCGGCATCTGACTGAAATGGTGCGGCGAGAGCTACGCCAATCACCTCATGTTCGGACACCGTATCTGGAGTTTGACGGGACAAAATTGTGTTGGTTCGGCCATCGTGAAACTCAGACTTGCTGGCCCGCAGTATCAGGTGTGTCCGGATTTCAGACGAAGGAATTTCAAGTACTTAAAGACAAAGGCCCGTTGCCGGAAGGCAAGTGGCGTGTCAGGCAGGATCGATATCAGAGATTTGACGACGCGCCGTTGATAAACCGTCTCGCCTCATATCTTCTCTTTTTGAACATCAAAGTGACGAATTGGCCAGGAGGGAAAATAGCATGGGGCAACCATAGAGTATGGATAGAGCCAAGCAGGGGAAACGATGTTCATGGAAGAAGCGGTTTTTCGATTCATGGCGGAGCTTTTCCAGGATCTGCTGGATGTGTCGATTTAACGGATAGGATGTCGGATTTTGCAGAAAAGTTCAGGACGTATGGCGCCGACATGGATTTGATCGTGAGATATTGAGCAGGACCTGTGCCTAACTGAATGAAGAGGACCAGAAATGAGGTGCCGACAGTGAAAGTGGGCCAACTTCGGTTGCTGCTATGTATCGGGCCGGCATTGATCATCGTCTCCAGCCTGTTCGATTTGTATTGGTATTTTGATGATCCGGTGTCCTATCCAATCCCATGGGAAGGGGGAGGCTGGAGGTATGACAGCCACTGGAATTATGTCGTTTCAAGCGTTTCTTGGATAACCCTCGCTGCAATCCTGCTCATGTTTCATCTTCGCAAAGCGGGACCAGCCTTTCAGATGTTTGGCTGGGTAGGGTGTTTCCTTATTACTGGATGGATGGTGCTGCATTTTCTCTGGTCTGTCCTCGCCCTGATTGGTTGGACAATAGGCGCACAGATTCCGGCTCCGTTTTATTGATCTCCGGCCCGAACTTATGTGGAGGGCGCTTCATGGACCAGATTACGCAACGGTTTGGCGGAGCGGTGAAAGCGCCTTCTACTTCAGTACGGACTGTCGACATCTCCCATTTCGACATAGACGCTCTTGAACTGGCTGTAATGCTCGATGGCGGCGCGGGCGTTCTCGCGGCCGATGCCGGATTTCTTGACGCCGCCGAAGGGCATTTCAATCGGGGTCAGGTTGTAGGCATTGATCCAGCAGGTGCCGGCCTCAAGCGCCGCGACGACGCGGTGGCCGCGCTGGATGTCTTTCGTGAAGACCCCGGCGGCGAGGCCGAAATCGGTGGCGTTTGCGCGGGCGAGCACTTCCTCTTCGGTGTCGAAATCGAGCACGCACATCACCGGGCCGAAGATCTCTTCCCGGGCGACGGTCATGCTGTCCTTCACGTCCGCGAAGACGGTCGGGGCGACGAACCAGCCATCGGGGAAAGATTGAACCGTGGCGGCGTCGCCGCCGATCAGCACGCGGGCGCCTTCATCGCGGCCGGTCTGGATATAGCCGAGCACCTTCTCGAACTGCGGCTTGGAGATGAGCGGGCCGAGATGGGTATCCTCGTCCATCGGATCGCCAAGACGGATCTTCGCGGTGCGCTCGCGCAGCCGGTCGAGGAATTTCTGCTTGATGCTTTTCTGTACGAAAACGCGCGTGCCGTTGGAGCAGATCTGGCCGCTTGAATAGAAATTGCCGAGCATGGCGCCGGCAATCGCGTTCTCAATATCCGCATCCTCGAAGACGATGATCGGGGATTTGCCGCCGAGCTCCAGCGTGACCTGTTTCAGGCCTTCCGCAGCCGCTGCCATCACCTTCGCCCCGGTGGGAACGGACCCGGTGACGGAGACTTTATCCACGCCCGGATGATTGACCAGCGCCGCGCCGACATCGCCGAAGCCTTGGACCACGCTGAAGACGCCGTCGGGCAGGCCTGCTTCCTTGTAGATCTCGGCCAATTTCAGGGCTGTCAGCGGTGTGGTTTCCGACGGCTTGAAGATCATCGCATTACCGCAGGCCAGCGCCGGTGCCGATTTCCAGCAGGCGATCTGGATCGGGTAGTTCCAGGCGCCGATGCCGACGCAGACGCCGAGCGGCTCGCGCCGTGTATAGGCGAAGGAACCGCCCAGATCGGTGTATTCGCCGTGGATGTCGGCCGCGATACCGCCGAAATACTCGAGGCAGTCCGCTCCCGAGGCAGCATCCGCCACCAGCGTCTCCTGCAATGGTTTTCCGGTATCCAGTGTCTCCAGCAGCGAAAGCTCCCGATTGCGCTCGCGGATCAGATCGGCGGCCTTCCGCAGTACCCGTCCACGTTCGGCACCGCTGAGGGCTGCCCAGATCTTCTGACCTTCCCGTGCGGCGGAAACCGCCTTGTCGATGGTATCGGCATCGGCGGCATGAAGTTCCGCGATGGTCTCCCCGGTGGCCGGATAGAGACTGGGGAAGCTTTTGCCCTTGGGGCTTTCCATCGGGCTGCCGGCGACGAAGTGGGAAGCGGTCGGTTGCGCGCGCATATGTTTGGTCCTTTTGTCAGTATCAGCGACGGGGCGTCATCAGCGATCTGAGGTTTCCCAGCGCGGATTGATCCAGGGCTGCTTGTTCGAGGGCGGCAGCGGTGTCTTGCCGAGGATATGATCGGAGGCCTTTTCACCAACCATAATCGACGGTCCGTTCAGGTTCCCGTTCGGAATGCGCGGAAAGATCGAACTGTCCGCGAGCCTAAGTCCCTCGACCCCGATCACCCGGCATTCCGGATCGACCACGGCCATCGTATCGTCCGCAGCGCCCATGCGGCAGGTGCCGCTCGGATGGTAGGCGCTTTCCACGGCCTCGCTGATGAATGCATCCAGTGCTTCATCGCTTGCCACATCGTCGCCCGGGGAGATCTCCCGGCCGCGATAGGGGGTGAAGGCGTCCTGCCCGAAGATGTTTCGGGTCAGCCGGATGCAGTGCCGGAAATCGGCCCAATCATCCTCATGGCTCATGTAGTTGAACTGGATCACCGGGGCGTCATTCGGATCGGCCGAACGCAAGGTGACGGAACCGCGCGACTTAGAGCGCATCGGTCCGACATGGGCCTGGAAGCCGTGGCTCTTGGCCGGTGCCTTGCCATCGTAACGGATCGCGACAGGCAGAAAGTGATACTGGATGTCCGGATATTCGACGCCTGCCTTGGAGCGCAGGAAGGCGGCGCTCTCGAAATGGTTGGTGGCGCCGAGGCCGGATTTGAAGAGCAGCCACTCGAGCCCGATCAAGCCCTTGGAAAACAGGTTCAGCTTCGAATAAAGGCTGATCGGCTGGGTACATTCCTGTTGGATATAGAGTTCCAGATGGTCCTGCAGGTTGGCGCCGACACCGGGCCGGTCCGCCAGCACGTCAATGCCGTGTCTGGCGAGTTCGTCCGCCGGGCCAATGCCTGAGAGTTTCAGCAGTTTCGGCGAGTTGATCGAGGAGGCGGCGAGGATCACTTCACGGTTCGCTGTGATGGTCTCGATTGAGCTGCCACGCGCGATCTCGATCCCGGTGGCGCGTTTGCCCTCGAACAGGACGCGGCGGGCGAGGCCATTCACCATGGTCAGGTTCGGGCGCTTCAGGGCCGGCTTCAGATAGGCATTGGCGGCGGACCAGCGGCGGCCGTTATGGACCGTCATCTCCATCGGCCCGAAGCCTTCCTGCTTCTCACCGTTATAGTCTTCCGTCATCTCGAACCCGGCCTGCTGCCCGGCTTCGACGAAGGCGTGATAGAGCGGGTTTTTGCGCGGTCCGCGCGTTACATGAAGGGGGCCATTGGTGCCGCGCCAGCCGTCCTGTCCGCCATGGCTGGATTCCATGCGCTCGAAATATGGCAGCACGTCCTTATAGGCCCACCCTTTGGCGCCTTGCTCGTCCCAATTATCGTAATCGCGAGCGTGGCCGCGGACATAGACCATGCCGTTGATCGATGAGGAGCCGCCGATCACCTTGCCGCGCGGGCAAGCCAGGCGGCGGCCGCCGAGATGCGGTTCCGGCTCGCTTTCGTAGCCCCAGTCATAACGGCTCATGTTCATTGGATAGGACAGGGCGGCCGGCATCTGAATGAAGGGGCCGATATCGGTGCCGCCGTATTCCACGACGATGACCGAGTGCTTGCCGTCGGCTGAGAGCCGGTCGGCCATCACTGCGCCGGCGGAGCCGGAGCCGACGATCACGAAATCTGCTTGCATGGGCTTCATTCACCGCGCGGGAAACGCGCGGCCTCCTCAAGGGTGTTGAGATCCATGTGGTTACGCATATAGCGCTCGGATGCTTTCTGCAGCGGCTGGAAGTCCCACGGGTAGTAGGAACCGTTGCGCAAGGCTTCGTAGACAACCCAGCGGCGCGCCTGGCTGTCCCGGACCTCCCGGTCGAACCGCGCCATGTCCCAGCGTTCCCGCATCTCAGCCTCGAAGGCGGCGAGGGTCTCGGCATGGGCGGGATCTGTAGCGAGGTTCGTCAACTCGTCCGGATCTGCTTCGAGATCAAAAAGCTGCGGCGGGTCGAGTTCGCAGTGATTGAACTTGAAGCGGCCACGCCGGATCGAGATCAGCGGGGCATAGGAGCCTTCGGCGGCATATTCGATCAGGACCGGGGAAGTGCGTTCACCGCCTTCGATCAAAGGCTTCAGGGACTCTCCGTCCGTCCAGGGCGCGACCTCGGACAGGTCAACGCCCGCGATATCGGCAAGGGTCGGTGTGATGTCGATGGTCGAGACCGGAGCGGTAACAGTACGGCCCTCGATGCCAGGTCCCGCGATCATCATCGGCACGCGGGCGGAGCCTTCGAAGAAGCTCATCTTGAACCAGAGCCCGCGCTCTCCCAGCATGTCGCCGTGATCGGAGCAGAACACCACCACGGTATCTTCGTCCATCCGGCAGCGCTTCAGGGTGTCCAGCAGCGTCGCGATCTTGTCGTCCAGATAGGAGATGTTTGCGTAATAGGCCTGGCGGGAGCGGCGGACGTCCTCGGTGGTGATGTCGAAATTCTTGTAGTCGTTGGCGAGATAGAGCCGTTGGCTGTGGGCGTCCTGATCCTCGAACGGCACGGCCCCGACGCGCGGTTCCAGTTCCGGGCAGTCTTCATAGAGATCCCAGAATTTCCGGCGGGCGACATAGGGGTCGTGCGGATGGGTGAAGCTGACCGTCAGGCACCATGGGCGCTCATCGCTGCCACGGGAAAGCTGGTAGAGCTTCTGTTCCGCGTTGAAGGCGACCTCGTCGTCATATTCCATCTGGTTGGAGATCTCGGCGACGCCCGCGCCGGTGACTGAGCCGAGATTGTGATACCACCAGTCGATCCGCTCGCCCGGCTTGCGGTAGTCCGGCGTCCAGCCGAAATCGGCGGGATAAATATCCGTCGTCAGCCTCTCCTCGAAGCCGTGCAACTGGTCCGGCCCGACAAAGTGCATCTTGCCGGAGAGGCAGGTGTAATACCCGGCCCGGCGCAGGTGATGAGCGTAGGTCGGGATGTCGGACGTGAACTCGGCCGCATTGTCGTAGACGCCTGTCCGGGAGGGCAGGCGGCCGGACATGAAGGCGGCACGGCCGGGCGCGCAAAGCGGGCTGCCCGTATAGGAATTCCTGAACCGGGCGGATCGTGCCGCAAGTGCCTTCAAAGCGGGCGCATGCAGGAAATCCGCAGGGCCGTCCGGGAACAGGGTTCCGTTCAACTGGTCGACCATCAGGATCAGGATATTGGGCTGCTTCGTCACGTCTTCCCCCCGGCTGTGAGTTGCGCATCGATATAATCTTCAGTCAGCCTGATCGCGGCGGCGCGGTCCGGATCGCTGTCCAGCAGCGCGTGCCGGAGATAGAGGCCGTCAATCAGGGCCGCGGTGCCTTCGGCAATGTGCTGCGCATGCTCCCGGTCCGTCAGTTGTGTCAGCGCGTGCTGCAGATTGCTGCGCAGACGCCTTGCGTAGACGGAGAGGACGCGGCACGCCTCGTCCATGCTCTGGGCTTTCACATAGAAGCTGAGCCAGGCGGAGATCGTTGCCGGCCGGAACTGGTCGGAAGCAAAGTTCGCCTGGATGATGCCCGAGAGGCGTTCCCGTGGCGTTTTAGAGGCGCGCAGTGCCGCGACGATCTCAACCGAAAGCTCACTCAGAAGATGCCGCATGGTGGCGACGATCAGCTGATCCTTGCTGCCGAAATAATGATGCGCCAGTGCGGCCGAGACCCCCGCCTGACGGGCGATCTCGCTCATCGTTACCTCGAAGGATCCGCGTGCGTGAATAGCCTCGATCGCGGCATTGATCAGGGCTTTGCGGCGGATCGGTTCCATTCCGATTTTGGGCATGGGCGGCAGGTCCTTTCGGGCCCGACCGTATTTTTGATTGACTGCTCAATCAATAAAAATCTTGCACAGGATTTGCTATAATGTTTGCCTGCTCTGATAAGTAACGGGGGCAATCCAAACAGGGAGCATAAATCATGCTGAAATCCAAAACTGCATTCGCCGTCGCCTTGGCGGCCGGAATCATGTCATCCGGCGCCGCGATGGCCGACAATCACTGCTCGACCGTGCGCTTCTCCGATGTTGGCTGGACCGATATCACCGCGACGACTGCTGCGACCACGACGGTACTCGAAGCGATGGGCTACGAGACTGACGTAAAGGTACTTTCCGTTCCGGTGACCTATGCGTCACTGAAGAACAAGGACATCGACGTCTTCCTCGGCAATTGGATGCCGACCATGGAAGGCGATATCGCGAAATACCGCGACGAAGGCTCTGTGGAGACTGTTGGCGTTAATCTTTATGGGGCGAAATACACCCTCGCCGTGCCGCAATATGCCTATGACGCTGGCCTGAAGAGCTTCGCCGACATTGCCAAGTTCAAGGACAAGCTGGACGGCAAGATCTACGGTATCGAGCCGGGCAATGACGGCAACCGCCTGATCCTCGATATGATCGAGAAGGATGCCTTCGGCCTGAAAGGCTTCGACGTGGTCGAATCTTCCGAGCAGGGCATGCTCGCCCAGGTCGCTCGCGCGGTGAAGAAAGAGGAGCCGGTGGTATTCCTGGGCTGGGAGCCGCACCCGATGAATGCCAATTTCGAGATGGCATATCTCGCCGGTGGCGACGATTACTTCGGCCCCGATCTCGGCGGCGCGTCGGTTCTGACCAACATCCGTGCCGGCTATGGCAAGGAATGCCCGAATGTCGGACGGCTGCTCGACAACCTGATGTTCTCGCTCCGTATGGAGAACGAGATCATGGGCGCGATCCTGAACGATGGCGAAGAGCCGCAGGATGCCGCGAAAGCCTGGCTGAAGGCCAATGCCGGTATCCTCGACGCATGGCTTTCCGGCGTGACGACAGTGGACGGCAAGGCCGCGCTGCCGGCCGTGCGCAAGTCTCTCGGCCTTTAAGGCCTAATCTTCCGAAAGAGGCGGCATTCGTGCCGCCTCTTCTTACATGCGTCATAGAGCGACGGCAGGGCGGGGGAGCTTTCCGTGGATTGGCTGACCGATAACAAACTTCCGGTCGGGAAGGCGGCGAGAGTTTTCGTCGACTGGCTGACCGATCACGGCGCCTGGTTCTTCGACGGGCTTGCCGCTGGTCTTGAATTCATGATCGACGGCATCCTCTGGGTGCTGCAGGCGCCGCATCCGCTGTTGGCCGTTGTTATCGTTGCCGGCATTGCCTATGCGGTCCGCCGGAGCATCACCTTTCCACTGCTCGTCGCCCTGGGTCTGCTGCTGATCATCAATCAGGGCTATTGGGAAGAAACCACAGAGACTGTCGCCCTTGTGCTGGCATCTTCCGTGGTTTGCATGGGGGTGGGTGTTCCGCTCGGCATTGCCGCCGCACGGCGCCCCTGGCTGTTCTCCGCCATGCGCCCGGTCCTCGATCTGATGCAGACCATTCCGACATTCGTTTATCTGATCCCGGCGCTGATCCTGTTCGGACTCGGCATGGTGCCGGGACTGATCGCCACGGTGATCTTCGCCATCCCGGCACCGATCCGGCTGACCCATCTCGGCATTTCCTCAACGCCGAAAATGCTGATCGAGGCCGGGGAGGCCTTTGGCGCGACGCGGATGCAGCTGCTTTGGAAGGTGGAGCTGCCCTATGCCCTGCCGCAGATCATGGCGGGCCTGACCCAGACCATCATGCTGTCGCTTTCTATGGTCGTGATCGCGGCGCTTGTCGGTGCCGACGGGCTCGGCGTGCCGACGCTGCGTGCCCTCAACCAGGTCAACATCGCCAAGGGCTTTGAGGTCGGTCTCGCCATTGTGGTGATCGCCATCATTCTCGACCGGATGTTCCGCGGACGCGGGGAGGACGGCAAATGACGACTCCCGCCGTACGTTTCGACAAGGTGAACATCGTCTTCGGCAAGCGGCCCGATGAGGCGCTTCCGCTGATGGACCGGGGCATGGAACGCTCCGAAATAGAGACAGAGACCGGCCAGATCCTCGGCGTCCACGATTGCAGCCTGACGGTCGATCCGGGCGAGATCGTCGTCATCATGGGGCTGTCAGGCTCCGGCAAATCGACCCTGCTGCGCGCGGTGAACGGGCTCAACCCGGTGGTGCGCGGTGCCGTGTGGGTGCATGACGGCGAGCGGGAGATCGACGCCGCCAGTGCGGACGAAGCCACATTGCGCCGGCTTCGCACCGAACGCGTCACCATGGTGTTCCAGAATTTTGCCCTGCTGCCCTGGCGCACGGTGGCGGACAATGTCGGGCTTGGGCTGGAGCTGTCCGGTGTCGGCAAGACGGAACGCGCCGAGCGTGTGGCAAAGCAGCTAGCGTTGGTCGGGCTCGACCAGTGGGCGGACCGCAAGGTGCATGAGCTTTCGGGCGGCATGCAGCAACGTGTCGGATTGGCCCGTGCCTTTGCGACCGAGGCGCCCGTGCTGCTGATGGACGAGCCGTTTTCCGCACTCGACCCGCTGATCCGTGCCAAACTTCAGGATGAGTTGTTGGAGCTGCAGTCACAGTTGCAGCGGACCATCATCTTTGTCAGTCATGATCTGGACGAGGCCCTGAAACTCGGATCGAAGGTCGCGATCATGGAGGGCGGGCGCATTGTCCAGTGCGGCACACCGCACGAGATCGTCATGAACCCGGCGAATGCCTATGTGGCCGAATTCGTCTCTCATATGAATCCGTTGAATGTCCTGCGTGCGGACTCAGTGATGGCGTCGGTCCCCGGTGGGACGGCGCTGCCGGACGGTGCGAAGCCGATCGGGTCCGGCGGGTTTGGGGCTGGTATTGTGCCGGTCGCAGCGCCGGACACGCCGATGGCGGACCTGTTACGCTGCCGTCTTCAGACTGGCGAAGAGATCATGGTTGTGGCTGACGGAAAACCGGTCGGACGGATCGGGGATGCCGAAATCTATTCCTCTCTCCTCAAGGAATAGGGTACGACTCACAAAACATGAACTAAAGTGCAGGAGGAAGCGCGTGTCGGATAAAGGCATCGTGATCGTCGGGGCCAGCCATGGCGGCGTGCAGCTGGCGGCCAGTCTGAGGGAAAAGGGCTATGAGGGCCCATTGACCATGCTGACTTCCGAGCCGGATCTTCCCTATCAGAAACCACCGCTCTCCAAAGGTTACATCAAGGAGCCGGACCCGAAACCGACACCGCTCCGCCCGGAGAAATTCTACACGGACCGGTCCATCGATTTGCGCCTGAGCACGACGGCGACCGCGCTTGACCTGAGTGGCGGGGAAGTGCGGCTGGCGGACGGCTCGGCAATTCCATGCTCGAAGATTGCGCTTGCGGTGGGCTCCCGCCCCCGGAGAATTCCGGTGCCGAACATCGACGCGCCGGGCGTGCTGGAGCTGCGCACCTATCAGGACAGTCAGGCAATCAAGGCCGGTTTCAACGCCGCCGAGTCCGTGCTGGTTATCGGCGGCGGGTTCATCGGGCTCGAGATCGCGGCGACGGCCGCTGTGCTTGGCAAGCGGGTGACCGTGCTGGAAGCCGAAGGGCGGCTGATGGCGCGTGCGGTCTCGCCGGCTGTCTCTGCTTATTTCCTAAGTTACCTTGGCGGACTTGGGGCGGACATCCGTCTGAATGCCCGGGTTTCCGGCATTCGGCTGTCCGGCGACGGGACCGCGGCCGGAGCCGATCTCGCGGACGGTAGTGTCATCGACGCGGATTGTGTGATTTCGGGCACCGGCGTACTGCCATGCACCGAGCTTGCCGAAGCGGCGGGTCTCAGCGTCGAGAATGGAATTGCCGTCGGGCCGACCATGCTTTCCTCAGTGCCGGAAGTCGCGTCCATCGGAGACTGCGCCAGCTATGTGCATTGGCAGGTCGGGCGCCGGGTCCGCCTCGAATCCGTTCAGAATGCGGTCGATCAGGCGAAGACGGCGGCAGCGGCGTTGTTGGGTGATGCCGAGCCTTATCATGAGGTGCCGTGGTTCTGGTCTGATCAGGCCGAAGCAAAGCTGCAGATTGCCGGACTGTCTGACGGCAGCGAGGAGGCTGTGCTGCGGGGCGATCCGGAATCCGGGTCCTTTTCCGCATTTCTGTTCGCTGACGGCAAGCTGCGCTGTGTCGAGTCGGTCAACAAGGCTGGTGATCACGCTCTTGGCCGGCGGCTTCTGGCGGTTGATGCGGGCCTGACGCCAGAGCAGGCAGCGGATCCGGATTTTGATCTCCGCGCCCTGGTCAAGCGGGCCCGTTCCTGACGCAGAACGGGCATTCCCGTGCCACGATCAAGCCCCGCGCGTTCGCGGGGCTCGTTTTTCATGGCTTATCAGCTGGCCGGCCTTTGGACGTAGCGAACATTCAGACCGCAATTTAGGTATTCCATGGCATAAAGTGTGTGGTATACCAGAACCCACGCACCCCGCCATGGGGGCGCTCGCTATTGGTCGAACGACCGGGAATTCTGCATGCCGGGGAAATCTGCATGAATGAGTCTTCAGCGTTGATGGTGACGCCGATTGCGGCCGAGGTCAGTCTCAAGGACAAGACCTACGCGGCCCTGAAAGACGGCATCGTCTCGATGAACATCTATGACCCGGATGCCAATCTGCGGCTCGACGAACGGCAATTGTCCGAACAGCTCGGGATCAGCCGGACGCCGCTGCGCGAAGCGCTGGCGCGGCTGGCGCAGGAGGGACTGGTCGATATCCAGCCCCGGCGCGGCGTATTCATCGTCCGCAAGACCAAGGCCGAGATTATCGAGATGATCAAGGTCTGGGCAGCGCTTGAAGGCATGGCGGCACGTCAGGCGGCCGAGATGGCCACGGATGCCGAAATCCAGCAGCTGCGTCGTATCTTCCAGGAAACGGAAAAAGGGCGGCTGGAAATCGATGAGTATTCGAGCCGCAATATCGAATTCCACCAGGCCATCCTGAAGCTCGGCCATTCGCCGCTTATTCAGGAGATGACCGACAAGATTTTCCTGCATGTCCGCGCCATCCGTGCACGGACCATCGGGGAGCAGGACCGGATTGCTCGATCGATGCAGGACCATATGCATATCGTCGAGGCAATCGAGGCCCGTGACGGGGAGTTGGCGGAGCGTCTGGTCAGGGACCATGCACTCGCACTCGCCAAGCATGTCGCTAACAACGTGAACTATCTCGGATAACCGAAGATCAAGCGGCGGTGCGCGTTTAAACGACCGCCAGTATAAAAGGGAGCCTTAATATGAGCGATACCGCTACCGATACACTCAAGGAAAAAGACCGATCCGGCGATGTCGTCTCCGGCGGCCACTTGGTCGCGAAGGCCCTAAAGAACGAGGGTGTGGATACTATTTTCACGCTCTGCGGCGGGCACATCATCGACATCTATGACGGCTGCGTTGACGAAGGCATCCGCATTGTCGACTTCCGTCACGAGCAGGTCGCTGCCCATGCCGCCGACGGGTACGCCCGGCAGACCGGCAAGCTCGGCTGCCTTGTCACCACGGCTGGACCGGGCTGCACGAATGCGATGACCGGCATGGCCACCGCCTTCCGTTCGGAGAGCCCGGTGCTGCATATTGGCGGACAGGGCGCGCTGACCCAGCACAAGATGGGCTCGCTGCAGGATCTTCCCCATGTCGATATCATGGCGCCGATCACCAAATTCTCCGCCGGTGTCCGCTCGACGGAACGGGCAGGCGACATGGTCTCGATGGCAGCCCGCGAATGTTTTGCCGGTGCCTACGGCCCGTCCTATCTCGAAATTCCGCGTGACGTTCTCGATCGCGAAGTGCCGCTGTCCAGCGCCGTTCTCCCGGAGCCGGGCAAGTACCGCGCTTCGGTCAAGTCGATCGGCGATCCGGCCGATATCGAGCGTCTTGCGGACCTCATCGTAAAGGCGGAACGTCCTGCCATTCTCGTCGGCTCCCAGGTCTGGATGAGCCGCGGTCATCAAGCGGCGATCGATCTGGTCAAGGACCTGAACATCGCCTGCTACATGAATGGCGGCGCTCGCGGCATGCTGCCCCAGACGGACAGCCACTATTATAACCGGACCCGTCGTCTCGCCTTCCAGAAGGCTGACCTGCTGTTGATCGTGGGCACGCCGTTCGATTTCCGCATGGGCTACGGCAAGCGGATCCGCGAAGACCTGACGCTGGTGCAGATCGATCAGTCTTACAGCACTGTCGGCAAGAACCGGGACGTGGATCTCGGTATCGCCGGCGATCCGGGCGCGATCCTCTCCGCTGTGCACGCTGCCGTCAAAGGCCGGGTCGACAATGGCTCCAAGGGTCGTGACGGCTGGCTGAAAGAGCTGCGCGCGGCCGAAGAGGCGGCAACCGAGAAGCTGATGCCGCTGTTCCTGTCCGACCAGTCCCCGATCCATCCCTACCGGGTGGCGTGGGAGCTGAACGAATTCCTGACCGAGAAGACAGTCTATATCGGTGACGGCGGCGACGTGGTGACCATCTCCGCCCAGGCCGTGGCACCGAAAGGCCCGGGGAACTGGATGGACCCGGGCGCGCTTGGCTCGCTCGGTGTCGGCACCGGCTTCGCCGTTGCGGCGGGCCTCGCCAATCCGGAAAAGGAAATCCTCTGCTATTACGGCGACGGCTCCTTTGGCATGACCGCCTTCGACATGGAAACCGCGAACCGGTTCGGCGTGCCCTATATCGCCGTCATCGGCAACAACTCCTCGATGAACCAGATCCGCTACGGCCAGATCGCGAAATACGGCGATCAGCGCGGCAATGTCGGCAACAAGCTCGGCGATGTGCCGTTCTCCAAGTTTGCCGAAATGCTCGGTGGGTATGGCGAAGAGGTGCATGAGGCGAACCAGATACAGCCGGCTCTGCTGCGCGCCCGCGAAGCGGTGAAAACCAGCGGAAAATCCGCTGTGGTGAACATCTGGGTCGATCCGAACGAGTACGCGCCGGGTACCAAGAACCAGACCATGTACAAATAAGCGGAAGGGCGTGCCGGGTCTCCGGCGCGCCCTTTTTCCGTTCAATCCGGTAAGAGGGAAGAGAAAGACAATGAGCGAAGCGTTGAAAGGTGTCCGCATTCTGGACATGACGCATGTGCAGTCGGGCCCGACTTGCACCCAGTTGCTGGCGTGGTTCGGTGCCGATGTGATCAAGGTCGAGCGCCCGGGGGTTGGCGACATTACCCGCGGCCAGCTGCGCGATCTGCCGGACGCGGACAGTCTCTATTTCACCATGCTGAACAGCAACAAACGCAGCGTCACGCTCAACACCAAGACAGACAAGGGCAAGGAAATCCTGACCCGCCTCATCGAAGAGTGCGATGTCATGGTCGAGAATTTCGCGCCGGGCGCGCTCGACCGGATGGGCTTCACTTGGGAGCGCATTCAGGAGATCAACCCGCGCATCGTCTATGCCAGCATCAAGGGCTTCGGTCCGGGTGCTTTTGAGGATTGCAAGGTCTACGAGAATGTCGCTCAGTGCACCGGCGGCTCCGCCTCCACGACCGGTTTCGAAGACGGTCCGCCGACCGTTACAGGCTCCCAGATCGGCGACAGCGGAACCGGCCTGCATCTGGCGCTCGGCATCGTTACTGCGCTCTATCACCGGACCAATTCCGGCAAGGGCCAGCGGGTCGAATGCGCAATGCAGGACGGCGTGCTCAATCTCTGCCGCGTGAAATTGCGCGACCAGCAGCGGCTGGAACACGGCCCGCTGAAGGAATATCCGCAATATCCGAATGGTGAGTTCGGTGAGGCCGTGCCACGGGCTGGCAACGCGTCGGGTGGCGGCCAGCCGGGCTGGGCCGTGCAGACCAAGGGCGGCGGTCCGAACGATTATATCTATGTCATCATCCAGCCTCCGGGCTGGGCGCCGCTGATGAAGACCATCGGCCGCGAGGAGCTGATCGAGGATCCGGAATGGGCCACGCCTGAAGTGCGCCTGCCGAAGCTCGACAAGTGCTTCGGCATGATCGAGGAATGGACCAAGACCAAGAACAAGTTCGAGGTCATGGAAACCCTGAACGCGCTCAACGTGCCGTGTGGCCCGATCCTCAGCATGAAGGAGTTGGCCGAAGATGAGTCGCTGCGCGCGACCGGTACGGTGGTCGAAGTGCCGCACCCCCATCGTGGCACCTATCTGACTGTCGGCAATCCGATTAAGCTTTCCGCATCGCCGGCAAAGGTGGATCGCTCGCCGCTTCTGGGCGAACATACAGATGAAATTCTGACGGCGGTGCTCGGTATGAGCGCTGACGATGTGGCCGCGGCCAAGGCGGAAGGCGCCGTCTAGGCCGGTTCAGCCGACACGAAATAGAAGGCGGCGCCGGCTTGTTGAAGCCGGCGCCGTTTTCATAAGAATGACAGAAATGAGGGTAGGGGCATGAAGGTTTGTATTTACGGTGCGGGTGCGATCGGGGGCTATCTCGGCGCGGAACTCGCTCAGGTGGAAGGTGTCGAGGTTTCCCTGATCGCGCGCGGTGCGCATCTGGCGGCGATCAAGGAGAACGGACTGAAACTTCTGATTGGCGAGGAAGAGCGCGTTGCAAAAGTCACAGCGACCGACAATCCGGCGGAGCTCGGCCCGCAGGATTATGTGATCGTCGCGCTCAAGACCCATCAAGCATGGGAAGTGGCGGATCAGATGGTCCCGCTGCTTGGCCCGGACACCGCTGTCGTGACCTGTCAGAACGGTGTGCCCTGGTGGTATTTCCATGGCGTGAACAGCGCCTACCAGAACTTGCGTCTGAACTCCGTCGATCCCGATGATCGGCAATGGGATCTGGTCGGCCCGCAGCGCGCCATCGGTTGCGTTGTCTATCCGGCGACCGAGATCGCCGCTCCAGGCGTGGTCAAGCACACCTATGGCAACAAGTTCGCCCTCGGCGAGCCGGATGGCAGCATATCCGAGCGGGCAACGCGCCTCAGCGAGGCGCTGCAGAAAGCAGGTTTCAAGGCGCCGGTCATGCCGAACATCCGGGACGAAATCTGGCTGAAGCTGTGGGGCAATCTCTGCTTCAACCCGATCAGCGCTCTGACACGTGCGACGCTTGATGTGGTGGCTACCGATCCCGGCACCCGTGCTTTGTCCCGGGCGATGATGGAAGAGGCGCAGCGTATCGGTGCCCGCCTCGGCGTGCATTTCCGCGTTGACGTCGAACGGCGGATCAATGGCGCTGCCAAGGTCGGTGCACACCGGACCTCGATGCTGCAGGATCTTGAAAAAGGCCGGCAGCTTGAAATCGACGCACTGCTGACGGCGGTGCAGGAAATGGGACGGCTTGTCGATTTGCAGACCCCGCATATCGACTCCGTGCTTGCTCTGGTGCAACAACTGGGGCGGACCCAGGGGCTCTATCCTGTCTTCCCGGAAGATTCCGGCAGCCCTGAATCCCTCGTTGTCGATTGAACCGGAGTGATTTTTAGATGACGGACGCAACGCTTCCGGCCGAGATGAATGTGGTCGAAATCAGCGAGCCCGGCGCACCGGAGGTTCTGGTGCCGGGCAAGCGCCCGGTGCCGGAAGCGGCGCCGGGGGAGGTGCTGATCCAGGTCGCCTATGCAGGAGTGAACGGCCCGGACCTGGTGCAGCGGCGCGGGCATTATCCGCCGCCGAAAGGCGCGTCCGATCTGCTCGGCCTGGAGATTTCCGGCAAGGTCGTCGCTGTCGGTGACGGTGTCGGCAAATGGTCTGTCGGAGACGTGGTCTGTGCGCTGACCAACGGTGGCGGTTACGCGGAATATTGCGCGGTCGATGCACGGCACTGCCTGCCGCTGCCGCACGGTTTCAATCTGCTTGAAGCGGCCTCGGTGCCGGAGACCTACTTCACCATCTGGTCGAATGTCTTCATGGGCGCGAAACTGTCGCGGGGTGAAGTCTTCCTGGTGCATGGCGGTGCCGGCGGTCTCGGCACGACCTCGATCCAGCTGGCCAAGGCGATTGGCGCGACGGTGGTCGCTGTCGACAGCCCGGCTGAGCGCTGCAAGGTCTGCAGTGAGCTCGGTGCAGACCTCACCGTGGATTTCCGCGAGCAGGATTTTGTCGAGATCATTCGCGGCGAATACAAGGGCGCGGATGTCATCCTTGATATCATCGGCGGCGAGAATATAGCCAAGAACATCAAGGCTTCCAGGCCGGACGGACGGATCGTTCAGCTCGCCTTCAACAAGGGTTCCAAGGTCGAGGTCGACCTGATGCCGGTGATGCTGAAGCGGCTGACCTATACCGGCTCCACGCTGCGGTCCCGGACACCGGAGAACAAGGCGGAGATCCGCGACAGCCTCGCGATCAATGTCTGGCCGATGTTCGAGCAGGGCAATCTGAAGCCGGTGGTGAGCAAGACCTTTCCGCTGGCCGAGGCGGCCGCCGCCCACGCCTTCATGGAAAGCGCCGGGCACAGCGGCAAGATCATGCTGGAGGTCTGCGGGGACCTATAGGGAGTTGGCGTAATGACCGACGCCGATCTGGAAAAGTTCGTAGAGGCACAAGGGCCTGTCTATGCGCAGGCTCTTGCCGAACTGAAAGCGGGCCGAAAGACCTCGCACTGGATCTGGTATATCCTGCCCCAGCATGTCGATCTCGGCCGCTCCCAACGGGCGATCCATTACGGCATCGCCGAACTCGATCAGGCCCGGCGCTATCTCAGGGATCCGATGCTTGGGCCTCGGTTGCGGGCTAGTGTCGAGGCCGTTCTGCCACATAGTGACAAAACAGCATTCGCGATTTTTGGCTCGCCCGACGACATGAAGTTCCGCTCCTGCCTGACGCTGTTCGAGGCGGCGGCGGAGACAGAGGAAGACCGCGCACTTTTCCGGCAGGCTCTGGATCTTTTCTATGATGGTGTGCGGGATGAGCGCACGCTTTCTCTGCTCAGCACGGATCTATAGTAGCGCCAGCACCGGCAACATCATCAGCAATCCAATGATCCCGAGGGCGAGTGCCGGGCGCATCAGCTTGTTCTCTTGCCCCGCCAGCCCTGAGACAGACGCAGCCAGCACGATCCGGCCGGGAGAAGCCATTGTGATATTCGAGCCCGCGGCATTCTGCGCGGCGGCGACCACGACGGGATCGAGTCCCAACCGGCTTGCGACGGTGCTCTGGAAGGCCATGAACAGCGCATTCGAGCCTGCGTTGCTGGCCGTCAGGAACCCGCCCAGGCCGCCCACGGCGGGAACGGCGAACAGATAGGCGGCACCCGCCCCGGCGGCGACGGTTTCCGCCAGACGGTCTGTCATCCCCGCATGCAGCATTACATGCCCGAAACAGATAAACCCGGCAACCGAGAGGCTGGCGATGCCCCACTGCTTCAGCGCCTGCGGAACTAGCAGGCGGACCTCGGCGGCGGGAATGCGCAGGCTGACGATCCCCACAAGGGCGGCCAGCAGCATCCAGAAGCCCGGATGGTGGATCGGAGACAGCGTGAATTCATAGGCAGGAGCATCGATGCGGAGCAGGGGCGCTGTCATTGCGCCGACCACGGGTGCGAGGCGCGTGAGGCTGAGAGTGCCCATCAGCACGAAGAGCGGCAGTGCGGCAGCGAGGAGGCCGTTCCCATCTGTTCGGGCTTTCGCGCGAATGCGGGCCAGCGCCAGTCCAGCGATCGTCACAGCTAGACCGGCGATGCAGCCGCCAAGCTCAACGCTGATCCAGGCGCTTGAGGCCCAGAGTGTGGCAGCGAGCAGGGCGCTGTAAGCCAGAGCAGAGATGACGTTGGAGACATCGGTGAGGCTTTCCCCGGCAAAGCTGAGCGTGGCGAAGGCACAGAGCAGGATGAAGGGCAGGCTGAGCCAGACCGCTGTCATTGCCGTTTCGTCGGCCGGAAGGCCTGAAAGATCGGCGCCGAGCACGGTACCGATGGCAAGCGCGCCCCACGGCACGGCGCATTGTCCGAGCAAGGCGATCAGGGCGGCGCGGGCCGGGGGGTAGCCGAGGGCGATCAGCAACGGCACGGTGACGATGATGCCGACGCCGAACCCGGTCGCGGATTCAAAAAAGACGGAGACGCCGAGAACCAGGACGAGCACACGCTGCGCCGGGTTCGGGATCGCATCGGCGGCGGCCTTGCCGAGCCGTTCCAGCGCCCCGCCCGCGCGCAGCACCCAGTAAAGGGTGACACCGCCGAGCAGCACATAGGCAACCGTCGCCGTGGTCAGCAGCCCGTCGATGACGGCATGCGCGATGGCATCTGATTGCAGGTGGAATGCGGAAACAGTGGCGGCGATCAGGATCGAGACGGCGAGCCCGAGTCCGCCCGCCCGCATGGCGGACTGACGGGCGACAAGGATGGCAAGGGTCGCAAGGATGAGCGGCGCGGCGGCTGTCACGGTGAGCATGCGGACGTTTCCGGTGTTTCATTTGGCGGCGGCCCGTTCTGGTGCGGGCGGTTCGGGATCATAACCGCAAGATCGGTCGGGCAGCGAGGCAGAAGCGATGGCATGCTTGGTGCCATGAAAAAGAAGACCGAAACCTCCTATGTCGAACGCATCGGCCGGGTCCTGGACCGGATCGCAAAGGATGCGGACACACCGTTACAGCTTGGCGAGCTGGCGGATACAGCCGCTTTCTCTGCCTATCACTTCCATAGGGTATTCCGCGCGCTTACCGGGGAAACCGTGCAGGAAGTGGTGCGCCGGGTGCGGATGTCCCGCGCGGCCCATGCCTTGCGCATTGAGCGCGCAACCGTGACGGAGACGGCGTTGGCTGCCGGATATGGCAGCCCGGAAGGCTTTGCCCGGGCGTTCAGGCAGTGTTTCGGAATGTCTCCGAGCGCCTATCGGACAGCAAAAGCCCCACCACCATACAGGCCGCTGAACACGCGTGTTCATTACCGGCCTGAAACCGGAAGTATCCGCCTGATCGTGGACAGAAAGGAGCATGGCATGCAGGTTGAAATCAAGGACGTGAAACCCGACCCGATCATCGCCTGGCGTCATGTCGGGCCATATTACGAGGTCGGGGCGAGCTTTGGAGCGCTGAGTGACTGGCTCAGCAAACACGGGCTCCATGAGCACATAACCGGCGTTTTCGGCCTGTCTTACGACGATCCGGGAAGCGTTCCCGAAGCCGAGCTGCGCTATGATGCCTGTGCCTCGATCCGTCCCGATACACAGATACCCACCAAGTCTTTCCCCGAAAATGTCCGCGTCGATGCGCTTCCGGCAGGCCGTTATGCCTGCACGTTGCTCGAAGGCTCTTACATGGGCATGGAGGATTGCTTCCACCGGCTGCTCGGTCTCTGGCTTCCGGAAAGCGGGGAGAGCCTCGATGAGCGTCCATGTCTCGAATGGTATTTGAATGACCCATCCAAGGTGGCGGAGGCCGAGCTGCGTACCCTGATCTGCATTCCGCTGAAAGGCTGAGGCGATGGAGAAACTGTTCCGCGCCGTAAACGAGCCGCAGCTTGGTGGGTTCATCCAGCAATCTGTCGAGGAGGGCCGCGCCTTCGTAGCGGACTGGTACGCGAAAGCGGACCGTATTCCTGACCCGGAGGAATGCCGTCGCCGTGTCGGCGCGCACATGCCGGAAATGCTTGGCCTGTTTGACTGCATGACGGGGTTCGCCGGAGACGATCCGGCCATGATCGCCGCCCTTGCGGGGATCGATCCTCCGCCGTTGATCCCCGCCGGTTGTACAGTCCGCGCTTTCACCCGGCCCCGGCCGAGCATGCTCCGCAATTACGATTTTCATCCGGATGCGACTTCGGCGGTCATCCTGCGGACGGAATGGTCAGGGCGCCATGTACTCGGCATGTCGGAAGGGATCAGTGGCCTGCTCGACGGGGTGAACGATGTCGGTGTTGCCGCCGCTCTGACCTTCGGCGGACGGCATGTTTACGGGACGGGGTTCAGTATCGTCCAGATCATCCGGTATTTGCTTCAGGTGGCCTCCGACGTGAAAGAGGCGGCGGACGTGTTGCGCCGGATGCCCTGTGCATGGGCTCATAATGTGCTGGTGCAGGACAGGTCTGGGACGTCAGTCCGGGCTGAGCTTGCGCCGGATCGGGGTCCGCTCGTTACCGAAGGGAATGCCGTGACAAATCATCAGGCGGATGTGGAGCCGTTCCCGGATTCCGCCCGGCGGTTAGATACGGCCTGTGCGCTGGTGGACGATGTAGAAGCCGCACGGGCGGTTTTCGTTGAGGGTGATCTTCGCAAGGAGGATTTCGACGATTGGCTGGGGACGCTCTACACGGCTGAATATCTGCCCAGCGAGGGTGCGGTGACGTTCCGTTGGAGGGACGGCAGTTGGCCGCAGTCACTCACGCATTTAGAGCCGGGCGAACGGCGGGTGGTTTATTCAGCCTAAAAAATTGTTCTCATAAACAAAAACCGTCATCCCGCACTTGATGCGGGACCCAGGGAACGAAGGGTTTAACCTTACGCTCACCTAGGTCCCGGCTCTCCGGCCGGAATGACGGTTTTAAATTGGTGTTCGGCTCAGTCAGCCAGAATGCCTTCAACCAGCTTTTGCACGGAGAGTGCATCGGCGGCGGACGGCATGGTGTGTTTGTCGCCGTCCATCCAGCGCGCAACATTGTCGATCTGCCGGGGCACGGAGACCGAACGCGGGTCTTCCGGCAGTTCCATAGCCAGCTCCCACGGACCGCCGCTGGTCTGCTCCAGAATGTAGAACCCGCTGAGGCGCATGCTTTTCTTCGTGCCGTAGAAGGTGCCCTCGATCCGGTCGGGACCGACGCCGCCGACGGCTGCGCCATAGCTCACCGGAACGCCGCTGCAATCCAGCATGGCATGGACATGGGTTTCACAGAGCTTCGGGTCGGCCTGATAGGTGGGCTTGCTCCAGAGCAGATTGGCCCGGCCGAGGAAGCGCTCCGTCACATAGAGATAGTGCGAAGTGACTTCCCGGGTGTAGCCGCCCTGATCGCGGAAGCGCAGCCAGTCGGCGTCCGCCTGCCAGTCACGCGGCCACTGGGCGAAATGCATCACCAGCTCGGCGCTGACGATGTCTCCCATGGAGCCGTCTTTCATCGCGGCTTCGATCATCTCGACGCCTTCAAGCGAAGCCTGGGAGAAGTTCACCACGTTCGGTGTCTTGGTCTCCGCCAGGCGGCGAACCATCTCCTCGCTCTCCGGCACGCTGATGCCGAGCGGTTTCTCGCAATAGACCGGTTTGCCGGCATCCATGGCGAGATCGGCATAGTGTTTGTGGAAAGCGGGCGGGCTGGCGATGTAGACGAGATCGGCTTCCGGTGCCGCGATCATGGCTTCGGCGCTGTCCCAAATCTTCATGTCAGGGAATTCGGCTCTGGCCGTGGCGACGGAGTCGGCGCTCGGGTCCCAGGCCCCGATAACCGTGAAGCGGTCATGCGGGATCATGTACTGGATCATGCGCCGGCCCATGATGCCGAGGCCGATGACGACGATATTGTGGCTCTTGCTCATTGGTCTTCTAGGCTTTCTGTTCTTCGCTAAGCGCTCTTAGTAACCGGTGGCGTGGCCGTCCTTGCGTGGGTCGGAGCCCGCCTGAAGCACACCGGTTTCCGGATCGCGCCAGACGCACTGGCTGCCGCCGATCGGCTTCTCTTGCCTTTCGAGCTTGTGGCCCTTGGCTTCCAGAGCGGTGTAGGTCTCC
The DNA here is from genome assembly GCF_014904795.1 of Nisaea nitritireducens. GTDB lineage: Bacteria > Pseudomonadota > Alphaproteobacteria > Thalassobaculales > Thalassobaculaceae > Nisaea > Nisaea nitritireducens. The sequence goes on from NZ_JACZFS010000008.1 coordinate 60,538, forward strand.
GGCGCGAACTCGCTCTCGACCTGCAGGATGCCTTCGGTGGCGAAGCTGCGCGGGGCGTCCATCGCTTCCTGGATGTCGTGGCCGAGATCCACCACGTTCGAGATGAAATTGGCTTGGCCGGTCGACTGATACTGACCGCCCATGACGCCGAACGGGGCCACGGCAGTACCGTTCTTGAAGACATAACCCGGGATGATCGTGTGCATCGGGCGCTTGCGCGGCGCGATGCAGTTCGGGTGGCCTTCCTTCAGATGGAAGCTGTTGCCGCGGCTGTGCAGCATGACACCGGATTTCGGCGCCATGATGGTGCTGCCGAAGCCGGAGAACAGGGAGTTGATGAAGGAGATCGCGTTGCCCTGCTCGTCGATGCAGGAGAGATAGATCGTGTCGCGATGCAGCGGGAAGTCGCTGTCCTCGAAATTACCGGCCTTGTCCATGTCGACCATGGCACGCATCTGGGCGGTGTGCTCCTCGCCGAGCATCCACTCGACCGGTACGTCCGCGAATTTCGGGTCGGCGACATAGCAGTTGCGCTGGTGGTAGCCGATCTTTGTGGCTTCGGCGATTACATGTACCCGGTCCGCCTCGCTGAGTGACTTCATGTCAAAGCCGGCAAGGATGTTCATGATCATCAGTGCGCAGATGCCCTGGCCGTTCGGCGGGCACTCATAGATATCGTAGCCTTTGTAGTCGGTCCGGATCGGCTCGACATATTCAGCGTCGGCCGCGGCGAAATCATCCATCGTGTGCAGGCCGCCGACGGAATTCAGCTTGGCCACCATGTCTTCGGCAACCTCGCCCTTGTAGAAGGCGTCGCGGCCACCGGTGGCGATCTTCTTCAGGGTCTCAGCCAGCTGCGGCTGTTTGTGCACGGTGCCGGCCTTTGGCGCCTTGCCGTCGACCAGCATGACCTTGGCAGAGTCCGGGTCAGCGGCCAGTGCTTCTTCCTCGCTGACCCAGTCAAAGGCGACGCGTGAATGCACGACATAACCCTGTTCGGCGAACTCGATGGCCGGCTGCAGGATTTCGGCGAAGCTCAACGAGCCATGATCCTCGATCAGCTTTGCCCAAGCGGCAATCGCGCCCGGTACCGTCACCGCGTGCGGGCTGTGCAGCGGGATCTCGTCCTTGACGCCCAGCTCGTTCAGCTTCACCAGCGTTGCGGCGGCCGGGGCCTTGCCCGAGCCGTTCATGGCGATCGGCTTGCTGGCGCCTTTCGGAGCGTAAAGCGCGAAGCAGTCGCCGCCGATGCCGGTCATGGCGGGTTCGACCACACACATCACGGCGCAGGCCGCGATGGCGGCGTCGACTGCGTTACCGCCGGACTTCAGGATTGTGAGGCCTGCCTGGCTGGCCAGCGGATGGCTGGTAGCAATGGCTGCCCGGCGGGCAAAAACGGGGGAACGTCCGGGGAGTTGCAGATTTCTCATGGCTTTTGGCTCTATCAGGTCTGAAAAAGCGCATTCATGCGCGGGCAGGCGGCAATCTGTGCAGGAACCGGCGTGGACACCGGAAACAGGGCTTCCCTAAGATGCGGCGCACGTTGAGACAAGCGCCGTGGAACATCTTTCCACAATTCGGAACGAGCAACCAGATGGCGCAGGATACTGGGGAATGAAATGAATCAGAAGACCGTAATTACCTGTGCCGTGACCGGCAGCGCCGATACCACAGGCAAAAGCCCGGCCGTGCCGGTTACGCCGAAACAGATCGCCGATGCCGCACTTGATGCTGGCAAGGCGGGTGCTGCCGTCGTCCATATCCATGTCCGCGATCCGGAAACCGGAAAAGCGAGCATGGACCTGGAACTGTATCGGGAAACGGTAGGCCGCATTCGCGAGACAGGTTCTGACATCGTCATCAACCTGACGACCGGTCCGGGTGGCCGCTTCATTCCGGGTGATATCGAGCCGATCGACTTCGCCGCCGGTACCAGCCTGAAGGCGCCGGAAACCCGGATGCAGCATATCGCGGACCTGCTGCCGGATATCTGCACGCTTGATGTAGCGACGCTGAACTTCGGCGAGCATGCGATGGTCAATGTGCCAAAGCATCTGCGCGCCATGGCCGACCGGGCGAAGGAGCTTGGCGTGACGCCGGAGCTGGAAGTGTTCGACAGCGGTCATGTCCTGCTGGCGAAGCAGCTGATCAAGGAAGGTCATCTGAAATCGCCAGCCCTGTTCCAACTCTGTCTGGGTATTCCCTGGGGCGCGCCGGCAACACCGGAAGGCATGGCCTTCATGAAGAGCCTGCTACCGGAAGATGCGATGTGGTCCGCGTTCGGCATTTCCCGGGGTGAGTTCCCGATGGTGGCTCAGGCGACCATGCTGGGCGGTCATACCCGCGTCGGGCTTGAGGACAATCTCTATATGTCCCGGGGCGAGATGGCGAAAAGCAATGCGCAGCTCGTCGAGCGTGCGGTGCAGATCATCGAAAGCATCGGTGGCGAGGTTGCCGATCCGAGCGAGGCCCGCACGGCCTTCGGCCTTGTCCGGCGCAACGACTGAAAACGGGAACAAGACATGTTGAAAGCTGATCTCAGCGGCAAGAAGGCGCTGGTCACCGGCGGTGCGTCCGGCATCGGGCGGGCCACTGCCCGACTGCTGGCGGAATGCGGTGCGGAAGTTGCCGTGAACCATCTGGCCGACGATCCGCGCGGCAAGGAAACCGTCGCCGCGTTTCATCAGGCCGGGAACAAGGCGCATGCCATTCCGGGCAATGTCGCGGACCCGAAGGACGCGGACCGGATGGTGGCGGATGCCATCGAGGCGCTCGGCGGCCTCGATATCCTGATCAACAATGCAGGAACGCCGGTCTCGCTCGACCCGATCCCGTTCGAGGATATGGACGCGATGACGGAGGAGTTCTGGTCCACCATCATCAACACCAATCTGATCGGCCCGTTCCGTTGTGCCCGTGCCGCCCGCACGGCGCTGACTGAGAGCCGGGGCTGCATCGTCAACACAGCCTCCATCGCGGCCTTCGGGGGCATTGGCAGCTCTATTGCCTATGCGGCGTCGAAGGCGGGGCTGATGAACCTGACCAAGAACCTTGCGAAGGCGATGTCTCCCGAAGTACGGGTGAATGCGGTTGCGCCCGGCCTTGTGCGGACGCCCTGGACGGATGGCTGGCCCGAAGAGCGGAAGAACACATCGGTCGCCAATTCCCTGCTGGGGCGGATGGTCGAGCCTGAGGATGTGGCCGAGACCATGCTGTTCTTCTGCGCCAACGGTGCTGTCACCGGTCAGACCCTGCTGGTCGATTGCGGCCGGTTCGGCGCCTGATCCTGATTCTGATATCGAGCGGAGGTTGTTGCCATGAAAGCTTATGAAATTGTCTCGGATGGCGGCGTTGACGCTCTTGCCCTGAACGATCGTCCGGACCCGAAGCCGGGACCGGGCGAGGTTCTGGTCCGGGTGCGGGCCTCCTCCATCAACTACCGGGATCTCTCGACGGTCGAGGCGCCGGTGCCCCGGGGCATTCCCTACCCGCGCATTCCAAACTCGGACGGGGCGGGCGATGTGGTCGAGGTCGGCCCGGGTGTGACCCGCTGGAAGGCTGGCGACAAGGTCTGCGGCTGCTTCTTTCAGGGTTGGGTCGATGGCGACATCACCCCGGAGCTGATGGGGCAGGCACTTGGCGGCACCATCGACGGCATGCTGACCGAGTATCGCGTGCTGGGTGAGGGCGGTCTGGTCGCAATGCCGGAACATCTCTCCTACGAGGAGGCGTCGACACTGCCCTGTGCCGCGCTGACGGCATGGGTCAGCCTCGTCCATCGCGGCGGCGTGAAGGCGGGCGACACGGTTTTGCTCCTCGGTACCGGTGGGGTCTCGGTCTTCGCTCTGCAGTTCTGCAAGCTGATGGGCGTTAAAACCATATGTACCTCCTCCAGCGACGAGAAGATCGCGCGCCTGAAAGCGATGGGCGCCGACGAGGTGATCAACTACCGGACACATCCAGAATGGCAGGAGAAGGTTCTGGAGCTGACGGACGGTCGCGGTGTCGATCACACCGTCGAGGTCGGCGGTGCGGGCACTTTGGAGCGGTCAATTGCAGCGACGCGTGTTGCGGGCAGTATCGGCCTGATCGGCGTCCTGACGGGCGGTGAGATCAATCCGGTCAACATCATGCGTAAATCGATCCGCCTGCAGGGCATCTATGTCGGGTCCCGGAGGGTGTTCGAGGATATGAATGCTGCAATCTCCCAGCATGGTTTGAAGCCGGTGATCAGCGATACGTTCGCATTCGAGGATGCGCGGGATGCTTTCCACGCCATGCGGGCCGCCGGGCATTTCGGAAAGCTCGTCGTGAAAACATAAGTGCCGGGCGGTGGGCTGTATTTTTAATCCCGCAAAAGTTGCATAAGAGTTTATTATCCTCCATCATGGCGTCGCTTGATGGAGGGTGCCATGAGTTCAGGGAAAAGCTTCGATCCGATCCTGTCGCGCACAAAGGACGAGATGCGTGGCGAAGACTTTCGCCAAAGCCAGATCTACGGTCTGGAGAATAATCACCTCGACAGGCGGCGCAAAGAGGTCGGCGGTGTCTCGGGGGCGGAGGAATTCTCCGGACAGGATTTCTGGAACGACGGACAACCGGACAGCCCTGGCGAGCCCACACCCCCGGAATATGAAGCAGCCAATTTAATTTCAGGCCTGGAAGGCAGCCGGACGGGGCTCGCTATTTCCGGTGGTGGTGTGCGTTCCGCAACTTTTGCGCTCGGCCTGCTGCAGGCTCTGGCGCGCGAAAATCTCCTGAAACATTTCGACTACCTCTCCACTGTATCCGGCGGCGGTTATATCGGCTCGTCCCTGACCTGGTTGCTGAGTGAGAAGTTCCGAGAAGAGGGCGGAGAACGGTTTGGGCTGGACCGTCACGACTTCCCATACGGCACAGCGGAACCAAAGGACCGATCCGATCCAAGGCACTGGGAGGGAATGCTCCGCTATCTCCGGGAGCACGCCGAATATCTGGCACCGAACAAGGATGTTTCGATTCTCTCGGGCCTCGCGGTCGTTGTGCGCGGAATATTTCTCAACCTGCTGGTCTGGATTCCAATCTTTACGCTGCTGTTCCTCGTCCTGTTGCTCGGCTGGAAAGTGGATGGATGGACTGACCTTCTTTCGATGGTCACGCACGTGACCACGAACGACAGCGGGCCTCCGGGTGTCCAGAAGTTGCTTAATCCGGGATACCTCAATCTGCATGAGATCCTGGCTTTGGCCGGAATTTTTCTGCTGCTTGTCTTCGCCGTGCTGTCGATTGCCTTCTCGCTTGCCTCGGCCGCAGGCGGTGAAGGTGCCTTCGTGCGCTTTTCCTACCGGAGCCGGCGCTGGTTCGAGGTCAAAGGCAAGTATTTTCTCCCATGCGGCTTGCTGTTCATCGGTGTTGGGATGTTGCCTTATGCAGCTGCGTTCTTTTTCGGCTCAATCGGTAGTTTTGGCAGTGCGGGGGCCGGGACGATGCTGACCGGCATAGCAACCGGTCTTGCCGCGGCCCGGAAATCCGAGAACCCGATTATTCAGGACATTCTCCTGCCAGCCATTGCCGTTCTGCTTCTTGTCGGCAGCCTGATATTGACGTGCGGCATTGCCATCGTTGTCCGTGAGGGTGGGAATTTCGAGCAGACGGGCGATTTCGTCTTTGCCTGCTTTATCGTTCTAGCTCTGCTGACGGGATATGTGGTCAACACGAACTACATATCCGTTCATCGTTTTTACCGGGACCGATTGATGGAGGCTTTCATGCCGATGCAGTCGGCGATCGCTGGCAATCAGGTCAGGCCCGCAGCCGGAGCGAATGAAGCGCAACTGGATGATCTCTGCGATCCGGGCAGTTTTGCCAATTACCATCTCGTGAATACAAATCTGATTCTGGTGGACTCGGATGACGCGCTCTTCCGCCGTCGCGGCGGGGATAATTTCGTGATGTCACGAATTTACTGCGGTGGGGACGCGGGCGGGTTTCATCCGACCGGGGACTTCTCCGGCGGGGACATGACGCTTGCGACCGCGATGACGATCTCGGGGGCTGCGGCGCACCCGAACTCTGGTTGGGCCGGAACAGGCCAGACGCGGAAACGGGCGGTTTCCTGGCTGATGAACCTGTTGAACATCCGGCTGGGTTACACGGTGCGGAATGCGGCATATGCCACACTGGCGCCGCTTGCCGGAAAGCCAAACCATTTCGACAATATGGTGGTGGAATTGAGCCCCTCGGCGTTTGACCGGCATGGAAAATGGTTCCAGCTCAGCGATGGCGGGCATTTCGAGAATCTGGCGATTTATGAACTCGTGCGCCGCCGCTGCAAACTGATCCTGATTTCCGATGCGGGCGCCGATCCGGCATTCGGCTTCGGCGATGTGCAGAATACGGTCCGGAGAGTCAGTCAGGATTTCGGCGTGGAGATCAATTTCGGCCGCCCGTTCTGGAGCCAGGAGGCCTATGAGGCGCAGACCGGCAAGGCGGCTTCAAGGGACGACGATGGCTACGGCCATTGGCGCAATCGTCTCTCCAGTCTCGTCCCGAAGCATCCAACGGGCTTTCCGGTCGAGGCGAAACGGGCCGACCACGGCTATATCATCGGCACCGTCACCTATCCGGAAATCGAGGACGGGGCCGGAGAGGAAACCGGCATTCTGATCTATGTGAAAGCGACCATGATCGACGGGCTCAGTCTGGAGACGCGGGGATACAAGGCGGACCATCCGGCTTTCCCGCATGAGTCAACTGCGGATCAGTTCTTCGATCCGGCGCAGTTCGAGGCCTATCGTGAGTTGGGGAATGCCATCGGAGCGGATATGATCGAGGGCGCGCGCCTCAAGGATCTTCTTGGGGTGGCGTGGGGATCGGCGGATGGCGGCACCTAACCTCCCGGTACCGCCGCCCGCCGCTCCTGAATGAGTGTTACTCGCCCTTGAAGTTTGGGCGCCGCTTTTCGATGAAGGCATGCATGCCCTCGCTCTGATCGGCGGTGGCAAACAGGCCCTGGAACATGGCTCGCTCCAGCGCCATGCCGGTTTCCAGCGACGCATCCTGCCCGCGAATGATGGCCGACTTGATCTGTTGCACGGCAATCGGCGGCATCCGGGTGATGTCTTTCGCCATCTTGTAGGCGGTCTCGTAAACTTCGGCGTCCGGCACGACCTGGCTGGCGATACCGATGGCGAAGGCTTCCTTGCCGTCGATCGGCCGGCCGGTGAGGCAGAGCCGCATGGCCTGGAACTTGCCGACGGCGCGGGTCAGGCGCTGTGTTCCGCCGGCGCCCGGCATGATGCCAACGCGGACTTCCGGCTGGCCGACCTGGGCCGTCTCGCCGATCACGATGATGTCGGAATGCATGGCCAGCTCCAGCCCGCCGCCGAGCGCGTAGCCGTTGATCGCGGCGATCACCGGTTTCGGATAGTCGGCGATGTTCTGCCAGAGCCGTTCCGTCTTGCGGTGGAACATCTCGACGGTCGTCCGGTCCGCCATGTCCTTCAGGTCCGCACCGGCGGCAAAGGCCTTCTCGTCGCCGGTCAGCACCACGGCCAGCACATCGTCGTCTTCGGTCAGCTCCCGGAAGACCCGGGCCAGTTCCTGACGGACTTCCAGATTGAGCGCGTTCAGCGCGTCCGGACGGTTGATACGGACCACGGCGATATGATCGTTTTCCTCGCGGTCGCGCGGATGATCGAGAATGACGACGGACACGGATACTTCCCCCTTTGATTGACTGCCGCGCTGAGCCGCGCGATTGGCAAGATTATGCTTCCCGAGTGGAAATTGACCGGGATATTAGGCTGTGCATACTGCACCGACAATAAGCTGCGAAATTCAGTTTCGCAAAAAATCGATTTGGGAGCCGCCATCATGACCGAAGCCTTCATCTGCGACGCAATCCGCACACCTATCGGCCGTTACGGCGGCAGCCTTTCTGCCGTGCGCGCGGACGATCTCGCGGCGCATCCGATCCAGCAGCTGATGGCGCGGAACGGCTCGGTCGACTGGAACGACGTGGACGATGTCTATTACGGTTGCGTCAATCAGGCAGGCGAAGACAACCGCAACGTTGCCCGCATGGGGCTGCTGCTGGCGGGTCTCTCGTCCGAAATCCCAGGCGCCACGGTGAACCGACTCTGTGCCTCGGGCATGGAAGCGGTGAATGCCGCCGCCCGCGCCATCCGCTCCGGCGAGGGCGACTTCTTCATTGCCGGCGGCGTCGAGAGCATGTCCCGTGCACCGTTCGTCATGGGCAAGGCGACCAGCGCCTTCGACCGCAATGCCGAGATCTATGACACCACCATCGGCTGGCGCTTCGTCAATCCGAAGATGGAAAAGCAGTACGGCACCGATTCCATGCCGGAGACGGCGGAGAACGTGGCCCAGCAGTTCCAGATCAGCCGCGATGACCAGGACGCCTTCGCGCTCCGCTCCCAGCAGCGCGCCGGTGCCGCGATCGAGAATGGCCGTCTCGCCCGCGAGATCGCTTCGGTTGAGATCAAGGGGCGCAAGGGCGCAGTAACCATCGTGGACACGGACGAGCATCCGCGCCCCTCCACTACGGCAGAGGCGCTGGCCAAGCTCGGCACCCCGTTCCGCAAGGAAGGCGGGTCCGTCACGGCCGGTAACGCCAGCGGCGTGAATGACGGCGCCGCCGCCATGATCGTCTGCTCCGAGGAAGCCGCCAAGCGGCACGGCCTGACCCCGCGTGCCCGCATCGTCACCGGTGCCGCCGCAGGCGTCGAGCCGCGCATCATGGGCGTCGGCCCGATTCCGGCCAGCCGCAAGGTGCTGGAGCGTGCGGGCCTCAAGGTCGACGATCTTGCCGTGCTGGAGCTGAACGAAGCCTTCGCCGCCCAGGTGCTGGCCTCGCTGCGCGAGCTCGGCATTGCAGACGACGATCCGCGCGTGAACCCGAATGGCGGCGCCATCGCACTCGGCCATCCGCTCGGTGCCAGCGGCGCCCGCCTGCTGATGACCGCGACCGAGGAGCTGCACGACAAGGGCGGCAAATACGCGCTCTGCACCATGTGCATCGGCGTCGGCCAGGGCATGGCAACCATCATCGAGAAGGTCTGATAAAAATGGCATTCGATGCGAAGCGCGCCGATTTCACCGTCGGCGTGATTGGCGCCGGCGCCATGGGGCAGGGGATCGTCCAGGTCTCTCTGCAGGGCGGCATGAGTGTTGTCCTGTTCGATGCCAAGGACGGCTCCGCCGCCGCTGGGCGCGAGCAGGTGATCAAGCGCCTGGAGCGGCTGGTCGAGAAGGGCAAGCTGACGGCGGATGCCGTCGCCGACATGGCGGCGAAGGTCAGTGTCGCCACCGGGCTCGCGGATTTCGCCGGCTGCCACACGGTGGTCGAGGCGATCTTCGAGAATCTCGAAGTGAAACAGCAGGTTTTCTCCGAGCTGGAAAGCCATGTCAGCAAGGATTGTTTGCTGACCTCCAACACCTCCTCGCTGCCGATCGGCTCCATCGCCCGGGTCTGCAAGAACCCGGAGCGAGTGGCCGGTTTTCACTTCTTTAATCCCGTCCCGCTGATGCGCCTCGTCGAGGTGATCCGTGGTCCCGCGACCGAGGAATGGGTGATGGACGGTCTTTGCGCTCTTGGGGAGCGTATGGGCCGTACGCCGGTCAAGGTGAAGGACGCGCCGGGCTTCCTGGTGAATTTCGGCGGCCGCGCCTTCACCACCGAGGGCCTTGCCGTGGTGCATGAAGGCGTCGCCACCCCGGCGCAGGTCGATGCGGTGATGCGCGATTGCGGGCATTTCCGGATGGGCCCTTTCCAGCTCATGGATCTGACCGGGATCGACGTGAATTACCCTGTCTCGATGATCGTGCACGAGCAATACAGCTATGACCCGCGCCTGCGCACCGTGCCGCTGCACAAGGCTCTGTACGACGCGGGCCGGTTCGGCCGGAAGACCGGCATCGGCCATTTCTGCTATGATGAAAAGGGTCAGGAGATCGACGCTCCGAGCCCGGATCACGAAACCACGGCCGCGCCTGCGGTGCAGGTCTATTGCGCGGCCGAGGCGCCGGAACTGGACGATCTGCTGGCAGGTGTCACGCTGGACGCCACGGACGACGGCAGCTCGCCCATCGTCGCGGCTTTGTTCGGCGAGGATTGCAGCACTTTTGCCAGCCGCATGGGCATCGACCATACCCGCCTCGTCGCCATCGACGTGACCGGCGACACCTCCAAGCGGGTCACCATCATGTCTGCGCCGGGGGCGTCAGCCGATGCTCTGAACGCGGTCTCGGCGGCGTTGCAGAAGAACGGCCGCAAGGTCACCGCGATTGCGGATTCGGCCGGTTTCATCGGCCAGCGCATCCGCGGCATGGTCGGAAATCTCGGCTGCGAGATGGCCCAGATCCAGATCGCCGATCCGGATTCCATCGACCTCGCCATGAAGCTCGGCCTCAACTATCCGCTGGGCCCGCTGGAGATTATCGCCGATCTCGGCGTCGAACGGGCCTTCGTCATCATGGCGGCAATGCATGCCGTCAGCGGCGACGACCGGTATCGGCCTAGCGTCTGGTTGCGCCGCCGTGCACAATTGGGGCTGGATATCAAAACCCCGAATTAAGAGACGCGAGGAAACGCCATGAGCGGCGAGAACGATACCGGGACCCCAGAGACCGAAGGCCAAGAACGCAAACCCTTCATCCTGGAGCGGCCGCTCTGGCGCGGCGTCTTCAACGGCGTCGTGCTGACCCTGGTGATGATCGGCGCCCAGTATCAGGGTTGGCTCGGCCCGGATACGGAACTTACCGGCGAGGACGTCTACCGCGCCGTTGTCTATGGCCTGGTCTTCGGCGGGGTGATGTATATCTACACCTCATGGCGCGTCAGGCGGCAGGGCCGGGCGTCCGATGCCGCCGCGAAGGCCGCGCGCGAAAGCGTCGAGTCCCGGCTGCCGGATTCAGACGAGAAGTAAGCCCCCGGAACGGATACCCGGAGCCAGCCCCCGGAGCTGACAATGGCCCAATACAAGATCTATGGAGAGCGGGCCCATCTCGCCCGCCACCGCGCGGCGCTGTCCGACATCCTGCACGGCTGCAGCACCGAGTTCCTGAAGCTCCCCGAGGAAAAACGCTTCCACCGGTTCATCCCGCTCGAGCCAGAGGATTTCATCCGCCCGGCTGACCGGAGCGAGGCCTACACGGTGATCGAGATCTCCATGTTCGAGGGCAGGGCGCCGGAGACCAAGAAAGCGCTGCTGCAAGGGATCATGCAGCGGGTGCCGGCGGAGCTGGGTATCCCGGTTGAGGACGTGGAGATCACGATCTTCGAGACGCCAATGGCGAACTGGGGGATACGCGGGAAGACGGGAGATGAGTTGGTGTTGGGGTATAGGGTTTCTGGAGGGAATTGAGTAGTGTGGCGCCGTATATTCATGTGTCGCTACATCTCTTGAGCACCAAGATCACCGATGAGAACGTCTATTGCTCACCAGTACACAGAGCTTATCCGACTTATCTCTGCCAGTTCACCCGACGGAATCGCTAATCGAAGGTGGAAATAGCCGTCGTCAAGCTCGCGCGCAAGCGAGGCGAGGAGGGTTTAAAAAAAAGAGGATGAGGGGGCGCGCCCGAAAAATTTCTGCGAATTTACAGGTCGAGCGGAAGTTAATTGTCACGCTGCTTCTTTAAGAACTGTTCAATTTGAAGACATACATCGGATTTATGAATAATTGTTACCGACCCTTGAACGCTTGAAAGACGGCAAGCAGAGTCGAATTCCCATGAAAAAAAATACCATATGTTGTATATGAAACCGGGTAAGCCCCATTAGGGGCTGGTGTGGGCAGGCTCCTGGAGCAAATCACATGCGTGAATCACGAGCTCAGATTTTCTCAGCGTTAGGTGATAACAATAATAGATTTCCTCATTTTGTTTATTTTCAGCCGGTGCCGAAGAGGCGGGAAATAGACTACATAAGTGTAGTTCTGGATGTAGAGTGGCCAAGTAATAAAGGTGGTCCATTGCTGTTTAAAGAAATAGAAGATGCCAAGGAAAAGATTCCAATATTTAATCTAATTTATTCTCTTAAGAGTTTTTTGGAGAGAACGCTTATTGCGGAGCTTGAATTAATAGAAATTCGAACGGGCTGCATTAATGTTGTATTCCATATTAAGGATCCTGTGCCTCACGTGAGCTTAGTCGCGGGTTTGGATCGATTGTTGGACAATAAAGAAAGATATAGGGCTTTCGATGTGAGTGCTCGGTTGGGGAATCGTAGGGTTTATTAATAAATGGCAAAAAATCATTCATCTGATAGTCCGGTCATTGCTAATGTAGTGCTTGTGGTGGCGTTGCCAGAGGAGCGTGAATACTTTCACGAAGTGGTCGAGAGTAGGCCTCTGTGGAAAGCGACTACAGCGCGGAAAAGGTATCGTTGTACCTATAATTCGCCTGTCGGGGACGTTTCAGTTGTTGTGCAAACGCTTGACGGTATGGGGCATATTGAAGCTGTTGTTGGCACGGGGGCTGCTATTGCGACGGCTACACCAGAACTCGTAGTAATGATTGGGATTGCTGGCTCTCTAAATCCAGTATCTATTGGTTTAGGCGATGTTGTGGTTTCTAATACTGCAAAATTCTATGCTAGCGATAAGGTTTCTCAAATATATCCTGAGGAATCTGCGGGGTATGTGTTTGGAACGAAGGATGATCTGAAGAATGCGAAAAAGGGGGAGGTTGTTGTTGATAGGCGTGATCGATTCCTTAAGTCTTCTTTCCTTCGTTACGAACGTAAAGTGGTTCATTCAGCGCCAATGGATGGGTTGCTATCTGGAGCAGAAGAATACTTGAAAGCTTGCGACCTGGAACAAATTGAGGTCAACGCGTTGCCCGACAGATTTGCTCGTCTGGATTCTTCATCTCGAGAAAGAGAAGTGCATTTTGGCTCGCTACTCGGTAGCCACCATGTTGTGGATAGTGCTGAGTACCGCGACTACCTTGTTGAAAAAAATACAAACACTCAACTTGATATTCACCGACAGAATGGTGATTCGGGTAGAGTTCAATGGGACAATAGCCAAATACTTGCTGTCGATATGGAAAGCTATGGCGTTCTGCGCGCAGTCGAAACAGCGAGAACAACTCCTGACAGAGAAGGAGGGTGTACTAATCTTTTTGGCGGCGTGATCGTGAGGGGTATCTCCGATATTTGCGAGTATAAGGGTGATCTTGATAGAGACACGGGTAATGCCATACGGAGAGTAGCTGCTGCAAATGCTACCGAAGTAGCCTTGTCTTTTATTGAGGCGATTGATTATGTGGAGTTTGGCTCTGCCTAGAGAGCGAATTTAGTTTTGTAATTACAGCTGCATACGACTTGTTTTTCTATACTTGGGAATTAAGGGGAAGTTAAGGGGACACGCCACTTAATTTGCGATCTTGGGAATTAAGGGGAAGTTAAGGGGACACGCCACTTAATTTGCGATCTTCATGAACCGTCATCCCGCACTTGATGTGGGACCCAGGGATGGCGCGCACCGTTCTATGATCGTCTGGGTCCCGGCTCTCCGGCCGGGATGACGATGTAGGAGATGGCGGGTGCGGCGACTGCCAGTCGGGTAGGGGGGCGAAGAGCGCCGGGGGGCCGGTGCTGACGGGCTTTATTCTCCCTCGTTCAGTGCTGTTTAACCTTTTGCCTTTAGGGCTGGGAATCTGTGCTTTTCCGGAACACAGATGAGATTTCCTTCCACCTGATGTTCGTGGAGCCAGCCCATCACCCCATGACAACGTCCCAGACTCCCCCTCCGGGGCCCGACGAGAACGAGGCCGAAACGGCGGACGGTGCCGATTGCGGCCATCGAGATTTCACGCGCCCGGACATACCGAGTGAGTCGGAGCTGGTCTCCTCGCTGTTCGATCACTGGCTGAGCCTGTGGTCGCCCGGAGCCGTACCCCTCAGAAGTCAGATCGATCCGACGGCCTTCCCGAAGGCATTGCCCTACAGCTGGATCTACCGCTTTGAGGAGGACGGGGATTTTTACTGTGTCCTCGCCGGTGAAATGATCAACGCGGCGTGGGGGCGGAGCATCAAGGGGCTGTCGTCCCGGGAGATCATCGGTGCAGATTATCAGGAGGCGCACCCGCGTTGGCTCACCGTGATCAATCACCCGGCCATCCTTTACCTCTCGCAGGCGGACCTGCACCTTCCGAAGAGATCGGAACGTCTGGCGCTGCCGGTCGCGGAGCGTGACGGCTCCATCCGGTCCGTTCTCGGCATATCCTGCTACACGAACCTGTTCGTGGAGCGGGAGGCATCTCCCCGCGCCAGACCGGGAACCCTCTCTTACTGGGATGCCAGGACACTGGCGCCTTTCGAAAGCGGCCTCCGCGCTGACTAGGGGCCGATATCCTGCGAATGGCGGCAACCGAAGCAACAAGGGCTTCATCTTCGGTCAGGTCTGAACAGCCGAACGGGGGGAGATTATCTGGTTTCGACCGGGCCGGTGGCTTCATTCCTCCACAGGATCAGCACGGCGCTCTCGCAGGCGGGATTGATGCAATTTCGCCGCCTTATTAACCAGTCAGAAACGCCTTGCAAGCCAATCTGGGCTGAATTATTCATGCGATGAGTAAGCTTTCGCCGGATCGCCAGAAGCTTTTGCAACCGGGCGTTCAAATTACATCAAACACTTATGCGTCGGGACCATCATGAGCTTGTACACAGATTACTTGGCTGAGATTGAAACTCGGAAGACTCAGAATTTGCACCCCAAGCCCATTGAGGATGGGGCACTTGTAAAAGAGCTCATAGCGCAAATAAAAGATACCGGTAACGAGTACCGGGAAGATTCCATTAAGTTCTTTGTCTACAATACGTTGCCTGGAACGACGAGTGCCGCCGGCGCAAAGGCAAAATTTCTGAAAGAAATCATTCTTGGTGAAGCGGTCGTCGAAGAGATTTCGCCGACCTTCGCTTTTGAACTTTTGTCCCATATGAAGGGCGGCCCCTCGGTTGAGGTCCTCCTCGATCTGGCCTTGGGCGATGATGAAGCTATCGCGCACTCGGCAGCAGAAGTCCTGAAAACACAGGTTCTGCTTTACGACGCGGATACCGACCGCCTGAAGGACGCGTACGCAGCCGGGAATGAAATCGCCAAGGATATCCTTGTCAGCTATTCGGACGCGGAATTCTTCACCAAGCTTCCGGACATTGACGAGGAAATCAAGGTCGTCACCTACATCGCTGCTGAGGGCGATATTTCCACCGATCTGCTGTCTCCCGGCAACCAGGCACACTCCAGATCGGATCGGGAGCTGCACGGAAAGTGCATGATCTCCGAGAAGGCTCAGGGAGAAATTCAGGAACTGCAAAAGCAGCATCCCGACAAGAGAGTGATGCTGATCGCCGAGAAGGGGACAATGGGCGTGGGGTCCTCCCGGATGTCGGGGGTCAATAACGTTGCCTTGTGGACCGGCAAGCCAGCCAGCCCCTATGTCCCGTTTGTGAATTACGCCCCGATTGTCGCCGGGACGAACGGTATTTCGCCGATTTTCCTGACGACTGTGGGCGTTACCGGCGGCGTCGGGATCGACCTGAAGAACTGGGTCAAAAAGCTGGATTCCAGCGGCAAGCCGATTTTGAACAACGATGGTAACCCCATTCTGGAGCAGAAATACTCCGTCGAGACGGGGACCGTTCTCAAGATCGATACGAAAGACCAGAAACTCTATAACGAAGAGGGCGACGAAGAGCTTGTCGATGTGTCGTCATCCTTCTCGCCGCAGAAAATGGAGTTCATGAAGGCTGGCGGCTCATACGCGGTCGTCTTCGGCAAGAAACTGCAGACCCTCGCGTGCGAGACTCTCGGGATTGAGTTGAAGTCCGCCTTCGCCCCCTCCAAGGAAGTCTCCCATCCGGGTCAGGGCCTGACGGCCGTCGAGAAGATCTTCAACAGAAATGCCGTAGGCGTCACTCCTGGCACCGTGCTGCATGCCGGCTCCGATGTTCGGGTGAAGGTGAATATCGTCGGCTCCCAGGACACGACCGGCCTGATGACCTCCCAGGAGCTGGAGGCAATGGCCGCGACAGTCATTTCGCCGACCCTGGACGGTGCCTATCAGTCCGGCTGCCATACGGCTTCTGTGTGGGATTTCAAGGCACAGGAGAATACCCCCAGGCTGATGGCGTTCATGCACAAGTTCGGCCTGATCACGGCGCGCGATCCGAAGGGCGTCTATCACTCTATGACCGACGTCATTCACAAGGTGCTGAATGACATTACGATCGACGACTGGGCAATCATCATTGGTGGCGACTCTCACACCCGGATGTCCAAGGGCGTTGCGTTCGGCGCTGACTCCGGAACGGTCGCGCTGGCTCTGGCGACAGGCGAAGCGACCATGCCGATCCCTGAATCCGTGAAGGTGACCTTCAAGGGAAGCATGAAGGATCACATGGATTTCCGTGACGTGGTCCACGCGACGCAGACTCAGATGCTGGACAAGTTCGGCGATAACGTCTTTCAGGGACGGATCATCGAAGTCCATATCGGAACGTTGCTGGCCGACCAGGCCTTCACGTTCACGGACTGGACCGCCGAGATGAAGGCAAAAGCATCCATTTGTATTTCCCAGGATGATACCCTCATCGAGTCCCTCGGTATCGCCAAGAGCCGCATCCAGATCATGATCGACAAGGGCATGGATAATGACGCCCAGGTCCTGAAGGGCCTGATCGACAAGGCAGATCAGCGCATTGCGGAGATCAAATCCGGCGAGAAACCGGCTCTGGCTCCGGACGATAGCGCCAAGTATTTCGCCGAAGTCGTCGTCGACCTGGATCAGATCGATGAGCCGATGATTGCCGACCCCGATGTGAACAATATCGATGTGTCCAAGCGATATACCCACGACACAATCAGGCCCATCTCCTACTACAAGGCAGAGAAAAAGGTCGATCTCGGCTTTGTCGGTTCCTGCATGGTGCATAAGGGCGATGTGAAGATCGTCGCCCAGATGCTGCGCAATCTGGAAAAGCAGAGCGGTGAAGTGAAGTTCAAAGCTCCGCTGGTCGTCGCCGCCCCAACCTACAACATCATTGACGAGTTGAAGGTCGAGGGGGACTGGGAAGTCCTGCAGAAATATTCCGGCTTCGAATTCGACGACAACGCCCCGAAGACCACGGCCCGCACCGACTACGAGAACATCCTCTATCTCGAGCGCCCGGGCTGCAATCTCTGCATGGGCAATCAGGAGAAGGCGGCAAAAGGGGATACGGTTCTGGCCACGTCGACGCGCCTCTTTGAGGGTCGGGTGGTTGAGGATTCCAAGGAGAAGAAGGGCGAATCTCTGCTCGCTTCGACTCCGGTCGTCGTGCTCTCCGCGATCCTCGGAAGAACACCGAACATCGACGAGTACAAGGCGGCGGTCGAGGGGATCAACCTGACCAAATTCGCCCCGCCTCTGCAGAAGCCGCAGGATACCCAGTCGGCGCATTACTAAGGCGCCATCGGGATTAAGGCGCTCTCGGGCGAATTCCGAAGGCGCGGTGTTTCGGATCACAACTTCTCTTAGCGAGGAGTTGTGATCCGGCGTCGCACCGACAGTGACGATCTCCCCTAATTCGTCATCCCGCACTTGATGCGGGACCCAGAATTGGCACGTGCCGGTCTGTGATCATCTGGGTCCCGGCTCTCCGGCCGGGATGACGAATGAGAGAGCGGCCGGAATGACGGATTGGGTGATAGGGGATGCGGCTGGCGTTAGCCGGTCACGGGACGTGGTGGAGCCATTCCCCGGTTTCGAACTTCTCCGCCGCAAGTTTCTCCGCCGCGGCCATTTCCTCTTCGCTGATCGCCCCGTCCGCGCCGCCATGCAGCGTCTTGAACGTGCCGATCAGGCGGGCGATGACATCCTCGCGGCTCATGCCGGTCTGGCTGCGCACCGGATCGACGCGTTTGGCGGCGGAGGTGACGCCCTTGTCGGAGAGCTTCTCGCGGCCGATCCGGAGCACCTGCATCATCTTTTCCGCGTCCATGTCGTAGGACATGGTCACATGATGCAGCACCATGCCGCCGGAATAGCGTTTCTGCGCGGCGCCGCCGATCTTGCCCTTGGGGCTCGAAATGTCGTTCAGCGGTTTGTAGAAGGCGTCGATCCCGACCTCCTTCAGCGCCTGCAGCACCCAGGCATCGAGGAAGGCGTAGGAGGCGGCGAAATCCATATGGCCCACCAGCTCTCCGGGCGCATAGAGCGAATAGGTGATGGCGGAGCCCGGCTCGACGAACATGGCGCCGCCGCCGGTGACGCGGCGGACGGTCTCGACGCCGAGCCGTTCGGCGGCTTCCAGATCGACTTCGTTCCTGAGCGACTGGAAATTGCCGATGATGATGGCCGGGCGCTCCCACTGCCAGATCCGCAAGGTCGGCGGGCGCCGGCCGGCGGCGACTGCGCGGGCGAGAACATCGTCGAGGGCCAGATGCATGGCGGGAGATTGCGGCGCGGTATCGATGATCTGCCATTCGTAATCGCGCCAGCCTTTTGAGACACCAAGCGCGCGGCGCACCGCGATGGCGATGGCCTCGACTGAAAAACCGACAAGCGCGGTGCCGGTGGGGATGCCTTGATCGAGCGCCGTGATGATGTCCTCGCTGGAGGCATCGGCGGGCAGGCCGTTCAGGGAGGCTGTGATGTCGGCGAGGGCTTCGGCGGGCTCGAGAAAGAAATCGCCGGAGATCTGCACGTCCGCCAGTTTGCCGTCCCGCACCTCAAGATCGGCAACCACCAGCTTGCCGTCCACGACCTTGTATTCACCATGCATTTTCGGATCTCCCCTTCGGCGGGCGGAGATTTGCGCGTCGGGGTGGGTTTCGCAAGGGGCGATGATCGTTCCTCACATCTCTGAATTCGCCTTCCCGCTGTTTGGCGGAGATTGAGGGGGAGATGCGGGAGCTGCATACCGGGGTTTGCCGCGGCAAGTGGAATTCGGTATCGTGGAATTAACCACTTTCAATTTCGCGTTATTATGGCTGGCCGATTGTCGCAAACCTGTCTCGCATATGGCGGACTTCGTTCCGGAACCTGCCGCTCCCGCAAGAGCGGGGGACAGCCCTGAGATGGCGAAATCGGATATCGTCACGGAACAGGAAATCGCCAGCCAGCTTGTGCTCTCCTTCAGCAGGTTTTGGCGTAAATGCTGCGATGGTGCTCCCGTTCCGGACCGGGAGCATTTTACGCCAGAGAGCCTGCTGCCCTGGATTGGCCATGTACAGATCGTCGAAGTGATCGACGATGGCAGGGATTTCTTCCACCGGATTGTCGGAACAGAGATCGCCAGCGTGATCGGCCGCGACCTGAGCCGGAAATATGTATCCAGATCCGCCTACAAGATCGGGGCGGAGGCCATGCTGGCGCGCTACCGCGAAACCAGGGATCGCGGGGTCCCGACCTTCCGTAAGGGGGCGATGATATGGGCGCTGAACAATTCCTGGGTCGCCTTCGAGTCGGTCACGGTGCCCGTCGGATGCGGCGGCGGGCAGGTTGATCAACTCATTACGGTGATCGACTATCCGAGCCTGCCGACCTCGCGGGATCGGTCAGTCCAGGACGCGGCCCCCGCACCGTCCGGCACACCGTCCAAGGGCCGAAAAGTTCCGGCACTGCCTGAGTAAGCCAATGAGTGCTGCCAGTGCCTTAACGCTGTTTTTCGTCCTCGCCGCGATGGCGGCCTTGCCGAGTTCCAGCGTCGCGCTGGTGGTTGCACGATCCGCCATGTCCGGAGTGCGGCATGGCCTGGCCGTTGCCGCCGGAATCGTGACGGGCGATCTGATTTTCATGACGATGGCGATCCTCAGCATGGCGGCCCTGGCGAGCCAGCTCGGCGCGCTGTTTGCACTGATCAAATACGCCGCCGCGCTCTATCTGATCTGGTTCGGCGTGGGGCTGATCCGGGGGCAGCGCGCGAAAGCGTCACCGAGGGAACGCGCACCCGTGCCCGGAAGCAGGCGCGGCGGTCTGGCGGCGAGCTTCGCGGCGGGCCTGTTGCTCACCCTCGGCGATATCAAGGCGATCTTCTTTTATGCCAGCTTGCTGCCGACATTTGTCGATCTCGGCGCCTTGTCCGGAGCGGATACAGCGCTGCTCGCCGCCATCACGGTGTCCTCGGTCGGCGGGGTGAAGGTGGCCTATGCGCTGGCCGCGCACCGGTTGGCCACGGCGGCGCGGGGTTTCGCTTATCTGAAGCAGGTAAAGACGCTGGCGGGGGCGTTTTTTGTCGCGGCCGGTGGGTATCTGCTGCTGAAGCCTTAGGGGTGGGCGGTGTGACTGCGCGCTCTCGCTTCCTCTCTCTCATCGTCATTCCCGCGGAAACGGGGATCCAGTGATGGAGGGCGCGGGCCTTTGATCGCCTGGGTCCCGGCTCTCCGGCCGGGATGACGACCATTGGGTGGCGACATTGTTGTATCGGCGGAGCAGGGGCGTATAAGGAGCGGCGTAATTTCTGTTCCCGAAAGAGCTCCCCCATG
This sequence comes from Nisaea nitritireducens, assembly GCF_014904795.1. Lineage (GTDB taxonomy): Bacteria > Pseudomonadota > Alphaproteobacteria > Thalassobaculales > Thalassobaculaceae > Nisaea > Nisaea nitritireducens. The sequence goes on from NZ_JACZFS010000008.1 coordinate 81,012, forward strand.
TCCGATCAGGATGACGAGTACGTCTACGATGAAGCGACCGGCGAATGGCGTCCTGCCTCCGAGGTCGAGGCCGAGAACGCCGCCGCGAACGAGGTGCGCGATGCCGCCGGCAATGTGCTTGCCGACGGGGATTCGGTGGCGCTGGTCAAGGATCTGAAGGTGAAAGGGGCCGGGCAGACCCTGAAGCAGGGAACAGTCATCAAGTCGATCCGGCTGACCGACAATCCCGAGGAAATCGACTGCAAGTATGAGGGTATCAAGGGGCTGGTGCTCAGGACGGAGTTTGTCCGCAAGCGGTGATGTGCTTAACCTGTTCCGTCATCCCGACGCAGGCCGGGATCCACCGATCATAGGGCGCAGACCGTCGCCGATGGATCCCGACCTGCG
>NZ_JACZFS010000009.1 GCF_014904795.1 Nisaea nitritireducens
CAATGTGACGGGATGAGTAGGGCCGTACACTTGGCGTCCCGTTCGCTTTCGTTCCCGCGCCGCACAAATCCGTCTCTCCTATCTGTCTTTCCAAACGCTTATCGCGCGATTACCCTCCAACTCTCATTTCTCCGGGAGATCCCATGCTCCGTATCGATGCTGCGTTCGACAGCGGCAATATCGACGTCGTCTCCATCGACGATCCGAACGACATCCAGCTCCGCATTCCGGCGGATACCGGGTCCGACTTTTACCAGTGGTTCCACTTCCGCCTCGCCGGTGCTGCCGGGCGCGGGGTGAAAATGCGCATCCTGAATGCGAGCGGGTCGAGCTATCCAAAAGGCTGGGAGAATTACCGGGCTTGCGCGTCCTACGACCGGGAGACCTGGTTCCGGGTGCCGACATCCTATGACGGCACCGAGCTGACCATCCGGCATGTGCCGGAGGCGGATTATGTCTGGTACGCCTATTTCGCCCCCTATTCGATGGAGCGGCACGAGGATCTGATCGCCGCCGCCCAGCAATCGACGCGCTGCGCCGCCGAGGTGATCGGCGAGACGCACGATGGGCAGACCATCGACATGCTGACCATCGGCGCGGCGGCGGACGGGCGTAAGCCGCTCTGGGTCTTCGGACGGCAGCATCCGGGCGAGCCGATGGCCGAATGGTACATTGAAGGCTTCATCGAGCGGCTGCTCGATCCGGCCGACGGCGTCAGCCGGGCGCTGCTGGAAAAAGCGGTGGTCTATGCCGTGCCGAACATGAACCCGGACGGTAGCCGGCGCGGCAACCTTCGGACCAACGCGCTGGGTGTGAACCTCAACCGCGAATGGGCATCCCCAAGCGCTGAGAAAAGCCCGGAAGTGCTGGCCGTGCTTGACGCCATGGAGCGGCTTGGCGTCGATCTGTCATTCGATGTGCACGGGGACGAGGCGATCCCGTATAACTTCATCGCCGGAAGCTATGGCGTTCCCGGAATCACGGAGGCGCATGTCGCCATGCTGGACCGGTTCCAGCAGACTTACGCGGCGATGAACCCGGATTTCCAGACCGCGCACGGCTATCCGAAAGCATCACCGGGCAAAGGCAATCTCACCACGTCGACCGGTCATATCGCGAACCGGCTGGGCGCGCTCTCCATGACACTGGAGATGCCGTTCAAGGATGCGGACAATCAGCCGGACCCGGTGCATGGCTGGGACGGGGAGCGTTCAAAGACTCTCGGCCGCAGCCTCGTCGATGTGCTGCTGGCAGTGGTCGACGACCTGCCGCCCCGCATGGAAAGGAACTGAAACGTGACAATCACGGTCTACGGTATCGCCAATTGCGACACGGTGAAGAAGGCCCGAAAATGGCTCGACGCGCGCGGTGTCTCTTACAATTTTCATGACTTCAAGAAGGGCGGCCTGACGCAGGAGCGGGCCGCGGAATGGATCGAGGAACTCGGCGTCGAGAAAGTGGTGAACAAGCGCGGCACGACCTGGCGCAAGCTTGATCCGGCCATCCAGGAAAGCGTCAATGCCGACAGCGCGCCGGCACTGCTGGCCAGCCAGTCTTCGCTGGTCAAGCGCCCGGTCATCGATCTCGGCGAGATCCGCCTGATCGGCTTCGACAAGGCAGTGCAGGCCGACCTCGAAACCCTGCTCGACTGACGCGCGATGGCTCGGAGTTCCGATGTCATTGTTGTCGGCGGCGGGCTGGTGGGGGCAGCCGTTGCCTATGGGCTGGCCCGCGAAGGGGCGTCCGTCACCATCCTTGATGAAGGCGATGTGGCCTTTCGGGCGTCGCGCGGGAACTTCGGACTGGTCTGGGTGCAGGGCAAGGGCGACGGCCTGCCGGATTATGCCGACTGGACCCGGCGCTCGAAGGATCTCTACCAGGGCTTCGCAGACGGTATGCTGGAGCATAACGGCTGTGACATCGAGCTGAAGCAGGAAGGCGGTCTCTCGCTGTGCCTCGGCGAGGATGACTACAGTGAGACCGAGGCCTCCATTCACCGGATGCACAACCAGCCCGGCGTCGGCGAGAACGATCGCCGGATGATCGGTGCGGACGATGTCCGGGAGATGGTGCCGATCATCGGACCGGAGGTGTCAGGGGCCAGCTACAGCCCGCATGACGGACACGTCAATCCGCTCTACCTGCTGCGCAGTCTGCATGCCGCTGCCCAGCAACTCGGCGCGCGTTATGTCAGCGGAGCGAAGACCCTATCCATCGCGAAAGACGGGGATGGTTTTCGGACCGAAACCGAGGCGGGCATTTTCCGGTCGGGCAAGCTGGTGATCGCGGCCGGTATCGCCAACAAGTGGTTGGCGCCGATGGTCGGGCTGGATATTCCGGTGCGGCCTGATCGCGGCCATATCCTGATCACCGAACGAATGCAGCCGGTGCTGCCGACGTTGCTGGTCAATGCCCGGCAGACTGCGGACGGAACAATCAATTTCGGCAACAGCCACGAGGAAGCGGGCTACGATACCTCGATCAATCCGGCAAAACTTGCAGAGATCGCAGGCAGTATCGTGCGCTATTTCCCGATCCTGAAAAACGTCCGGGTGGTCCGGACCTGGAGTGCGCTCCGGGTGATGGCGCCGGACGGCTTTCCAATCTATCGCGAGTCCGAGACGGCGCCGGGCGCCTTCAGCATTTCCTGCCATAGCGGTGTCACGCTGGCGGCAGCACACGCGCTCGATCTTGCGCCAAGCATCCTCAATGGCGGTTTTAATGACAGGTTCGCCGCCTTCTCTCCGGAGCGTTTCCATGTTTCGCCGGCTGCCTGACCCGCGCGCCCGTCCGGTGCATTTTACCTTCGAGGGCGAAGCCTTGACTGCCCATAGCGGCGACAGCGTTGCGGCGGCGCTACTGGGCGCCGGGATCGGCCATTCCCGCACCACGCCGAAATCCGGCACGGCGCGGGCTCCCTATTGCATGATGGGCGTTTGTTTCGAATGCCTCATCGAGATCGACGGTGTGCCTAACCGCCAGGGCTGTCTGGTCGAGGTGCGCGACGGCATGGCGGTGCGCCGCCAGCAGGGCGCGCCGGGTCTGCCGGAAGATCTGGCCGGGGAGGGCGGACAATGACCCGCACCGATCTTGCCATCATCGGTGCCGGCCCCGCTGGTATGTCGGCCGCCTCGACGGCCCGTGAAGCCGGCCTGTCCGTGCTGCTGATCGACGAGCAGCCGGAGCCGGGCGGACAAATCTGGCGGGCGATCGAACGCAACGCATCGACGCGCCCGGAGGCCCTTGCCTTCCTCGGCCCGGATTATGCGGACGGAGCCGCGCGCGCTGACCGTTTCAGGGCTTCGGGGGCCAATTACTGGCCATCGTCGATGGTCTGGCATCTCGATTGCCCCGAGGAGGGCGACAAAACGCTCCTGGTCGCGTGGGACGGGGTGACGCGTCAGGTGCAGGCACGCACCGTGCTGATTGCGACCGGTGCCATGGAGCGGCCGGTACCGGTGCCGGGCTGGACTTTGCCGGGTGTCATGACCATCGGCGCCGCACAGACCGTTCTGAAATCCTCTGGCCTTTATCCCGAAGCGCCGCTGGTGCTGGCCGGTTCGGGGCCGCTGCTGCTGCTGTTCGCCGCGCAGTGTCATGCGGCCGGTATTCCGGTCGCCGCCGTGCTCGACACCACCCCGTCGGGCGCCATGCTGCGCGGTCTGCCGTATCTGCCGAAAGCTCTTTTCGGCTGGCGATCGTTGCTGAAGGGGCGGCGCCTGATGCGTGTGCTGGCGCAGTCCGGAATTCCGGTTTACCGACAGGTAGAGGGCCTTGAGGCACTCGGGGCGGAGCGGGTCGAACATGTCCGCTTCAGGAGTGGGGGGAAGGCCGTCAAGTTGGAGGCCACGACCCTTCTGCTGCATGAGGGGGTGGTGCCGAACCCGCAACTCACCCGTCTGATCGGCTGCGAGCACCGCTGGGACAGGGCGCAGCGCTGCTTCCATCCGGTGCTGAGCGATCGCGGCGAGACCAGCGTGCCTGGGGTTTTCGTTGCCGGTGACGGCGGCGGTATAGGCGGCGCGATCGCGGCGGAGAATGCCGGTCGGATTGCGGCACTGGAGATCGCCGAGGATTTTGGAGCAGTGAACCGACCGTCCGGCGACATTGAGATCGTCAAGGCGCGGGATAACCGCCGGGCCCAAATGGCGGTGCGGCCACTGCTCGACGCGATGTACCCGCCGCCGGCCTGGATCGGAAAGCTCGATGGAGATGTTCCAGTCTGTCGCTGCGAGGAAGTCAGCGCCCGCGCGGTGCGTGGCGCTGCTGCCGACGGGGCGCCCGGACCGAACCAGGCGAAAGCCTTTCTGCGCGCCGGGATGGGACCGTGCCAGGGCCGGATGTGCGGCCTGACCGTTACTGAAATTCTGGCCGACGCGCATGGCAAGGAGCCTGACGCTATCGGTTACTACCGTATCCGTCCGCCCATCAAACCGGTGACCGTCGGCGAACTGGCGGCTCTGGATGGCGCGGACTAACCTGGAGGAAAGACGTGTCTGAAGAAAAAGTGCATGCCCTGGAAGTCGGGCTGCCGGTGCCGAATATCGAGGACCTGTCAGAGGAAACCCGGAAATACTGGGAACTCTGCCTGGAAAAGCTCGGCATGGTGCCGAACGTGATCAAGGCCTACAGTTTTGACGATACCCATCTGCGCGGCTTCACCACGCTCTACAACACGCTGATGCTTGGCCCGTCCGGCCTGAGCAAGCTGGAGCGGGAGATGATCGCGGTTGTCGTTTCGTCCGTGAACCATTGTTATTATTGCCTGGTCGCCCATGGCGCGGCGGTGCGGGATCTGTCCGGCCGCCCGGAGCTGGGAGAAGGCCTCGTCTTCAATCACCGCTACGCAGATCTTGATGAGCGCGAGCGGGCCATGGTGGCTTTTGTCGAGAAGCTGACACGTACGCCCTATGATATGATGGAAGCGGATCGCCAGTCCCTGCGCGATGCAGGCTTTTCGGACCGGGACATCTGGGATATCGCCAATGTCGCCGGGTTCTTCAACATGTCGAACCGGGTCGCGAGTGCTGTGCACCTGATGCCCAATCCCGAATACCATGCTGCCGCCCGCGGCTAACCGGAGGACAGAAACGTGACTACGGAGCCTGAAGCAAAACGCGTTGAAACGGTTGCCGGACGCGTGTCCTACCGTGAAGCCGGAGCCGCTGCTGGGAAGCCGGTGATCCTGGCTCTGCATGGCCTCGGCGGTAATTCGCGGACCTGGAAAGCCCAGTATGCGGACCTGTCCGATGCATTCCATATCATCGGCTGGGATGCGCCCGGTTACGGCGAGACCATGGTGGTTGGCCCTGACCAGACCGCCTTTGCCGTACTGGCCCTGGCGCTGCTCGATCATCTTGGCGTCGATAAGTTCTCCGTGATCGGTCATTCCATGGGAGGGGTGGTCGCCCAGGCGGTTGCCGCCGAAGCGGGCGACAGGGCACGGCATATGGTGTTGTCCTGCACCCATTCCGGCAGTGCGGCCCCGTCGAGCGAGCCGATTTCCGGCAGCTATGCGACACGGATCGCCACGCTGGAGACGGAAGGCAGTGCCAAATATGCGGCGGCCCGCTCCGGCATGATGGTTGCTGACGGTACGCCGGGCGACATTCGGGCTCAGGTTCAGGAGATTGCCGGTGGGGTCACCGCGCCGGGACTGCGGACATGTGCAACCATGCTGCACCATGCTGACACGAGGCCGATTGCACCCAGCATCAAATGCCCGGTCCTGCTGCTCTCCGGTGCCGGAGACAAGGTTGTCTCCGGGCGCCAGTCGGAAGCCCTGGCCGCACTCTATCCGGCGGGACGGCACGTTCGGCTCGACGGTGCCGGACATGCGCCTTACCTGGAGGTGGCAGAAGCTTATAACGCGCTCTTGAGAGACTTCTTCTCATCCTAGGCTTGCCTCCGGGGCGGGATGTGCGCGCTAATACCGGTGGAGGTCACGTGGTATGCCGCGTTCGGGTTTTATCGGTGGTTGGCGAAAGGTTGCGCTCGGAGCATTGCTCTCGGTTGTGCTGTTACCATTGCCTTCTTCTGCCCAAAACCCGCCCCAGCTTGTCGATCTGAAACTTCTGCTGGCCGTCGACGTTTCCGGTTCCATCGATTTCTGGGAGTCCGATCTTCAGCGCGACGGTTATGTGAAGGCGCTTAAGGACGAGACCGTCATCAACACGATCCTGTCCGGCCAGACCGGCAGGATCGCTCTCAGCTACGTCGAATGGGCCGGAGGCGACCATCAACGGGTCGTCGTCGACTGGAGCTTGATAGACAGCCGTGAAGCCGCACATGCGGTAGCGGAGAACCTGAACGTGCGTCCACACATGGCAGGCCGGCGCACCTCTATCGGAAACATGCTGAATTTCGCGACCAAATGGTTTCAGGACCCGCGATTTTTTGCCGAGCGTCAGGTCATCGATATATCGGGCGACGGGCCGAACAACACCGGCGCAAAGGTCGATAAGGCGCGCGATCTGGCGATTGCCAGCGGCATTACAATCAATGCGCTTCCAATCCTCAATGAGCGGCCATCACCATACGGGTTTCCGAAGCTGGTCGACCTGGACGTTTACTATGAGGAATGCGTGATCGGTGGCAGTGGTGCCTTTGTCATTGTCGCCAAGGGGATCCGGTCTTTTGCCGCCGCCGTCAGGCGCAAGATGATCCTGGAGGTCGCCGGACTGACGCCCGAAAGACCTGTGCGGGCGGTGCCGGTGCAAATGGGGGGAAGCTCAAAGCCCTATGAGTGCGATATCGGGGAGCAGCAGCTCCACGAATTCCTCAACAGAGGCGATGACTAGTTGAAGAAGCCGCTTCGGTGCAGTTGCACATGGAAGTCCCGCAGGATTTTTTCTTTCTTCGCTTCGTCCGGAACCTGAGCCACCAGCTCGGTTTCGAAATTCGGGCGGCGCAGGTGCTTGACGATGATTTCCCGCGCGAGTTTTGAGGCCTTGCCGTCGGGGAGCATTTCCGGCTGACACATGCTGACCAGCATGAAGGCGCGGATATGCAGGGGCTTTTCCGGATCGTCCAGCCGGTCGAGGATCTTCCCGTCGACCACATAGCTTGCCAGCAATTCGTCGAGATGCTGCGTCAGTTGCTCCTTGCGGGAGTCCGGCAGGTTTGATTTTTGAATCCGGTAAAAGATGGAGGTGATCTTTTCCATCTTCTTGTTCGGGGCACCGGCACGCACGATCTGGTGGACGGAGCCGGGGGTCATGAACAAGCCGTTCAGATGCTGCTCGATCTCTTCCTTCAACAGGTCCTTGCCGAGATCGCTCTCTATCAGGGAAAGCAGATAGCCCGCCTTGCGGCCCGGGTCGCGGAGGGCCGGCAGCACGCTGGCTGTCGCCGCCTTCAGGCCACCTTCGCCGCCCTTGTTGATGATATGAGACTGCCGGTGTGTGATGGCTTCGGCCATCTCCGGGCCGCCTGTCAGCTCCGTTCCGGGGATCAACCGCTGCAGCATTTCCCGGAAGACTTTTGGCTCCTCGGCACCGTCCTTGGTCAGCGAGCCGCTGCCCTGCAACTGGCGGCATACCCGCTCCATCACGGCGAGCTTGGATTCCGGTAGTTTCGAAGCTTTGAACAAGCCGTTGATCTTGGCTGCGGTTGCTTCGGTTGTGGTCGTGTCTTTGGCCTTTTCCGGGTCGATTGTACGGACGCCGTCGGCAATCTCGATCAGGGAGATTAGCGCGTCCGCAAGGCTATCCTGATCGCCAAGCAGGTCCTGCAGGACCGACGCATTGCTCAGGGCATCGCTGATGAACCAGTCCAGATTGGCAAGCGCCGGATCGGACTTGCAGGCGCCGGCCCAGTCGACGGACATGGCGAACTTGTCCCACCAGTTCCGGACATTGACCAACTCCCGGCTGGCGGCGACCCGGAACAGATATCCCGGCGCCTCACCGTTGGTGTTCTTGTTGATCTGGTGGATCGCCTCGTTGATATCGACTTTTGCAAGGGATGGAAGATCAAGGCTTTCCGCATGCTTGGCCCGTTGATTGAGCCGGTCGGCAAAGCCGAACAATGTATCCCGGCGCTCGCCCATCGTAGGGCCTTCTTCGCTACGGGATTGCATCTGCGCGACCTTGGATACCGCCGAGGGCAGCATGCCCTCGAAATCCATAACCCGCTTCATTTCGCGGGCGTTGTGCATGACCTCGGTGGCAGTCACGGTATTCTTGTCGAGGTAGGCCCGGAACAGCCGGTTTATCGAATTCCGGCCTCCTCCATGGAACAGATCCTCTATGTCCTCGCAAACCGGTGCCAGGCTGCTGGGCTCGCCGACAGCAATGCGGTCGGCGCCGCCGGTGGAACGCATTTTCTCGAACAGGATATCGCCTGGGGCGGGGTTGCCGATATCCTCGGAGGATTCCTTGAGCACGCGCACGCCCATGACGCCGGGCTTGCCGAGAAACTGAACCGCAGCCTTCTGCGCAGTCTCAAGATCGCCAGCGGCGCTTTCGATAGCCCACGATCCCTCCCTGAGCGTCAGGATCTCTAAGGTCTTCTTACGACGCATTCAGCTCGACTATCCCCGTCGATTTTCCAACTATTTTATTGGGAAATTGATGATCGATAAAGGCGTTTCCCGAAACGGGACTAATGATGGTGGCCGGTCCGGCAAATGGTCAGTGGGTCGTCATGTTAAAACTACCCTTTATGCTTGCTCGCTTTTTGCTCGTTCCAGATATTCAGGAGATTGCCGGAAAAGGTAATTGCACCACCGATCAAGACATAGGGATTCCATGGTTCGTGGTAGAGCCAAAATCCGATAACAGCAACCAGCGGCAGCCTCAGGAAATCCAGAGGGCTGACGATTGTTGCGTCCGCATGTGCCATGGCCCGGGCGATGCAGTAATGCGAGGTGATTCCGCCGACGCCGAGCACGGCAATATAAGGGTAAACGTCCACGGACGGCTCGACCCAGAGCATGATGGATGGAACCAGGCCCATCGGGAGCTGGATCAGGTTCATATAGAAAATGATCTTGAAGGCGCTTTCCGTAGAGGTGAGGCCTCGGGTGAAGACGTATGTGCAGGCAAAACAGACGGCGGCACCGATCACCGCGAAAGAAGCTGGCTGTAACAGCTCGGACCCGGGCCGCAGGATCACCAGAATTCCGGCAAACCCGAGGAGCACTGAAATGATCCGTATCCGCGTCAGGCGCTCCTTCAGAAAGATTGCGGCCAGGATGGCGGTCCAGATCGGGGCGCTGAATTCGAGGGAGAAGACAGCGGCCAGCGGTAGCACGCTGACGCCGAAAATCCAGCCGAGTTGCCCGCCGAAATGAACAATATTTCGGCCAAGATGCACTTTCAGGCGAGCTGTCTTCAGGCCGGTGCGGCCGAGTTTCCAGGCGTAAGGGCTGAGCAGGATCAGGCAGATCACTGTCCGCATGAACGTGACCTGAAATACCGAAATTTCCTGGGTCAGCTCGCGCGCGGCCACGGCCATCGAGGTGAAGGAGGCAAGAGCGCCCATCATCCAGAGGACCGCGAGCAGGGGCTGAGAAGGCTGGTTCGTCGTGGACATGGGAGGGCTTCTTCGGGTATTTGATGCAGGTCATATAGTCGGCGGGAGATGCTCGGCGGCAAGTGGTCGGCATCTTGCGACATTTCCCCGTCCGGGTCTTCTCGAATGTATCCCGGCATCAGTGCCGGGCCGGATTTAGAATCTTTCAAAAAAAATTACCGATTTCGGAGTTTCGTGTTGATTTCCCCGCCAACCGGGTTAATTAATTGGTACGAAATTAGTCCGCTTTATGGACGGTGCAATGCTGAAGCTGAACAAGATGACAGATTATGCGGTTGTGGTGCTCGGCCAGATGGCTCGGGACCCTGGTCGCGTGCGAACTGCTGCGGTGCTGTCCGAGACAACGGCGATACCGCTGCCAACCGTATCGAAGCTGCTGAAGATCCTTGCTGGCGTGGGTCTCGTAACCTCGCATCGCGGGGCGAATGGCGGTTATTCGGTGGACCGGACGGCTGAGCAGGTGACTGTCGCGGCCATCGTGCAGGCCATTGATGGTCCGATCGCGCTGACAGCTTGTGTGGATGACAGCGACGGCCAGTGCGAGGTCAGTAACTCCTGCCCAATAAGCGGGAACTGGAACAGGGTGAATCTCGCCGTGAGGCGGGCGCTGGAGGACGTCACTCTGGCTGATCTTCTGGACCCGACGGAAATGTTTCCGTTGCAACCCGCCGCGGCGGGTACGCGTCAGCCGGTGACGGCTGACAGCTGACGGACGAATTCGAGTGCAATTGAACGAGCGATTAAGATAGCGGGATAACACGATCATGGCGGCAACTGTCGAGACAATCGAACAGGTCGAGCAGCTCGGAACCGAGAAATACAAGTACGGTTTCGTCACCGACATCGAGTCCGAGATGGCTCCGAAGGGTCTCAGCGAAGAGGTGATCCGCTTCATTTCGGCGAAGAAGGAAGAGCCGGAATGGATGCTGGAATGGCGCTTGAAGGCCTACGAGCACTTCAAGACAATGGAAGAGCCGGATTGGGCCAAGGTCGAGTACACGCCCATCGACCTGAGTGATATCTACTACTACGCAGCACCGAAGGTTAAAGAGAAGCTGAACAGTCTGGACGAGGTTGATCCGGAGCTTCTGCGCACCTATGAGAAGCTCGGTATTCCGTTGAAAGAGCAGGAAATTCTCGCTGGCGTGGTTGCGGTCGATGCGGTGTTTGATTCCGTTTCCGTCGCTACGACATACCGCAAGAAGCTCGCCGAATACGGCGTCATATTTTGCTCCATTTCGGAAGCTATCAAAGAGCATCCGGAGCTGGTGAAGAAGTATCTCGGCTCGGTCGTGCCGTATTCCGACAACTACTTCGCGACTCTGAACTGCGCGGTCTTCACCGACGGCTCCTTCGTCTACATTCCGAAGGGCGTGCGCTGTCCGATGGAACTCTCCACCTATTTCCGCATCAACGCGGAAAACACCGGACAGTTCGAGCGTACCCTGATCATCGCCGAAGAAGGCTCTTACGTCTCCTATCTGGAAGGCTGTACCGCTCCGCAGCGGGACGAGAACCAGCTTCATGCCGCGGTCGTCGAACTGGTCGCCATGAAGGAAGCGGAGATCAAGTATTCGACGGTGCAGAACTGGTATCCGGGCGACGAGACCGGTGCCGGCGGCATCTACAACTTCGTGACCAAGCGCGGCGCCTGCCGCGGCGACAGCTCGAAGATCTCCTGGACCCAGGTCGAGACCGGCTCCGCTGTCACCTGGAAATATCCGAGCTGCATCCTGCAGGGTGATAATTCGGTCGGCGAGTTCTACTCCGTCGCCATCACCAACAACGCCCAGCAGGCCGATACCGGCACCAAGATGGTGCATATCGGCAAAAATACGAAGTCGACGATCATTTCCAAGGGTATCAGCGCCGGTAAGGCTGACAATACCTATCGCGGCCTGGTGAAGGTGCTGCCGGGGGCCGAAGGCGCCCGCAACTACACTCAGTGCGACAGCCTCTTGATTGGCGATCAGTGCGGCGCACACACGGTGCCCTACATCGAATCCCGCAATCCCTCGGCCCGGATCGAGCATGAGGCGACGACTTCGAAGATCAGCGAGGACCAGCTCTTCTACTGTGCCCAGCGCGGGCTGTCGGAAGAGGACTCGGTCTCGATCATCGTCAACGGGTTCTGCAAGGAAGTCATGAAAGAGCTTCCGATGGAATTCGCCGTTGAAGCACAGAAACTCATCGGTATCAGCCTTGAAGGCAGCGTCGGCTGACGCGCCGGAACACCAAAAAATACGCTCGGAGAGAGATATGGCTCTGTTGGAAATCAAGAATCTGCACGCCTCGCTGGAAGAGGAAGGCAAGGAAATCCTGAAAGGGATCGACCTCGTCATTCAGCCCGGCGAAGTGCATGCGATCATGGGCCCGAACGGGTCCGGTAAAAGCACGCTGTCCTATGTGCTGGCGGGCCGCGACGGCTATGAAGTGACCGAAGGCGAAGTGACTTTCGGCGACAAGGATCTGCTTGAGCTGGAAGCGAACGAACGCGCCAATGAAGGCGTTTTCCTGGCGTTCCAGTATCCGGTGGAAATTCCGGGCGTGCCAGGCATGACGTTCCTGCGTGAGGCGCTGAATTCCAAGCGCAAGTACCACGGCGAAGAGGAGCTGGATGCGATGCAGTTCCTGAAGCTGGTGCGCGAGAAGGCGAAGTCGCTGGAGATGGGCGACGACATGCTGAAACGCGCTGTGAATGTCGGCTTCTCCGGTGGTGAGAAAAAGCGGAACGAGATTCTGCAGATGGCGGTGCTCGAGCCGACCCTCTGCGTGCTCGACGAAACCGATTCCGGCCTCGATATCGATGCGCTGAAGATCGTTGCCGACGGCGTGAACGCGCTGCGCAACGAAAATCGCGGCATGCTGCTGATCACGCACTATCAGCGTCTTCTGGACTACATCCAGCCGGACTTCGTGCATGTCATGGCGGCGGGCAAGATCCAGCGTTCGGGCGGCAAGGAACTTGCCCTCGAGCTCGAGGAAAAGGGCTATGCCGACTTCACCGGCAAGGCTGCCTGAACCGGTTCGGAGAACGAGACATGCCGAACGATATGGCAAATGACAATGCGTTGCTGAAGGCTTTCAGCGCGGCGGCGCCTTTCGATGGAGCGCCCGACTGGTTCGGGGCTGCTACCGCTGCCGGAGCAGAGACGTTCGAGACTCTCGGCCTGCCGACGAACCGGACTGAGGCCTGGAAATATACCAGCCTTCGCGGTCTTGGCAGCCTGTCCTTCGCGGCACCTTCTGCCGATGCGAAAGCAGTCGAGATCCCGCGCGACAGTGTGGCAGAGATCCAGGGGATCGAGATCGTTCTGGTGAACGGGCGGCTGGATGAAAGCCGCTCCGCTCTCGAGAACCTGCCTGTTGGTCTCGCGATCACGCCGCTGCCACAGGCGATCGAGTTTGAGAACGGTGCCGTCAAGCACGCCCTTCAGGACGAAGGCGCGATTGACGGGCTTCCGCTTGCAGCTCTGAATACCGCCGGTATCTCGGGTGGTGTGCTGATCGAGGTTGCCAAGAACGCGGTCATCGCGAAGCCGATCCACATCATCTCTATTGGCACAGCCGGTGACGAGCCGGTGGCCTTCGCGCCGCGCAATGTTGTCTGGGTTGGCGCGAACGCGCAGGCGACTCTGGTGGAAAGCCATGTCGGCGTTGGCGAGGGAAGCTATTTCTCCAACTCCGTGACGCATGTCACGGTGGAGGACGAGGCGGTCTTCCATCACTACAAACTGCAGAACGAGGCTCGCTCCGCCTATCACGTGGCCATGACCCATGTGACGTGTGGCGAGAAGGTTATCTACGACAACTTCGCCCTGTCCTGCGGCGCCAAGCTGGCCCGGAACGAAATCCGCGGCAAGCTGGATGGCTCCGAGATCCTCTATGCGGTGAACGGCGTCTACATGGCGGCAGCGAACCAGCATCTCGACAACACAACCTTCATCGAGCATGCAAAGCCGAACAGCCAGTCACGCGAGATCTACAAGGGCGTTCTGGATGAGAATGGACGCGGTGTTTTCCAGGGCAAGATCCTGGTGCAGCGTCCGGCACAGAAGACTGACGGATACCAGATGAACCGGGCGCTGTTGCTGTCCCGCAAGGCGGAAATCGACAGCAAGCCGGAGCTGGAAATCTATGCCGACGATGTGAAGTGCAGCCACGGCGCGACGGTGGGCGAGCTGGACGACGATCAGCTGTTTTACCTGAAGGCGCGCGGTATTTCGGAGCACGATGCCCGCAACATGCTGATCGAGGCCTATCTCCGCGATGCGCTGGAGGAAATCCGTGTCGACAAGGTTGCGGAAGCCTTCGGTACGAAGATTACCGCTTGGCTGGCCGAACGCGCTTTGAGAGAGGATGCGGCGTCATGAGTGAGGCTGGGTTCGACGTTGACCTGATCCGGCAGGACTTCCCGATCCTGTCCTCCGCGGTGCGCGGCAAGCCGCTGGTGTATCTCGACTCGGCAGCGTCGGCTCAGAAGCCGCGTCAGGTAATTGAAGCCGTGACGCGGATGTATGAGGCGGAATACTCGAACGTCAATCGCGGCCTGCATTATCTGAGTGAGCTCGCCACAGCGCATTACGAAGGCGCGCGGGAGAAGGTTCAGGCCTTCATCAACGCCAAGCACAGCCATGAGGTCATCTATACCCGTGGCACCACCGATGCGCTCAATCTGGTGGCGCAATCCTATGCCCGTGCCTTCCTGGAAGAAGGCGACGAGATCATCATCACGACGATGGAGCATCACTCCAACATCGTGCCGTGGCAGATGATCCGGGACGAGAAGGGGCTGGTGCTGAAGGCCGCAGATGTGGACGAGGAGGGGGCGTTTCATCTCGCCGCTCTGGAAGCTCTGATCACGGACCGGACGAAGATCATCTCGGTGCCGCATGTCTCCAACGTGCTGGGCACGGTTCTGCCGGTGAAGGAAATCGCCGCGCTCGCCCACAAGGCCGGTGCTGTACTGGTCGTGGACGGGGCGCAGGGCGTCACCCACATGCCGGTCGATGTGGTCGATATCGACTGTGATTTCTACGCTTTCTCCGGACACAAGCTCTATGGCCCGACCGGCATTGGTATCCTTTACGGTAAGGAAGCGTTGCTGGAGAAGATGCCGCCGGTCCAGGGCGGCGGCGACATGATCAACACGGTTACGATCGCGAAATCGACCTGGGCGGACCTGCCGCACAAGTTCGAGGCGGGAACGCCGCCGATCGTCCAGGCCTACGGTCTCGGTGTTGCGGTCGACTATGTTAATACCATTGGCATGGCGGCAATCGGTGCGCATGAGGCCGACGTGCTGACGTACGCGACCCAGCGTCTGGCCTCCGTCGAGGGGCTGCGCCTGATCGGCACGGCTCCGGGCAAGGCGAGTGTGTTGTCCTTCGTCATGGATTGCGCTCATCCGCACGATATCTCGACCATCATCGATCAGGCCGGTGTCGCGGTGCGCGCCGGACACCATTGCGCACAGCCGCTGATGGAGCGGTTCGATGTGCCTGCCATGGCCAGGGCCAGTCTCGGCCTTTACAACACCCGTCAGGATATCGACGCGCTCGTCGACAGCCTGGAAAAGGTGAGGGAGATCTTTTCGTGATGCAGCCTGGTCCCGGAATGCATGACTTTCTGGATATCCCGCCGCCGGAAGAAGGCATCGTTGCCGAAGTCGGTGAGCCGCTTGCCGAAGGCGTGCGTGTAGCCACGGAAGATGAGATCATCCTCGCATTGAAAGAAGTCTACGACCCGGAAATCCCGGTCGACATCTACGAGCTGGGATTGATCTACGAGATCGATATCAAGGATAATGGCGATGTCAAAATTCTGATGACGCTAACAGCACCGGCCTGCCCGGTTGCCGGACAGCTTCCTATCGACGTTGGGGAGAAAGCTGCCAGTGTCAAAGGCGTCGGCCGAGTGCAGGTAGAGTTGAGCTGGGAGCCGGCCTGGACACCGGAACGGATGAGCGACGAGGCACGCCTCGCACTCAACATGTTCTAGAATATGATCCAGATCATCACTATATAGAGACGACAGGCTAGACAGAGGAAAGAGACAACATGTTTCAGCCCGGTAAAGCCCCGATCACATTGACGGACGCCGCAGCCGAAAGGGTCAAGTCCCTGATGGCGGCAAAACCCGAGGACGGCGTTCTCGGCCTGCGCGTTGGCGTGAAGGCCAAGGGATGCTCCGGCCTCAGCTATTTCGTCGAGTACGCCAAAGAGCGGAAAAAATTCGAGGACATGGTCGAGGACAAGGGTGTCACCATCTTTGTCGACCCGACATCCGTGATGTTCATCCTCGGCTCCGAGATGGATTTCCAGGAAGACAAATATTATTCGGGTTTCGTCTTCAACAATCCGAACGAAGAAAGCCGTTGCGGCTGTGGCGAGAGCTTCAACGTCGCTTCCTGACTGTTCTTTGCCGGGCGGAAGAGCAACTGCTCCCTTGACCGGTGCCTGATATCAGCCTTCTCTATGACTTGGATGCTGCGCCTGCGAGCAATGATGGGCGCAACATGTGGGTGTGAGGTGCTATGCCTGATGAGACCCGCCTGAATTCAGAGATTGAAGAGGGCAAGGACGCGCCGCTGCGTGAGAATATCCGGCTCCTCGGGCGCCTGCTCGGCGATACCGTCAGGGAGCAGGAAGGCCAAGATGTTTTCGATATCATCGAGAATATCCGGCAGACCTCAATCCGCTTTCACCGAGATGACGAACTGCCGGAGAAACAGGAGCTTGAGAGCATTCTTGAGCGTCTTAACCCAAACCAGTCGGTGCAGGTGATCCGCGCCTTCAGTTACTTCTCTCACCTCGCGAACATTGCCGAGGATCTTCATCACACACGTCGGAACCGGGCACACGATATTGCCGGTTCAGCCGCCCGGCGCGGCACCATTGAAGCCGCGCTCGGCCGTGCCGCCGAAGCCGGCTTTTCGGCCGGCGGCCTTGAGGCCTTTTTCCGGAACGCATTGGTCAGCCCGGTGCTGACGGCGCACCCGACGGAAGTGCGCCGCAAGAGCACGATGCGCCGTGAAATGGCTGTTGCCGATCTCATTGCCAAGCTGGAACGGGGACCGTGGACGGCGGAAGAGGCGGAGGATATCGACGCCAAACTCGGCCGGGCGATCCTCACGCTTTGGCAGACCAACCTGCTGCGGCAGACCCGGCTTGATGTTGCCGATGAGGTCGAGAATGGCCTGACCTATTACGATTACACCTTCTTCCGGGAGCTGCCGCGCCTCTATTGCCGTCTTGAGGATCGTATCTCCGCCATGGACGGGAGCGAACAGCCCGTCGAGCTGGCGTCTTTCCTGCGTATAGGCAGCTGGATTGGCGGGGATCGGGACGGCAACCCGTTCGTGACCGCCGCTGTGGTGGAGCGTACTTTGCAGATGCAGAGCGAGCGCGTGCTCGGCTTCTATCTGTCGGAGCTGGAGAAGCTGGAGGACGAGCTTTCCCTGTCCCTGCGCATCGTCTCTGTGTCGGAGGAGCTTTCGGCGCTGGCGGACAAGGCGGCGGACGTTTCGCAACATACCGTGCTGGAGCCTTATCGCCGGGCACTCTCCGGTATCGGCAGCCGGGTCGCGGCGACGCTGGACGCCGTGAAGGAGCCTTTGCCGGCCGATGTGCTGCCGGCGCATGGAATACCGGCGGTGGAAAGCCGGGCGCGCTCCGCATTTGCCAAATATGAGAGCCCGGATGATCTGCGTGCGGATCTGGACATCGTGCATGCCTCTCTGGTCACGCATGGCTCCCGTCCACTGACCGAAGGACGTCTGCGCCGCTTGCGGCGTGCGGTCGATTGTTTCGGCTTCCATCTTGCCACCCTGGACATGCGGCAAAACTCGGAGGTACATGCCCGCACCGTCGGGGACCTGCTGCAGGCGGTTGGGGCGGTGCCCGACTACACGGCTCTGAAAGAGGATGAGCGGGTTGCTCTGCTGTCATCGGAGCTGGGCAATCTCCGCCCGCTGCTACGCCCGTTCGAGAGCTATTCGGAGGAAACCGAGAAGGAGCTGGCGATCTTCAGGGCCGCTTCGGCGGCGCATCGGCGCTATGGGCCGCGTGCGATCACCACCGCGATCATTTCGAACACCCAGAGCGTCTCGGACCTGCTCGAGCTGGCAATCCTTCTGAAGGAAGTCGGCCTCGTCACGCCGGAAGGCCGGAGTGACGTCAATATCGTCCCGTTGTTCGAGACCATCGAAGATTTGCGCAATTGCGTCGGGATCATGGACCGGCTGCTGTCAATCCCGGCCTATCGCGCTCTGGTGGACGATCTTGGCGGTGTCCAGGAAGTCATGCTCGGCTATTCCGACAGCAACAAGGACGGCGGCTATCTGACGTCCGGCTGGGAGCTCTACAAGGCCGAGATCGCGCTGATCGAACTGTTCCAGCGGCACAATGTCCGGCTGCGCCTGTTTCATGGCCGTGGCGGCACCGTCGGGCGCGGCGGCGGCCCGAGTTTCGAAGCTATCCTGGCCCAGCCGGCCGGTGCGGTCGACGGTCATATCCGTCTGACAGAGCAGGGCGAGATCATCTCCAGCAAGTACACCAACCCGGATCTCGGCCGCCGAAATCTGGAGATCCTTGCCGCGGCCTGTCTTGAGGCCTCGCTGTTGCGACCGGACCGGGACGACGTTCCCACGGAATTTCTGGAGGCTATGGAGGAGCTCTCGGCCAGCGCATTCAAGGCCTATCGTGCGCTGGTCTATGAAACCCCGCGTTTCGACGAGTATTTCTGGGGTTCGACGGTCATCAATGAGATTGCCACCCTCAACATCGGCTCGCGCCCGGCGTCCCGGAAGAAACTCGGAAAGATAGCCGATCTGCGTGCCATTCCCTGGGTCTTCAGCTGGTCGCAATGCCGCCTGATGCTGCCCGGATGGTACGGCTTCGGCAGCGCCTTCCAGTCATGGCTCGAAGCACATCCGGATGATGGGCTGGACCGTCTTCGTGCGATGTATCGGGAGTGGCCGTTCTTCAAGGCGCAGCTTTCAAACATGGCGATGGTTCTGTCCAAGACCAATATCGCGATCGCGTCGCGCTATGCCGATCTGGTTGAAGACGGGGAATTGCGGGATGCGATTTTCCAGCGAATTCGAGATGAAAGGGAAGCCTCCATCGAGGCTCTGCTCCAGATCATGCAGGATGAAACCCTGCTCGATGGGAACCCTCTGTTGTCACGGTCGATCTCGAACCGTTTCCCCTATCTCGATCCGCTGAACCACCTGCAGGTCAATCTGCTCCGCGACTATCGCCGTGATGCGGAGGACCCGAAGGTGCTGCGTGGTATCCAGCTTACGATCAACGGGATCGCAGCAGGGCTCCGCAACAGCGGCTGAGCGGCAAGAGGCTCAACGGAAAATATTTCAGCCTTCTATCCCGGCGGGCGGTTCCGGTTATACTCCTTCGTCAGCCAAAGCTGCGAAGCTTCCAGCCAGTGTGATCAGGCGCAACAGGCACAGCCTGTCGATTTGCCTTGTGTCCGGAGCCAATAGTTCCATATTTATCGAACAAAGAAATAAGCGGGGTGCGCCACCCGGCGCTGCCCGACAGGAAGTTTTATGTCACGTCGACCGACCGCTAATCTGACCGAGTCCGATCCGCCGGCGACTGCCGACCTTGATACGATAAAATCCCTGCTGCCCTATCTCTGGCCGAAAGGTCAGTTTGAGATGCGGGCGCGGGTGGTGGTGGCAATTGCCTGCCTTGTTCTGGCGAAGGCGGCGTCTGTCTATGTCCCGATCCTCTACAAGGAAGCGGTCGACCTGATCTCGGGCGACAAGTTCGATTTCACCGTCCTGTTGTGGATCGTTGTTGCTTACGGCATGACGCGCCTTGGCCAGCAGGCCTTCGCCCAGTTGCGCGAGTTCTTCTTTGCCCGTGTCGCCCAACGGGCGATCCGGGCTGTTGCCATCAAGACGTTTCGGCACTTGCACCGGCTGTCGCTGCGCTTCCATCTGGATCGCCAGACCGGCGGGCTGACCCGGGTGATCGAGCGGGGCACGAAGGCCATCGAGTTCCTGCTCAACTTCATGCTCTTCAACATCCTGCCGACGCTGTTCGAGATCTTCCTGGTCTGCGGCGTGCTCTGGTGGATGTTCGACTTCCGGTATGCGATTGCCACCTTCGGAACAATCTTCTCCTACATCACCTTCACCATGCTGGTGACGGAATGGCGACTGAAGATCCGGCGTCGGATGAATACGATGGATAACCGCGCGAACACCCGCGCGGTCGACAGCCTGCTGAACTATGAGACGGTCAAATATTTCGGCAACGAGACGCATGAGGAGGAGCGCTACGACCGCTCCATGCGGAGCTACGAGGACGCGGCGGTCAAGAGCCGTACCAGCCTGTCACTAGTCAATGTCGGTCAGGGCGGGATCATCGCTGTCGGACTGATGGTCGTCATGGCGCTCGCAGGCGGCGACATCGCTGCCGGTAAGGCGACGGTCGGCGATTTCGTCATGGTGAACACCTATCTGATCCAGCTCTATATGCCGCTGAACTTCCTCGGTTTCGTTTATCGAGAGATCAAGCAGTCCCTGACGGATATGCAGCAAATGTTCCTTCTGCTCGATGAGGAGCAGGAGATCGAGGACGCGGCGGACGCGACTGACCTAACTGTCGAGAAAGGCGCGGTACGGTTCGAGAACGTGAAGTTCGGTTATTCGGCCGAACGCGGCATTCTGAAGGGCATCAGCTTCGATGTGCCGGCAGGCAAGACCGTTGCGTTGGTCGGCCCCAGCGGTGCCGGAAAATCGACCATCTCCCGGCTGCTGTTCCGCTTTTACGATATCGACGATGGCGCGATCCTGATCGACGGTCAGGATATCCGCTCAGTCACACAAGAGAGCCTGAGGCGGGCTATCGGGATCGTTCCGCAGGATACTGTGCTGTTCAACGATACGATCTATTACAACATCGCCTACGGTCGGCCCGATGCAAGCACAGCCGAAATCGAGGAGGCTGCCCGTCTGGCCCGGATTCATGATTTCGTCGTAAGCCTGCCGGACGGGTATGAAAGCACGGTTGGTGAGCGCGGCCTGAAACTGTCGGGTGGTGAAAAGCAACGTGTCGCAATTGCCCGGACATTGCTGAAACAGCCGAAGATCTTCCTGTTCGACGAAGCGACATCGGCGCTCGACAGCCAGACGGAAAAGGCGATCCAGAACAGCCTCTCCGAGGTCAGCCAGGACTATACCACTCTGGTTATCGCACACCGGCTCTCGACCGTGGTCGATGCACACGAAATCATCGTTCTGCGCGACGGCGAGATCGCCGAACGCGGCAATCATGATTCGCTGCTCTCGCAGGGGGGAATCTATGCGGCGATGTGGCGGCAGCAGATGCGGGAGGAGTCCGTGACGGAGCCGGTTGAAGAACTGGACGTGGCCGAGGTCGGCGCCTGAGGCTTCGTCTGACGCTGATTCACCGCCAGCCAGTGTGCTGACCAAGGAAGCCGCGGCAGTGATTATAATGATCAGTGGCTTTGAGCGGGAAGATCCGGTGGCCCGATAATCGGATCAGACAGATCATTGCGAACTTGCGTCCCCCTATCGACGGATTATTACGCGAACCCCATAGTCCTCCCGAAATCATCCGTTTTCAGGAGGCCGAGATGGGCCTGGTAGAGCCGCAAAACAAGATCGAAACCCTGCGTGAGCTGGAGAAGAAAGTTCTCTGGCTTGCCATGTGGATGATCCATAACGCTAACCATGTCCGGCCCTCGCGCGACGGCATCAAGGTCGGTGGGCACCAGGCATCCTGCGCGTCCGTCTCGACCCTGATGACAGCGCTCTATTTTGACGTCCTGAAGCCGCAGGACCGTGTCGCGGTGAAGCCGCATGCGAGCCCGGTCTTCCATGCCATCCAATACATGCTGGGCCGGCAGGACCAGTCTGCGCTGGAGAGCTTCCGGGCGCTTGGCGGCGCGCAGTCTTACCCATCGCGTACCAAGGACCGGGACGAGGTGGATTTCTCTACCGGCTCCGTCGGCCTTGGCGTCGCCATGACGCTCTTTTCCTCGATGGTGCAGGATTACGTGCGGCTGCATCATCTTGTGCAAGATCAGGGTCTGCAGCAGCAGCCGGCCGGCCGCATGATCGCTGTGATGGGCGATGCGGAGCTGGATGAGGGCAATATCTATGAGGCTATGCTGGAGGGCTGGAAGTACGACGTCCGGAACCTCTGGTGGGTGATCGACTACAACCGGCAGAGCCTGGACGGTGTGGTCTCTGACGGGTTGTTCCAGAAGATCCGGCAGTTCTTCGGGACGGTCGACTGGAACGTCAACATGCTGAAATACGGCAAGAAGCTGGAGCGGGTGTTTCTGGAGCCCGGCGGCGAAGTTCTGCGAAACTGGATCGACGATTGCCCGAACGATCTCTACAGCGCACTGACCTTCAAGGGGCAGGCCGGAGGAGGCAGTACCTGGCGCGACCATCTGAAGCGCGACCTGCATGGGGTCAAGGGCATCAAGTCGATCCTCGACGATCATGATGACGAGGCCCTGCATGCGCTGATGACCAACCTCGCCGGGCACGACATGGAAGCGGTTCTGGACGCTTTCCACGGAGTTTCAGACGATAGCCCGCAATGTTTCATCGCCTACACGGTGAAGGGCTTCAACACGCCGCTCGCCGGGCACAAGGACAACCATGCAGGCCTGATGACACCGGACCAGATGGAGCTGTTCCGCTCCCATATTGGCGTGCCGGAAGGGGACGAATGGGACCCGTTCGCCAATCTCGACATGCCGGCGGAAGAAGTGCGGGACTATCTTGCCGGCGTCTCCTTCAACCGTGGCGGATCGCGCATCCATCATGCCGCCAAGGTGGAGCTGCCGGAGAGTATCGTGCCGAAGCGCGCCGCGAAAACATCGACGCAGCAGGCTTTCGGTGCCGTACTGAACGAGCTGGCGCGCGGCAACTCGGCACTTGCCTCCCGCATCGTCACCACCTCACCGGACGTGACGGTCTCGACCAATCTCGGTCCCTGGGTGAACCAGCGCGGGATCTTCAGTCTCGACATGCGAAACGATGTGTTCCGGGACGAGAAGGTGGCTTCGGCGCAGAAATGGTTGCGCCATGGTGGCGGACAGCATTTCGAGCTTGGTATCGCGGAGAGCAATCTCTTCATCATGCTGGCGGCTCTCGGCCTGTCCGGCCCGTTGTTCGGCACGCGGCTGCTGCCGGTCGGCACACTGTACGATCCGTTCATCGCACGCGGCCTCGATTCCCTGAATTACGCCTGCTATCAGGGCGCCCGTTTCATGGTGGTGGCGACTCCATCCGGAATCTCCCTCGCACCGGAGGGCGGCGCGCACCAGTCCGTCTCCACGCCGTTGATCGGTATGGGGCAGTCGGGCCTGCTCAGCTTCGAGCCGGCCTATGCGGACGAGGTGGCGGAGATCATGGCCTGGGGCTTCAACTACATGCAGGCGGATGATGGCGGGGCGGTCTATCTCCGGCTTTCGACACGGCCGCAGGAACAGCCCGAGAGGGAGATGACCGCCGATCTCAGGCACGACATCGTCTCCGGCGGGTACTGGCTGCGCGAGCCGGACCCGCAGGCACCGGCCGTGATCGTCTATACCGGCGCGGTGGTGCCGGAAGTGCTGCAGGCGCGCGAAATGCTGGAGGAAGAGTTGCCGGGGGTCGGTGTGCTCGCGGTCACCAGCGCGGACCGGCTTTATGCAGACTGGCAGGCGCGCGTGCGCCGTCCGGATGCGCCTGTCCCGCATCTGGAAAAGCTGATGGGCGGGCTCGGCCCGGAAACCCGGATCATCACCGTGCAGGACGGCCATCCGGCGAACCTGAGCTGGATCGGGAGCGCGCTTGGCCGCCGGTTGTTCCCCCTCGGTGTCACCACGTTCGGTCAGTCCGGCGATCTGCCGGATCTTTATCAGACCCACGGCATTGACGCAGAAGCGATCATGGATGCGGTGGCGGCGGCCTGTGTCGACAAGGCGCGCGGCACGCCGATGGCTGTTTGAGTCTCAGGAAAACACCGCTTTCAGCTTGTAGCGCGGAACCGGATGATCCCAATCGCTGCCTTCAAGGAGCCGGGCCGCGGCGTAGCCCCAGTCGTCCGATCCCTTGGCTCCCTTGCCGTTACCGCAGATGGCAACGGCAAGCCGGTCGCCGGCGACATAGTCGATATATGGCAGGCCCGAGGTGCTGAAGGTGGTCACGCAGGTATCCGTGTGCCGGTCAGGGCAGTCCTTCAGAACCGGGATAACGCCCTCGAAGACGTCCGTAAGTTCCAGCCGGTTGCGCTCTGAGCCCTTGGATTTGAACCAGTCTGTCAGGTCGTCGACGGTTGCCAGTTGAGCATCGGCTTCCGTTCCGATGCCGATTTTCACATAGAGATGCCCGTCCGGGTACCGGATAGGAGGCAGGATGTAGGAGCCTGCATACCGGTCGATGATGGTGGGCATGCCGTGCAATGCCTCGGCAGCAGGTTCTGTGACCCGGATCAGCAGGACGGTCCGAGCATAGACCGTCGTGGCCAGCGGCCTCGGCAGCAGTTTCATGGCCGTTGTGTAGCCGCCGGTCGCGACCAGGACCCGTTCTGCTGTAAGGGTCTGTCCGTCATCCGTGGTGACGCTGACATGGCTGCTCTGGACATCGATCTTTGTGACGGCGGCGTTGATGGTCTCGGCGCCTTGTTTTTCGGCGATTGTCGTCTGCGCCTTGACCAATGCGCGCGGGCTGATATGGCCGGCGGTCTCCGTCTCCCGGATGCCCGCGCAATCGTCGGGTAGCGAAAGGAAGGGATAGAGCTCGCGCATCTCGTTTGCGCCGATCACGGTGGCGTTCCCGCCATTCTCCCGTGCGAGTGTGACGGCCGGTTTGATAACGGGGTCTTCCGAGCCGACGATTTTGAGAAACCCGGCGGGGGTGAAGAAGGTGATGCCGCTCTCGGCTTCGATTTCCGGATAGCGGCCGATGGAGCGGGCAGCGGTAATCGACCATTCGTGCTCCGGATCGAAAATCCGGGTCAGGCGGCCTTCGTCGTAATGGCTGCCGAATACGCCTGAGTGAGTTTGCCTGTCCGCCGGCTCGTCCGGGCCAATAACGGCGACCCCATCCTGCCAGGAAGAGAGATGTCGCGCGGCTGCGGAGCCGATCAGGCCACGGCCGACGATGATATGGCGGTACATGAGATATTCTCCGGCAAACTCAGAGCCGGAATCCTAGTGCCGATCGTGGATCACTTCCAGTGCCCGTGTCGTACCAGCGTAAACATCCATTGTTCACGAACAAACGGATCGCCGGATCAAATGCGACTCTGGTTAAATCACCAGATGCGGCAGTGCCGCGGTCAGCCAGACCAGAACATTGAAAACAATCGCGCCAAGAACGACGCAAGAGCGTTTCAGATTTCCAGCTTCCATGGCCATGACCTTCTCCCCCGTGTCACTCTGCTGTCCGATACAGACGAACAGGGACACCTTCATGTGAACAGCCTAGGAGCCGTCCGACGTTCTGACAAAAGAAATTCTCGTGATCAATCGTGACCGTATTGTGGCGAGAAAAGACCAGCTATCGTTGAGCGAGTATCCCTAACTTGACAGTGCGGAGCGCGAGTTCGACAGAGTGTTGGGAAACTGCCTCAGATTTCAATCAGGGAGGACACCATGCTGATTGGCGTGCCCAGAGAAATAAAGTCGGACGAAAACCGGGTCGGACTGATCCCGTCCAGCGTCCGGGAGCTGGTTCATCACGGTCATAAGGTTCTTGTCGAGACCCATGCCGGCTATGGCATCGGTCTCGATGACGACCGGTATATCGCCGCCGGTGCCGAGATCGCTGGAACTGCGGAGGAGGTGTTCTCCAAGGCGGACATGATCGTGAAGGTGAAGGAGCCGCAGGCAGCTGAATGCAAGATGCTGCGCGAGGGGCAGATCCTTTTCACCTATCTGCACCTGGCGCCGGATCTGGCCCAGACCAAAGGCCTGATCGACAGCGGTGCGATTGCCATCGCTTATGAGACCGTCACCAATGCCCGCGGCGGCCTGCCTTTGTTGGCGCCGATGAGTGAAGTCGCGGGGCGGATGGCGATACAGGCCGGCGCCCATTGCCTGGAGAAAGCGCAAGGCGGCAGCGGAACCCTGCTTGGCGGTGTGCCGGGTGTTCCGGCGGGGAATGTCGTTGTCATCGGCGGCGGTGTGGTCGGGACCAACGCGGCGCGTATGGCGATGGGGCTGGAAGCCAAGGTGACGGTCATTGATCGCAGCCTTGAGCGGCTTTACGAGCTTGACCTCCAGTTCGGACCGATGCTGAACACGATCTATTCGACGGTGGATGCGATCGAGGAGAATGTGATGGCTGCCGATCTCGTCGTCGGGGCCGTGCTGGTGCCGGGGGCTGCCGCACCGAAACTGGTGACGGATGCGCTGGTTTCCAAGATGCAGCGCGGCTCGGTGCTCGTCGATGTTGCCATCGACCAGGGAGGCTGCTTCGAGACCTCACGCGCGACGACCCATCGGGAGCCGACCTACATGGTTCATGACGTGGTGCATTATTGCGTCGCGAACATGCCCGGAGGCGTTGCGCGGACCTCAACTTTTGCGCTGAACAATGCCACGCTGCCGTTCGTGCTGGCCTTGGCTGACAAGGGACACCGCAAGGCGCTTGCCGATGACCTGCATCTGATGCAGGGGCTGAACGTTCACCGCGGCGAGATCACCTACAAGGCAGTCGCGGACTCGCACGGTATGGCTTTCAAGACGCCGCAGGAAGCGCTGGGACTTTAGGAGGCTGCTCGGTCTATTTCGATAGTCCGAGCACGTCCCGCATCTTGAACCAGGCCATGCCAAGGGCAAGCAGGGCTGTGCGGGCAGGGCCGCCGGGGAAACGCAGGTTGGGCAGCCGGGCAAACATATCGAACCGCTCGGCGTCGCCTGCCACGGCTTCGGCGATCAGTTTGCCAGCGAGCCCGGTAATGGCCAGCCCGTGCCCGGAAAATCCCTGCGCGTAGTAGATATTGCTGCCGATCCGTCCGAAATCAGGCATCCGGCCGGTGGTGATGGCGATTTTTCCGGACCAGGCATGGTCGATCACAACATCGCTCAGTTCCGGATAGACCTTGGCCATCCGCCGGCGCAGGGCGTCTGCCGCATTCGTGATGGGGCGGCCTGAATAACTGGCGAGACCACCGAACAGCAGGCGGTTGTCGACCGTCTTCCGGAAGTAGTTGAGTGCGGTGTTCGAGTCCGCGACGGCCTCTTCGCCGGGCAGGATAAGGGATGCCAGATCCGCGCTCAGCGGGGCGGTGGCGGCAACAGCGCTGAGCACGGGGGCGACGCGGTAACGGATTTCCGGCACGAGTTCGTCGAGATATGCGTTGCCGGCCAGAACCAGCGTCCGCGCCTTGATGCGTCCGGTATCGGTTTCAATTGTGACCGTCGCGCCCTTCTGGATGGCGATAACGCGACTTTCCTCAAAGATCTTGGCCCCGGCATTCTGGGCGGCTTGTGCCAGACCGTAGAGGTAGGCGAGCGGGTTCATATGCCCGCTGCCCTGTTCCAGCAGTGACGCGCTATAGAGCCGCGAGCCGGTTGCTGCTTCCGTCTCGGCACGGTTCAGCATTTTGAGGTCGGTGAAGCCGTAGGTTTTCGACCAGGAGTCGGCCATCTCCTCAAGGCCGCGTTCTTGCCGGCTGTTCAGGGCGGCGTGGATGTAGCCGCGCCGGTAATCTGCCTTGATGGCGTGGCGGGAAATGCGGGTCTGTATGTCCTCGATGGCTTCGTTGGCCATGGCCCAGAAGCGTTGCGCGGCCTCCATTCCGGCGGCGCGTTCGAAGATCTCCATCCCGCTGCTGTAGCCCATGCAGATCTGACCGCCATTGCGGCCCGAGGCGCCGTCGCCGATCCGGCCGGCTTCCAGCAAAACGGTGTCATATCCGCGTTCCGCCATATGCAAGGCCGCGGAGACGCCGGTCAGGCCGCCGCCGATAATGCAAATATCTGCGCTGATTTCGCCGTTGAGCTGCGGACGCCGCTCGTCCTCGGACGTGAATGCATGGTAATAGGTTGCGGTAGTCATTGCGCTAATCCGTTCTCAGATATCGGAGCCCTATCACGCTTGTCGGCCCCGGGCGAGGCGCATGATCATGTCGAAACGGCTCGTGGAGCATTTATGTCGGTCGATCTTAAATCCTGGATCAGTGAAAGACGGATTACGGAAGTCGAATGCATGGTTTCGGACCATGCCGGCATTCCCCGCGGCAAGATCCTGCCCGCGGCGAAATTCCTGGACGGGATAGGAGAACGCGGTCTGCGTCTGCCGGAGGCTATCTTCGGTCAGGATGTGACTGGCAGCTACATCGAGGAAAAAGACCTCGACCCACGACGGAGCGACATTTTTCTGGCACCGCAGGCGGATACGATACGGGTGGTGCCCTGGTACAAGGAACCGACGGCCCAGATCATCAACGACGCCTATTATCAGGATGGTCGTCCGGTCGATATCGCGCCGCGCATGGTGCTGAAAAAGATTCTGCAACTCTATGCCGACAAGGGCTGGCGGCCGGTGGTCGCGCCCGAGCTTGAATTCTTCCTCGTCAAGGTGAACCCGGACCCGGATTATCCGCTCGAGCCGCCGGTTGGTCGTTCAGGGCGTCCGGAGACCGCACGCCAGGCCTTCGGCATCGACGCGGTGAACGAGTTCGATCCGCTTTTCGAGGATATCTACGATTACTGCGAGGCGCAGGAGATCGATGTCGATACGCTGAGCCATGAGGCGGGCGCGGCGCAGATGGAGATCAACTTCAACCACGGCGACGCGCTCGCTCTTGCGGACCAGACCTTCCTGTTCAAACGGACAGTGCGGCAGGCGGCGCTGGATCACGGCGTCTATGCGACCTTCATGGCAAAACCCATGCAGGACGAGCCTGGTAGCGCGATGCATGTGCATCAGAGTCTTTACGGCGTGAGCAGCGGCCGGAATCTCTTCGCGAATGAGGATGGCAGCCATTCAGAGGATTTTCTGCATTTCATCGGCGGTCTGCAGAAATACCTTCCGGCGGCACTGCCGTTTCTTGCTCCGTATGTGAATTCCTACCGCCGCCTGATACCAGACAGCGATGCGCCGATAAACATGCACTGGGGTGTCGATAACCGGACCACCGGTCTGCGGGTGCCGATTTCGCCACCGAACCAGCGACGGGTGGAAAACCGGGTCGCCGGTGCGGACGTCAATCCGTACCTGGCAATGGCAGCGTCCCTGGCCTGCGGTTATCTCGGCCTAGTCGAGAAGATCGAGCCCTCGGCACCGATCGATACCAGCGCCTATTCGCTTGCCGCAAAACTGCCGCGCCATCTGGAAGATGCTCTGTTGCGGTTGAACCGGGCCAAGCCGCTAAAGGAAATCATGGGGCAGCGTTTTGTCGACGTCTTCACGTCTGTGAAGCTGGCGGAATCTGCGGCCTATCAGAAGGTCATCAGCGCCTGGGAACGGGAATATTTGCTCCTTAATGTCTGATGTGAGTGATCTGGGCCCGGTCCCGACCGTCGAAAGCACCGGCGGTTCCGTAGAATTTCCCGAGATGGCGGACGGGGTCCGGATTCGCATCGCCCGGTTCCCTGCTCCGGCGGGGAAATCGGCGGGTACGGTCCTGATGTTGTCGGGATTTACCGAGTTCATCGAGAAGGGGCTGGAAAGCATTGCCGCCCTGCATGAGCGCGGCTACGGCGTCATCACGTTCGACTGGCGCGGGCAGGGGCTTTCAGACCGGTTACTGCCGCACCGCCGCAAGGGCCATATCCCCGACATGCAGCACTTCCTCAATGATCTGGAAGAAGTCTTGCGAATAACCCGGCTCGCGGAAATGCCAGGCCCGCACGTTATCATGGGGCATTCCATGGGCGGACATCTGGCCCTGCGCGCGGCACACGATCACCCGGAACTCTTCGAACGGGCGGTCCTGTGCGCGCCGATGGCCGATATTCTAACCGGGACCTGGCCGCGAGCGGTTGCCTATGGCCTGGCTAAAACGGCGGTTCGTCTCGGACTGGGGGAACGTTTCGTTCCCGGAGCCGGGCCTTATGTGCCTGGTCAGATGCGCTTCGAAAACAATCCGCTGACAACGGATAGAGCCCGCTTCGATCGCATTCATGAACAGATCGAGATCAACCCGGATGTTGCCCTCGGTGGGCCGACGTTCGCCTGGGTCTATTCGGCGTTCCGGTCAATACGGCTGGTCAAGCGTCCATCCTATCTGTCGCACATCCGTATCCCGGTGCTGATCCTGAGCGCCGGGCTGGAGAAGATCGTGAGCAATGCGGGGCAGCGGGAGGTGGCGGCGATGCTGCCGGATGCGCGGCTCGTCAGTTTTGCCGAAGGCGCGCATGAGCTTTTGCTGGAACGCGATGCGGTTCGGCACGCAGTCTGGGCCGAGATCGACAGGTTTCTTGTGGGGGCTGCCACAACCTGAACTCCTTCCCACCATAGCTGTGGTTTTCACTCGCCGGAGAGCATGATTAGATGCTGCCGGGACACAAGAATTCCGGTTCAGAGGAAACGCCATGCTTCTTATCGAGCGTCTTTTTGCCAGTTTCACCATCTGGCTCTGTAACCTTTGCGATGTGACGCAGGCCGATGTCGACCGGCACAAGGAGCAGGAATTCGGGATTAAAGCCGTGCCGCACCATGCCGAGAGCCTGGAAGCGGCAAACGGGACTCAGCTTGTAGTGCGGTTCCGGAAATAAGCTGCGTGACTTCCGAAGACGCTCTCCGCCCAGGTCAGAACCAACGCCGGATCAGCCGGAAGGCGAGCGGTGCCAAGATGACGATGAAGGCGATGCGGAACAGATGATGGGTGGCTACGAACGCCACATCCTGCCCGATGCCAAGCGCCACCATGCTCATCTCCGCGAGCCCGCCAGGAGCATATGCCAGCACCAGCACGTACCAGGGCAGACCGGTGATATCCTGCAGCAGGAAACCGGCGCCAACAGCGGTAACCAGCAGAATGACCGAGGCGCCGAAAGAGGTGCGGATGATCTTCAGCACCTCGCTCACGGCCGTGCCGGCGAAGCGGCAGCCGACGCCGGTTCCAAGCACGACCTGTGCGGCGGCCACGAGCATGCTGGGGGGCGCGCTTTTGCTCAGGCCTGTCAGGTGGACAGCCATGCTCAGTACCATGGCGCCGAGCAGTGGGGCGGCCGGCAGTTTCAGGCGGATGGCGATGATCGGTCCAATAACTGCGCAACCCGCCATGAAGGCCCATTCATGGAGCGGCAGATCAAATCCGGAGCCCGGCGGCAGCATGCCTGGTTGCGGGTGGTAGCCGCCGAACATCCGGAACAGGAACGGGATGATCATCACCACGATCAGGATGCGGGAGGCATGGGTCAGGGCAATGACCCTTTCATCGCCGCCCATCGCCTTGCCGACGATCACCATCTCGTTGAGGCCTCCGGGCGAGGAGGAGAAATAGGCGGTTACGGGGTCGTACCGGGCGAAGCGACGGAGAAAGACCAGAACGAGGAACAGGGCGACGACGCCATAGACCAGCAGGCCGGTCACCGAGATGGCCCACTTTCCGATATGGTCGAGCAGAGCCGGTGAGAAAGCGCTGCCGAGCATGACACCAAGAACGGCAACCATGGCCATGCGCACGAATGAAGGCAGGCCGATATTCAGGCCGGCAATCGAGCACACGGTGGTTGCGACCATCGCCCCCATCATCCAGGGCAGGGGCAGTTTCAGGTAAGCAAAGAGGAACCCGCCCGCAGTTCCGATGGCGAGGGCCAGAAGAGCGCTTGCCAGACCGTTCGGCTTTTTCTCTTTTTGATCGGGGTCGTTGGCTGAATCGGATTCGGAGGCGTCAGGCGCTTTGGGGTCGGTCAATTCATGATTCGCTTCGGCGGTGGCCGAACGCTTTCTTGCATATCGGGGCAGGACTTCAATCTTAGAGCAGTTCGTTGTCTCTATTCAACAAATCGACCGAGCCTGACCGCTGTCAGGCCGGGGCTAAGGCGCCGCGAAGGCATGACGAGGACGCAATTGTCATGCGGCGTTTGTATGGGTTTGTCTCCGTCGAGGCCAATTTCCGTTCCCGCGTCGGGAATGACTTCCATGCCGATATAGTCGTCGTGGAAATGGAAGGACTCCGTCGTGACCGTAATTAGATCTGTGATCTCGATGACGGTTTGCGTCGTCGGGACGGGCATGGAGACATGCCGTTCCAGGGTATCGTCATTGATCATTTCCATGGCGTGCAGGAAGCGGTAGGTGACGTCGATCGCGACCGTCGCTGCGGAGCGAGACCAATGCTGGCCGCATTCGACCAGCAGGGAGCTGCGCGGGTTTTCCGGATCGTCGAAAAAGTCGTAATCGCGCATCCTGCGGCCGGAAGCATGACCCGCATCGAGAACGACAAGGCCCGGCGTACCGACTTTCTGGGCAAGCAACCGGCCTTTGCCGTGCCGTCCGGCCAGAACCAGCGGTTCGGTCGCGTTCTGCATGGAGTGAATATCGAGAAGGAAGTCCGCTTCATCCACGATCGGGCGGATTTCGCGGGCGCGGGCCCTCTCGAGGCTGCGGGTGCCGCCATCCAGGGTATCGAGGTCCCAGACCCGGTTGAAATCCTCGTCGATGAATCTGGAGAAGGCCGGATAGTCGGCCCGGAATTCGGCATTCGCGGCCACGTTGCAGAAGCCGAGCGTGAGCGATCCGACGAGCGGGCGGATATCGTTCCGGAACAGATGATCCAATGCGATTGCGCCACAAAGCTCGTTGCCGTGAACCAGGGCGGTGATCAGAGTTTTCGGGCCGGGGAGCCCGGATTCGAACGTGGTGAAATAAGGTACATTCCGGTTGCCGTCGCGGTAGGCGGAAATGTCCGGTGCCACTAATTCCACGGGATAGTGGTTCAGGCGGGTCGCCGAGGCTACGTCAGACATACGCGACTTCCTTGATCGGTGCGCTCTGAGCTGGCAACCGGATTACCCTATGATGGTAAACCGAAGACTTTCCCGGCGGCAAGTTGCCTGGACCTGGTTTGATGCATCCAGCGCTCTTGCCGCATCTCCCTTTATGAGCCATTCTTCCCGGATCAAATGGCACTCGGCAGGTATCAAGCCGGGGCAAAATCAAATTGTGATTTTTGAACAGGAGGCAGGGATGAAGGCACTGCGCAAGCTAGGCCTTGCGGCCGTGGCGTTGTCCGCGATGACCGCAAATGTGATGGCGGCCGATATCGTTATTGGTATCCGGTCCGAGCCGTCTTCAATGGACCCGTATTTCCACAACCTGACGCCGAACAATGGCATGATCGGGCATGTGTTTACGCGGCTTGTAGGCTTTGACGAACAGCAGCAGCTGTTCCCGAGCATCGCTGAATCGTGGAAAACGATCAACGATACGACCTGGGAAATCAAGCTGCGCAAAGGCTTGAAATTTCATGACGGTTCCGACCTGACGGTCGACGACGTGATTTATTCTTTCGAGCGCGCCGATGGTTATGAAGGCGGCAATTCCAGCTTCCGGACCTATACCAAGGGCAAGAAGCTGGTGAAGGTCGATGACCATACCCTGCACATCGTCACCGAAAAGCCGTACCCGTTGATGCCGAACGATCTGACCACAGTCATGATCATGTCCGCGGACGCTAAAGGCACGGACAGCTCCGGCAAGAACAAGGGCATCTCCGCCAAGGATTTCAACGACGGCACCGCGACCATCGGGTCCGGCCCGTACAAGTTCGTCGAATGGAAGAAGGGTGAGCAGCTCGTCCTTGAGAAGTTCGACGGCTATGTTGGCCCGATCGCCCAGCCCTGGGACAAGGTCACCTTCAAGTTCATCAAGTCCGAGCCGGCCCGCGTTGCGGCCCTGCTTGCTGGTGACGTTGACGCGATCGACAACGTTCCGACGATCGATGTCGAGCGTCTGAAGAAAGACCCGCGAGTCACTCTCAGCTCCGGTATCTCCAACCGGGTGATCTATCTCCACATGGATCAGTTCCGTGAGGACTCGCCGTTTGTGACCGGCAAGGACGGCAGCAAGATCAAGAACCCGCTGCTGGATCCGCGTGTCCGCAAGGCTCTGTCCAAGATGATCAACCGCAAGGCGATCGTTAAGCGGGTGATGGAAGACGTCGCTATTCCGGCCGGTCAGCTGTTGCCGGAAGGTTTCTTCGGTGTGTCTCCGAACCTCAAGGTCGAGGAATATGATCCGGCCGGGGCGAAGAAGCTGCTGGCGGAAGCCGGTTATCCGGATGGCTTTGCTCTGACCGTGCATGGTCCGAACGATCGCTACATCAACGATGCGAAAATTCTGGAAGCGATCGGTCAGCTGTTCACCGGTAACGGTATCCCGACCAAGGTCGTGACCATGACCAAGAACGTCTTCTTCAAGCGGGCCTCCTCGGGCGCTGAAGGCCTGCCGGAGTTCAGCCTTGTGCTGGTTGGCTGGGGTTCGGGCACCGGTGAAGCCTCCTCGCCGCTGAAATCTCTGCTGGCAACGCATGACAAGTCGAAGGGTATGGGCGCCTCCAACCGTGGTCGTCACGCCAACCCGAAGATGGATCAGATGCTGCTTGAGGCGCTGGCAACCGTGGACGATGCCAAGCGTGGTGAGCTTCTCGCCAAGGCAACGGACATCGGCATCGGTGAAGATCAGGGCATCATCCCGTTGCACTATCAGGTCAATACATGGGCCACGAAGAAGGGCCTGAAATATATTCCGCGCACTGACGAGCGTACGCTCGCTACCGATTATGTGATGGAATAAAAGAAACTATTGAATAGCAGCCGGGCCAGGTGGCCCGGCTGCGTTCTTCAACATGCTGGTGTCGGGATAAAGAATGACCGTGTTCGTCATTCGCCGCCTTTTGCAGGCGGCTCTTGTTGTGCTCATTATGTCGCTGCTGGTGTTCGGCGGCGTGTTTCTCGTCGGGGATCCGGTCGAGATGCTGGTCGCGGATGACGCGGATCAGGCAGAGCGCGAAATGATGATCAAGTCCATGGGACTCGATCTGCCGTTCTATCTCCAATATTTGCGGTTCATAGGCAATGCGCTGCAAGGGGACATGGGGAATTCCTTCGTGTTCCAGGAATCCGCGATGCACCTGATCGCAGAGCGCATGCCGGCGACGTTCGAGCTGGCTTTCGCCGCGTTGTTCATTGCGGTGGTCCTGGGTATTCCGCTCGGTATCTATGCCGGCCTGAACGCCAATTCCTGGATTTCCAAGACCATCATGACGAGCTCGATCCTCGGCTTCAGTCTGCCGACCTTCTGGGTCGGTATCATGATGATCCTGTTCTTTGCCGTCATCATGGGCTGGCTGCCGTCCTCCGGACGAGGCGACACCGTGAATGTGTTCGGCATTCCAATAAGTTTGCTCACGCTCGATGGCCTGTCGCACATGCTATTGCCTGCGGTCAATCTGGCGCTCTTCAAATTGTCGATGGTGATCCGCCTGGCCCGTGCCGGAACCCGTGAGGTGGTGCACCAGGATTACATCAAGTTCGCCCGGGCCAAGGGGCTCAGCGATACACGCATTATCGGCGTGCATTTGTTCAAGAACATCATGATCCCCGTGGTGACCGTACTCGGGCTTGAGTTCGGCGGTCTGGTCGCGTTTTCGGTTGTCACCGAAACCGTGTTCGCCTGGCCGGGCATGGGCAAGCTGCTGATCGACTCCATCAACTTCCTCGACCGCCCTGTGATCGTCGCCTACCTGATGTTCGTCGTTGTGCTGTTCGTCTGTATCAACCTTATCGTCGACGTACTCTATTCGGTGCTTGATCCGCGTGTCCGTCTTCAGGAGATGAAGTCATGAGCGCCGTTCAGGAAAATGCAGCTAACGGCGGTGCGGGACAGAGCCAGTCCGCCGTCGAAGTCGAAACACCGTTCCGCCGGTTCGTCGCCGATTATATGGAAAACAAGATCGCCGTTTTCGGCCTGGTCAGCGTTTTTCTTGTTGTTCTGATAGCGTTATTCGGCCCGCTCATTGCGCCGACCGATCCGTATGACCTCGCGTCCGTCACGTTCATGGACAACAAGCTTGCTCCGGGTGAGCAAATGGGCAGTGGGGTTACCGCCCTGCTTGGCACCGACGGTCTCGGCCGGGACATGGTCAGTGCCATGATCTACGGCTTGCGGATCAGTCTCGGTGTCGGTATCGGCAGCGGTATCATCGCGTTGCTGATCGGGGTGACTTTCGGTCTGTGCGCTGCTTATTTCGGCGGCAAGGTCGATACCGTGATCATGCGTATCGTCGATATCCAGCTGAGCTTCCCGGCGATCCTTGTGGCGCTGGTGCTGTTGGCGACCCTGGGCAAGGGCGTGGACAAGATCATCGCCGCGCTTGTCGTCGTGCAGTGGGCCTACTATGCGCGAACCGTGCGCGGCTCCGCTCTGGTGGAGCGACGGCGTGAGTATATCGAGGCGGCAACCTGTCTCGGCCTGTCCAAGCCGCGGGTGATTTTCCGGCATATGCTGCCGAACTGCCTGCCGCCCCTGATCGTCGTTGCCACCATGCAGGTGGCGCATGCGATCTCGCTGGAAGCGACCCTGTCCTTCCTCGGACTCGGGCTGCCGGTGACGGAACCGTCGCTTGGGCTGCTGATCGCAAACGGGTTCGAATACATCATGAGCGGTATGTACTGGATCAGCGTCTATCCCGGGCTGGCCCTGCTGTTCACGATCGTAACAATCAATCTTGTCGGCGATCGTCTGCGCGACGTTCTCAATCCCCGTCTTCAGAAGTAGGTCCAGGTCAGATGAGCGATCAGGCGACCCTCGAGGTCCGTAATCTCCAGACCCATTTTTTCACCAAAGCCGGTGTAGTCAAAGCGGTCGACGACGTCAGTTTCTCCGTTGGCAAGGGCAAGATTCTCGGTCTCGTGGGCGAGTCCGGCTCCGGCAAGACGGTGACTGGGTTTTCAATTCTTGGACTGGTGGACGAGCCGGGCCGCGTGGTCGGGGGGGAAATCCTCTACCGCGGGGAAAATCTCGTCGGTGCCAGCCAGGAGCGGATGCGGCAGTTGCGTGGCAACAACATTGCCATGATCTTCCAGGATCCGATGATGACGCTGAACCCGGTCCTGCGTATCGACACGCAGATGATCGAGGCCATCAAGGCGCACCAGAAGGTGAGCGACGACGAAGCGCGCCAGCGCTGCCGCGATGCCCTCGGCCAGGTTGGCATTCCTGCACCGGAAGAGCGGCTGAAGAGTTATCCGCACCAATTCTCCGGCGGCATGCGTCAGCGCGTTGCGATTGCCATCGCGTTGCTGAACAAGCCGGAACTGATTGTTGCGGACGAGCCGACCACGGCGCTCGATGTGACGATCCAGGGCCAGATCCTTTACGAGGTGCAGAAGCTCTGTGCGGAGACAGGCACGGCGATGATCTGGATTACCCACGATCTTTCCGTCGTTGCTGGGCTCGCGGATGAGGTGGCGGTGATGTATGCCGGCCGTGTGGTCGAATCCGGTGAGGTGGACGGCGTGCTGGACGCGCCACAACACCCTTACACGGCGGGCCTGATTGGGTCCGTACCGAGCCGGAACGCGCGCGGCAAGCGCCTGCAACAAATTCCGGGCATGACGCCGTCACTGCTCAATCTGCCGGTCGGTTGTGCCTTCAAGACACGCTGCAGCTATTCCACTCCGGTTTGCGAGGCCGCGCCGGTTCTGTCCGAGGTTGCCGGGGGCCGACAGGTCCGGTGCCATCATCCGCTCGCGACTGAGGCGGTCTAGACCCATGACAACACAAATGAACAAGCCCGTCGCCGCGACCGATACACCGATCCTCCAGTTGGACGGCATTTCCAAGCGCTTCGTGAAGCATCTCGATCTTGCCGGCAGGATCGGCCAGAAGCTGGGAGCCAATGTGCGCGACGAAACCGTGCACGCGGTGGACAGTGTATCGCTGTCCATTGCCGACGGTGAGGTGGTCGGTCTGGTCGGCGAGTCCGGCTGTGGCAAGTCCACGCTCGGTCGCGTCGTCGCGGGAGTACATGAGCCGAGTGAAGGCCACATGTTCTATCGCGGTCAGGACGTGACGGAGCTGAGAGGGGCCGACGCCCGTGAAGTGCAGCTCAAGATCCAGATGATCTTTCAGGACCCGATGAGTTCACTCAACCCGCGGCTGCGGGTACGCGATATCATTGGCGAGGCGCCGCTTGTGCATGGCATCGTCTCGAAAGCAGAGCTTGAGGAGTACGTCGAGAGCGTGATGCTGCGGGTCGGTCTCGACCCGAGCTATATAAAGCGCTATCCGCACCAGTTCTCTGGCGGCCAGCGGCAGCGCATCGGCATCGCCCGGGCGCTTGCGGTGAAGCCTGATTTCCTGGTCTGCGACGAGTCTGTTGCCGCTCTTGATGTCTCGATCCAGGCGCAGGTGCTGAACCTGTTCATGGATCTGCGCGAGGACCTCAACCTCACCTATCTCTTCATCAGCCACGATCTGGGCGTGGTGGAGCATCTGAGTGACAGGGTCGTCATCATGTATCTCGGCCGCGTGGTCGAGAGCGCGCCGACGGACGAGCTGTTCCGTGAGCCGAACCACCCCTACACGAAAGCCCTTCTCAGTGAAGTGCCTCGGCTGGACACACGGAAGCGCAAGTTCGTTCCGGTCAAGGGCGAGATTCCGTCGCCGATCGATCCGCCGCCGGGATGCCATTTCCACCCGCGTTGCCCGCATGCGATCGAGCGCTGCCGTGTGGAACAACCGGCCTTGCGGGAAATCGCGCCCGGGCGGATATCCGCCTGTCACCTGAATGATGGCCTCTGAGACGCGGAATACGATCCGGGTTCATCGGGCAAGCGCGGCCGGACTTTGTGGTCAGCGCCGTGGCCGATTGGCTCGGGGAAAAGGGCTATGCGGTTTCGGTGAACGATCCTGACAAAGGCGCCGAAATGATCCGCCGATACGGTGCGGCCTCGGATGACCGTGATTCCATACAGGTTGAGTTCAACAGGCGCCTTTGTCCCGATCCGGACCGCATGACGAAGACAGAGTGGGGATGCGTTTGAAAGAAGATCTGGACGCGTTCTCCGCATGGCTCAGCGGGCGCGTACAGGCTGTCCAGGAGGGTGCGGAAGTGTTTGGGGCAATCCGGTAGTTATTTTCCGCCTAGCGCTTTCCGGTGCGCTTCTTCGATCCTCTGAAGATGATCGATGTGCTCATGAGCCTTTTTCGCGGTCCGCAGATACTGCGCAGCGCGCCTTTTGCGTTCCTTGATATAGGCCTTGAGATCGTCTTCGCTGGTCGGCGTAGTTTCGTAACTATCCCAATAGTCGGTCATGACTCTTCCCCAAAAGGTTCATGCCACATTATTTTTAAGTCTAGTCCGTATATCATTCGGACTTATTGGTAACTAATTCGTTAACATACCTCAGATGAATGCAATTCGACAATGAAAGAAACGTGGGGGTGATCTTTCAACTATCTGAAATATCTGTAAATTTTTACGGTAATTGTCGTTAACATCGTCTAAATGGGCACTCCGGCATCCTGTCGTGCAATGATCCCCATGGCTGCTGAAATCAACCCTGCGGTTGCCAGGCCGCCCAACCCATCGATATCCGCTTCGGGAACATACTCGACGAAATCCATCGCAGCGATGCGGCCCTTCCTGGCGGCTCCGGTCATCAGATCCAGCACGTGATGATAGGCGAGGCCGCCGGGAGTCCGTCCTATAACGCCAGGTACGATGGACGGGTCGAGGGCGTCGACATCGATACAGAGGATGATGTTCGCGTCGTCAGGGATGCGTGACAATGCTGGCGCGACACCTGATCGGTGAATGTCGTGCGCCGTGAAGAATTC
This sequence comes from Nisaea nitritireducens, assembly GCF_014904795.1. Classification (GTDB taxonomy): domain Bacteria; phylum Pseudomonadota; class Alphaproteobacteria; order Thalassobaculales; family Thalassobaculaceae; genus Nisaea; species Nisaea nitritireducens. The sequence goes on from NZ_JACZFS010000009.1 coordinate 39,338, forward strand.
GGCGCCCCAAGCGACGGCATCGGCATGATCGTCGGAATGGGCGGAGCCGATGCCGCGGGCGCCGACTTGCACGATGCGCTCGATATGGGACATTTCCGAGGCGCGGCGCATCGTCGAAGAGAGGCCGAATTCCTCGTCCATATGGGATTTGCGCCAGTCGATATGTGCATCGATCTGCAGCACACTATAGGACTGCCCGGTGGCTGAGAGCGCTTCCAACATGGGGATCGGCACGGAATCGTCGCCGCCAACCAGGATCGGCACGGCGCCCATGCCGGCGATTTTTGTGATCGCGTCCTGAATGACTATCCGGTTCCGCGCAAAGTCGCGTTCATCGAATGGCAGATCCCCACAATCGACGGCCCGGCGGGTGCCTGCCGGAAAGACCGGTCCGCCCAGATCGAAGTTGTGCCGGTCGATATTTGCGGTCAGCGATGACGTGGCTTTCCGCAGCGCGTCTGGCGCGTTTCGGCAATAGGCACCGACGCTGCCATAGGGCGTAGCACCGGGGGCGCCGATGAAGGCCGAGGATGCGTCAATCCGGTCCAGATCGTCGCATTGCTCCAGCCCGAGAAAGGTAGAAGCGGGCGTCGCACCGAACAGGGCGCCGAGATCGGGTTTTCCGGTCATGTCATTGTTCCGTCAGGCAGGAGGCAGTGGGTGGCCGAGCTTCAGGGAGCGAACTGCTCCTTCAGAACCCGTTCTTCCAGATTGTGCTGGGGATCGTAGAGCAAGGTCAAGGCAACGGTCCGATCCTCCCGGACGCGCACCCGGACGATATCCCGAACCTCGGTCGAGTCCGCTGTCGCGCTGGTCGGACGTTTATCGGGGTCGAGGACCTCGAACTCGATTTTCGCCTCATGTGGCAACAGCGCGCCGCGCCAGCGCCGGGGGCGAAAGGCGCTGATGGGGGTGAGGGCAAGGACACCGGCGCCGAGCGGCACGATCGGGCCGTGGGCGGAGAGATTATAGGCTGTGCTGCCGGCGGGTGTTGCTATGAGCACGCCGTCACAGACCAGCTCTTCCAGCCGAACGATCCCGTCGATAGTGATCCTTATCTTCGCGGCCTGGGCTTTCTGTCTGAGCAGCGATACTTCGTTGATCGCCAGGGCCCGGGTCACGGTTCCGTCCAAGGCTTCGGCATCCATGCGGAGAGGATGCAGCGTGACCTGCTGTGCCGCTGCGATGCGCTGCTCCAGATCCTCTTCCAGATACTCGTTCATCAGGAAGCCGACCGTGCCGCGGTTCATACCGAAGACTTTCAGCGGTCTCTCGAAATTATCCCGCAAGGTTTCCAGCATGAGGCCGTCGCCACCAAGAGCGACAATGACATCGGCATCTCCGGCGGGATGGTTACCGTAACGCTTGGTCAGCGTGGCGAACGCGTCCTGTGCATCTGGTGCTTTAGAGGCGGTGAAGCAGATTTTCATCCGGGCCAATCCGATTGAAAGCCGGTCAAAGCGGCGATAAGCGAGAGGAAAACTCGCTTCGAGCTTTATTCATCCGGCCGGACTATGCATGATCCGACCATGCGCGGCCATGGAAAGATGGGGCGCCGCAAGAAAGAATAATAAGGAAAAATGGCATGAAACGCCGCCGACAAATCCGCCTTATCGCTGCTCTCTGGATCGTCGCGGCGCTGCCTTTTGCAACTCTGCCCGGGCACGGTGCAGGTGCCTCGGAGAGGCACGCTGGATACTATTATCCGGAAAGCGTGACTGAAGAGCATTACATCTCGCACGCACAGAAGATTCCCGCTGCCACGAGGGAAAGCCGTCTGGCCTTTGTCTCGGGCGTGGCCAAGAGCGCCAGCGAGCGTCCTTATCCGCCGCAACGGGCAATGTTTGCCAAGGGGGATGACGCCAACAAGCTCATCATTGTCAGTCTTTACGATGACCACATGACCACGCTCGCGCAGGCGCGGGCCATTCTGGCCATGATGACCGGGGTGGCGCGGACCACCAAGATCCTGCGTGACTTGCAGGTCGAGTCGATCTTTAACTTCCTCGATTTCTGCAAGATGCTCGGATTCACTGAACTGACGATCAGTGACGGACGCACATACGCGCACCGTTTTGTTCTGGAGTGAACAGCTGCAGTGACGGCTTCGTCACGTATTGAGTCAGTTTATCCGCCGGTCACGCTCATATGGCGGCTGACGGCCGGGCCATTGTGCCGCCGGTCGATGATGAAATCGTGGCCCTTCGGCTTGCGGCCGATGGCTTCCTCGATCGCGGCGACCAGGGGCTCGTCACTTTCGCTCGCACGTAGAGGTGCGCGCAGGTCGGCGGCGTCGTCCTGGCCGAGACACATATAGAGCGTGCCGGTGCAGGTCAGGCGGACCCGGTTGCAGCTTTCGCAGAAATTATGGGTCAGCGGGGTGATGAAGCCGAGCCGTCCGCCGGTTTCGCCGACGGTGACATAGCGGGCAGGACCGCCGGTCTTGTAGTCGATATCCGTCAGCGTGAAGCGTTCTGCCAGCTTGGCCCGAACCATGGAGAGCGGGAGGTATTGGTCGACCCGGTCTTCGCCGCCGATATCGCCCATAGGCATGACCTCGATTACCGTCATGTCATAGCCGTTATCGCCGCACCATTGCAGCATGTCGGCAAGCTCGACATCGTTCACGCCCTTTAGAGCGACCGCGTTGATCTTGACCTTCAGGCCGGCGCGCTTTGCTGTCTCGATACCTTCAAGTACCTGATCCAGTCTGCCCCAGCGGGTGATGGCCTTGAATTTATCCGGATCGAGGGTGTCGATTGACACATTCACCCGGCGCACGCCGCAATCGTAAAGCTCATGCGCGAAGCGACCAAGCTGGCTGCCATTCGTGGTGACGGTGACCTCTTCCAGCGCGCCGCTTTCAAGGTGACGCTGCATGTTCCGGAACAGGCTCATGATGTTCCGGCGGACCAGCGGCTCGCCGCCGGTGAAACGCAGCTTGCGCACTCCAAGCCCGACAAATGCCGAGCACATCCGGTCCAGCTCTTCCAGACTGAGAATGTCCGATTTGGGAAGGAAGGTCATGTTTTCGGACATGCAATAGACGCAGCGAAAGTCGCAGCGGTCCGTCACCGAAACCCGAAGATAGCTAATGTCACGCCCAAACGGATCGAGCATTGATCCTCCCCTGAGGTCGCCTGAGTCGTTTCCAGAGACCGATATGTCTCATCAGATATAGCGCTCGGCGTTCCAAGCTTCAATATTGCGCTGAAAATCTCTGGCGTCGACTGCCTGATTTACCGCGATGCGGATTGCTTGAACGCGAGTGTCTGCCCATAGTTAGCTTATGAAAGATGATCTTCCAGAATATCTTGTCGGGCCGCACCCGGATGACCCCCGCCTGACGCGACGTCTCTCCGGCCTTGATCACGAAGGCAAGGAGCAGGAAATCTCCGTCATCATGGAGCGGCCGCTGACGATTTTCCTGAACGGCCAGGAAATCGTGACGGCCATGACCATCGGCGATTTTCCCGATTACCTCGCGGTCGGTTACCTGTTGAACCAGAACATGCTGCGCCAGGACGACCGTATCACCGGGATCGATTACGATGACGATCTGGAGATCGTGGTCGTTCGTACCGAACGCGAAACGAATTACGAAGAGAAACTGCAAAAAAAGATTCGCACGTCAGGCTGTGCCCAAGGCACCGTCTTCGGCGATCTGATGGAAAAGTTCGAGGATATCGCGCTGCCGCGGGATGCCGTGCTCCGCACCTCCTGGATTTATACGCTCTCCAAGCTCATCAACAACACGCCGAGCCTTTATCTCGAGGCCGGGGCGATTCATGGCTGTGTTCTCTGCAAGGAAGACAAGCCGCTGATCTATATGGAGGATGTCGGCCGGCATAATGCCATCGACAAGATTGCAGGCTATATGTTCCTGAACAATATCGAGGCGGGCGACAAGATCTTCTACACGACCGGCCGCCTGACCAGCGAGATGGTGATCAAGACCGTGCAAATGGGAATACCGATCCTGATTTCCCGCTCCGGCTTTACCGCCTGGGGCGTGGACCTGGCCCGTGAAGCGGGCTTGACCCTGATCGGGCGGGCCAAAGGCAAGCGGTTCATTGCGCTCTCCGGAGGCGAACGGCTGATCTACGATGCCGACGTGTCGGCGGTTGCGGAAGAGCCGCGCAGGAGTGGCCGCAAGGCGAGCATGGCGTCCGATGGGAATTGAAACAGAAGAGGTGGTTGGAGTGCTGCTTGCCGGCGGCCAGTCCCGACGCATGGGCGGAGGGGACAAGTCGCTGAGATGTCTCGCGGGGCGCCCGATCCTGGAGCATGTCCTGGAGCGGGTCAGGGGGCAGGTCGGTCGTCTGGTGCTGAATGCAAACGGCGACCCGGAGCGCTTTGCGGCCTATGGTCTGCCGGTTGCTGAGGATATTGTCGAAGGGCAGCCCGGACCGCTTGCCGGCGTTTTGACCGGAATGTCCTGGGCCCAGGAGAATGCTCCTGATGCCCGATGGATACTGACGGTCGCGACGGACGCACCCTTTGTGCCGACGGACTTGGTCGTGCGTCTCCGCGAGGTTATCGAGCGGGACAATGCGGATCTCGGGTGCGCGTCATCCGGGGGGCGTCACCATCCGGTGATCGGTCTTTGGCCGGTTGCCCTTGCCGGAGCGCTGAAGGCCGCGATTGAAACAGACGGTATTCGGAAGGTGGACCGGTGGACGGCCGGATACCGTCTCGCTCTCGTTGATTATCCCGACCGGCCGGTCGATCCGTTTTTCAATGTGAACAGGCCAGAAGATATAAAAGAGGCTGAAATATTATATAAAAAATATTTTACATAATTTGCATGTTTTCGGAATTTAGTAGAACGGCTTCTCTTATTGAGTGCTTCGGCGTAAGGTCCGCTCAATTGAACCATCTTTCACCATGGCGAGCGGTACTGAAGTGACGCGCTTAAATTTAACTGTGTTAACCATAGCTTTGCTTGTGGGGCTGTCCGGCTGTTTCGGTGAAGAAGAAAAGCCGGGTCCGAAGATGGACTTCATCAATATCAGAAACGACTCCTCGACAGAGGTTAGCGTCCGGATCAAGCTTTGGACCAAGGAAGCTCTCGCGGTGCAAGCGGGCGATTCCGACCGTATCGAATTCAAGGCCGGATCGCGGACGGTTCAGGTCGACGCGCGCAGCCGAAAACAGTGGGATGACTGCTGGGTCACCATGCAGGTCGGAGAGACACTTGTAGTCTTCGACGCGACCGAACGGATCGGCTGCAAGGTAGAATAACCGGAACCGGGTGGGATGCATCCGTGCTGCAGAGCTAATCGGCGGACAGCAAAATCTGATCACCAAATTCCTTGAATGCTTTCACACCGCCGCCGCTTGCGATGGCCGACCTGACTGCGTCACGGTCGCCAACTCTGAAGCCGGCCAGTTTTCTGACGCCGTAGGCATGCAGCGCCGGAGTGAGCGGGGTGCCGGGCCCAATCAGTGTCACCGGGACATTTCGTGCAAGCCGTAACAGGCCGGACAGGGTTCCGTTGCACCAGGCCGAAGCGGTAATCAAAAGTTCCCTGGCGCCGGGGATGACATGGGGCGCGGCGTCGGCGGGCAGATCTTCCGGCCCCGGCGACATTTCCAGCACGATAGCGTCTGGCCTCTTGGTTTGCAGCGCGGGGAAGCGTCCAACAATCACTGTCCTCTGGCCCGGGCGGAGATCATCTGAAAGCAGTCCGTCACCAGGAGCGGCATCCGGTGGCGGAACGATGCCCGCATTCACAGCGGCGCAGGCAATTGTTCTTCGAATTCCGGCCGGCTCCCGGAGCCCCTCGGCAACTTCGTTGAGTGGCATTCCGATCATGCTCTGTGGGGTGACGGCCTCTGTTTGATGCGAGGCGTCGCTCAAGGGATGCGCCATTGCGGCAAGTCCCATGGACTCGCTGGTTTCGACAATCGCCCAGAGGCGGCCAAGTGTGACCGACGTCACCGGAAGCGGCGGTGTGGTGCGGATGAGTTCTTCATCCATCCGTTCCGGTCCCCACCAATGCGGCAGGTCTGCCGGGGCCAGGAGCATTGGTCTCAAGCGGAGCCGGTTGCTCACCCTGGTGATGAGGTCCGCTGGCCCATGAAACAGGATGGGGACGGAATGCTTGAGGGCGTTTCCGACAATTTCTTCAAGAGTGGCGGGGACGTTGGATTTTGTCAGGTCGATAAACAGAAGATCGCAGGTGCAAGCGAGATCCTTTGGTGGACAGGGAAAGCGCAGCACGCTCCAGCGACGGTCGGACAGGCGTGCGAGGAAAGCATTGAGCGATGCGCCCCCGAAATCATCTGTTTCCGATACAAGCCAGCCAGGCTGGAGGCAAGGGAGCGGTAAAATCATCGACCGGCGGTCATCATTTCGATTTGAAGACCCTGAGAGCGTGTCTGGGGTCAGCCCATGCGTGCGGCGCGACGCTCTTCGACAATGTCATCGGCGGCGATGAGATCGACTTTGGCGCTGTTGATCAGCTGCTTGCCGCGATGTTCGAAATTCACCGTTATTCGGTCTCCGACCACAGATTGTATTTGCCCAATTCCCCAATCGGGCTCATCGGCCAGCAGCACGAAACTTCCAGGTAGCAGAAAATGGGGCATCGCATCCTCGGTCGTGGTTGCGTTTCAGTGCCATCAAGCCGGTTAAAATCGCTCGATTAATGAATTGTGAAGGAAAGCGGAATCAAACTTCAACAGATTTTCATGCGGGGCTTTTCAAAAGCTGAGAAAAAATCAGTGATCTGTCTTACGCTAGGTTGATGAACCGCTATTCGGATCCGGGATTGATTGTGAATGCCTGAACATATGACATTGATTGATATGCTTTTATCGCGCCTTTTCCATGATCTGATCAGTCCGGTAAGCGCGACGGTCAATGGTGCGGAGCTGATTTCGGATCTTGGCGGAAACGGATCGGAACTTGAACAGGAAGCGCTCGCACTTATCGGAACGAGCGCTCGGCAGGCATCCGAACGGCTTTCTTTCTTCCGAGTCGCTTTTGGCGGGGCCGGTTCAAATACCGATCATTCCCTGGCCGACGGGGCCAAGCTCGCTGCTCCCTATCTGAAAGCACGGAAGATCGATTTCAGTCTCGACTGTCCGGTCGATCCGAAGCTGGTCCGCCCGGCGTCCGGCGGGATCAAAGTCCTTCTCGGCCTGATCTGTTTCATGTGCGAATGCCTGCCGCGTGGCGGCAGCATCTCGCTGGTATCTGCGGGCGAGCAGGGGGGGCATTTCGAACTGATGGCCGAGGGTGTGGGTGCCAATGTGCCTGACGATATAAGAGCGGCTCTCGATCTGGGAATACCGACGAGCGACCTGACCAGCAAATCGGTCGTGGCGCATGTCGCGGCCGTCAACGCGGAACGCTTCGGGTACGGGATTGCAGTCGAGGAAGAAACCGGCCGTGTCAAAGTCGATGTGAATTTCACTTGAAACAGTGTGGAAATACCGTCGCCATGAATTGTTCCCGCGTCGTAAATGGGTTAACGCTTTCTTTAATGGTTTGGCCTAGGCTGCGATTGGATTGAAAAGACTCTAACGACGCGGCGCAGCGATGCTCGCAGGCCATCTTCCAAAGGCGGCCGTCGAAGAACGAGGTAGATTGGGGTAAGACGTATGGATGAGCTACTAAGCGAATTCCTGACGGAGACGTCCGAAAACGTTTCGGAGCTTGACGTAGAACTGGTCCAGCTGGAGCAGAATCCAAACGATCAGGCGCTACTCGGAAATATTTTCCGCCTTGTCCACACAATCAAGGGCACTTGCGGCTTCCTCGGGCTTCCCCGCCTTGAAGCGGTTGCGCACGCATCTGAGAATGTTCTCGGCAAGATCCGCGACGGCAGCCTTGAAGTCTCTGCCGATGCCATCACGCTGATCCTTGAATCCTTCGATCGTATCAAGTGGCTGCTTTCCTCGCTCGAGGAGAATGAGGTTGAGCCCGAAGGAGACGATCAGGACCTGATTGACCGGCTTAATCTTGTTGCCGAGGGCGGTACGCTCGATGGCGGGACCGCACCTGCGGACGTCGCCGAGCCGGAACCGGAGCCTGCAGAAGAGCCTGTTGCTCTCCGTCCGGGTGAGGTCAGCATGGAAGAGCTCGAGCGCGCCTTCATGGAAGCGCCGGGTCCTGACGACATGCCTTCTGACGAGCCGGAAGCCGAGGCTGCTGAAGAGGCGCAGGCCGAAGAGGCTGTTGAACCCGCTCCTGCACCGCCCGAGCCGAAAAAGGAAGTCGCTGTCAGCGCTCCCAAGGATGTGGCGAAGCAGCCAGATCAGGACAAGCAGGTTCGTGAATCCGCAGTTGCCAATCAAACCATTCGTGTGAATGTCGATCTGCTCGAAAACCTGATGACGATGGTCAGCGAGCTGGTGCTGACCCGTAACCAGCTGATGCAGATCTCCCGCAACGAGAAAGACAGCGAGTTCACGGTGCCGTTGCAGCGTCTGAGCCAGGTCACCTCGGAGTTGCAGGAAGGCGTCATGAAAACGCGTATGCAGCCGATCGGGAATGCCTGGTCGAAACTGCCGCGTCTGGTCCGTGACCTCTCGATCGATCTGAGTAAGAAGATCGATCTGCAGATGCTCGGCGCCGACACCGAACTCGACCGCCAGGTCCTTGAGTTGATCAAGGATCCGCTGACCCACATGGTTCGCAACTCGGCCGATCACGGTATCGAGGACGGCCCGTCCCGTCTCGCAGCCGGAAAGTCCGAGACCGGTACAGTCACCCTGAACGCCTATCACGAAGGCGGCCATATCATCATCGAGATCAAGGATGACGGTAAGGGGCTCGACCCGGAGAAGATCAAGGCGAAGGCCGTTGCCAACGGGCTGGTCGCGGAATCCGAAGCGGACTCGCTCTCGGAACAGCAGATCCAGCAGTTCATTTTCCGGGCTGGTTTCTCGACGGCAGCGGAGGTTACTTCCGTTTCCGGACGTGGCGTCGGCATGGACGTTGTGCGGACCAACATCGAGAAGATCGGCGGCACGATCGAGCTGAAGTCGGTTTTCGGCAAGGGTTCGACCTTCATCATCAAGATCCCGCTGACGCTCGCTATCGTCTCCGCGCTGATCGTTGAGGCCGGCGGCGAACGGTTTGCCATTCCGCAGCTCAGCGTCGTGGAACTGGTCCGGGCCTCGAACAACAGCGAACACAAGATCGAAGAAGTTCACGGCACGCCGGTCTTGCGCCTGCGAAACCGTCTGCTTCCGCTCGTTTCTCTCCGGCGCCTGCTGCGTCTGGGCGATGACGAGGAGGAAACGCCGACGGAAACCTTCATCGTGGTCCTGCAGATCGGTACCTATTCGGTCGGCATCATGGTGGACAGGGTGTTCGACACCGAGGAAATCGTGGTCAAGCCGGTGGCACCGATCCTGCGCAACATCACGCTCTTCTCCGGTAACACCATTCTCGGCGACGGCAGCGTGATCATGATCCTCGATCCTAACGGGATCGCGGCTGCCAGCGGAGAGCTCAAGATGGTGGACGAGGAAGGCCAGGATACGGCCCGTCACCTTACGCACCGTTCCGATGTCTCGTCGCTGCTGCTGTTCCGTGCCAGTGGTCATAGCCCCAAGGCTGTGCCGCTCGCGCTGGTCGCCCGCCTGGAAGAAATCGACCTTACCACGGTCGAGTATTCAGAAGGTCGGCCGTTGGTGCAGTATCGTGGTCAGTTGATGCCTCTGGTTGCGATGGACGATGACATCAAGCTTGAGACCGAAGGTCGTCAGCCGGTGCTCGTCTTTACCGACAATGAGCGGTCGATGGGCCTGATCGTCGACCAGATCGTCGACATCGTCGAAGACCGGATCAACATCGAAGTGCGTCCGGATGCCCCGTGGCTGATGGGCAGTGCGGTCATTGCCGGCAAGGCGACCGAAGTGATCGATGCCGGCTTCTATCTGACCCAGGCCTATGGCGACTGGTTCGGCTCCGCCGATGCCGACAGCCAGGAGCCGACCGAGCCGCGGCGGGTTCTGCTGGTTGATGACAGCGCTTTCTTCCGCAACCTCATCAAACCGCTGCTTTCGGTCGCAGGCTACGACGTGACCACTGTGGATCACGCCGAGGCCGCGCTTGAGCTTTGTGAAAGCGGTGCCGAATTCGACGCTATCATCAGCGATATCGAGATGCCTGGGATCGACGGGTTCGAATTGACCCGCCGCCTGCGCGAGATCGCTCGCTGGGAAGATACGCCGATCATCGCCTTGTCGTCCCACACCGGTCCGCGCGATCTGGACCGGGGCCGGGAAGTCGGTTTCACGGATTATATCGCCAAACTCGACCGGGATGCGCTGCTCGAGACACTAGCGCAGACCATTGACGCGTGAGGGAATGATGTCAGATTTACCAGCTACTCAATCCACCGGGCAGAGTATGGTTGCGCTTGGCGAGCTGAAACAGTTCGTGTCGATCATGATCGGCAAGCAGCTCTTCGGCATTCCGGTGCTTCAGGTCCACGATATTCTCGGCCCTCAGCGGATAACACGCATTCCTTTGTCGCCGAAGGAAGTCGCGGGTTCGCTCAATCTGCGCGGACGTATCGTGACGGCGATTAACATTCGCAGCCGGCTCAATATGCCTCCGTATGAAGGAGATCATGAAGGCATGAGCGTCGTCGTTGAGGATCAGGGTGAGCTTTACAGCCTGATGGTCGACTCTGTTGGCGAGGTGCTGTCGCTGGATGAGGCGATGTTCGAGCAGCATCCTGCGACGCTGGACGGGAACATCCGAGAGGTTTCAACGGGCATTTACCGGCTCGATAAAAGCCTGCTGGTTGTATTTGATGTTCGGTCTTTGCTTCGCTTTCAGGGTGAAGAAGCGGCATAGTGTGCATGACCGGCAGTCTGTGTGACAATTGACGCGTGAAAATTCGCGGAGTTTTATATGAAAACCTGCTTGATTGTGGATGACTCCAAAGTCGTTCGAATGGTGGCTCGGAAAATTCTGGAAGAACTGAAGTTCGAGACCACTGAGGCGGAAGACGGTCAGATCGCGCTTGATGCCTGTAAGGCAGAGTTGCCTGACGCCGTCCTTCTTGACTGGAATATGCCGGTCATGAGCGGGATTGAATTTCTGCGAGAGTTGCGAAAGCTGCCGGAAGGTGAGACGCCTCTGGTGATTTTCTGCACCACTGAGAATGATATGGCACATATCCAGGAAGCGCTGTCGGCCGGGGCGAATGAATACATCATGAAGCCTTTCGACAGCGAGATTATCGAAACGAAATTTGCTCAAATCGGATTGCTATAGATGCGTGGACAGACTGCGTCCGCGGATGCCAAACCGCGGTCGACCGATCCATACAGGGTGATGCTTGTTGATGATTCCGCTGTTATCCGCGGACTCTTCACGCGATTCCTCGAGGCCGATCCGGACGTGAAGATCGTGGCCTCGGTGGGTGACGGTCAACGTGCTATCGATACGCTGAAGAATAACGATGTAGAGATTATTGTCCTTGATATCGAGATGCCGCGCATGGATGGCATCACCGCGCTGCCGGAATTGCTGAAGGTGGATCCGGGCGTGCAGATCGTCATGGCCTCTACTCTTACGGCCCGAAATGCCGAGATTTCCCTGCGAGCCCTCTCGCTTGGTGCCCGGGATTATCTCACGAAGCCGAGTTCGACGTCAGAGATGACGGGAGCGGCAGATTTCCCGAGCGATCTGCTGAGCAAGGTCAAGGCCTTCGGGGCCCAACGCAGACGGAAAACCGGCGCTTCGGCGCCTGTGGCCGGTACGGCGGCTAAGACAGCGCCTGCAGCGGCCCGTTCGGCTGCGCGGCCGCCCCTGGCAGCGCGTTCATCCGCAGCTGCACGCAACGATTTTACCTTGCGCAAGCCGACTGGCCGGCGCGCCGATGTCATTGGCATCGGAAGTTCGACTGGTGGGCCGCAGGCCCTGTTTCGTGTGCTTGCGGATCTTACGAAATCCATCAAGCAACCAATTCTTGTGACGCAGCATATGCCGCCGACCTTTACGACGATCCTGGCGGAGCACATCACGAAAACGTCGGGATGGGTTTGTTCCGAGGCGAAAACCGGCGATGTCGTGTCACCGGGGCGGATCTATCTTGCTCCGGGCGGCTATCACATGACGGTGAAAGCCGAAGGCCTTGAGAAGGTAATTGCATTGAACCAGGACCCGCCTGAGAATTTCTGCCGGCCTGCGGTTGATCCCATGATGCGCAGCCTGGTCAAGGCGTATGGACGTGTCCTCGCGGTGATCCTCACCGGCATGGGACATGACGGGCGCGAGGGATGTCGCGCTGTTGTGGAAGCGGGGGGCGATGTTGTTGCGCAGGATGAGCAGAGCAGCGTGGTCTGGGGGATGCCCGGCGCGGTTGCTCAGGCCGGGTTGTGTTGCGAAGTTCTCCCGGTTTCGGAGATTGGCGCCAGCGTTAATCGGCTGGCGAGGGGGTAGACAGGTATGAACAGCTCTGATTTCGAATTCCTGTCCAGCCTGTTGTACAAGCAATCAGGCTTGGTACTGACGCCGGACAAAGGCTATCTGCTTGAGACGAGGCTGCAGCCGGTTGCGCGCAGTCACGGTCTCAACTCCATCGAGCAGATAGTATCGTCGCTCAAATCGAAGCGTGACGAGAAGCTTGTTAACTCGATTACCGATGCAATGACGACGAATGAGTCGTTGTTCTTCAGGGACCGGACGCCGTTCGACCAGTTCAAGACGGTCGTGCTGCCGAGCCTGCTACAATCCAGGGCAGCGAAGAAGACCATCCGGATCTGGAGCGCCGCATGTTCCTCCGGGCAGGAGCCTTATTCGCTGAGCATGGTGCTGGACGAGCTGGCATCGAAGCTGACCGGGTGGCGGGTTGAGATTGTCGCCACGGATATTTCGACGGAGATGGTCGCCCGGGCACGCGCCGGGGTTTATTCCCAGTTCGAAGTGCAGCGCGGTCTTCCGGTCCAGCTTCTGGTGAAGTATTTCCAGCAGGATGGGGATCGCTGGCAGCTCAGCGAGAAGATCCGCCGCATGGTTACCTTCCGCGAGTTCAACCTGCTGCAGGACCCGCGTCCGCTCGGCAATTTCGACATCGTCTTTTGCCGGAACGTCCTGATCTATTTCGATCAGGATACGAAACGCAAAGTGCTTGAAGGGATTTCCCGTCAGATTGCGCCGGACGGATATCTCTATCTTGGCGGCGCCGAGACGGTGATCAGCATCACGGACAAGTTCCAGCCGGTAAAAGGTCAGCGCGGCATGTATCAGCCGACGGCCAAGGAAGGCCAGAAAGAAGCGATCTGACGCCAGGCACACGAAGGCCGTACCCGGAACGGCAAGACAATAGAAAAAGGGCTGAACCAGCAGATGGTTCAGCCCTTTTTCATTGATGATTCAAATGGCGTTACCGCCGGGAAAGCTTATTCGGCGGGTTCCTTGACCTTTTCGGCTTCTTTGCCAGATGCCGTATCGCCATCACCGTCGCGCAGGACATAGCCGCGGCCCCAGACGGTCTCGATGTGATTGTTGCCACCGGTCGCCTTCGAGAGCTTCTTGCGGAGTTTGCAGACGAACACATCGATGATCTTCAGTTCCGGCTCGTCGATCCCGCCATAAAGATGGTTGAGGAACATTTCCTTGGTCAGGGTCGTACCCTTGCGCAGGGAAAGCAACTCGAGGATGGCGAATTCCTTGCCTGTCAGATGCACTGGCTTGCTATCGACTTCTGCGCTGCGGGTGGAAAGGTTCACAGCAATCGGGCCGGTCTCGATCACGGAGTCCGAATGTCCCTTGGAGCGCCGGATGATCGCCTGCATGCGTGCAATCAGCTCGCGGCGGTCGAACGGCTTTGTCAGATAATCGTCCGCGCCAAATCCCAAACCCTTGATCTTGTTGTCCAGCTCGGAAAGGCCGGAGAGGATCAGGATCGGTGTCTCGACTTTCGAGCTCCGCAGGCGGCGCAGAACTTCATAGCCATCGAGATCCGGGAGCATAAGGTCGAGGAGAATGATGTCGTAGTCGTAAAGCCGGCCGATCTCGAGACCGTCCTCTCCATGCTCCGTTACATCAACCACGAAGCCTTCGGCTTTCAGCATGAGCTCGATGCTCTGGGCTGTGGCGAAATCGTCTTCTACCAAGAGTACACGCATTGAACTCTCCCTCTATGACCTTGGAGCAAAAGTTAACGGGGTAAGATAAACAAACCGTTAACCTGCGGCAGCGCCCGGTCGAAAGCGTGCCAGGCGTTCTCATTGGTGTTAAACTCCCAGTGTAGAACAGTTAATGGCAGGCTCAAAGCGTCGGTCGCGTTAAGGAGTATGTACGGGTGGCCACTGCACTCGGAAATCTTGCATCGGAAGTTGATAAGATTGCTGAATTTCGGCTTTACGGCCGTGTAACCGCCGTTCTGGGGATGATGGTCGAAGTCGGTGGTGTGGACAGAGCGCTTTCCATTGGCGATCGCCTGCACCTCCAGGCACGTGGCGGGAAGCGGGTCAGTTGCGAGATTGTCGGCTTCAAGGACGGCCGGGCGCTGGCTATGCCGTTCGGCGCCCTTGACGGGATCGGTATCGGTAGCCGGGCCGAAATCTCTGATGCGGCACCGGTCATCTTTCCGCATGAGGGCTGGCTTGGACGGGTCGTGAATGCGATGGGCGATCCGGTGGACGGCAAGGGGCCGCTCGGAGACGGCCCCCGCGGATGCCCGATCAAGACGCAACCGCCGGCGGCACACACGCGGCAACGGGTCGGCGAGAAACTCGATCTTGGTGTGCGCACCATCAATACCTTCATGTCGGTCTGCAAGGGGCAGCGCATGGGGATTTTCGCCGGCTCGGGCGTGGGTAAATCGATGCTGATGTCGATGATCGCGCGCTTTACGCAGAGCGAGGTCAACGTCATCGGCCTGATTGGCGAGCGTGGCCGCGAGGTGCAGGAATTCATCCAGGATTATCTCGGCGAGGAAGGCCTGGCCCGCAGCGTGGTCGTCGTCGCGACCTCTGATGAGTCCCCGTTGATGCGACGTCAGGCTGCCCACATGACGCTGGCTGTCGCGGAATATTTTCGCGACGAGGGCAAGACCGTCATGTGCATGATGGACAGCGTGACCCGCTTCGCCATGGCGCAGCGTGAAATCGGCCTCGCTACAGGGGAGCCGCCGGCCTCAAAAGGCTATACACCGACGGTGTTTGCCGAGCTGCCGAAATTGCTGGAACGGGCGGGGCCGGGCGCGGGCGAAGGCACCATCACCGGTCTTTTCACCGTTCTCGTCGAGGGCGACGATCACAACGAGCCGATCTCCGATGCGGTGCGTGGGATTATCGACGGTCATATCGTGCTGGAGCGCGGGATCGCGGACCGTGGCCGCTACCCGGCGATCAATGTGCTGCGCAGTGTGTCCCGGACAATGCCGGACTGCAATACGGCGGAAGAGAACGCACTGGTCCGCCGCGCGCGCGCCCTGATGGCGACTTACGACAATATGGCGGACATGATCCGGCTTGGGGCTTATCGCAAGGGCAGCGACCCGGAAGTCGACGAAGCAATCATGTACCACGCCTCGCTGGAGCGGTTCCTGTCCCAGGACAAGAACGAGCCGGCCTCTCTCGATTCCGGTTACGCTCAGCTCGACGCCATTCTGTCCATGGTCGGCGAGAACATGGAGGCTGAGGAAGAGCCGGGTGAGCCGTGAGCCAGTTTGAGCAACTGATCCGGCTCCGGACCTGGGAGCTTGACGAAAAGCGCCGGGCGATGGGTGTGTTACTTCAGGAAGAGGCGGGGCTGCTCGCTGAATCTGAAGCCATGCAGCGTGAACTCGATCGCGAGAAGCAGGCCGCCGCCGGATCGCTGGAAGCCCGCCGAACGCTTGAAGCTTATATGAGCCACTTCAAGTCCCGGGTGCAGGCACAGGACCAGCGGATCGAGGCGAAGCGCCGCGAGATCGATGCCGCCAACGAAGAAGTGCTGGAATCCTATCAGGAGCTTTGCAAGGCGGAGGCTGTTCTGGACGAGCACAAGACCCGCGAAGCGGAGCGGATCGGGCGGCTTGAACAGATGGAGATCGACGAGATCGCTCTCAACATGATGAAGCAGCGCCGCAATTAGACTGCCCGGCTATCAGGTATTAGGGACCATCAGGCATAGACATCCGGGCTCTGGCGCCCGTCCGGCATAAGGTCGGCGATCGGCAGCGGCGGGAACTCCTTCTGGACCTTGAAGCTCACCGCGCCGGACATGCCGGTGCGGCCGGCCGCCGTGTCGAAGATCTCGATGATGTCCGCCCGCATCTCCGGAGGCAGGGCACGCCGCGTCCGGATCATAAGAGACATGGATTGCTTCGCGACCGATCCGTCGATCTGGAAGGCGCCGAGACCGCTGAGCATCAGGTCGACGACAAATCTGGTCTCCCCGTCGCTCCCATTTTCATCGCTTTCTTCGTTTTCCCCATCAGCCTCATCGCCAGCGCGTTCGAAAGAAGGCGGCAGGATGAAAAGCCGCATCTGCTCGAGAGCATCCTGGGTTTGTATCGGCATGAAGAATGCCCGCCACCCGGCGGTTTCAGGCCCGCCTTCGCTTGCCCGGGACATGGACTGGAAATCGCCGGAGAGGGTTGAAAGCAACCGGCCGTGTGATTTCTCGAGAGCCTGACCGGCATCCTTTCCAAGCCAGCCGCCGATGGACCCGCCGCGCACCGCTGCCAGAAAAAACAGCATCGAGGCGGTCAATTGCGGGCCGGGCCGCGCGATCGCGGAGGCAAATTGCGCTGCGCTCTGCGGGGCTGCCATCTCAAGGGCGCGGAGGCTTTCCTCCAGCGCCGGCCATTCCCGGGACAGAATGGAGAGCGGTGTTTGGCTCCCGCCCTCGATCCGGCCGCGCACGTCGCTTTCCGAGCGGCCCAGAATCTCCATGCGGATGGCCGATTGCAGTTGCCCCGCTTCGGTGCGCGCTGCGACATCAAGCAGGCCGACAGACGAGTTCACAATGGCCTGACCGCTTCCTCCGGTAGCGACGATGGTTCCGGATATTACCGTACTGCCGCTGCCAGGCTGCGCCGGTAAAGCATTGCTGGTCTGTGCCCCGACAGACAACACCCGCACGGGAAAGTCCGTGCCGGGAGGGAGCGCGGTCCCCGGCTTTGGTGCCGATGCTCCCGCTGCGGCGGCCCCGCTTGTGGCCGGTGTGTTCACTGTTTGCGTGGCGGGTGTTGCGGCTGACCGGTTTTCGGGCGCCCCTTGTGTGACCGCCTGCGGCGTTGGTGCTGCGCTGGTGGGCTGCCCTGCCGTTGCCGGTTGGCCAGTCCCCGGCTGGCTCGTAGCTGTTGCCTGGCCCGCTCCTGTTGTCTGGGGCGAAGTGATGGGTTGGCTGGTTTGGCCAGTTGCCGCTGAGGATGCTGTTGTTGCAGCAGCGGACGATGGCGCCTGTGATTGGGGGGCGGCGCCTCCCGGTGAAGGGGAAGAGGCACTTTGTGGCGCCGGCGCCGCCGCTGTACTGGCCGCACTCGCACCTGCGCTCGAACCTGCCTGCACCGGCGGGCCCGGCTGTCGTGTGATCGCGGGGCTGCCTTGCTGGGCGGCATCCGGTTTCACAGCTGGTTGCTGTGCTTGTGACGGTGTGTTGGTGACAGGCTGACCACCGGTTGGTGTCTGCGACGGGGGCGCTGCTTGAGAAAACGCGGCCTGTGATACAGAAGGCAAGCTGCCGGAAGGTTTCAGGTGAGGGCTGGATGCAAGCAGATACCTCGCGGCGGCCTGGGCCGCTTGTTGAGGTTTGATGCCGCTTGCGGTTGGCGGAAGCGGGCCGCCTGCGATGCCCTGGGGCAGTGAGGTGGGACGCAACACGATGGCACGGGCAATCTGCCCATCGGATAGTGGCGGTAATGTCCTTGGGGCAGGTGCCGTTGTGGATGTCGCGCTGCCGGTTGTCCCGGGCGAGGTTTGTTGGCCCCCGGATACCGGTTTTGCTGCTGCATTGGCTTGCACTGGAGAGCGAGGTTGCAGGAGCGCCTGAAATCCGTTTTCCGTTCGTTGCAGGATCAGGCTGACAACGGTGCCCGGGCGAACAAAGGCGGGAATTTGTCGAGGGTTGACCTGGATCGTCGCCTCGCCTGCCGCCGCTCGGACGCTGACGGTACCGTCGGTCCGAACCCGCGTGACCGTCACATCCTGAGCCGCTGGATGCTGGGCCTGAGACTGGGGTGGTTGGGATGCCGGGGCTCGGGGCACGGGCGCAGGAGTTGCTGCCGCGCGGCCTGACACAGGCGTGTTTTCGGGGAGCGTCGGGGGAGGGTTCTGAGACGCAGAGCCTTGCGCGGGCGGTGGTGCCGATGACTGTGTCGGTGACGCTGGCGGCTGCGACTGGGCCGGAGACTGAGACTGAGACTGAGAAACGGGGGCTTGCTGGCCTTGCGGCGCAGGAGCCTGAGGGGGCTGTCCCTGGGGAGGTTGCCCCTGGGGAGGTTGAGGCTGCCCTTGGGGCACTTGTCCCTGAGTTGGTGGGGCTTGCGGAGCCTGTCCTTGCGCAGTTGGTCCCTGAGCAGGCTGCGGCGCTGGCTGTTGTGTTTGTGGTGATGTGCCTTGAGCCGCCGGCCTGGCCTGATTGCCTGACTGAAGTGCGTCCGCGCCACTGGTCACCCGTCCCTCAACCGGCGCACTGGCCGGCTGTGAGGAACTTGTCGCCTGCGTGGCAGGCGCGGTGGGTTGTACGGTGCTCAAGCTTCTCTCTTCAGCCGCTATAGCAGCTTGTCGACGATAGCCTCCACGTCGGTCGCGGCCGGGGCCGACGGATAGCGGCTCAGGATCGGGCTCTGGTTCCGGATCGACTCAATGACCTTCCTGTCGCGGCGGATGATTCCGAGCAACTGTGGCTCGAACTTCAGGAAGTTCATCGCTGCCTTGCGCAGGGTCTCGTAGGTTTTCCGGCCGTCATTCACCGAATCCGCGCTGTTCACGACAATAGAGACCTCGCAATTCGGATCGCTCTGGTGGGCAACTTTGACGAAGGCATAGGCGTCGGTCAGCGATGTCGGCTCAGCGGTCGTGACAACGACGATCTTTCCGGCCCGCGCCGCCAGCATGCGGACGGTCCGGTCCAGACCGGCCCCGAGATCCATAACCACGCGGTCGTAGGTATCGGAGAGTTGAACAAGTTCTGTGCCCAGCGATTGCAGCCTGTTCGAGGGCAGGGTCGCGAGGCTGCCGGAGCCGGAACGGCCAGCAATGATGTCGAAATTGCCGGCGTCATAGTGAATTTTTGCCTGAGCAAGGGAGAGCCGGCCGGCAATAACGCCGCCCAGATCGCGCTGAGGCATCAGGCCGAGCTGGATATCGACATTGGCGAGGCCGAGATCGGCATCGAACAGCAGAACCTTCTGGCCCATCCGGCTGAGCCCGTGAGCCAAGGTTACCGAGAACCATGTCTTGCCGACACCGCCCTTGCCTGACGCAATGGCGAGAATGTTCGCGCCTTTGGTGACGGGGCCGCTGGCCGTGGTCGGGCGGGGCTTGTCTGCGGGCGACATCATTGGATTGATCCTCGGGTCCGTTCCATTTTAGCGACCTCAACCATAGGCGCCTCGTGCCGTTTGCTGTTCGTCGTCGAAACTCTCCACCACTGATTTGGGGAGCAACAATCGTGCCAGTGTGACGGGGTTCATTGGCCTGAGACCGTCTGCCACACTCGGCCCGACACCCACTTCGGTCATCTGCAAACCGGACATCGCGGCAGCGCTCAGATAGGATCCGAAGCGGCGGGTCATGTCGATCCGGGTGAGAAGCAGGCGGCGGGCGCCGAGTTCACGATAAATACCGGCGATCTCGGCTGCTTCCATCGGATCGGTGCCGCCAGCCATGACCAGAACGACATCCGCGTCCACCGCTTTGATCAGGCGTGCCTGCCTGTCGATGTCATCATTGTCGAACGGGTTCCCGCCCGGGCAGTCGATCAGGATATGCCCGCGCCCTTTGGCACCGGCGACGGCAGCTCTCAGCTCACCGGGGGTTCCCGCACTGATCAGGTTCAGCTTCAGGATCTTGGTGAAGGCTTCCAGCTGCGCGAAGCCGCCTGCGCGGACAGTGTCCGTGGTAATGACGCGCACAGCCTGTTTCTGCATCACCAGCCGGGTCGCCAGCTTGGCGATGGTAACGGTCTTCCCGGCGCCAGGCATGCCGACCAGCAGGATCGGCTTGTCCGCGGTGCCGAGCGGCATTGGCGAGAAGGCAAAATACCGGTCAAGGGCGCCAGCGAGCGCGAGGATCGGGTCATCCATCGAGAGCTCTTCGGCGGCGTTGATCAATTCGTCCGATATTTGCGGCGGAACGCCGTTATTGAGGAGGGCATCCGTGATGATCTCTACTGGATCCTCATAGGCCTCGTCGTAATTGTCTTCCTCGAACTCGAACTCATCTTCGACCTGATCGATGGCGGCCGTTATGCGCACGCCAACACCATCCTCACCGGTCTGGGTCGAGACAATGATGGCTTCTTCGCCGAAATGCTCTTTCACGAGCATCATGGCTTCGTTCATCGTGTCAGCGGAAAAAGTCTTCAGGCGCATGGAGTCCTCACCGGCAACGCGCTCCCGTTATGCGCCCTAGACAAAAACTATACTTGGCCAAGGGTCTTGATCCGTGCCTTGGGGTGAATTTCATTCTGAGACATTACCACAGTCTGCGGCCGGAAACGCTCGACGATGGAGCGGACATAGGGACGGATACCGGGCGAGGTGAGAACCGTCGGGAATTCACCGACCTCGGCAAGCTGATCCAGCGCGTTCCGGAGCGCCGTGATGAAGTCCTGAAGCTGACTGGGCGGCATTGAAAGCTGCTGCTCTTCGCCCTGGCCGATGATCGAGTTGGCGAAGGCTTGCTCCCAGTCGGGAGACAGGGTGACGAGATGGATAACGCCATCGTCCGCAGTATTCTGCTCGCTGATCTGCCGGGCGAGGCGGGTCCGCACATGCTCGGTGATCAAGGTGATGTTGCGGGTGAAGGTGGACGCTTCGGAAACACCTTCCAGGATGGTCGGCAAGTCACGGACGGAGACACGTTCGCTCAGCAGATTCTGCAGGATGCGCTGCAGGCCTCCTACGGAAATGTTGGACGGCACCACGTCGGTGACCAGCTTCTGGTACTGGTCCGGCAACTCGTCGAGCAGCTTCTGGGTCTCGGTATAGGACAGCAGATCGCGCATGTTGTCGCGGATCAGTTCCGTCAGGTGTGTGGTGACCACGGTCGAAGGGTCGACTACCGTATAGCCCTTGAAGAGGGCTTCTTCGCGTTGTTCCGGGCCGACCCACATTGCGGGCAGGCCAAAAGTCGGCTCGCGTGTGTCTGTGCCGGCAAGATCGATCGGGTTGCCTCCGGGATCCATGACCAGAAGGCGGTTCGGCCGGATATCACCACGCCCGACCTCGATCTCCTTGACCCGGATGACGTAGGTGTTGGCCGGCAGCTGCAGGTTATCCTGGATACGGACCTGCGGCATGATGAAGCCGCTCTCCACGGCGAGCTGCCGGCGCAGGGCCCGGATCTGATCCGTCAGACGTTGACCTTCGGTGGTCTCGTTGACCAGAGGCAGCAGGCCATAGCCGAGTTCGAGCCGGACAAGATCGATATGCAGTGCGGCCGAAATGGGCTCTTCCGGCGGCGGTGCGGCGGCTTCATCCGCTTCGCGCTGTACGACCTCTGCCGCAGCCTTCTCGTGCCCGCTATAAATCATGTAGGCCAGGCCGCCGACAGCCGCCGCGAGCGACAGGAAGATAAATGTCGGGAAGCCCGGTAGCAGAGACAGGATGACGAGCAGAACGGCGCAGAGAGCCAGTGCTTTAGGATAGCCGCCAAGCTGACCGAATACGGCTTTTTCCGTGGTGCCGGTGGTGCCGCCCTTGGTGACGAGCATACCGGCGGCGGTGGAGACGATCAGGGCCGGGATCTGGCTGACCAGACCGTCGCCGACAGTGAGCAGCGTATAGGTCGAAAAGGCCTCGGAGAAACTGATCCCTTGTTGGGCGATGCCGATGACCATCCCGCCGATCACGTTGATCACGGTGATAAGCAGGCCGGCGACGGCGTCTCCGCGGACAAATTTGGACGCACCGTCCATGGCACCGAAGAAGGTGCTCTCCGCGCTCAGTTCCTCGCGCCGGTTCCGGGCCTGATCCTCATTGATCAGGCCGGAGGAAAGATCTGCGTCGATTGCCATCTGCTTGCCGGGCATGGCGTCGAGGCTGAACCGGGCTGCGACTTCCGCGATACGGCCAGAACCTTTTGTGATGACGATGAAGTTCACGATCACCAGTATCGAGAAGACGATGATCCCGATAGCGGCGTTGCCGCCCATCATGAAGCCGCCGAAAGCCTGAATGACATCGCCGGCCGCGTCCGTGCCGGTATGCCCGTCGGCCAGGATCAGCCGCGTCGAGGCCAGGTTAAGCGATAGCCTCAGCATGGTGGCTATCAGCAAAATCGTCGGAAAAGCGTTGAAATCAAGCGGTTTTTCGATGAACAGCACGGTCATCAGAATGATCACGGACAAGGCGATCGAGATCCCGAGAAGGATATCGAGCAACATTGTCGGAACCGGCAGGATTAGAACCGCGAGTATGCCGATCACGCCGAGGGCAAGATAGATATCGCCCCGATGAGCCGCAGCCTTAAGGCTATCCAGACTGAAGGACGGGAGCGCAGTCCCGGAGCCGCCGCCACCGCCCTCCGGCTGCGGAGCCTGATTGGAGGCGTCGGTCATTCAATGCCTCTCATCGCGCGTTCCCGTTTCTTCATTGCAGATTGCCTGATGCGGTCTAGATCGCACTTCAGGCCGGTGCCCGGTCCGCTTCGCCCGGTGGCGGCACATTGACGCCTTCCTCGGAATAGGCTTTCAGCTTGTTGCGCAGCGTCCGGATAGAGATGCCGAGAATATTGGCGGCATGGGTCCGGTTGCCGAGGCAGTGGCTGAGCGTATTGATAATGAGCTGGCGCTCGACATCGGCAACGGTGCGTCCGACGAGATCTCCGCCGCCAGCTTCGCTTTCTTGCGCCGGGGCAGCGGCCGGAGGCGGAGCTGCCGGCGCTGCCGGAGTCGCTTCCGGCTCGTCAAAAGATGCCGGTTGGAACGTATTGGGAGCCGGAGGCGTGATCGGCTGGGGTGCTGGCGTCGCCTGCAATGGCGGAGCTTCCTGGGCGGCGGGCGTCATTTGCTCGCCGGTCAGGATAATTGCATCAGCGCCGATCTCGTTGCCGGAGGCAAGCAGGACGGCACGGTGCAGGGTATTCTCCAGCTCACGCACGTTGCCGCGCCAGTGATGGCCCTGCAGCCGGGCAATTGCCTCGTCGCTCAGTGACCGTTCAGCTACACCGTTGGCTTCGGCATATTTTTTCGCAAAATGGGTCGCAAGCAGCTTGATGTCCGCCGGGCGTTGGCGCAGCGGGGGAAGCTGAAGATTGAAGACATTGAGGCGGAAATACAGATCCTCGCGGAAATTGCCTTCCCGGACGTGACGCTCGAGATCCCGGTTGGAAGTTGCAAGAAGACGGATGTCCACTTTGACCGGCTGATTGCCGCCAACCCTGTCGATTTCACGTTCCTGGATGGCGCGCAGGAGTTTCGCCTGCAAGCGGATATCCATTTCGCTGATTTCATCGAGCAGCAGGGTGCCGCCGTTTGCTTCCTCGAACTTGCCGACGCGCCGGGCAACGGCGCCGGTGAAGGCGCCCTTTTCGTGGCCGAACAATTCGGATTCCAGCAGATTATCCGGGATCGCGGCGCAATTAACGGAAACGAACTGCTTGTCCGACCGTTTGCTCTTCTCGTGCAGATAGCGGGCAAGGACCTCCTTACCGGTTCCGGACTCGCCTGTGATCAGAACGCTGGCATCGGACGGGGCAATCTGGTCGGCGAGTTTGAGCACCGCCCCCATGATCGGGTCCTGGAAAATCACCGAGCTCTGTTCTTCGGTAACGGCTGCGAGGACGGCGGCAATCAGTTCGGCGTTCGGAGGCAGCGGGATATATTCCTTGGCCCCGGCCTTGATCGCGGCGACGGCGGCATCTGAATCATTTTCGAGGCCACAGGCGACAACCGGCGTGTTGATGTGCTCCTGATTCATCGCCCGGAGCAGCTTCGCCACCGGCTGGGCCACGTCGATCATCACAAGGTCAGCGCCTTGGCCGCTGCGCAGGGCATGCATCGCGCCCTCGACATTGTCCAGGTGACTGACTTTCGCGCCCTTTTTCAGGGCGATCTGACCGGCTGCGCTAATATGTCCGCCAAGTGTGCCGACGATCAGCAATCGCATCTGTCAATTCTCCTGTTTGGGCGACTGTCTCCGGCCGCCCGTATCCGTCATTCGTAATAGTCGAGCCGCTGCGAGGGCGGCAGTTTGGTATTCAGCATGCGTTCAAGAAGCCGCGGGTTCTCCTGCCGGGCGATCGACATCGCGCAAGCGTGGTAGATCTCGCATTCGAGCAGTTCCGCTTCCGCGTTGCGCTCCAGCTTTGCCGCAATAGGTGCCAGCACCATGTAGGCGAGGATGGCGCCATAGAAGGTTGTCAGCAGGGCAACAGCCATGGCCGGCCCGATGGAGCCCGGATCGTTCAGGTTGCCGAGCAACTGAATGAGGCCGATCAGAGTGCCAATCAGCCCCATGGACGGAGAGACTTCAGCGGCCCGGCGCAGCACGCCGGCATGGCGGTGGCGAATGTCCTGGATGGCATCGATTTCCTGAGCCAGGACCTGATCGATCTGGTGCGGCGTGGCGCCGTCTACCGCCATGGCGACGGCGCGCTGCAGGAACGGCTCGCTATCGACGGAAGGGATGACGGCATCAAGCGCCAGGACTCCGTTGTCGCGTGCGATCGCCGCCAGATTGAGCGATCGTTCGCCAGCCAGCCGCGGGTCATGTCGCTGCGGGAGCAGCGTTGCCAAAACAGCGCCGATAGCTCCGAATAATTCGGAAATATTGTAGGAGACAAGGGTCACGGCAAAGGTGCCGATGAGAACAATCAGGACTGCGGGCAGATTGTAGAAAGAGCCAACCGAACCGCCGAGGATCAGCGCTGTTATAACCAGTCCGAAAGCGACCGAAAGTCCCAGGATCAAGGCAAAATCGATAGTGCGCCCGCTCGCCGGAACGTCGAACGTTCTGGTGCGGGCGGGACGCGGACGGACTCCGCCATTCTCTACAGTCGCGCGATCTGCCATCAGTTTTTCCTGATCTCGCTGCTTAGCTGCTTCTGTCGGATTTGATGATTTCCGTCATGGTCACGCCGAGACGTTCGTCGACAATCACGACTTCTCCGCGGGCCACGAGACGGTTATTCACATAGATGTCGATCGCCTCGCCAACCTTGCGGTCCAGTTCGACAACAGCACCACGACCGAGTTTGAGGAGCTGGCTGACCTGCATGCTGGACTTGCCCAGCACGGCGGAGACTTGCACAGGGATATCGTAGACGGCTTCAAGTTCTCGCGCGCTGATCTGCTGACGGGATTCCTCCGGGACAACTTCCGGGGGCTCCTCTGCGGCCTGCTGCTCCATGGCGGCGGCCATATCCAATTCTTCGAGATCTTCGAAATCGACATCGCTTTCGTCGGACATATCGTTCTCCTCTGGCGGCCTGGCGGCGCTAGTTCTGGATCAGTTCAGCTTCGATGGGATCGCCGTCCGCGTCCACACCCTCTTCAGGTGTTTCCGGGACCGCGTCGGACAGGTCGAGGGCGGGCGCATCGTCCGCAATCTGTTCATCGGATGCCGCATCTTCAGTGAGTTCAGTTTCAGTGAGTTCAGTGGGGTCAGACAGGTCTTCAGGTACCACCTGATCGTCGACTTCGGCTTCTGAGGCCATGTCCGGCGGCATATCGGAGCCGATATCGGAACGGGCGGGCAGGGAGGAAAGGGTGCGCTCCACCATTTCGTCAATCTCACCCCAGGTCTCGTCCAGTGCCCTCTCAACTGCGCCCGCTGCCCAAGAGACACGGCAGTCGGTTGCGACGAGTTCCGGGTCACCGACCAGAACAACTTCGCCCTCGTAGCCAACACGGGATGCCATCAGCTGAACCTTGTCGCGGAGCGGTGCTTCCAGCTCGGCGGCGACACGGATCATCACCTTCGGTTGCTCGGTCAGAAACTGGAACGCCTGATTGATAACATGCTCGATCTGCGGCAATTCCGTGCCGCGCGTCAGTTCCGGTGCCATCTTGCGCATGATTGTGGCGGACAGGCGGACTGCGTCGCGCTGCATTTCAGAAGTCCATTTGCGATGGACCTGATTGAGTTCGCCAACTTTGCTCAGCACACCCTCAAGCGAAACGGCGACTTGCTGCTCGATAGAGGCCATGGCGGAGGACATACCCTCCTGCCGACCAAGCTGATAGGAGGCTTCCTTGGCCTCGTCGACCTCTTCCTGACTGTAGGTCGGAGGTGCGTGTTCATCGGCTTCAAGCTCCGCCATTCGCGCGGCCTCTGCCGCGCGGCGCATCTTCTCCTGATATTCCTCGTCGAAGATATTGTCGAACAGGAAGCGTGATTTTTGCGTTGTCATGCTGCCCAACCCGCTAGGCATGGCGCAGCGAAAGCGTTTTTAATGGCCGTCAACCGCCACCTCCGGCATTGCCTGCTTCCTGGTACATCCAGTTGCGGATGATTGCGACAGCTTCTTCCGGATGCTTTTCGACGATCTCGCCGATCTTCTTCAGAGACGACGCGCGAACCCGTCCTTCGACCTGATTGATATCGATCATCTGGTCGAGCAGGCTTTCCTCTTCGTCTTCGCCTTCCAGAAGTTCTGCCATATCGGCAGTGGCCCCGGGGCCGGTCAATTGGGCGATGGCGTCCGCACCGGCAATCATGCCGCCGGGCCCGCCACTGGCGGCAAGCGTAGTGGGCATGGATTCAAACAGGCGGGTCAAGACGGGGCGTACGACCAGCAGGATGACGAGGAGTCCGACAACGGCCAGAACCAGAACCTCTGCGAGTTGCAGGAATTCATCCTTGGAAATGCCGAACAGCAGCGACCCGTCGCCAAGGTCAAGCGGCTCCAGTTTGACGAACTGCATGTTAACGACTTCGACTGTATCGCCACGGCTGCCGTTATAGCCGACAGCGGAGCGCACGAGCGTGGCGATCTGTTCCAACTCTTCCGCTGTCCGCGGCTGGTAGACCTTGTCGCCGTCCTCATTCTCGACATAGCGCCCGTCGACAAGGACCGCGACGGAAAGGTTCTGGATCTCACCGGCTTCCTTGACGCGATTGCGGACCGTGCGGCTGATCTCGAAGTTGACCGTTTCCTCGGTCCGGGCGGATTCAGACCGGGCAGAAAGATCACCTTCGCCGGCGTTAGCCTCGGATTCCGGGAGGTTGTTTTCTACCGAAACCGTGTCCTGCTTATTCCGTTCCTGGGTGCTTTCGCTCTCTTCGATGGTCTGCGTTGAACGGGCGACCTGGCTGTCCGGGTCGTAGATCTCTGATTGTTCCGTAAAACGGTCATAATCGATATCAGCGCTGATCTCTGCCCGCACGCGTCCGAGGCCGACGATGCGCTCGACCAGCTCTTCAACGGAGCCGCGCACGCGGTTCTCAAAGGCCAGCCGCATCTCTTCGGAGCTTTGACCGGGAAGGGTGCCATCCTCTTCGTTGGTGCCCCGAGCCAGCAGCTGGCCCCGGCTATCGAGGATGGAGATGTTCTGCGGTTCCATATCGGGAACTGCGGCGGCGACCAGATGCTGGATCGCCAAAACCTGTTCGCGCCCAAGGCGGCCGGCGCCCTGAACCTGAAGCACCACGGATGCGCTCGGCTTGCGGCGCTCGCGGCTGAAGAGTTCGCGCTGAGGCAATACGAGATGGACCCGGGCGCCGCGGACATTGTTCATCGCCCCGATGGTCCGTCCGAGCTCGCCTTCAAGCGCGCGGACCAAATTCACGTTCTGAACGAAATTGGTTGTGCCGAGACCGTCGGACTTGTCGAAGATCTCGTAGCCCATGGTTCCGCCGCCGGGTACGCCCTGCTCGGCGAGCGTAACGCGAAGTTTCAGAACTTCGTCTCCGGGAACAAAAACCTGTTGGCCGCCAGCCTTCAGTTCGTACTGGATATTGCGGGCCTCAAGTTCCTTGACGATGGCACCACTGTCGGCTGGATCGAGATCGCCATAAAGCAAGGACATCCCGCCGGTCGAGAGGCGGGAGGCGAGGAAGATGAAGAACCCGAGCACCGCCACTGCCGTTCCGACAAGGGCGGCGATACGGATAGGGCCGAGATTACGAATCAAGTCTACGAGAGGATTCATGGGTTATAATCCCCGCAATTGCATACAGTAGGTGCCCGAAAGTAACCCGGGAGGTTCTCGCGAATACATTGCATTTTATATGTATCTTTCGAAAATTGAAAGAACCTTCTGGGCAAAAACTGCCTAGTGAATATATCCGACAATGAATCGAAAGAGAACAATTAATTAGCGGAGGAAGTTGTGGTATTGGTTAAGGAAATATTGAGCGCGAATGTTCGATTCCCGATCTGATTGGCTCGTAGCGAGCGCCGTGGAGCAATAAGAATGGCGAAATCTGAATCTCGGAAACAGGTGTCCGGGCCTTCCGAACCCGGATTGCCGTCAAAGGGTGCGGTGGATATCTCGCGATCGCGCCATATCACATTGGCGAACAAGGCGACGCACCTGCTGACTGCCGGGAAGCTTGAGCCTGCCCGTAAATTGTTCATGGAAATCCTGAACGAGAACGAGGACGACGTGTATGCAATGCACGGTATCGCTCTCATCGCGCGCGATATGGGGAGATTGCCAGTTGCCGCCGAGTTGATGAAGAAGGCACTCGCATTGGATCCGAGAAACCCGATGATTTCCAGCAATCTCGGGACAATCTACGAGGCAATGAAAGAATATGAAGAAGCGTTGACCTGTTACAGGAATTCGCTCAAATGGGGCATTCGAGATGGTGCCATCCATAATAATATCGGAAGTGTGCTTTCCAGATTGGGGCGCCGGACCGAAGCACTCATTTCGTTCCGCAAGGCCTTGAAAGCAGGCGTTGAGTTTCCGGAGGCCATGACCAACATGGCGACGATGCTTGGCGATCTCGGCGACTATAAGCAGGCGGGCTACTACTTTCGTCGAGCGTTGGAGATCGATCCGGAGAATGCGCACGCGCATCACAATCTCGGTGTTATCTTGCTGCGTCAGGGGCTCTGGGAGGAAGCTTGGTTCCACTGTGAATGGCGCATGGTCGCAACAAACAAGGGGGTGCCTTGGCGAAAGTTCTCGCAACCACTCTGGAATGGAAATCCGTTTCAGGGCGCTCGGCTCATGCTTTATGCGGAGCAAGGCATCGGTGACGAGATACGGTTCGCGAGCATGATTCCAGAGGCGGTTGCGCGAGGTGGTGAAGTGGTCGTGGAATGCGCGCCCCGCCTCGTATCGCTGTTTCAACGTTCCTTTCCGCAAGTTCGGGTGGTTCCGGCCAAATACTGGCCAGCGGAAGAAGGTGTTGAGCCGTTCGATATTGCCTGCCCGTTCGGAACGCTTGGGCGCTTGTTCAGGAACAGCAAAGAGAGTTTTCCAATGCATTCCGGCTATCTCAAGCCGGATCCGCGTTTGGTCTCAATGTTTCAAGAACGTCTGAGAGAGGCCGGGCCTGGGCCTTATGTTGGAATATGCTGGCGTAGTGGCCTGGCAGGCGCTTACCGAGATGAACACTATTCGACAATCGAAGATATGCGACCGGTTATGAATGTGGACGGCGTAACCTATGTGAATCTGCAATATGATCCCAAACCTGAGGAATTCGACATTGTGAAGTCGGAGTTTGGTGTTGATCTGGTCGCTTGGGACGACGTGGATCTCAAGATGGAGCTTGAGAAAGCAGCTGCCCTCACAAGCTGCATGGATCTTGTTGTGAGTCCGGGGACATCGGTTGCGGTCATGGCCGGCGCGCTCGGTGTCGAGACCGTTGAGTTTCGGCCATTCCCGATACCGGACAGTTATTTCAAGAACGGCCGATGCCCATGGTTCCCGAGTGTCCGGTTTTTCGTGAAACGGCAATCGGAGAAATGGAACAAAATGTTCAGAAAGATCGCGGCTGAGATCGAGGCTCTGAAAACGGGTTCAGCTCTCTGACCGGAGCCGCCTGGACGCGCGACGATAGTCCTGGACACGCGTGGCGCGCAGGGCCCGGGTTCCGTGTGCCTTGATCAATTGCCGCCAACTCGCGAATTCCTCATGACTGAGGCTGTATCGTGCGCAGGCTTGTTCAAGCGTTATCAGGTCGTCTTCAACAGCGCGTACGACCTGCGCTTTTCGGCTGACGACCCAGCGCTTGGTGCTGGCCGGTGGCAATTGAGCAAACGGGTCGTCGGATGTCTGAACGGGCTCTGCTGAGTTTGCGTTCAATTTTTTGTCCTGATGTTTGTCTGCGGTCATCTTTTCAACGCATCATGAAAATGCCGGTAGTTCAAAAATACTGGCCGCTCCCTAAAAAATCCTTAAGACCCAGCGCTTTCCGAAATGGCGTAGAACAAAAAAAAGCCCCGGCAAAAAGCCGGGGCAAAAGAAAATCGGTAGAAAGTGAACTGAAGGGCCGTTTACCGCTTGATACGGATGATTTCGTCCAGCAGTTCGTCACCGGTTGTGATGATACGGGTTGCAGCGGAATAGGCGCGCTGCGTCACAATCAAGTCAGTAAACTCGGTTGCGATGTCGGTGGTCGAATTCTCCAGGGCACCCGACTGAACCCGCCCGGTGCCACCATTCGTCGGAATGCTGAGGACAATGTCGCCAGAGGTTGATGTGACCCCGTATGCGTTACCGTTCAGGGAGACTAGTTCCGTCGCTGAGGGAACTGTTCCAAGTGGTAATCGGTAGATGTTTCTAGATTGTCCATTGGCAAAGTTTGCCGCGACTAATCCGTCCTCCGAGATCGAAACGCCTGTCAGTGCTGACGGGCCGGACCCATCCTGGTTCAGCAGTGAGGTTTCAAATTCTCCATTGAACTGAGACATGCCGGTCGGTTGGCCGAATGTACCCCAGTTAAGGGTAATCGTGTTGAGGTCAACAGCACGGCTGAATTGGCCCGCACTGATTGTCAATGTCTCAGTCGCGGCTTCGTTGGTTGCGCCAGGGGTGACACCGTCGACTGCCCGCAGGCTGCCATCGGTGTTAAACACCATGGTGTGCAAACCGCCACCAATCGAGACGGAGACGGCTGTAGCCGTGCCCGGGTTCTGGATCAGATCGTAACGATAGTCCCAGGTGTTTGCGGCAGCGTCTTTTGTCCAGGTGGTCCGAAGCAGATAGTCGAAGCCCTGGGAGTCAAAAATCGTGATGTTGGTGACAACCGATTCACCGGTGGTTGCGCCGGCAGGCAGGTTGGCGTTTATGGTTACATCGTCCGTAGCGTTTGCGATCTGGCCGAACTGGGACAGGTCAACTGTCTCCAGACTGGTGAGCAGGTCGCGTGTATCCTGGTTTACAATATTGCCCGAGACATCGGTGCGCCAGCCCTGCAGATAATAACCGGCAGTGTTGACCAGACGGCCGTTCTCATCCGTATTGAACGCACCGGCCCGAGTCAGCAGATACTCATCGTCCGAACCTGGATCCGCCGCACCATTGACAACGAAGAAACCATTGCCGTCGACGGCAATATCCGTCGTGCTGGTCGTGCCCTGCAGCAGGCCCTGCCGGCTTGGGTCCGTCAGCGGCTTGCTCTGTACGCCGCCTGGTGTGAAGGCCGTCGCGGACGGGCTGCGGGTGACCAGCGTCTGGAAGCGCGCTTGCGTCTCTTTATAGCCGACGGTCTGCGAGTTCGCGATGTTGTCAGAGATAATCCCGAATGCGGTTGCTTGCGACGCGATCGCCGCAACACCCGCAAAAAGTCCACCGGTAACACTCATGTTTAATCTCCATTCACATGACCAGGGTATGACCCGCTGGCCGGTTCTACCGATGATGCCGGTCTGGCATCGTGGCCGGGGGCTTCTCTATGGCCGCCCGGTCCTTCCGCCTTAGACGGCGGAAACGCGTGTGATTTCATTCATCTCGACGATGATCTTTCCGACCATCAGGCTCGGTCCTTCTGCGCCGGTAACAACACCGGTTACCAGACCGACCGCCTCTACCTCGGCTGTTACGCCTTCGTTGTCGGAGTCGAGTGCATTTATCTGAATAGAGTAGGGGCCGTTCGGAAGCTTCTCGCCATCCGCATCGGTGCCGTCCCAGTTGAACTCAAAGCGCTCGCCCGCTCTGGTTTGACCTTGTTCCGAATAAACCAGATCGCCAGCCGCGTTGAAGACGTTGACGGTGTTCGAGTCAGCCTCGGATTCAAGCAGATAACCCCAGCTCGCACCGTCATCGGTGAGGTTGGTGTTGTTGCCGTTGAAGATCACGTGCTCGCCGATATAGTTGACCGCCGACGCATTCGTGTTTGCAGCCTGCGCGGAAACCAGAGACGCCAGGGACTTGTTGGTCTCGATCTGCTGTTCGACGGCGGTGAACTGGACCAACTGGTTGGTCATCTCGTTCGTATCCATCGGGCTGGTCGGATCCTGGTTCTGCAACTGGGTCAGAAACAGCGTCAGAAACTGGGCGCGCTCATCTTCGAGGCGCTCCTCGGTTGTCTGCTGCGTCGCAAAGATGCTGGAGCTGCTTGTGCTTGAAACTGCGTCCACCATGTCATCAGCCTCCTAGGCTACCAGGTTCAGCGACCCGTCGTCGCCGATACCGTCGTGTTCCGAACCGGTGGTGTCCGTTGCCGGCTGCTCGTCGCTGCCATCAAGGTCACCGCCATCTTGCGAGAGGGGCCCGTTTCCGGAGCCTGCATGTTGTTGCCTCTCGTTGGTGCCGCCGCCTCTCATCTGAAAGTCGAGGCTATCGCCACCGGTCTTGAGTCCTGCGTCTTGCAAGGCCCGTTCCAATTGCTTCGCATCGCGTTGCAAAAGTTCCATGGTTTCCGGCTTGTCGGCGATTACGGTTCCCCGAATGGCGCCGTCAGAGCCGATTTCGAGGCGAACTTCTACTTTGCCGAGTTCTGACGGGTTGAGCTGGATCTTGATTTTGTCGAGCCCGCCCTGGGCAGCTTTGATCAGCTTCACCTTGACCTGTTCGGTCGCTGGAGTGGGCAAAGTCTGCCGGTCCTGGGTGGCCGCCATACGGTCGGCCGAAGCCGTTCTCAGTGAGTCGGCAAAACCACTACTGGTGCCTTGGGCCGGAAGATCGGCTGCCCGTGATGTGCTCGACGTTGTGCCGGTCGGGTCGGCTTGCGCACGCTGAGTAGAGGATGATTGCTGTCGGACAGATGCCAGTTGTTCAGGTGTCGAGGCAGTAACCTGACCCTGCGCAACGGCTGTGACTGCCGCTGTGGCCGGGTTTGTCTGGCTGGTTTGGCTGATGATAGCCGGATTAGGCTGACCCTGGCCAGCCGCAGCCTTCGCACCATTACCAGTGTTCTCGTTTGAAGCCGTCACGGCATTGCTGCGTTTCACGTTGGATCCGCCGAGCGCGTTCGATTGCGCAGGACGGCTGTTCAGGGCCGTTGCAGCCGCAATCGTTTCACTGGGGGTAGGAAGAGCGGTCTGTTTGACCGATCCTTCTGCCAAGGATGTGCGATTGTTGGCGATTAGGACCGTATCCGCTACGGCGGCAGGTTTGGCCGGCGTCTGGGAGACGATCTCTATTTTTGGAATGGTCTCTCTGGCGGTCTTGGTTGCTGAGGATATAGCCGCTTGCTTGCTGCCTTCGTCTGGACGGCCTATTTCAGCATCGGCTGGTACGCTTGCGGTCTGCGCCGTAGCCATAGTTGCCTGATTGGTTTGTATCGGAGCAGAGACCTGAGACTGATTCACGGCTTTCTGTGACGCTGCCGTTGTCTGGCCGGGAGCGCCTTTATTGTCCTGGGATGCGTCCGACTGCGCCTGCGGAGGCCATGGGACGGGTAATTTAAAGGTCGTCGTATCATCGACAGATACAGCGCTCTGTGTCGTGGCTGCTGTGCTCTGGCCGGTTTGGGTCAGTTTCTCAAGTGCGGCGAGCTTCGGGTCCCGGGACGTGGTGGCCGCAGGTGTTGCGGTCGCCTTCTGAGAGGTGTTCTTCTCGGCTGTGGCCGCTGTGAGCTGTTCCTGTGCGTCGTCCGTGATCGCATTATCAGGCTTGTTCCCCACTGCGGCCGCAGTCGTGGAAGAAGCCTGAGCGACTTTTGGTTCCGGAACAGACGTTGCGATTACTTCCGGTGCGGAGCCCTCGGTTTGCGTGCTCGGTGCTGTAACGCCGGCTTCTGCCGAGAGAGGAGCGTCGGCCGCACCCGCTGCGTTCTCATCAGTCGCACCTTCTGCATATGGCGTTGATGTATCCGTCGGCTGGTCTTTAACGGGCTTTTTTACAGAGCCGGCATTATCTGCCGATGTGCTGTTCTTGGTCTCAGCCGTGTTGGTCTCAGCCGTGTTGGTCTCAGCCGTGTTGGTCTCAGCCGTGTTGGTCTCAGCCGTGTTGGTCTCAGCGGTGTTGGCCTCTGCCGTGTTGGTCTCAGTCGTGTTGGTCTCAGCAGCGCTCGTCTGCACTTTTGTATTGGTTTGTTTCGTGTCCGCCTTGTCTTGTGTCGCGTTTGCTGCTGTTGCGCCCGCTGCACCGGTTTGTTTTTCGGTGGCGTTATTTGTTTGGCGATGATCCCGCGTGTCTTCGATTTTGGGATCCCGCTCAGATCGATTGCTTGTCGCGTGGGAGGGCTTGGTTTCCCGCGGCTCAGTCGCTTCGTTATAGTCATCGAGCCTGAACTTCGGGCGATCAGGATTACGGGCAGCGATCGGATCAAAGCCTAATCCATTTCCAAGCTTACCTGTGTAACCGATCGTTGGATCGTTAGTCGTTGATACGGGAGACATGTTTCGCCCTCGCGTGTTGTTCCGCAGAGGTAGAAGCAAAGAGCGGGCCAGAGATTTCCGGCAGAAATTGCCGGGTATGGCTTCTTTGACCATGAAAGGCGGGCGCGTGATTTCCTCGAGAGGGAAGGATTTTCCGGGTATGGAGGAGGCTCATGCACCGGTTTTTGCATATGGGGGAACAAGCGACATGAAGGAGAAATGGTGCGGGGTTCGATGTCTTTTTCAAGATGAGATTTTTGGACGTGCGGCTGAATTTTCTATTTAATCTTCTGATATCAAACAAAAAAAACAATTTAATTACAATTTTAAATTCTTTATTGACAACATTTAGGCAAATGTAGATTATAGGTTCGTGGGCAATGCCCGCTGTCAGCAAAAAGCTGACTTAACCTGAGCCCTTAGAAAGAGGACTTGAAAAAATGGCTATCCAAAACTCTGTTTTGACCAATCCGTCTTCCTTTGTTGCCCTTCGCACCCTGAATGGCATCAACCGCAGCCTCGACACCACGCAGAACCGTGTCTCCACGGGCCTCAAGGTTGCGGGTGCTCTGGACGACGCGTCCAACTTTGCCATCTCGCAGGGTATCCGGGCCGAACTTAAGGCCATTGATGCGGTTACCCAAGGCCTGAACAATGCCAAAGGTATCGGTAACGTTGCAATTGCCGGTGTCACCGGTATTTCCAACTTGCTTGCTGACATTCGCGGCAAACTGACCGAGCTTGCCAACGAAGGTATCACAACCACGCAGCGGAATATTCTTCAGGCTGACTTTAACGAGTTGGTTTCTCAGGCTGCCAACTTCATCTCTAATTCCGCCTTCAATGGTGTGAACCTGATCGAGTCCGGTGCGGCCTCAGTCAACACACTCTCCAACCTGGCCGGCGGCTTGCTCACTCTGACGTCACAGAGTTCGGTCAATACCCAGGTCGGCAGCCTCGCTATCGTGACCTTGACCTCAGCGACAAACGCTCAGAGCGTCATTGCGAACAACTTTTCCAATTTGGAGTCCGTCGTGAATACCGCGCTCGGTTCTCTCGGTGCGGAAGTTCGTGCCCTCAACCTGCAGACCGCTTTCCTTGAGGAAATCCGGGATGCAACCGATGAAGGCCTGGGCAACATCGTTGATGCCGATCTGGCACGTGAATCTGCCCGTCTCACGTCTCTGCAGGTGCAGCAACAGCTGTCCACGCAGACACTGGGCATTGCTAACCAGCGTCCGCAGACCCTTCTGGGCCTGTTTGGTTAAGCCAAGTTCAAAATACTTTTTTACGAAAGGGCGGCTTTGGCCGCCCTTTTTGTATGCGGAATCCTTATCGCGAATTCCACTATTCCCTCGATAGGTTGGTGCGATAATTCGCACAGACCGACATAGCTCCGACACCGGTGCAAATTTTTAAGTATTTCAATGCCCTAAAATGACGCAACCAGAGGTTCTCTCTGTGTGCGCCGAATCCCCCACTGAGATTAATCTTTTAGCAACTCTTTTGTGTGTTAATGTGTCCTATCCGCTCAAAGAAGCGGGTTTTGCTCTGGGGGCTTGCCCCCTAATTACTGCGGAACAAATTCCGCTGTCCTTAGAAAGAGGAGGCCAAAATGGCTGTTCAGAATTCTATCTTGACGAATCCGTCCGCATTCACGGCGCTTCGTACCTTGAATTCCATCAACCGTAATCTTGATACGACTCAGAACCGTGTTTCCACGGGCCTGAAGGTTGCGGGTGCTCTCGATAACGCCTCTACGTTTGCTATCGCGCAGGGTATCCGGGCCGAGTTGAGCGGTATTGATGCGGTTACTCAGGGCCTGAATAGTGCCAAGGGTATCGGCAACGTTGCGATCGCCGGTGTGACCGGTATTTCCAATCTCTTGACCGACATCCGCGGCAAGCTGACGGAGTTGGCTAACGAAGGTATCACTACTGCGCAACGGAATATTCTCCAGTCCGACTTTAACGAGTTGGTTTCGCAGGCTGGTAACTTCATCGCCAACGCATCCTTCAATGGTGTGAACCTGATCGAATCCGGTGCTACGAACATCAATACGCTCTCGAATTTGGCTGGCGGTACACTGTCTCTGACGTCACAGAGTTCGGTCAATACTCAGGTCGGCAGCCTCGCTATCGTGACCTTGACCTCGGCGACAAACGCTCAGAGCGTCATTGCGAACAACTTTTCCAATTTGGAGTCCGTCGTGAATACCGCGCTCGGTTCTCTCGGTGCGGAAGTTCGCGCCCTCAATCTGCAGACGCAGTTCCTTGAGGAAATTCGTGACGCAACCGATGAAGGTCTTGGTAACCTGGTCGATGCTGATCTGGCACGCGAATCGGCCCGGCTCACCTCTTTGCAGGTGCAGCAGCAGCTGTCCACGCAGACTCTCGGGATTGCAAACCAGCGCCCGCAGTCTCTGCTTGGCCTGTTCCGTTAATCGCGGACCAAACCTACTTGGAAATCGGGGGAAGAAATTCCCCCGATTTTTTTTGTCCGGAATTCGCCGATATCTTCAGTATTTTTCCCGAGATATCTCTCAGGCCTTGTTCAATCTCGCGTGCGATGTGACGAAGCGCATTTTCCGAATTGCTGATTTAGTGTTATGGATATGCAATCAAGTCGGTTGCGCAGGTTCCATAGAATGCCATTAAAAATCAATGTGAAGCCGGGTGAAAAGTTCGTCGTTAACGGCGCAGTCATGGTGGCCGGGAAAAAAGGCGCGTCTTTAGTCCTTCAGAACGAAGCAACGATCCTTTTGGGCAAAGACATTATGCAGGAAGAGGATGCAACCTCGCCGGCAAAACGTATCTACTTTACCATTTTATTAATGTATCTGGATCACGATGATCCCGATCAATATCGTGGCATGTTCCTTGAGTTGGTTGAGAGCTTTCTTGAAGCGACAACATTTAAAGAAGTGCGGATGACGCTTTTGAATCTGGTTCAGGACGTGAACGAAAAGCGCTTCTATAGAGCTTTGAAAACCTGTAAGGCCCTTATTAATTATGAGGCTGAGATTTTCAAAATTGGCGCGCCAGAAGTGGCTGGGAGTAATTGATGTCCGGCATTGACGCCTATAAAAAAACCATCACTCAGACTGCAACGTCACGCGATACAGAGTACCGCTTGTTGGCGCAGGTTACGTCTGAGTTGATCAAAGCCGTTGAGAACAAAAAAGGCGCGATGAATGATCCGACAAAGATGGCTCAAGTTGCGTCGGCACTGAACTGGAACAAGCAGGTCTGGGATATCTTCGTCGAAGATTGCGGAACTGCTGGCAATCAGCTGCCTCGCGACCTGCGCGCAGCAATTGTCAGTCTCGGTATCTGGGTAACAAAGGAAACTGCTATTGCGCTGGAAGGCGAGGGGGATATTGATTCCCTGGTTGCCGTGAATAGAGACATTATGAAGGGGCTTAAGCCCTCTCAATCGACGGAAAATCCAGCGGCGCCCAAGCCGTCCGGTGCTGTGGGGTCTATTCTGGACCAAGCCTGAACGGGAAGGGGCTATTTATCAGCGTTTCAGTTGATATGCGACCGGCTTGGAACGCTGAATGACCCCTGAGCAACGCGCGGACTATCTTTCAAAGCTTCTTGAAACGTCTATTGATGCGCATCAAGCTGGCGATTTTTCTGTAGCAGAGGCGGGGTACCGCGAAGTACTCGGACAATTCCCTCGCCATGCAATTACACTTGATCTCTTCGGAACCTTGCTGTTTCAAACCGGGAGAGTTGAAGAGGCGCTTGAGCCGCTTGAAAAAGCGGTCGAACTTAGTCCTTCACGCGGTCCGGCATGGAACCATTTGGGCTCAGTCCGTGCCTCTCTGTCCGATCGGCAAGGGGCTTTGCAGGCATTCCAGTCAGCTGTAGAGACCGGTCCGGACAATATCGACGCATGGCTTAATCTCTCCCGCGTTGCAGAGGAGAGTGGAGATTTTTCTCTGTCAAAAAATGCGGCCTGGAACGCGGCTGACCTCTTTCCTGAAAATAGTCAGGCTCAAGCGCGATTGGGCGCAATACTTGTGCGCTCCGGTGCAAGAGATGAAGCGCTGCATCCACTTTCCCACGCGATACGCTTGTCGCCACTTGGTGTTGAACCTTATCTGCATTCAGCAATTGCGTTCTCGTCAACCGGCGATGAGCAGGCAGCAGAGCTGGCCATTCGAAAATGCCTTCTGATTGCTCCGGACAAGGTCGCTCCGTATCCTCACCTCGTCGGATTGCAGAAAAGCAAAGCGCTTGGCCGCGGCCCGGTCAACGGGAGTGTGTGGGCGCGTCGTGCGACCCGGGTTGCTCCGGCTGATCCTCGATTGTGGGCGCATTTGGGCTCCGAGTTACTGCGTTATTTGGAAGTTGATGCCTCAATCAGTGAGAGCCAGCGTGCGCTTGTTCTCGACCCAAGTAACAGTACGGCAACATTCGATCTACCCAACGCACTGTTTCGCGCAGGCAGGCATCAAGCAGCACGCGCCGCTGCGTACCGAGGGCTTGTTGTATCGCCAAGTGAAGATGCATTTCACATCATGGTGGCGGAAGTTGAATTCGCGCTGGGGAACCTGGATGTCGGCTGGAAGCATTTTGAGGTCAGGCGAACAGCTCGATTTGGTTCGGAGCGAATTGGCTTACCACCATTCTGGGAGGGGGACGGCAATCCAGGACGCCTGCTTGTCGCTGCCGAGCAGGGAGTTGGTGACGAGTACATGTACCTTTCCATGTTACCTCAGCTGACGGAGCGATGTTCGGAGGTAACTGTTGAGTGCGATAAGAGGAATTTGCCTTTATTCAGACGGAGTTTCCGGGGCATTGATTTCGTTGAGCGGCAAGTTTTCGGTCGTGAAAATGCTGATCCGTATTTCGACTACAGAGCACTGACTGCTGAACGAACTTTCGATTGCGCAATCCTCGCCGGTTCTCTTCCCGGTATCTTTCTAAAAGACGGATCAAAACCTGGACCGGCTCGAATCTTTGATGTTGATCCAGAGGAACGGCAGTACTGGAGAAACCGGTTTTTGCAATTGGGAAAAGGACCATGGGTTGGGCTTTGTTGGCGTAGTGGAATCAGCGGAGGCTTCCGCAATCAGCTCTATTGCCGTCCAGAGGCCATGGTAAAGGCGCTCGGCGCACGAACGGCAAATTATGTCAGTCTAATTTACAATCTGCAGCCCGGAGAATTGGATGCTGCTCGGGAAATCTCTGACTGTTTCATCTATGACCCTGAAGACATAGATCAGAAAAACGAGCTAGATCGTGTGGCAGCGATGTTATCCGCTTTGGATGCCGTAGTTTCCGTTGATACCGCCGTTTCTCCATTGGCGGCCTCAATAGGAACGCCGACCATCCGGCTGGGCTGGAGTCATCTCCGCCTAAGCGATGGCTATGATGCTGTGCTTGGATCCTGCCATCCAATGACAGGTAATCTTGAGCGCTTTGAGGTCGACGTGTCTTTGCCCAGAGCGGGAAAGGCATTACCGAAAATCCTCAAGGCTTCCGCTCACGGTAAATAGTGTCTGTGTGCAGCTGCAAAAAATGCCGATTTCGGCAGGCCGCTGAGCTGCAAGAACAAGCTCATTTTGAATTTTTTGACATAAATATATTTAAAATCAATTAGTTACTCTTCCTCTTCGAGTTGGCCCGACAATTGCGATGTATGGGCCAAGACAGTGGTTCGTCGCTGTTCCTGCCCGGCAATAAAGACCATGTCCAAGAAATGGACTGGTAGCTGAAGGGCGGAGGCGACGCGAAGAGAGAAGGAACACTGGAAATGGTTAGCAACTCGATTCTGACGAACCCGGAGGCTCTGGTCGCGCTACGCAATCTCGAGCGGACCAACTCCCTCTTGGCGAAGACACAGGACCGGGTCTCGACCGGCCTGAAGGTGACCGGGGCCGAGGATGATGCTTCGAACTTTGCCATCGCGCAGGGGATCCGGGGAGACTTGCGCGCTTTGAGCGCCATTCAGCAAGGTCTGAACAATACCAAGGGCATTGCCCAGGTTGCGCTCGCCGGTACAACCTCGATTTCGGATTTGCTCGCGGACGTCCGGCAAAAGCTGACGGAGCTTTCGAACGAAGGTATTACGACGCAGCAGCGCAACATTCTGCAGGACGATTTCAACGAATTGGTTTCCCAGGCGCGAAACTTCGTTGCCAACGCGGTGTTCAATGGGGTGAACGTTCTCGATACCTCGACAGCGGTGAATACTCTGTCGAATCTGAACAACGACACGATTACCCTGCGGGCACGAAATCTGCTCACTGAAATCAACTCGCTTGGCGGCGCTACGCTGACATCGGCAACCAATGCGCAGAGCGTTTTGACGTTTCAGTATTCTAATCTGGAGTCGACTATCAACATTGCGCTCGGTCAGCTCGGTGCCGATACCAGGGCCTTGAATTTCCAGACAGAATTCCTGACCGAGGTCAGCGATGCGACGGAAGAGGGGCTCGGCAACATCGTTGATGCCGATCTTGCTCGCGAGTCAGCGCAGCTCACCGCTTTGCAGGTGCGCCAGCAGCTCGGCGTCCAGGTTCTCAGTGTGGCCAACAATGCACCGCAGGTTCTCCTGGGGCTGTTCCAGTAGGCAACGGATCAGTAGTTCTTGGAGGGCCGTAAAATGCGTCAGGGCTATGCCGCATATTCGAATGTTCAGACCAAGACGGAGACCCCTCAGCAGATTGAATATCGATTGCTCGGGCAGGTCACGACTGCCTTGCGAAAGGCAGAGGAAGATACGGCCACGTTACAGGACAGGTTGAACGCGGCTCTGTGGAACGGGAAGGTCTGGGACGCGTTCCTGTGCGATTTGTCCGAACCGGGAAACACACTCCCGGATCAGCTCAAGAAAAGCTTGATTCAACTTGCCCGCTGGGTAGCGCAGGAAACTGAGCTTGTTATTGAGGGAAAGGCTGAATTGACGGCGATGATCAATGTGAATCGTCAGATCATGGAAGGCCTTCAAGACCAGTTCCGGCTTGCCGAGGCGAGCTAATCAGCCAACCAAACTCCGCTTATCCAGCTAGTTCTCGCCTGACAGCATCCGGACCAGATGAGGAACCGCCTCGTCTATCAGTGCCGGCCAGGAGCGGTCGCCTGTCTTTACCAGACTGCATTCCCCGGGAAACCAGGGATCCCTCTCGGCACCGAAGAAAATGGCACCGCATTGGGAATGAAGTCCGATCGACGGTGTCCCCACCGCACCTGCCATCATCAGTACAGATGTGTTTGGCGAAATCACCAGATCGAGAGCGGCAATCATTGCCGCCACTCTGTCCAACTCATCCCTCTGGTCGATCCCTGAAGGCAAATAGAGTTGCCGACCCGAAGAGGCCTGAATGGCTGCTGTTTCATAGACCGAAGCGTCATACTGAAGGCAGACCGGCAGGAAATCGGCGGCTTCCAACAATGGGACGATGTCTTTCAGCTCCGGATAGTTATGCCGGGCTCCTGACCTGCGCATCCCGCTGCGCCAGCTTATGCCGACTGCAGGCAGGCTTCCGATTTTGCGAAAGTGCTCTTTCCAGAAGGTGGTTTCCGCGTTGTCTGGCACCAGATACCCGGCTTTGCCTGGAAAGGTTTCGAGAGATGGGCGGACAGCTGATGGCAGATCGGCGAGCATCATGTGCTGGCCGATGCAATGTTCTTCGACAAGCGGTCCGTATTGAGCTGTTGGCGGTTCAGTATCCGAACGCTGGATTTTCTCGATGGGCGTCACGCCTGGAAAGGAGCGCGCGAAGAGTGCTGTCAGGCGTTTGTCCGCTTCCAGAAAGACGGGGCCACCGAAGCGTTTTTGTATATCCGGAATACAGGAGGCAAAGCGGATCTCATCTCCGATGCCCTGCTCGTGGCAAATCAGTAGGCCTTTCCCGTCCCCGCATGGCTCACCATCCCATTCTTCCGGTAACCCTTGGCGTATGATCCGGATTTCCGGCTTCAGATGGCGCCAGAAGTTGCGGGCTTGCCCACGCGCGATTTCGCCGGCGCTTAACAAAGCGTCTGTCAGGCCATGTTGTAAGCCTATATTTTCTGGTTCCAATACACATGCTCGCGTCGCGCTTTTGACACCTTCCTGCATGCGGCCAACTCTTCGTTCGAGCAGCTGTAGATTGTTCCATGCCTGTGCTGCCCCAGGGGTCATGAGCAAGGCTTTTCGGTAGGACAGAATTGCCGAGCTTGCCTTGAAAGCATCGAAGAAAGCACGGGCTTCCTGAAAATAATATTCAGGATTTGGCATCGAAACCGTGGAGAGGAACTGCAACGCTGACAGTGCTTCCTCCGGCCGTTCCAGATCATTTAGCACAGCAGCGTAAGACATTTGCCAGCTTGCTTCTTCCGGACGCAGAGCCATTGCTTTCTCGAGCGAGACACGTGCGTTGAAAGGATCGCCGCTGAGCCGTTCCGCCTCGGCCATGTTCCGCCAGGCCTCTGGATGATCGGGCGCTATCGCCAATGCGTGCCGTAACTGGAACAGCGCGTCGTCAGGATCTTCACCAGACAGGAAGATGCAAGCGAACCGATTGATACAGTTGGCGTCACCGGGGGCGAGCAAGAGAGAACGGCGAAAGCAATCTATGGCTTGTGCTGCGTCGCCCGATTGAAAAAGAGCCAGCCCGTAAAAATGCCAGAAGTGGCTCAAATCATGCAGCTGAGGTGCTGCGGCCTCATACAGAGGCAATGCTTCTCCGATCCGGCCCACGTTATGTTGCGCGAGGGCGTTCTGAAGGATCTGGACCGCAGTAGCTCTGGATTGAGTCGACATTCGCCGATGCTGCACTAACGGCGATCCATCTGAAAGTCTTTCTGACAGCATCTGAAAATTGAAGCTGGCCCGCTTCTTGCTTTCATACTTTCGAGGCACTTTGCCTATGAGACTTCGGAGGTGATAGCCACCATGTCAATTAACAGCGCTCTAATCGCGGCAACGTCCGGCCTGTCGGCAGCTCAGGCCCGAATCGATGTGGTGTCCCAAAACGTGGCGAATGCCGCGAACGAGACATACACACGGAAATCGCAGCAGCTCCAGACCCGTATCATCGGCGGTCAGGCGCAAGGCGTTGATCTTGGCGTGGTGGT
This sequence comes from Nisaea nitritireducens, assembly GCF_014904795.1. Lineage (GTDB taxonomy): Bacteria > Pseudomonadota > Alphaproteobacteria > Thalassobaculales > Thalassobaculaceae > Nisaea > Nisaea nitritireducens. The sequence continues at coordinate 83,215 of NZ_JACZFS010000009.1, forward strand.
GCGTACCGTCAATGAAGGCCTGCAGAAGGATATCCGTTCTCAGCAGGCTACCGTTTCCGAGCTGACGGTTCTGGACAGCTTTCTTGAGCGTATGGTCGAGTCATTCGGACGACCGGGTGATGACGATTCAATTTCCTCCAAGATTACGGACCTGAAAGAAAAACTTCAGGCACTGTCGATCGCTCCGGAGCTTGGAGCGAACCAGGCTGAAGTCCTGCGCGCGGCGGAAAGTGTGGCGGCCGAATTTCAGGAACTCACGCAGACCATCAGTAATCTGCGGAAAGAAGCGGACCGGCAGATTGCCGACACCGTCGATCTTGTGAATACGGCGCTGGACAATATCGAGACGCTCAATGATTCCATCGCGACTCGCAAGACCCAGGGCCTGACAACAGCCGATCTTGAGGATAGCCGCGATCAGTTCGTTGAAGAATTATCGCAGTATATGAACATCAATGTGATTGAGCGCTCGAATGGCGAGCTGACCATTCTGACTGGTGATAGCCGCTTGTTGCTCGATGACACAAAGTTCCCCCTCACTTTCGTGGAAACGTCTCTTTTCACGTCGACGACCGCTGGTCAGCCTTTGCAGATAGAAGACGGGCTTCCCGGCACAGCCACGAACCCAGATATTTCGTCCGAGGTATCCGGCAAGGACGGAGAATTGGCCGGACTTCTTCGGGTACGCGATACGCTTCTGGTCGAAGCCCAGGATCAGCTGGACACTCTCGCGCATGAACTGGCGAACGATCTGGACACTTTCACGATCAATGGCACGACTGCGGTGGTAAACTTGTTCGTCGATGGCGGTGGCGCCGTTCCGGCTGACGCGCTGGGCAACGAGCAGGGGTTCGCGGAAGTCATTCAGGTGAATGCCTTGGTGACCGCGACGCCGTCAATTCTCGTTACCGGTAATACAGCGGATGGAGCAAACACATATGTTGCCATCGGTTCCGGTGACCACCGTGTCGCAAATGCCATGCTCGATGTGTTTCAGGACACCCAGACTTTCGTCGCCGGCTTCGGGCTGACTACTGATAACAGTATCGAAGGCTTTGCCGCCGAGCTGGTCGGTTTTCAAGCCAACCAGCACGCGACCTTTGAAAGCCAGCTGACGTTCGAAACGAATTTCCGTGACACACTGATACAGACCTATCGGGACGAGAGCGGTGTCAATACGGATGAAGAGCTCGCCAAACTGATCGAACTGGAAGCCGCTTTCGCGGCCTCTGCGCGCGTCCTGCAGACTGTCCAGCAGTCGCTTGACGAACTCGTTAACATTATTCGTTAGGAAGGAGTGAGACGATGCGTGTCGCCACCCTGACAATGTCACTACGGGCACAGAACACGGTCCTGAACCTTCAGAACCAGTTCTCGCGTGCGCAGGAGCAGGTCTCGACCGGGAAGATCTCACAGATCTACAGTGGACTGAGAGGTGATGAAGCACGTGTCTCGATCCAGCTTCGTGAGGAGATCCAGACCAAGGAGGCCTACGTCAGCACCATCGAGCAGGTGCGGACGCGGACCAAGATCATGGAAGCGGCTCTGACCGGAATACAGGATCTTGCCGAGCAAATGCGGGTTGAGCTGATCAATCAGCAGGAAGGCAAGTTCGACGATACGGCCCCGGTGCTGAAGCAGTTTGCGGATTCCGCCATTGATCAGCTCGTGAGCCTTCTGAACACCCAGTCCGAGGGGCGGTATCTGTTCAATGGAACGGATGTGTCGAATCAGCCTGTGGATGATGCCGCAACTCTGAAAACAGCGGCCTTTGCAGCAATCCCGGCGCTTGCTGTCGGTAACTCGGCAGCCGTCATCGCGGCGTCGGCTACCAATTTTGGGACAGATGCAAACTGGAACAATGTTGCAGGACTTATACCCGGGCAGACTAAACCGTTTGCCTTCGATGCGGCGGAAGGCGTGCGCCTGGAATTTGGTGAGCTCGCCAACGACAATGCAACCTTCGAGGAACTCTTTGAGGTTTTGGCAACATTCGCCGACGTTGATTTCGCCGCGGGTCTCGATAATGATTATCGTGCCCTGGTTGACGACGGTTTGACACGGGTTGAGGCAGCGGCCGATGAGATTGGCTTGATGATAGCGTCGGTTGGTACGACTCAGGCACGTATGACGGACATAGAATCACAGCATAAAGATGACAACACCTTGCTTTCGAATCAGCTTGATGGTGTTGAAAACGTTGACCCTTATGAAGCGGCGGCAGAATTTCAGTTGCTTCAGGGGCAGCTCCAGGCTGCCTATCAGACGACGGCATCCCTGCGGCAGCTCTCACTGGCTAATTACATATAAATTCGTAGGTAAATATGTAGAAATTATTTTTTCTAACTTGTTGAAGCGTATAAGTTTATGCTCGCCGAGCGTAATTTTCATAAATTGCGCCATGAATTGCGAATGACTCGACATTCTTGTTGTCGGGTGTTATATACATTTGAAGTTGCCGACAAAAGGCAGGTTAATTTACTCCAGAATGGAGATGGTCATGGTCGAGATCCTTTCCGGGGCGACCGCCGCACAGTCAGTTGCGAAAACCGTCCCGTTGCCATCGCTGCAGGCGCCAATTTCTGATTCTGCCAGCGTCCCCAAGAATGCGTCTTCCGATTTTTACCTGAGCCCGGTGATCAGATTCGACCCGGAAGCTCTAGCTGTGATTTTTGAACTTCGTGACAGTCGCTCAGGCGAGGTGACGAAGCAATTTCCGCCAGAGCATGTCGTTCGAGAACTCCAGAAAAGCGCCGGTCTTGTGCAGGAGCCTGTTGAAGCTTCTGAGCAAACTCCAGGCAGCGGTGGGGATACCGATGCGAGTGCTGTGGGAAATAGCGAGTCGTCTCCAAATGGCGGTGCGGATCAGGAAGTTGACGTTCTGATCTGAGTTGGGTCGGCAGCCTTGAGTAGAGGCTGCAACGAATTTTGTTCTGGTTAAAAAGGGCGAGGACCGCAGGTCCGGCGCCCTTGTTTCATGTCTGGGCTGCATTTTTCTGGATGGATGCAGAGTAATTGATGTAGGGGCGGTTCCGAAAATTCCCCTATTGATCCAACTATGTTACGAATTGACAGGATGGACTTGAGTATTCCGATGGAGGGTTCCGGCGTGGGTGATGAAGACGCGATCAATGAGCTGCTGAAGCGCGGTATCAGCCATCATGAAGCAGACGAAGTCGTTGAGGCGCGCAATATCTATGTCGAGATCCTGGAACGGGATCCGCAGAATCATAAAGCGCTGGATCTTGCTGGTTTGCTCTGCATGCAGTGCGACGAGCTCGATGCCGCGGCAGATTTTTTCACCTCCGCTATAGAGCTCGACCCGGAATCCGGCCGATATCTCTGCCACGCCGGCACACTTGAATTGCACCGGGGTAATTTTGGGCCGGCAACCGAATTGCTCAAGAAGGCGATTGCCAACGATCCTGAAATCAGTGAGTCGTTTCTCTCGCTTGCTTTGGTCTATCGCGCGCAGAAAAAAATCGGCGATGCGATTTCTGTGATTGAAGACGGTCTTTCCCACGACCCGGACAATAGCCGGCTTCTGACCTGGCGCGGTGTTCTTGAGATTGATCGGGAAGATCTGCCGAGCGCTGCCGAGTTCCTGCATCGGGCAATCGATGCTGACAATGAGAATATCGAGGCGATGGTGACGCTCGGTAATGTCATGATGGAGCTTGATGAACTGGATATCGCGGAGCGCTGCTACGTTTCCGTTAAGGAGCGCGTGCCGGGAGATATCGGGACGCGGTGCCGTCTCTCTGTTCTGCTTAAACGTTTGGGTAAGCGCGACGAAGCGGTCACAGAGCTAGAGGCGGCTTTCGCGGAGGCGCCTGCGGAAAGCGACAGCTTCAATGAAATGGCTCTGTTGTTCGAATCTCTTGGAAACGACGACGATGCCATCGTTGCAGCCGAACGGGCGGTTGCGCTGGATGCCGGCAACGTAGCAAGCTTTGAATTGCTCGCGCGGCTCCATGGCAAGGCAGGAAACGAGGAAGCGGCAAAAGATGCCGAAGACAGGGCGTCAGCCCTTTCCTGACAGCTCGATCGATCTGAAGGCGCCTCATTGAGCGTGGCGTGTGAGCACTCTTCGATTATAGGCTTTTACTGACTGCTGCCATCGGCTGGGCCAATGGTGTGTAAGCCGCGTAGCCGGTCCGGGTTTTTCCGAATGTCGGAGCATCGGCATCGATGCCGCGCTGCTTGCGGACGGATTCCATGATCAGTGACACAACCCGTTCTGCGGCATCGTGGCTGGAGCGTAGCGCGAGCATATTGTCCGACAGAGTGCAGCGGAAGCGCTGATAGAGTTCCCGCAATTCTGTCCGATCCCCATCCGGTACATCATCCAGCACTTCCGGATGCGCGCGTACCGCGGTCTGATGCTTGTCGAAGGCGAGGGACAGTTGACGCTTGCGGGCCTGGAGTTTGTCCAGTGTCTTGAACTCGCGCTTCTTCAGCAAAACGGTCTCTTCATTCAAGAGCTTCATCAACCCGATCATGCTCTCTCGGAAAGCCTCGACGATGGAATGATCAGGCATTTCAACGTACCTCCTGCAAAGAGATCAACTGGCGTTCGATGTTGTCGGCAAGGCCGATGCCGCCGGTGCCGGCCATTTGTTTGCCGTACTCGTCGACCAGCAGGTCACGATAGATGTTCTCGGCCTGGCCGCCGCCGAACATTGGGTTGCTTTCCATACCCTTGAACATGTGACCGAGCATCTGGCTGATGAAGATGCCTTCGAAATCCTCGGCGGCACTGCGGATTTCCGTTTTGTCACCACCAGCGGCCTGCAGCTTTTGCACTGCGGCGTTCGTGCGGGCAGTTTGAGCCTGGGCGCTTGCGGCGGCGGAGTCGGCGAGGGATGTGGTTTGCATCATTCGGCTCCTTAAAGAACTTCGATTTCGGCTTGCAGGGCGCCTGCGGCCTTGATCGCCTGCAGGATCGAGATCAGGTCACGCGGGCCAATACCGAGGGCGTTGAGCCCGTCCACCAATTCCTGGAGGGTCACGCTCTGGGCGAGGACGGAAAGCTGCTTGTCCTCATCCTGATCGATCTCGATCTGGGTCCGCGGGACAGTGACGGTCTCGCCGGTCTGCGCGAACGGCTGAGGCTGCGACACCTGCGGTGTTTCCGTGATCCGGATCGTCAGGTTGCCCTGGGCGATAGCGACCGTGCTGATCCGCACATTCTCGCCCATCACGATGATGCCCGTCGTCTCGTTGATCACCACCTTGGCGGCAATGTCCGGGGTCACCCGCAATTGCTCCACATCCGTGATCAGGGCAACGGCGTTCCCACGGTAGTTTTCAGGAACGATCATGCGTACTGAGGCCAGATCGTTCGCCTGGGAGATCGGCAAGCCGATAAAGGCGTTGATTGCCTGGGAGATCCGTCGTGCCGTCGTGAAATCAGGATTTTTAAGGGCGATGGTGACGGTTTCCATGGATGCCATGGAGAACGCGATTTCCCGTTCGATGATTGCACCGTTGGCGATCCGGCCGTTGGTCGGGACGCCCTGGACAACGCTCTGTCCATCGCCTGCGGCAGAAATTGCCCCGGTCGCGACCGGTCCCTGGGCCACGGCATAGACCTCTCCGTCTGCGCCGACCAACGGGGTCACCAGCAAGGTGCCGCCCAACAGGTCCTCGGCATCGCCGATGGCGGAAATGGAGACGTCAATACGGCTGCCTTGTTTGGAGAAGGGTGGGAGGGTCGCGGTTACCATAACGGCGGCGACATTGTCGGTATCGAGGTTGTCGTCGCGGGCATTGACGCCGAGACGTTCCAACATGCCGACCAGACTTTCTCGGGTGAAGATCGCGCTATCGAGCGCGTCGCCGGTGCCGTTCAGGCCAACCACGAGGCCGTAGCCGACGAGGATGTTCTCCCGGACGCCTTCAAAATCGACGATATCCTTGATGCGAGTCTGGCCATGCGCATGCTGCGTCGGCGCGGCGATCATCAGCGCGACCAAGGCGAGAAGGCCAAGGGTCGAGCTTATAAAAAGCGATGAGCGGGTCTTTTTGTTTTCTTGCGGCCGCATCTCTATCGGTTCCTCGTGTTCTCTTGGAGTCGTTTCGCGGACCCCAGTCGACGAAGGTTATGCGAATACCGTGCCAGTTATTGCATCGGTAAGCTCCGGGATTTCAGCCATACCGCTTCCGGAGCCTTCCGAGCGTTGAATAGGCGGAAAATCGTAAGGCTTTATTCGCTATGACGGTGTCTTGCCGATAGTGTATGACTCCGGAATAGGTAGGGTTTGCACTATGAAAATAGATCCATCACGTCGTGTCAGTACCCCGGCCACCCGAAAAACCTCAAAGTCGGGCAGCGCAGGCGGGACACAATTTTCCGGTCTGCTTGACGGGACTCAGGAAAGTGCGTCCGCGCAAGGCTCCGGTCCCGCGATGTCGGTCGACGGGTTGCTCGCCGTCCAGGAGACAAATCCGGATGGTCGCGGTCGGGGGAAGCAGGGGGCGGAGCGCGGAGAAGATCTGTTGGGCCGGCTTGAACGGATTCGCGACGGTCTTCTTATGGGGGCCATCCCCGAATCCGAATTGCGCGCCCTTGCGACCAGTATCACCACAACGCGGGAGCGGAGTTTTACCGATCCCCGGCTGGGTGAAATACTGGATGAAATCGAGCTCCGGGCACGGGTCGAACTCGCAAAACTCGGCACTTTTTTGTGAGTTGTAGGTTTGGTTCCAAGTTTTTTATTTAATTTCAATCGTTTGCGCGCATCAAACGCGATGCGATTCATCTGTAAACAGAGGGTTGAAAATGAGTCGGCCCCGGACCTATACTCCGGCCGCTCGAAAAGGGCAGAAAGCTTGCCTTTCATTGGCCTTTGTCTTGGAGGACCGGGATGAGCGTCACTTTGCCGCCGGACTATTCGCCGTCGGAAGACGAAGATTTTATGAATTCAAAGCAGCAGGAGTATTTCCGCCAAAAGCTGCTGAGGTGGCGGGCTGAGCTTCTGCATGAAGCGACCGAGACGCTGAGCCACCTGACCCAGGAAAATCTGCAAAAACCGGATATGGCTGATCGCGCCTCGCTTGAGACGGATCACCAGATCGAGTTGCGGACACGGGATCGCGAGCGCAAGCTGATCAGCAAGATCGATGCGGCGTTGCAGCGGATTGAGGACGGCAGCTACGGCTATTGTGAAGAGACGGATGAGCCAATCGGCTTGCGGCGTCTGGAAGCACGGCCGATCGCGACCTTGAGCCTCGAAGCCCAGGAGCGGCATGAGCGCCTGGAGCGGACACACCGCGACGACTGACCATGATACATCTATGAGAATAAAGAAAAGGCCGCTCCCCCGGGAGCGGCCTTTTTAAGTCTGGTTGATAGCGTCGCATGCAGCTCAACCAAAGCCGGGCGGTAAAATTTACCGCCCGGCTCAATCACATCAGAAGGGCATCAATATTTCGAGAGCCTGGGCACCGTAGCGCTGCTGCTGCAGATCGGAGATCTGGCCGCGGCCGCCATAAGCGATTCGGGCTTCCGCCATTTCGTCATAGCTGACGGTATTTTCGGAAGTGATGTCCGCTGCGCGAATCACGCCGCCGACGACGATCTCGCGGACTTCCATGTTAACCCGGACCTCTTGACGCCCGAACAGCACCATATTGCCGTTCGGGAGCTCCTGCGTCACCACGGCGGCGACGCGCAGGCTGATGGTTTCGTTCCGGTCGATCCGGCCACGGCCGTCATTGGTCAGAGAGGAATTCAGATCCACAAGGCCGGCGCCCGTCGTTCCTTCAGCGAAGACGTCGCTCAGCAGGGATTGAGCTCCGAATAATCCATTCAGGTTCAGGCCATCGGAGTGGGTCCGGTCGTGCCGGGTGCGGTTATCGATCGCGGCCTCGTCGGCAATCTCGACAACGACGGTGATGATATCGCCGACCTGGCTGGCGCGCTGATCCTCGAAGAAGGCGCGGGAGCCTTCGACCCAGAGCGAGTTGGCCTGCCGGGTCGCGGTGACCGGCGCCGGCATCGGCATCGAGACCGGCCGGTAGTTTTGTGCCTGGGTCGGATTCTGGATCTCCGAGAGTTCAGGCGTTTTGCCGATGTCTGCAAGGCGCTGGAAGACGTTGCAGGCGCTGACCGACATGCCGATCAAGGCAACGGCTGTGATGCGGGAGAGCAGAGCGGGGAGGGACTTGTTTTTCATTGTTCCGGTTCCTTTGAAAGGAGTTCCTAGTTCATCGCAAGACGCGGGCCGGCGACGGAGACGATGCCGGACTGGGTGATCGAGCCGACAACGGTCTTGCCGCTCGAAAGGTTCTTCACGCGGATCGTGTCCTTGCGAGCGCCGCTTTCGAGGGCCTGACCCCGCAACGTCAGTGTCATGAAGGAGGTTCTGAAGATCATGGTCACCAGATCGCCCTTGTGGATCAATTCGATCGGTTTGACGTCGGTCCGCCGGATCACGCGGCCGGCGCTGATTGGACGGCGGGCGCTCATGCCGACAAGCTGGTCGGCAGAAGTTACCGTGTTGTAGTTGCTGCGGCGGGCACGCATTTCCGTCCAGACGATGTCGCTGGCATGGATCGTCTCGCCGGGAGCGGCATGACGGCTCAGCACGGGAACCTCGATAACCGGATAGACTTCGCCCTGTGCCTGGGCGCGGATGACCTTGCCGTTACCGATCGGCACGGAGATAGAGGCCGCGAAGCGCTGGTTTTGGCTATTGTAGTCGATGGTGTCGACCGAGATTTCCGGCGGCATGTCGGCCGGGATCATCAATGTTAGCCGACGGTTGGTCAGCTCGACATCGATGTTATCGGCAACATAGTCCTGCTGCAGCCGTTCTGCGATGGCTTCCCGGACCAGCTGCAGCGGAACCGCACGGCCTTCGCGTTGGACGGCAACACGGATGCGGTTATGTGGAGGAGTCCAGTCCAGGCCATGGATCGAAGCCAGTTTCCGCAGAGTGCGCAGGCGGACAACCATGTTTTCCCCGGGGGCCGGGGCGTCGCCGACGCGGGCGTCTTTTCCGGCCGGCAGGCCGATGAAAAGATCGCTCAGCATCAACGATTCCCGGTCGAGCATGACGGTCTCGTTCGCAAAGATCGGGACGCCCTTGGTCTCGTTCGCTGTCGCCGCCTGCGGGATGCCGAGGGCAATCCCGAAGAGCGCGGCGGCCATGATGAGCTTCAGTGGCTTCAGCATTTTGCGTGTCATGTCGTTTCTCCCTGGTTTCCGGGGTCAGGCCGCTTTAGCGAACCTGATTGACCGTGGCCATCATCTGATCCGAGGTCTCGATGACCTTCGAATTCAATTCGTAGGCGCGCTGGGCCGTGATCAGGTCGGTAATTTCCTGCACCGGATCCACGTTCGAGGATTCGATGTAGCCCTGGAACAGCCCGCCGAAGCCGTCCGTTTCCGGATTGGCCGTGCTCGGCGCGCCGGAAGCTTCGGTTTCGAGCAGCAGGTTGTTACCGGCATGTTCAAGACCGGCATCGTTCTGGAAGGTCGCGAGCTGGATCTGGCCGACATTCGATTCCGCCGTCTGGCCGTCCAGTTTCACAAGGACCTGACCGGACTGGTTGATGGTCACGCCGACCGCGCCGGCCGGGACGGTGATGCCCGGCTGTACGGTGTAGCCGTCCGCAGTCACCAGAGAGCCGTCTTGGCTCACCTGGAAGGAACCGTCACGGGTATAGGCGGTCTCGCCATCCGGCAACTGGATCTGGAAGTAGCCGTTGCCGCGGATGGCCAGATCAAACTGGTTGTCGGTAAGGATCAGGGAGCCCTGCTCGTTGACCCGGTAGGTAGCGGCCGTACGAACACCGACACCGAGCTGGATACCTGAAGGGACAATCGTGCCCGCATCGGAGGAGTTGGAGCCAACCCGCCGCAGATCTTGATACAGCAGATCCTGGAACTGGGCCCGGTGCCGCTTGAACGCGGTGGTGTTCATGTTGGCGATGTTGTTGGAAATAACCTCGACGTTGGTCTGCTGAGCCAGCATGCCGGTGGAGGCGATGTTCAAAGATTGCATGGTTTTCTTCCTTCTTCCGGCAAATTAAGAGGCTGTAGCGGTGCCGAGTTTACGGACCGAGGTGCGAAGTCTTTCGGCTTCCTGGTCCAGCATGTTTTTCACCGCTTCGTAGCTGCGCTGAATGTCGATCAGTCTCGTCAGTTCCGAAATAGCGGAGACGTTCGAGGTCTCGAGGTGACCCTGGAGCAACTGGGAGCGCTCGGCGGGACGGGGGGCTTCAGTTGTTTCGAAGGTGCTGCCGCCGCGCTTTTGCATGCGCGGCAGGTCATCGAATTCGACGACTTTCAGATTTCCGAGCACTTCCGGGCCGGCGCTGATAGTGCCATCCGGCGAGATCTCGATCTTGCGGCCGTCCTGTGGAATGAAAATCGGGTTGTCGTCCACATCCATGACCAGCTCACCGTTGCCGGTGACCAGCTGATTGTCCGGGTCGAGCTTGAAGTTGCCGTTACGCGTGTACATCTGCTCCCGGCCGTTATCGACCGTGAAGAAGCCGGGGCCTTCGATGGCAATATCGAAAGTGTTCTGTGTCGGCTGAAGTGTGCCGGGCTGATGGATGACGATGGTTCCGTGGTCGATCACGAAGTCCAGCTTCTCGTCCATCTTGGTGTCGGTTTCGTAAGGCGAGTAGAGAGCGATTTCCCGCTTGAAGGCGGTCGTGCTTGAGTTCGCGATGTTGTTGGCGACCAAAGACAGCTCGCGCCGAAGGGCGGATTGCCGGGAGAGCCCGATATAGATCGCATTTTCCATGACGATAATTCCCAACCAGTGTCCAAATCGCCGCGTTCTACGGCCGTCGCCGACAAATAAGCAGGTTTCATGCCAGTTATGGAATTGAGTAAAATCAATGTGTTGGTGGATTAATCGGCGGAGCTGGGTCGCTTGAGGCGGCAAGTCGCGCCGGGATGGAAGCTTTTGCCGGGCGCTGTTTTCGAGTAGATCCTGGCCTTGCTTGAATGGAACTCCAGTCTCACGTGCGCGCGTCTTTAGAGACTGGGTTCGCTCATTTCTCGAAGTTTATGATAAATATGGAGAATTGGCGCGTTATGTGCTTTACTCTTTAGCCATGTCTGGCTTTCCCGATGTTCGGGGCTGCGCGAGTTGTTTAATTCGCACGCCGGTCGGGTCAGGCTGGTTGCGCTTTGCTATATTCAGCCATTTGCTGGCTGTTTTAATGGGCTTGGAACAGGACGGAACGCATGGCCGAGGAAGGCGAAGTCGTTGAGGACAGCGGTGAAGCGGGTGAGGAAGAAGCCAGCCGAAAGCTAAGTCCCAAGAAAATCATCCTGTTCGTATTGCTGCCTCTGCTGCTCCTTGTAGGTGCGGGTGCGGGTGCGGCGATCATGCTTGGCATGCTCGGCGGCGAGGAGCCGCCTCCCGAAGTCGAAGCTGGGGCAGAGCCACAGGAGGTCGTGGAAGAAAAGTCTTCTGCTCAGGCGATCTTCTTTGAAGTTCCGGACCTTATCGTTAATCTCAATACGAGCGGCCGTAAAACGGCATTCCTGAAGATCAAAATCGCGTTGGAAGTCAGCGATCCAGCCGATGTGGATGTCGTAAATCAGAACTTGCCGCGTATCGTGGACAACTTTCAGGTATATTTACGTGAACTCCGCGTGGACGACCTGCAAGGATCAGCCGGCATGTATCGTCTGCGTGAGGAATTGCTCCGGCGTGTGAACCTGGCGGTTCGCCCGGCGCGGGTGAAGGATGTGCTGTTTAAGGAAATGCTGGTTCAGTGAGGAATTCGCATGGCCGATGATGATCTCGCCGCCGAGTGGGAGGCGATGGGTGAAGACGACGAGGACGATGATGTTGGTGGCGGCAGTGGTACTGGCGCCCGGGTCCTAAACCAGGACGAAATCGACTCTCTCCTTGGATTTGACGAAGGCGCCGGCGGCGACGGGGATACCTCGGGTATTCAGGCCATCGTCAATTCGGCTCTGGTCTCCTACGAACGTCTTCCGATGCTTGAGGTCGTGTTCGACCGTCTCGTTCGGATGATGTCGACAAGCCTGCGTAACTTTACGTCCGACAACGTCGAGGTCTCGCTCGACAACATCACATCCATCCGCTTCGGCGATTACCTGAACTCGATTCCGCTCCCGGCAATGCTGAGTGTGTTCAAGGCGGAGGAGTGGGACAACTATGGTCTGCTCGTCGTCGATTCGGCGCTGATCTATTCCATCGTCGACGTGTTGCTCGGCGGTCGCCGGGGCACGGCGGCCATGCGAATTGAAGGCCGTCCTTACACCACGATCGAACGTAACCTGGTCGAGCGCATGGTCACGGTCGTGCTGAGCGATCTGTCTGCCGCGTTCGATCCGTTGAGCCCGGTGACATTCCGGTTTGACCGCCTGGAAACAAATCCGCGATTCGCCACCATTGCGCGCCCTGCGAACGCTGCAGTGCTGGCACGGCTCCGTATCGACATGGAAGATCGCGGCGGGCGCCTCGAACTGATGCTTCCCTACGCCACACTGGAGCCGGTCCGTGAGCTGCTGCTGCAGATGTTCATGGGTGAGAAATTCGGTCGTGACTCGATTTGGGAAACCCACTTGGCGAACGAGCTGTGGGCAACGGATATCGAGCTTGAAGCGGTGCTGGACCAAGTCGTTCTGTCGCTTAACGATGTCTTGAACTGGGAACCCGGTACGAAGCTGCAGCTGAATGCCAGCCCGAAATCCACGATCGACATGCGATGCGGTGAAGTCCCCCTGTTCGTCGGGAGCATGGGCCAGCGCAACGGCAACATCGCGGTCAAGATCAAGCAGAAGCTGCGAAAGATGTAGGCGGGCCGCATGTCAGAAACGATCCTGCCCCTGATCCTGGATGGCCTTCTGGTCGTGCTGTTACTGGCGACCATCGTCTACGCGATGATCCTGAACCGTAAACTCAATCGTCTGCGCGGCAATCACGATGAGATGGAAGTCTTTGTCGACAAGCTGAACGTGGCCTGCGCGCGGGCGGAATCTGCAACAGCAGGCCTGCGCAATGCCGGGGAGAACGGCAAGGCTGTGTTCAGGGAATCGGCATCAAAGGCTGAAGCACTGCGCGATGAGCTTGCTTTCCTGGTCGAGCGTGCCGATATCGTAGCAGGGCGCCTTGCAACTGCGAGTGAAGGCACCAAAGTTGTTCCTAAGGAAACCCAGGCTCAGGTTGCCGCGACAAAGACCGAGCCAGCGAGGAAGCCAGGATCGAAGCGCCCTGCACCAGCGGCCCGGCGTGGGCAGGATGCCGGACGGGCGCAGGAACCGGCACGGGCTGGCCGGGCAGCACCAGCCGATGACGCGGGGTCGCCCCGTTCGGAAGCCGAGGAAGAACTGCTTAAAGCACTGAGGAACGCGCGCTGATGGCATATGACAGGCAGGGACGGAAAGCTGCGGTAAAGCCGGAAGAGGCAGAGCAGACGGCAACACCGAATGCCGCGCGTGTCCAGGGTGGGCAGGCGGTCAAGGGCAAAGCGCCTGCACGGCGTGCGGCGGGTAAGAAATCGTCGGCTGCCCGGGACCAACGTCAGGCTGGCGCCCCGCGGAAGCCGGCACGTCGCTCCGGTGCTTTTATCCGTGTTCTCCCAGTTGTCGTCGTCGTTTCCCTGTTCCTTATGGGGGTCAAGGTCGTCGGCATCTGGGACGTTTTGGAAAACGGGAAGTCGCCGGTCAGTGTTGCGGCTTTCGCCGAGGCGGACAGCCCGGCCCCGACTTCAGCAAATGCGGGAAGTGGCGCCGAGCCGGAACAACTGGCTCAGGCGACGGAGCCTGCGAAAAGCGACGACGGAGACAAACCGCTCGACCCCGTTCTCTTCACGCGCTCCGAAATCGAGTTGCTGCAGGATCTGTCGAAACGGCGCAAGGAACTGGATGCCCGGGAGCAGACCGTGATCCAGAAAGAGGGCCTGCTGACCGCGGCAGAAGACAGAATCGATAAGAAGATTGTCGAACTGCAGAAGGTCCGGACGGAAATCGAAGGGCTGATCAAGACCTACGACGAGCAGGAAGAAAAAGAGATCAAGAGCCTCGTGCAGATTTACGAGAAAATGAAGCCGAAGGATGCGGCACGAATTTTCGACGAATTGGACATGAGCATCCTGCTTCGGGTTTTTGATCGGATGAAGGCATCTAAGTCCGCATCCGTGCTCGCCAATATGCGGCCGCAAAAAGCCAAGGAAGTGACGTCGCGAATCGCCGAGCGCAGGACTATCCCCAATACCAATTGATTGTATCGCGTGCATTGTGCGCTCGCGAACGCAGAATTAGTCTTTGCTTGCCCGAGACCTGCAATTCGCAGTATTCCATCGGTATATCAGGCATTAACGACCTTTTAATAGGATCGCTGTTAGTGTCTGGGCGTTGGTTAATCGAAAGCCGGACGGGATCCGGCCCTGAATGAAAATGGAGAGGTGCCGATGGCTGTCGACAAGGGCATGAGGGTTCTCATTGTCGATGATTACAAGACAATGCTGCGTATTATTCGGAACCTTCTTAAGCAGCTTGGTTTCAACAATGTGGACGAAGCAAGCGATGGCAGTGCTGCCTTGCAGATGCTGCGTCGCGGCGACGAATACGGTCTTGTGATTTCCGACTGGAATATGGAGCCGATGACGGGTCTCCAACTGCTCAAGGAAGTACGGGCAGACTCCAAATTGAAAAGCACTCCGTTCATCATGGTCACTGCTGAGAGCAAGACCGAGAACGTTGTGGCTGCAAAGCAGGCCGGCGTGAACAATTACATTGTGAAGCCGTTCAATGCAGAGACGCTGAAGACAAAGATGACCGCGGTTATCGGAGCTTTCTGATAGCTGTTCCTCTCTGGGACCGGTTACAGCGCGGGGGAGTTGTCTATGACTGAAAACGGAATCCGCGAGGATCTGTTGCCGGAAGCAGCGCGGGAACTTGATGCAATGGCCTCGGTTGCCGAAGAGGCAGCCGAGCGAATCCTGACAGCCGTCGAAAAGATCGACGAGTTGCGGGAAGGCATGCCGGAAGCGGTTTCCGAGGCTGTTGGTGAGGCCATTATCGAGATTTTCGAAGCCTGCGGTTTCCAGGATCTAACCGGTCAGAGAGTTGGCCGAATCCACAAAACCCTCGACGGTGTTGCGGATCGGGTTGAAGCGGTAATGGCCCATACGGGGCACGGTCACGGCGATGCTTCATCCGAGGCGAAAAGAAATCGTGACAAACACCCGGAAAATGTAGAAAAATCAGGCAGTGAACCGTTCTCAGAAGAGGGTTTGTTGAACGGTCCTCAGCTGCCTTCCGATGCGAAGTCCCAGGAAGAAATTGATGCGCTGATGGACCAACTCAACAAGTAGTCTATGGCCCAAGGCGAAGACAAGGCGCGTGGTGCAAGCCAGCTCGGCAGCTTGCCGCTGTTTCTGAGTCTGTTTTTGCTCCTTCTCGCGTTCTTCATTTTTCTCAACTCGATCTCCACCCGTCAGACGGGCAAGAGCGAAGACGTGCTCGATAGCGTGCGCTCGAGTTTTGCGTCTGTGCTGCGTGGCGGCACTGGTGCAGGTGTCTTCGAGGGCGAGCCCGGAAAAGTCGACGACAAGGGGCTGCGGGACGAGTTGCTCGAAGCGTTTGACCCGCTGCTGAGCGAGACCACGATTGCCCGGGAACGATCGGGAAACCCCTTTTACGTCGACTTCAAATCGGCACGCCTGTTCGAGGGTGACCGGGTCGATCCCGTCTTTGAATTTCGCGATTTTTCAAAGCGTGTATCCGCTGTATTAGCCTCAAAAACAGCGCGCGATGGAGCCGAGTTCCGCTTCTGGTTCAACGTTCCCGCAGCTGGCGCCAAAATGCTTCTGGCGCGGCAGAGAGCGGCCCGGCTCGCCGAAATCATGATCGCATCGGGGACATCCCGAGCAAATGTTTCCATCGGATTTCGCGAGTTGCCGCGCCCGGATACAGTCCGTTTTGCCGTCCATCTCGGTGCTGAAAGGAACGGGGCTCCATGAGGGGGGGGACGGCAAGGCGAAACGGCCGCGGAAACAAGCCGGGCGGCACATGGATGGTGACATTCGTCGACCTGGTATCGCTTTTGCTCGCGTTTTTCGTGCTGTTGTTTTCCATGACCTCGCCGGATGCGCCACAGTGGGAATCTTTCACGGCATCCCTACGGTCGACATTCTCGGCCGATTCGGCAAAACGGTCACGCGAGGCACTGATGCCGGAAAGTGTCGAGGCCGAGGATCCGGGGCCGGGTTTCGACCTCGGTTATCTGCGGCGGCTTCTTGAAGCGGCCATGTCCCGGGATGCAATTTTGCAGAACGCGACTATTACTGCGAAGGACGGGCGGCTCGTTCTGTCCATGGCGAGCGATGTATTCTTCCAACCGGGAGCCGCGACGATGCAGCCCTCTGGCGAGGAAGCGCTTTTCGATCTTGCGGTCGCCTTGTCCGAGATCGACAACCGGATCGACATTGTCGGCCACACCGACCCCCGGCCGTTCACGTCTTCGTCCGGATCTTTTCACTCGAACTGGGACCTGTCACTTGCCCGGGCTCTGTCAGTTGCCGACACGCTCCAGCGCTTCGGGTATCGTAAGCCGGTAGAGGTCAGAGGCGCCGCTGACGGAAAGTTCGGAGAGATTGACACATCATTGCCGCTCGAAGACCGATATCGCAGGGCACGGCGGGTAGATCTCGTGATTTATCACGAGAGGGACCGGCGAGGATGATTCTGCAGCTCGCAAATACTGAACGACTGCGGCTGGCTTCCGCAGGAGCCGGGATGCGGGCTGTCGCGATCCGCACCATTGCCGCGCTATGCCTGGTGATCGTGACATTGGCTTCGGCCGGTGCTCAGAACGTCGGTATTTCAAGCGGAAGCGCGAACGGCGTCGATAGCCTCCGGTTCGACTGGCCGGCGCGGGTCGGCTACGAGGCCCAGAAATTCGGAAACACTCTGGCCATCGTGTTCAATCGCCCGGTCGCAGCCGATTTCGGCCCGGTGGCGAACGGTGTCGGGAATTTTGTCTCCGGGGTAAGCCTCGATAGCGACAATCGTACGGTGCTGATCGATCTCGCTGGTAATCCGCGGTTCCGCTCAAGGCGAGTAGGGACATCGGTTGTCCTGGAATTTTTCGATCGTAATGCTCCGGCGCCGGCTACGACAGCGGCGCCTGCTCCGGCGGAGAAAGCGACGGCAGCTCCGGCACCGGCTCCTCCCGTTCGTGCTCCCGCTCCGGCAGCCGCACCTGCCCAGAACGCCCCACCTGCGGCGCTTCCGAGACCGCCGAACGTGCCTGAATTGTCCGTGCGGACCGGAACGCATGAAAACTTTTATCGCTTCGTTTTCGACTGGACGAAGCAAACGCCTTATACCGTTTCGGAACATCCGGACCGCGCTGTTATCCGGTTCGAAGGCCCGGCCTGGATCAATGACGACGAGGTCCGGCGGTTCATCCCGGAGCGATTCAAGAATTTCAGTTCGGCTCCTGGCGGTAACGCGATCGACGTAACGATCCCGCTGCAGGCGCGTGCAGGCGTGCGGCATTTCACCAGCGGGACGCGGGTCGTTCTGGATGTGGTGGCGGGCGGTGAGCCGAGCAGGACGGGAGTGTCCTCATCCACAGAGCCGGCGGTGCCGACGCCTCGTGCTGCGCCGGTAGAGCCGGTGCAGGCAGCGGTGCCGGAAAGCCAGGCGACTGATTCCGCAAAAGAGGTCGCGGCACAGTTCGGGCTGCAGCCGCAGGCCGGGGGGGCGTCCGTGCCGCCGGCATCAGCGGTCCCGGCTCCGGCAACGGTACCAGCACCAGCACCCGCACCAGCAGCAGGCACTGCGCCTCAGGCCGGCGCAACGGAAAGCCCTGTACCTGCCCCAGCCGCCG
This sequence comes from Nisaea nitritireducens, assembly GCF_014904795.1. GTDB lineage: Bacteria > Pseudomonadota > Alphaproteobacteria > Thalassobaculales > Thalassobaculaceae > Nisaea > Nisaea nitritireducens. The sequence goes on from NZ_JACZFS010000009.1 coordinate 101,058, forward strand.
GGGTCGAGCAGCAAGCCGCCGCCTCGGCTCCTGCCGAGCCGTCCGCGGCCGGAACAGGCGCGGAAACGCCGGCGCCGGGCCGCTCGCCCGAGATCGAGCCCGAAGCTTTCGGGACCGCGACTCGGCTTCAGGATATTGATCTCAAGACTCTGATGCAGAGTGGCGAATCTCTCGTCTCCAGCCTCAGTGCCGGAAACCAGGGGGTGATCGAAGGTCCTGTCATTCCGGTCACCGCATCGCAGGACAACAACATCGTCTCGGTTCGTTTTGAATGGACCCAGCCTGTTGCCGCCGCCGTTTTCGCCCGGGCCGGGTATGTGTGGGTCGTTTTCGGAGCTCCTGCACGCTTTGATCTGACGAGCCTCAACAGTGCCGACTATCAGTTGTTTGGCGAAAAAGTTCAGGTACCGGTTAATGGGGGCTCGGCCGTCCGGTTCCCCACCGTTGAAGGGGTGAACCCCAGGGTCTGGCGTGACAATGCCGTCTGGATCGTCGATTTCCGGCCGCAGAACAGCCGGCCGGACGTGCCTGTGCGGGTTGAAACACAGCTCGTCAGCGCGCAGGGACCTCGCGTTTTCATTCCGCTCGAAAGTCATGGCTCGACCGTCATTATCAGGGACCCGGAGATCGGCGATCAGTTGTTTGTCGTACCGGTCGCGTCCCTCAGCCGCGGTGTCGACGGCCTGCGGCAGTTCACCGAATTCAACCTTCTGAATTCGGCGCAAGGCGTGGTTGTTCAGCCTCTGGCCGATGATGTCACCATCCGCTCGCTGCCAGATGGCGTGGCCATCACCAAGCTTGGGGGAATGACGATCTCGCGTAACGTTCAGCAATCGACGGACGATCAGGTTGCACAGCGTATTGACGGATTGCCGCCAGGGCTCGCGCCCGGCCGGATATTCGATTTCAGCAATTGGCGGAAGGGCGGCACGGACAAGTTCCTGCAGGAAAAGCAGGCGATCCAGAGGCGGATCTCGGAGGCGACCAGTATCGCGCGCAGCGGTCCCCGTCTGGAACTGGCCCATTTTTACTTCGCGCACGGCCTTTCCGCGGAAGCGATGGGGTTGCTTCGCACAATCGAGGTCGAGGATGAGGATCTTTCCCGCCGACCGGACGTAAAAGCCTTGCGTGGTGCGGCCCAGTTCATGCTGGGGCGTTACAAGGAAGCGGAAGAAGACCTGATGGACCGCAATCTCAGCGGCCTGTCAGAAGCCGAGCTCTGGCGCGGTGCGACGAAGGCTTCGCAGGGCCGCTGGCCGGAAGCTGTCGAGCATTTTGCCCGTGCCGGTGAAATACCGGGCGGATATCCGAGAAATATCGCGACGCAAATGGCGTTGCTGGCGGCCGAGGCGGCTATCCGTGCCGGCGATTATCGTGGCGCGGGCGCTTTTATTGATGTTGTCGCGGAAGGTCAGCCGACGCAGGGCGAGCAGGCCCGCCTCAATTATCTGCGGGGTCGGGTGCTTTACGCATCGGGTGATGTTGACACGGCGCTGGATTATTGGCGCCGCTTGTCCCAGGGACTGGATCGTTGGTCGCGGGTCCGTGCCGAGCGGGCGCTCATCGAACATGGAATGAGGGCTGGCCAGATCAGCCGCCCCGACGCAATCGCCGGGCTCGAGAGCCTGCGATACACGTGGCGCGGGGATCAGGTGGAGTTCGATCTTCTGCGGGAACTGGGCAAGCTCTATCTGGAAGAAAATGAGTATGTCGACGGGCTGAACGCGCTGCGCGAAGCGGTGACCTTCTTCCCGGAAAATCTCTACGCGGAGCAGGTCGCGGAAGAGATGACGGATTCCTTCAGCCGGATCTTCACAGAGGGCGACTCTGACAAGATGACGCCGATCCAGGCCCTGTCCCTGTATGATCAATTCCGGGAGCTGACCCCTGTTGGCGGTCGTGGAGACGAGATTATTCAAAGGCTGGCTGACCGTCTGGTTCAGGTCGATCTGCTTGATCGTGCATCCATCCTGCTGGAACGGCAGGTGAAATTCCGGCTGCAGGGCGGAGACAAGGCACGTGTCGGTGCCAGGCTCGCTCTGATCCGTCTGTTGGACCGGAGGCCGGAAGAAGCGCTGGCCGCTCTGGATGAAAGTGTTGCCCCGGGCATGGGGGCTGATCTGGCTCTGGAGCGCAAGCGTCTCCGCGCCCGTGCCGAGTTCGAGTTGGGGGATGCGGACGGAGCCTTAAGGCTGCTTGCCCGCGATCAGAGCCGGGATGCCGATTTGTTGCGCGCCGATATTTTCTGGCGGACCCAGCGTTGGGCCCAGGCTGCCGAGGTTTTCCAGCGTCTGGTCGGACGGTCGGGACAGGATGGACGCCGGATCGACGACCGCGCGGCGACTCTGATCCTGAACTGGGCTGTATCTTTGTCGCTCAGTAGTAATCTTGAGCAGTTGAGCCGGGTCAGGCAGATCTTCACCCAGCAGATGGACAACACGCCCTTCCGCGAAGCTTTCCGGCTGATTACCAATAAGACCGAGGGAGATCTCGATGATTTCCGGACACTGGCGGACCGGTTTGGAGAGATCGGCCGGTTCCAGGCTTTCCTGACGTCCTATCGGGACCGTCTCAAGGACAAGCCGTTGAGTGCGACAAACTAGGTCCGGGCAGTACGAGGTGTTGCCTGTATGCCCGCGGCCTGGCTAAGAGGCGCCGAAGCTGCGGACAAGACTTCCTGCGATCAGATACCAGCCATCCACCAGAACGAAGAAGATCAGCTTGAAGGGCAGGGAGACGATGACCGGCGGCACCATCATCATGCCCATGGACATCAGGATCGATGCCACGACCATGTCGATGATGACAAACGGCAGGTAGATCAGGAAGCCGATCTCGAAGGCACGTCGGAGTTCGCTGATCATGAAGGCGGGCACCAGCACTTTCAGTGGCGCGTTGGCGCCAACTTCGGCCGGGCCGACCTGACCGATATCCTCGAAGAGCTGCAGGTCCTTGTCCCGCACCTGACCGAGCATGAATACGCGGAAAGGCTCAGCCGTGCGTTCGAAGGCTTCAAACTCGTCTATCCGTTCCTCAATCAGCGGAGAGATCCCGTCTTCCCACGCTTTTTCAAGTGTCGGCGCCATGATGAAGCCCGTCAAAAACAGGGCGAGGCTGATCATCACGATGTTCGGCGGCGATTGCTGGGTGCCAAGGGCGGTTCGCAGCAGGGAGAAGACGATGACGAGCCGGGTGAAGGACGTGACTGTTACCAGAAGGCCGGGCGCAAGGGAGAGCAGTGTAATTGCGCCAACGAGCTGGATCAGGCGCGCCGTGGTCGAGCCTCCGGGCTCACCGATATCGAGGGTCAGGGTCTGCGCCACGGCATCCGGGGCGACAATCAGACCGGTCAGGGCAATGCATGCGGCGCCCGCAAACCAGCTCCAATGTGGCCAGCGGCGGGTGAAAAGGGCCTGTCTCATGCCTGTTCTCCCGTTTCCTTGGGCTCGTCGGTGGCGGGCTCGGCAGCGGCGCCGGCAGCTTTCAAGGCGGATTGAAAGCTGCTTGTACCAGTGCTGGAGTCGATAAGCAGGTCGTTGTTTGGGCCGAGCAGCAGCAAATGCTCGCGTTCATCGCAGCGAACAAGCATCACGCGGCGCCGCGGATCGAGAGAAATCTGACCGGTCACGGAGAGACGCCCAGCGGCGTGGGGACGCACGATACCAAGCCGCCCCGCATAGCGCCGGGCAACCCAATAGACGACGCCGATCAAGCCGATCGTAAAGGCGAAGCCGAGGAAAAACCGTACGTAAATATCGAAACCCATGGTGAAAGCATTTCACAAGGTGTCACGGATGGGAACCGGCAAGCCGATGTCGGCGATGCGAAGTAACGGAGAGCTGTCGGGAGAAGCCGGGCAGGGCCGGAAATCAAGGCTGTTTGTGTGGATGCGATTAGGCCTATCGGCGTCCTTTGCTGCCATAGGCAGCCGCAGCCTTCCTGCGCAAGTTCGCGGAATCGGACGAAGGCGGTTCTTCAGCCGCCTTTTGGGCCATTGCCTCCGACAGTAGTTCAAGCAGCCCAATGACGTGCTTCATTTCCGGAGCGAGAGCGTGAGCTTCTTTCGAAGGCAGGTCCGGGATAGCGGTACAAACCGATGCGACATCCGCTTCAAGGCCGGTTAGCGCGCCGGAGATGGTCGACGACGGTTCCTGTAGTGCGGCCTCCAGGCGTGCACGGATCGAGGCCAGACGTTTCTCCGGGCTTTCAGGATTGGCGGCTGTCATTTCTGCTCCTCGACGCGGACCCGTTCGTTGGCGCGATATACATAGGTAAGGATCTCGGCCACTGCTGCGAAGGCTTCAACCGGAATTTCGCAATCCACTTCAACCGCCGCGAGGATCTGGGCCAGGTCGGGGTCTTTCCGCACCTTTACATCGTTTTCGAAAGCAAGGCGCAGGATCTTTTCCGCTAGCTCTCCATAGCCCTTGGCGATCACCCGCGGTGCGTCTTCAGTTCCGTCATCGTGATTGAGAGCGATTGCAATCTGGCGGTTTTTTGACGCGTTGGCCTCACGGCGGGCCTTGGCCGCACGCCGCTCCATCGCCGCGCGCTGCCCCTCCCGGTCTGGGAGGGCTTCTGCGTCGGACACCGAAATTCCTGTCAGGTCTCGCGTACGGTCTGTCATCTGGACAAGTATATGCGAGCACACGCCCAGGCCAAACAAGCCAATCTTGGCACGATGTTTGCTTTTATCGTTGCGAGAGCCGTGAAGGTTCTCAGGGTTTAACGAAAAGTGCGCGAGCGAGAGTCGATATGTCGATCACCAATCTGACACTGATGAACATGGCACAGCACAAGCTGAACTGGCTTTCCGAACGCCAGTCCGTGTTGGCGCAGAACATCGCGAATGCCGACTCTCCGAGCTACCGGTCGCAGGATCTTACGCCGATCAATTTCAAGCGTGAGGTTGAGCAGGGGCTCAAGCTTCCCGTCGCGGTAACGGAAGGCAACCACATGACCGGAACCACACCGCGCAACGATTTCCGTATCGACAAGACGGGATACAAGGAAGTTTACGAAGCGAGCCCGAACGGTAACGGCGTTGTTTTGGAAGAGCAGATGATCGCCGTGCAGGACACCAAGCTGCAGTACGATCTCGCGCTGAATCTCTACAACAAGCAGATCGGCATGTTCCGCACTGCACTCGGTGGCGGCGCTGGCAGGTAAGCAGGCCCCCCAGTAAAAACAGACGTGGACAGGAAAGGATCAAGTCATGGATCTCAATTCTGCGATCAAGATTTCCGCATCCGGTATGCGGACCCAGGGCACCCGGCTCAGGGTCATTTCCGAAAACGTGGCCAACGCGGATTCGCTCGGTTCGGTCAAGGGCGTGGACCCTTACCGCCGCAAAACCATCGTCTTCGAGAATTATGTCAACCGGGAGGACGATGCCGAAATGGTCCGTGTCGCGAAGATCGGCCGGGACGATTCGGCGTTCAAGCTGGCCTACGAGCCGTTTCATCCCCTGGCCGACGAAGATGGATATGTGCGCCGGCCGAATGTGAACAGCCTGATTGAAATGATGGACATGCGGGAAGCGCAACGCAGCTACGAGGCCAACCTTTCCTCGATCGAGATGGCGCGCAGCATGCTGCAGCGGACGGTCGATCTATTGCGCGGCTAAGAGACCGGCCGGGCTGGAAAACGCACCTGATTCCGCGTAATATCGGATCAAATCGAAATGGAGATATCCATGGTAGGTAATATCGGAAATGCGCTCGGGGCAGCTGGAATCGGCAAGGTTCCGGGAGCCGACGATACGAAATCCGCCGGCACGGTCGGGACGGATTTCTCCAGCTTCGTGAAGCAGGCGGCACAGGATGCGGTCGGTGTCATGGAGTCCGGTGAGCAGATGTCCATGAAGGGTATTGCCGGCGAGGCGGATCTGACCGACGTGGTGCAGGCGGTGAACAGCGCAGATATTACGCTGCGGACAATCGTCACCCTGCGGGATCGCATGGTTCAGGCCTATCAGGAAGTTATCCGCATGCCAGTTTGATGGCGCTTGCGGTTCCTTTTAGGGTCATAATCGGTTGGTCATGAATTGCCCGGCAGGAATTGCCGGGCTGCACATGTTTGCCGGGATGAGATCATGAATGAAGCTGATGCCATCGAGATCGGTCGCGAGGCCGTTATCACAATGCTGACAATGTCGACGCCAATCATGTTGCTCGGCCTTGCCATCGGTTTGATGATTTCCCTGTTCCAGGCCCTGACCCAGTTGCAGGAAATGACACTGGTGTTCGTGCCGAAGATTATCATCGTGTTCGGCGGACTGATTTTCTTCCTGCCATTCATGCTGAACACGATCAGTGCCTTCATGCAGTCCATCGCTGACAAAATCATATCGCTCGGCTAGGGCAGGCGCAGGTTCATGCCTCTCGAGGATTTCCTCCCGACCCAGGTCTATATAATTCTGCTGGTGTTAAGCCGGTTGGGCGCGACGATGATGCTCATCCCGGGGATAGGCGAAACCTTTGTTCCCGTCCGCTACCGGCTGACCCTGGCAATCGGGCTGAGCCTCGTTGTCGCTCCCCTGATCGGAGACAAAATCCCGTTGGCGCCGAGCGCGCCGGAGCTGGTGCGTCTGCTTTTTCTTGAAATGATCGTCGGCCTCTATTTCGGGATTGTCGCTCGTATCCTGCTGTTGACGATGGATACCGCCGGACAGATCATCGCCATGAATGCTGGCCTTGCGAATGCGCAGATCTTTAACCCTGCCATCGCCACGCAAGGCTCGTTGCCCGGCTTTTTCCTGCTTAATATCGCGACCCTGCTTCTGCTGATCACGGATCTGCATCATTTGCTGATCCGTGCCTTGATTGACAGCTACTCCCTGTTTCCTCCGGGGGAGCCGCTTCCCATCGCGGATTTTGCCGATGCGATTTCGACGATTATCTCGAACAGCTTCCAGCTTGCGGTCCAGCTTTCCTCGCCATTCATTGTGTTGGGATTGCTTTTCTATCTGGTGATGGGGGTCATGGCGCGTCTGATGCCTCAATTGCAGATCTTTTTCGTCGCACTGCCGATCCAGGTGGTGATGGGGCTGGTTGTTCTTTCTTTGGTTCTGAGTGGGGCCATGCTGGTCTTTTTGGAGTATTATGGCGCGAATATCGGGAGTTACGTGATCCCGACCTAGTGTGTGTGGCGCTGCGGCAATGGGATTGCGGCAGCCGGGGCGATCGGAGCCGGTGGCATGGCCGACCAGGACGATGCAGATAAGTCAGAAGAACCGTCTGCGCGAAAACTTTCCCAGGCACGGGAGAAAGGCAATACCCTCAGTTCCAAGGAGGTGAATAATTTCGCCGTCCTTTTGGGGGCGACGTTGATCGTGGGGCTGATCGGGCCTTATTTGCTGACGGATATGAGCCGCGCACTGCTGTTTTTCATCGAGCGTCCCGACCGTGTCGACATGAGCGCCGTCGGACCGGTCCTTTACGATACGCTGCTCAATGTGGGGATCGCTGTCGCGCCTGCATTGGGCCTTCTTGTCGTTCTGGCGGCTGGAGGAATTCTCGTACAGATCGGCTGGCTGATTGCTCCGTCAGCGATCGAACCGAAGCTTGAGAAAATCTCACCGATCGCCGGTGCAAAACGTCTGTTCAGCTTGAAATCGGTCGTTGAGCTGCTCAAGGGCATCGTCAAGATGGTTCTGGTCGGCTTCGTCGCCTATCTGATCGTCTCTCCGGAATTCTCGCGCGTCGAGCTCATGGTGCAGATGGACATCACGGAACTGCTCAATGAAACCCATTGGGTGGCGATCAAGCTGTTCGTCGGCGTGCTGGCGATCATGGGTGTGTTGGCGACCGTAGACTACCTCTATCAGCGCTATGAGTTCATGAAGCAGCAGCGCATGTCCAAGCAGGAAGTGAAGGACGAGCACAAGCAGACCGAAGGCGATCCGCATGTTAAGGCGCGGCTTCGCCAGCTTCGTGCGGAGCGGGCGCGCACGCGGATGATCGCAGAGGTGCCCAATGCAACGGTTGTGGTCACGAACCCGACCCACTTTGCCGTGGCGCTGAAATACGAAATGGACGAAATGGCCGCGCCAAGGGTTGTTGCCAAGGGCGTGGATGCCGTTGCTTTGAAGATCCGGGAAGTCGCGACTGAGAACGATGTTCCGATGGTCGAAAACCGGCCATTGGCGCGGGCGCTGTTCGACAATGCCGAAATAGACGAGGAAATCCCGGAAGAGTATTTCAAGGCGGTGGCCGAGGTCATCAGCTATGTCTTCAAGATGAACAAATCGAACGTGCCCGCGAACATCTCTCTATAAATCAGAAAAAGACGGGGGCGGAGGGCTCGTGTAAATGTCCCGCCCCTTGGGGAGACCGGATGGATCCGATGATTGTGCCCGCGGTGAGCGGCTTTGTGGCGGCCGCCGCCATTGCTGTCACTGCGACTATCAAGCTCAAGCGCTCCCGTGAGGCCTTAAGCACACTTGAGGCGGAGCGTGAACAATTGCGGGGAGATGTGGCATCCCTGACAGCGGAGGTCTCTGACTTAACTCAGGCGGAGAAAGCCGAAGCAGCACCGCCGCTCCCGGTCTGCAGGTTCTCCGAAGAAGGTCGCTTTCTATCCGCCAGTCAGTCTTTCACTGAGCTGTTTGGAGCGGGTGACGGGGACAATATTGCCTCAAACAAGGTCGTCCTCCGGCTGCGCCTGATGGTCAGCAAACACATGGAGCAGGTCCGGGCCGCAGAGCCGGGCGAGCTTGTCTTGGCAGGAACGGTGCCGGGGGAGGCGGATCAGTCCGCCTGGCAGGTGCAGCTCGCCATCGACAGGGATACCGACGATGCCGGAAGTATTCTGGCATTGCTGTTACCCCAGTCGGATAGCTGGACCGCGCCGGCTCTCGATTATGCCCCGGCGGGCATTGTTTTCCTCGGACCCGATTTCAAAACCATTCATGCGAATGCTGCTTACAGCGCGCTGGTTGAAGGCACCGGGCCGGGAGCGGCGGACCGGGGCACGCTCTTTGTCGATCTTATCGACGGGGAAGACCGGGAGGCTGCTGCCCGGTTCCTGGAGGCAGCATCCGCCGATGGTGAGAACATCGAAGTTCAGCTTGTCGACCGTGAAGGCGGCGACGGCATCGAGGTCGCTGTTTTCTGTCGTTCTCTCAAAGCCGGGGAAGGTCCGGACGGCGCAATTCTCGTTGTATACCTGATCGATATCGGTCGCCGCCGCCAATTGGAGGCGCAGGTTGCCCAGTCGCAGAAGATGCAGGCTGTGGGCCAGCTCGCCGGCGGTGTCGCGCACGATTTCAACAATCTGCTGACAGCCATGAACGGGTATTGCGATCTCCTGCTCGCACGTCACCGGCCGGGAGACCAATCCTTCTCGGATGTCATGCAGGTAAAGCAGAACGCCAACCGGGCGGCTAATCTGGTACGTCAGCTCCTCGCATTCTCTCGCCAGCAGACGATGATCGCGCGGGTGCTCGATGTCACCGAGACCGTTGCGGACCTGTCGCACCTGTTGCGCCGGCTGATCGGCGAGAACATTACTCTGAAGATCACCCACGGCCGCGAGCTCGCCCCGATCCGGGTCGATCAGGGGCAGCTCGAACAGGTGGTGATCAATCTGGTCGTGAATGCGCGCGACGCCTGTCCGAGTGGCGGCATGATCACGATGCGGACCCAGGACTTTGTCACCCAGACGCCGGTCCGGCGCGGCGATGACATGATGCCGGTCGGGCGTTATGTGCAGCTTGATGTGGTGGATACCGGAACCGGCATTGACGAGAAGATCATTGCGCGGATTTTCGAGCCGTTCTTCTCCACCAAAGAGGTGGGGCAGGGAACCGGCCTCGGTCTTTCGACAGTCTATGGCATCGTGAAGCAGATCAACGGCTTCATTTCAGTGGAGAGCACGGTCGGAGAGGGGACGACATTCTCCGTGTTCCTGCCGGCCTATGAGGGCAAGGAGGCGCTCAGCAGGCATGGCGAGGGGCAACTGGATGGCACCGAATCCCGCAAGGATCTGACCGGGGTTGAGACCATCATGCTGGTTGAGGATGAGGATCCTGTCCGTTTGTTCGGCGCACGGGCGCTGCGGAACAAGGGGTACAAGGTGATCGAGGCCCGCAACGGCGAGGCTGCACTGCAGTTGTTGTCGGATAAAAGCGAGGAAATCGACCTGCTGATAACCGACGTGGTGATGCCGGGAATGGATGGCCCCACCCTCGTGCGAAAGGTGCGTGAGGACCGTCCGGACCTCAGGGTCATCTGCATTTCTGGCTATTCCGAAGACGCATTGCGCCAGCGCATCGAGGAAGACACGAACATTCACTTCCTGCCGAAGCCCTTCAGCCTGAAACAGCTCGCCGGAACGGTGAAGGATGTGCTCCACCCGCTATGAGGCTTTCCGGGTGATTCGCTCGGTGAAGCAGGAACGGGATGAGAACAAAACTCCTGTTTCACCTTCGAAACGCAAAATGTCGTATGCGGTCGAAAAGTGAATCCTAGATTTCGAACGTGAACAAAACAGGAAAATGTTCTTGTTAACGAGAACAAACATGGTACATACTGCAATCCGAATTTCAGTTCAGTCCCGCCCATGAAGTTAAGACGACAGACGGGACCGCGCTGATTGCCATCGCAGGCGTCCTTGTGGGATATGGAGGATCGGGTATGTCGGAACTAGCACTCAAAGTCATCGAACGGGACCCCATGGACAAGACAAAGGCATTGGACGCCGCCCTCGGCCAGATCGAGAAGGCATTTGGCAAGGGCTCGATTATGAAGCTCGGCCAGAACGAGCAGGTGGCCGAAGCCGAGGCCGTCTCGACCGGCTCGATCGGGCTCGATATCGGGCTCGGGATCGGCGGCTTGCCGCGCGGCCGGATTGTCGAGATTTACGGTCCGGAAAGCTCCGGTAAGACCACGTTGGCACTGCATGCCATTGCCGAGGCGCAGAAGAACGGCGGAACATGCGCCTTTGTCGATGCCGAACATGCGCTCGATCCGATCTATGCCCGGAAGCTTGGCGTCGATCTTGATGAGTTGCTTATCTCCCAGCCTGATGCGGGCGAGCAGGCGCTGGAAATCACCGATACGCTGGTGCGCTCCGGTGCCATCGATGTGCTGGTTGTCGACTCTGTTGCCGCCCTGGTGCCGCGCGCTGAACTCGAGGGCGAGATGGGCGATAGCCATGTCGGCCTGCAGGCCCGGCTGATGAGCCAGGCGCTGCGCAAGCTGACCTCCTCGATTTCGAAGTCCCGCTGCCTCGTCATCTTCATCAACCAGATCCGCCTGAAAATCGGTGTGATGTTCGGCAATCCGGAAACCACGTCCGGCGGTAACGCGCTGAAGTTCTATGCGTCCGTACGTCTGGACATCCGCCGGATCGGCGCGATCAAGGACCGGGACGAGGTGATCGGCAACCAGACCCGGGTCAAGGTGGTGAAGAACAAGATGGCCCCACCTTTCCGTGTGGTCGAATTCGACATCATGTATGGCGAGGGTATTTCCAAGACTGGTGAGATCCTCGATCTCGGCGTCAATGCCGGGATTGTCGAGAAGTCCGGCGCATGGTTCTCCTACAGTGGCCAGCGCATCGGTCAGGGCCGAGAGAATGCCAAGCGTTTCCTGACGGAAAACAAGGAAATTGCCAACGATATCGAACGGCAGATCCGGCAGAATGCAGGCCTCGTCGCGGACGCGATGATGCAGGGCCCGGACGACACGGCACCCGAAGCCGGAGCCTGATCCGGACATCTGTTCCCGGGGCCGGGAAAACCGGCCTCATTTGACAACGAATAACCCCGGCCCGATCTCGGTGCCGGGGTTTTCTTTTGCCGAAGCAAGGCGCGTTGCCGGAGCGGCTTCATTCGTTGAGATGGTGTGGATGTGGAAAATGGCGGATTCCCTAAGGCCCCGCGCTGGACAGAAGAGGGCTTCTTCAGTACAAGCGGAGCCCGCTTGCCGCGATGGCGCGGCGGGTTGAAAGGCACGGCAATACCAGCGGCAAAACAGACAATGGCCGCCGGACCGGAGAGACGATATGCAGACCGCGAACGAGATCCGACGCACATTCCTCGATTACTTCGTTGAGAACGGTCACGAGGAGGTCGCCTCCAGCCCCTTGGTGCCGCGGAACGATCCGACCCTGCTTTTCACAAATGCCGGGATGGTGCAGTTCAAGAACGTCTTCACCGGGCAGGAGCATCGCGACTACAACCGGGCGGCCACCTCCCAGAAATGCGTGCGTGCCGGCGGCAAGCACAACGATCTTGAGAATGTCGGCTACACGGCCCGGCACCACACCTTTTTCGAGATGCTCGGAAACTTCTCCTTTGGAGACTATTTCAAGGAACAGGCCATCGAGCATGCCTGGACCCTGATCACCAAGCGCTATGGCCTGCCGGCCGACAAGCTGCTGGTAACGGTCTATCACGAGGACGAGGAGGCTGCGGCGCTCTGGCGTAAGATTGCGGGCCTGTCCGACGACCGGATCATCCGGATTGCCACCTCCGACAACTTCTGGGCGATGGGCGATACAGGCCCTTGCGGCCCGTGCTCCGAGATCTTTTTCGATCACGGCCCGGACATTCCCGGTGGCCCTCCGGGCAGCCCGGACGAGGATGGCGACCGGTTCATCGAGATCTGGAACCTCGTCTTCATGCAGTACGAGCAGATCGCGCCGGGCAACCGGGTGAACCTGCCGCGCCCGTCGATCGATACCGGCATGGGGCTGGAGCGTATCGCCGCCGTCATGCAGGGACAGCACGACAATTACGACATCGACCTGATGCGCGCTCTTATCGAGGCGTCGGCCCACGAGGCCAATGTCGATCCGGACGGGCCATACAAGATTTCTCACCGGGTGATCGCGGATCACTTGCGCGCTTCCAGTTTCCTGATTGCGGACGGCGTTCTGCCGTCGAACGAAGGCCGCGGCTATGTGCTGCGCCGGATCATGCGCCGCGCCATGCGCCATGCCCATATCATGGGCTGCCGGGATCCGCTGGTCTGGAAACTGGTGCCGGCATTGGTCAAGCAGATGGGCGACGCCTTCCCGGAGCTCGGCCGCGCGGAAAGCCTGATCAAGGAAACCCTGAAGCTGGAAGAAACCCGCTTCAAGGAAACCCTTGGCCGTGGCCTGAAGCATCTTGAGGACGAGACCTCAAGGCTCGGCGACGGTGAAACTCTCGCCGGCGACGTGGCTTTCAAGCTTTACGATACCTACGGTTTTCCGCTCGATCTGACCCAGGACATCCTGCGCGGTCAGGGACGGCTCGTCGACACGGACGGTTTCGAGACCGCGATGGAACGCCAGCGCGCGGCGGCCCGGGCTGCCTGGTCCGGCTCCGGAGAAGCGGCGACCGATGCGGTCTGGTTCGAGCTGCGCGAGCAGTGCGGCGCCACCGAATTCCTCGGTTACGACACGGAACATGCCGAAGGCCAGATCGAGGCACTGGTGCTGGATGGCAAGCCGGTGAAACGGATCGACGGGCCGGCCGAGTTCGCCATGATCGTCAACCAGACCCCATTTTACGGGGAATCCGGCGGTCAGGTCGGCGATGCCGGAAGTGCCCGGACGCTGGGAGGGACGGAGATCGAAGTCTCTGATACCCAGAAAAAGGTTGGTGACCTCTGGGTCCACTTCGCGAAAGTCGGCGAGGGTGTGGTCGAGGTTGGCGACGCGGTCGAATTGACCGTCGACAAAGCGCGCCGAGGGCATACGCGGGCGAACCATTCCGCCACCCACTTGCTGCACGAAGCACTGCGCCGCCATCTCGGCAAGCATGTGACGCAGAAGGGCTCACTCGTCGCGCCTGGAAGGCTGCGTTTCGATTTCGCCCACCCGAAAGCGATGTCCCACATGGAGCTGAAGGCGGTCGAGACGGAAGTGAACGAGCGCATTCGCGGCAATAGCGGCGTCAGCACCACCCTGATGGATCCTGAAAGCGCCATCAAGGCGGGCGCCATGGCGCTGTTCGGCGAGAAATATGGGGACGAGGTGCGGGTTGTCAGTATGGGCGGGGCGACGGACGATCCCGGCAAGCAGCATTACTCAACCGAGCTTTGTGGCGGTATCCATGTGAACCGGACCGGCGATATCGGCGTTCTGCACATCATTTCCGAAGGCGCCGTCGCGTCCGGGGTGCGTCGGATTGAGGCTGTCACGGGCGCCGGTGCGCTGGAATATCTGGATGGCCGTGAGGGCCTGCTCACCGCAGCAGCGACAGTCGCCAAGGTTGCCGTCGATCAGCTTCCGGACAGGATCGGAACCCTGATCGAGGATCGCCGCAAGCTGGAGCGTGAAGTGCAGGATCTGCGCCGCAAGCTCGCGGAGGGCGGCGGGGCGGGCGAAGCACAGTCCAAGGATGTGGCGGGTGTCACTTACGCCGGCCGTACCCTTGAGGGTGTGCCCGCGCGCGAGTTGAAAGGCGTCGCGGACGGCCTGAAGCAGCAGATCGGTACGGGCGTCGTGGCCGTGGTCTCTTCCGATGAGGGCAAGGCGTCTCTGGTGGTCGGCGTTACGGCGGATCTGACGGACAAGGTCAGTGCTGTCGATCTGGTTCGTGTCGGCTCCGAGGCTCTTGGCGGCAAGGGCGGCGGCGGCCGTCCGGACATGGCCCAGGCCGGCGGCCCGGATGCGGACGCAGGCCCGGCGGCAATTGCTGCCATCGAAGCCGCCCTGGCTGAAAAACTGGCCTGAACGGGCGTGGCTTTGTCATCGACAGTGAGCAGATGATCGCCGTACCTTAACGAGGAGGCGCCCGCCGAGGGCGCCTTTTCCTTGCCGCCCAGAACGAACCTGCTGGCGGTATCCATGCGCCCAAGGGAGTTTTCATGACCGAGACGTCACGCTTTTCAGGAACGGACGGGTATATCGCGACGGAGGACCTCAAGGTCGCCGTGAACGCGGCGATCACCCTGCAGCGTCCACTCCTGATTAAGGGCGAACCCGGAACCGGCAAGACAGTCCTTGCCCACGAGGTGGCCCGCGCTCTCGGCATGCCGCTGATCGAGTGGCACATCAAGTCAACCACGAAGGCGCAGCAGGGTCTTTACGAATACGATGCGGTCTCCCGCCTGCGTGACAGCCAGCTCGGCGACGAGAAGGTGCACGATATTTCCAACTACATCGTGCGCGGCAAGCTCTGGGAGGCCTTCGAGGCGGAGAAGCCGTCGATCCTGCTGATTGACGAGATCGACAAGGCCGATATCGAGTTTCCGAACGACCTTTTGCTTGAACTCGACCGGATGGAGTTCTTCGTCTACGAGACGCAGCAGGTGGTGAAGGCCAAACAGCGTCCGATCGTGATCATCACCTCGAACAACGAGAAGGAACTGCCGGACGCTTTCCTGCGCCGTTGCTTCTTCCACTACATCCGGTTCCCCGAGCCCGAGGTGATGGCGGAAATCGTCGAGGTGCATTTCCCCAAACTGAAGCAGAACATGCTGCGCGAGGCGTTGACCTCCTTCTACGAGGTGCGCGAGGTGCCGGGATTGAAGAAAAAGCCTTCGACATCCGAGCTGCTGGACTGGATCAAGCTCCTGGTGGTCGAGGACATCCCGCCGGAGACGCTGCGGTCCAAAGACAAGAAAGACATTATTCCGCCGCTTTATGGCGCTCTGCTGAAGAACGAGCAGGATGTGCATATGTTTGAACGGCTGGCCTTCATGGCGCGCCGGGAGGGACGGGGATAATGAATCGGGCAGGTTTTATTCTTGGCGCCATACTGGCAGGGGGCGTTTTTTCTGCACCCGCGACTGCGGCCGAAGACACGTTGAAGAACGCGCTGACGGCCTATGGCAGTGCGGCCGGGAAAATCGCGGCTTCGGTTCCCTTCTGCGGCGGGCCGGCCGAAGAGGTCGACTATTTTGAACGGCAGGTGAAGGAGCTTGCCGAGAAAGCCGGCGCAGGTCCTGTCGAATGGTCGATCATTCAGGCCGCGTTGGAAAAGGCGCGGGACGCCGCCGAGATCCAGAATCATCACTGCAGCGAAGATGGAGGCCGGGCGCTGGCAACCGACCTTCTGGAGAAACAAAAGGCCCTGCAGGCTGCTCTTAACTAGCCGCCGCCCGGTTCAGCGGTTGCCGGTTCTTTAGGAGCCGGGGTTTTCGGCTTCTTCCGGTCGTCATCTTCGGAATGGGGCTCCGCCGTCCGATCCAGAAGGTTTGGCACAAGCCGCTCGCTGAAACCGGCAAGCACACTGAGGAAGGCCAGCTTGTCGGCGGCATTCCCTTCGGCCCCGGTGTTTTGCGCCGTCCCAACCAGGTTGTTGATGAGCCCGGATTTCAGCGCGATGTGCAGGATCACCGCACCGAGGATACCGACCAGCATACGCTGGATGGCATAGGTGATGTTGATGGTCAGTGTCGCGGCCGGGTCAATGGAGAGGCTGCGCAGTCCTATGGCTGTTGACAGCAGGGCGCCCAGGCAGCCCATGACGGCGGCGACCGATACATTGAATTTATTGAGGCCCAGGATCGTCTCTGTTGCGGGGGTCGGCATGCGTTCGGTATAGATCGCGAGACCGATGGTAATCGCAACCGTTGCCACTACGCAGACCGTGAAATAGAGCACGCGCATGAAGTTGCTCAGTCGCTTCGAGATGCGTTTGCTTAAATCGGAAAGGGTTTCGCGACCTTTGTCCGGCTGGTCGATCAGGGCTTGCGCGATGCCTTTGGCTGTTTCCTGCTCATAATAATTGTGCCGTGGGTCTTCTGGGAAGCCGAATTGGTGGGCAATCCAGGCGAGTACCCGGGCCCAACCCACCTTCATAAGATTGATCTGCTGGTTCAGGTCGGCGAGTTCCGGGCCCAGCGACAAGTAATTTTCACGCTGTGTTTGTGCCTGCGCCGGGTCGTCAGAGAATTGCGGGCTGATGCCTTTCTCGGTCATATAGATCTTGAAATCATGCATCGCCCACAGAATAGCGGTTACCACTATACCGCGCTTGTCGGGTGCGCCGACTTTCAGGTCGCTGAGTTTAAATTCATCGCCCTGCCGTTCTTCGGGCTCTGTCATGGTGCTGTTGAGGTCATCTTCTGCCATGAAAATTCCAGCTCCGATTTGAAGGCGACATAAAATGATACTCAATATATCAAAGCTCATTTAACACGTAAAGATTGTAATTGATTCGTTTGTGGACGGGCTTTGCAGCCAGTCGGCTCTTTCAAGCCTGTCCGGTAGAAGGAAGGCGCCCTGTTGGACGCCTTCCTGTTGTGTTTATCCGATGGACTACAATGACATCCTGAGTGTCACTTCTCCGGATGCTTCGTGAAGGTACCGCTCAATTTCGGTAAAGCCTGCCCGGTCATAGAAGCGACGGCCGATCATGTTTCTTTCGAAAACGTCGACATGCAAAGGCCCTTTCAGCTTCCGCGCATGATCGACCATCCGGTGGCCGTATCCCTGGCCGTGGTAGGCGGGGTCAAGAAACAGTCCGCCAATCTCCCTGTCGATAAGCGCAATAAAGCCGATCGGCAGGGAGGCATGCTCAATTACCCACGTCTCTGCATTCGGCAAATAGAGGGTGCGCATGTTGACGTCTTCCTGCGTGAGGAAGTCATCTCCCAGAAACGGATGGGCAAGCCTGCTTGCCGACATCCAGATGGAAATGAGTGTTTCGGTATCGCTTGATTGATAATGCCTGATCATTGGTCTGGATAATGTCCATATCCATGCCGACGGCAGTGTGCCGGGGCATATCGATTGATATTTTTTGATGAAGACAGGCCAATGGGCGCGGCGCAGTGACCTGCGCAAGCGTTCTCCGGCATCGGCTTGGATAGGCGGCCACTTGGCCCCCCGTACTCATCGGGACATAAAATCTCCAGTTCCGTGACGGCTTCTTAGGGGGATTGGGGCCGCGAGAGCAATCTTATTCGGCGGCCGGATGGTATTTTAGTTTTCGTTCGTCCGTCAGTGTCGTCCGGTCTTGACCGGCCTCTCCGGTCCTGTGACAAATCCCCATGTTTTCAAATTTCTTTTACGAGCTGAAACGCGCCGAAGTGCCGGTCTCCGTGAAGGAGTACCTGATGCTGCTGGAGGCCGTGCAGGCGGGGCTCGCCAATTACGCGGTCACGGATTTCTATTACCTCTCCCGCGCGACGCTGGTGAAGGACGAGCGGCATCTCGACCGGTTCGACCAGGTATTCGGCCATGTCTTCAAGGGGCTGGAATATCTCACCGATCTGTTCGGCGAGGATATCCCGGAGGAATGGCTGCGCAAGATGGCGGAGCTGAACCTGACCGAGGAGGAGAAGGCCGAGATCGAGGCCATGGGCGGCTGGGAAAAGCTCATGGAGACCCTGAAGCAGCGCATGGAAGAGCAGGAGAAGCGTCACCAGGGTGGCAACAAGTGGATCGGCACGGCCGGCCGCAGCCCTTTCGGCGCCTATGGCTACAATCCTGAAGGCGTGCGCATCGGCCAGGACGGCAACCGGCACAACAGGGCAGTCAAAGTCTGGGACAAGCGGGAGTTCCGCAATCTCGATGATTCTGTCGAGATCGGCACTCGGAACATCAAGATGGCGCTCCGCAAGCTGCGCCGCTTCGCCCGTTCCGGCACACCGACCGAACTGGATATGAGCGACACCATCCGTTCCACCGCGCGCAATGGCGGTTATCTCGATCTCAAGATGGTACCGGAGCGGCACAACAACGTGAATGTGCTGCTGTTCCTCGATGTCGGCGGCTCCATGGACCCGTTCATCAAGGTGACGGAGGAGCTGTTTTCCGCCGCCCGGTCAGAGTTCAAGCATCTGGAATATTTCTACTTCCACAACTGCCCCTACGAGAAGGTGTGGAAGGACAACTGGCGCCGCCATACCGAGGCAACCTCAACCTGGGACGTGCTGCACACGTACGGGCCGGAATACAAGGCGATCTTCGTCGGTGATGCCTCGATGAGCCCTTACGAGATCGCCATGCCTGGCGGTAGCGTGGAGCATATGAACCAGGAGGCGGGCGCCGCCTGGATGCAGCGCCTGACCGGGCATTTCCGGCGCACCGCCTGGCTTAACCCGACGCCCGAGAAATACTGGCACTACACCCAGTCGATCAGCATGATCCGCGACCTGATGGAGGACCGCATGTTCCCGCTCACCCTGGACGGTCTCGACCGGGCAACGAAGGACCTGATGGCGTGAAGATTGACCCGTTCGACCATCGC
This sequence comes from Nisaea nitritireducens, assembly GCF_014904795.1. Classification (GTDB taxonomy): domain Bacteria; phylum Pseudomonadota; class Alphaproteobacteria; order Thalassobaculales; family Thalassobaculaceae; genus Nisaea; species Nisaea nitritireducens. The sequence goes on from NZ_JACZFS010000009.1 coordinate 120,196, forward strand.
CTGACTCCGGCCCGCGCGGATATAGCGGCCGATTTCCTCGAAGCGGATATCGATGCGCCGAAATATGTCGCGGGCGAGGCATGCCGGGTGCTGCCGGGCAGGCTGTCGGTGCGCGAGGCGCCGGACGCGGCGGCGCGGCAATCGACCGAGCTGCTGTTCAACGAGCGCTTCATCGCCTATGAGCGCAAGGATGGCTGGGCCTGGGGCCAGAACCAGAGCGACGGCTATGTCGGATATGTCCGTGAGGACGGACTCGGACCTGATAATGAGGCGACCTACAGTCACGAAATTCAGGCGCTCCGGAGCTACGTGTTCCCGGAGCCCGACCTGAAGAGCATCCCGCTCGACATGCTGCATCTTTCCACCCGTGTACGGGTTTCTGAGACAGACGGGAATTACTCGAGGGTCGATTTCGGTGAGACGGGCGGCTGGATCTATACGCCCCATCTGTGCGACGTGACCGAGGTGGAGCCTGACTATCTCTCGACCGCCGAGCTTTTCATGGGCGCCCCCTATGGCTGGGGCGGGCGCTCCAGCTTCGGGCTGGATTGCTCGGCTCTGGTGCAGTTGGCACTGGCACGGGCCGGGATCACCGCGCCGAGGGACAGCGACATGCAGGAAGCAGCCGTCGGCGAGATCGTCGAGGGCGGGCTGGATGCGGCCCAGCCGGGCGACCTGCTGTTCACGGAAGGCCATGTCATGTTCCTGGCCGAGCCGGGCATGCTGCTGCATGCCAACGGTCATCACATGGCAGTGGCTTATGAGGGACTGGCGGATTTCATGTATCGGACCCGGGACATGGATATCCCGATCCGGACCATCCGCCGGCTGCCGTCTATTCCTGACATGGAGTAAAGCGCCCCGGCACGGGCCAGCCGTGCCGGAGATGCCCTAGCCTCAGAGTGCCGCGCCGACGTCGATGCGGTTACCGTCCGGGTCTTCGAAGACGAAGGCCCGAAGACCATAATCCTTATCCTGTAACCCTTTGACGATGCGCATGCCTGCCTGCTGGCAGAGTGCGTACAGGGAATCCACATCGTCGACCATGATATGGGCGACATTGAACGGCGCAGCCTTGTGACCGGGCTGCAATGTCAGATGCAACTCGGCCTGACCCTGTTTCAGGATCATGAAGCCGACGGGACTGCCGTTCTCGAAGACCTTCTCGAATCCCAGGACGCCGACATAGAAGTCGTGTGCTTTCTGGATTTGTTTTACGGGAAGTGTGGCGGCTATACGGCCAAACCGTATGCCGTGAGGGGCATGCTCGCTCATCCTATGACCTCTGGTTGGGAGAGGGCAGGCGACGATACGGGCGGTGCCGGAACGTTCCCGATCTCCTGAACAAAGTGGCCGGGGCGGTGCCCGCGCTTCTTTTTAGGATGCAAGGCGGAGACCGGCAACGCCTAATCCGGTGTTATCCGGCTTCGAGAGAGATGCTGAGCACGAACTCTTCCGCGCCATCCTCCAGCACATGGAAGCCGTGCTGCGGCCGGTCGAGGGCGAAGCAGTCTTCCTCGCTCAGCCCGAGATAGATCCCGCGCATGATCTTGTTCACCACGCCGTGGGCGATGACGATGTGTGGCGTCTCGGCGGAGCGCAGCTCGTTCATGACCGGGATCAGCCGGTCGCGCACCATCTCCGTGCTTTCGCCGCCGGGATGCTGGTAATGCCAGGGATCGGCGCGCCGGGCGACGGCATGCTCCGGGAAATCCCGGTCCAGTGCGTCCCAGCCGTGATAGCCGTCATGCTCGCCGAGGGTGATCTCCATAAGCCGCTCGTCGAACCGTACTGCTTCATAAGGTAGATCAGCAGTGTCGCAGATGATGGCGGTGGTCTGCCGAGTGCGGCCGAGAGGGCTGGCGATCACGGGCAGGGCGGTCGCGCCGAGCATCTCGCCGAGCTTGCGGCCATGAGCCTCCGCCTGGCGCACGCCTGTGAGCGTGAGCGGGGAATCGAGCTGGCCCTGCAGCCGTCCCAGCCGGTTCCATACCGTCTCCCCGTGCCGGATCAGATAGATCCTGCCCATCGTCTTCCTCGCGTTCTGTACTCAGTGTCGTCCGGTTAATCGGGGCTAACCCGTGCCATCGGTTTTATGGGGTTGTGAGCATGGGGCAAAGAGCTAAAGTTTTCCGACACCGTGCTCCGGCCCGGCCCGCTTCCAATTGCAGGATGAAGATAATGCTGATGCCCGCCGCGCCCGATTTCGGTCCGATGAACCCCCTTGTGGAGAACCTGGAAGAGACCGGCATTGTCGAGGTCGCCCAGCATGGCTGGGATCGGCAGGGGCTGATCCCGCTCTGGTTCGGCGAGGGCGACTTGCCGACGCCGGCTTTCATCACCGACGCTGCCGCCGATGCGATGCGCCGGGGCGAGACCTTCTATACCGATCAGCGCGGCATTCTCGATCTCCGCAAGGAAATCGCCGCCTATATGAACCGGACATTCGATATCGCGCTCGACACGGATCGGGTAAGCCTGACGACCGGCGGCATGTCGTCGCTCGCCATGGCCATGCAGATGATCCTGGCGCCGGGTGACGAGGTGCTGGTGGTGGGCCCGATCTGGCCGAACATTTATTCCACGGTGGAGATCAATGGCGGCGTCAGCACCCATGTCTCGCTCAGCCTGCGGGACGATGACTGGCATCTCGACATGGATGAGTTGTTCGCGGCCGTCACCGACAAGACCAAGGCGATCTTCGTCAACTCGCCGGGCAACCCGACGGGCTGGATGATCGAGCAGGAGCAACAGCAGCAAATACTCGACTTCGCCCGGGAGCGCGGCATCTGGATCATCGCGGACGAGGTCTATCACCAGCTCGTCTTCGACCGGGACGTCGCACCGTCCTTTCTGCAAATCGCCGAGGATGACGACAGACTGTTCGTCATCAACAGCTTCTCCAAATCCTGGATGATGACCGGCTGGCGGCTCGGCTGGCTGACCCACCCGGCAGCCCTCGGCCCGACCGTCGCCAAGCTGGTGCAGATCGTCACCTCCGGCGTCCCGCAATTCCTGCATCGCGGCGCCATCGTGGCGATGCGCGATGGCGATCATGTGATCAAGCAGCTGCGCGACCGTTGCCTTAAAGGCCGGGACATCGTGTTCGACCGGCTCGACGCCTGGCCCCGGATCAGCTCCGCACGGCCGAAAGCGGCCTTCTATGCCTTCTTCACAGTCGACGGCATGGATGACTCGGTCGCGGCGTGCAAGGAGATCATCGACAAGTGTAATGTAGGCCTCGCGCCGGGCAGCGCCTTTGGGCCGTCGGGTGAGGGTTATCTGCGGCTCTGCTATGCCTCCGCGCCGGAACGTCTGACGGCGGCGATGGATGCGCTGGAGGGTATGCTGGGCGGGCCGAAAGCGTAAGGCTTTGCGCCCGATTCCCGCTCCGCTATAGTCGGTGTCACTGATTGAGCCGAGGGCATCGCACATGGCATTGACACCGAGTGGACCGAGAAATGGCGGCGTAGGCGCACCGAACGGGCGTGTCCGACGCCCTGTGGTTCGACGTCCGGATGCCGCCACCCCCACACGTGTTGCCCAGCAGCAGCCGTTACAGATCCCAAGCAGTGCGCCGACTCCGGGCTTCCGGCTGCGCACAGCCACCACGGACGCCGAGATCGAGCGTCAGATCAACCGGCTGATGGCTCTCCTCGCGAATGACAATATCGATCAGGATGCCCCTGCTGGCTCTTATATCAATTTCCTGATCTGAAGTGGATTCTAGAGGCGGGGAGAGGGCATGCTCCGGATTGCCACAGCTCAGCTCCCGATCACGTCCGATCCGGAAACGAATGCAGCGGCAATTTGTGATCTGATTCGTGAGGCAGCGGCTTCCGGCGCGGACTGCATTCATTTCCCCGAAGCCGCCTTGTCCGGCTATGTGAAAACCCAAATCAAAAGCTGGTCCGATGTTGACTGGAAAGCTCTGGATGCGTCTCTGAACGAGGTCCGCGCATGCTGTGCGGAGACCGGTATCTGGGCCTTTGTCGGTTGCAATCATCGCCACCCGGAGGTGACCCGCCCTCTGAACAGCCTGCACATCATTGACGGGCATGGCCATGCCGTCGCGCGGTACGACAAGCAGTACTGTTCCAATTCGGAGATCACGGACTGGTATGCGGCGGGCAACAAGCCGATCACGGTCGATATCAAGGGAATTCGGCTAGGCTTCCTGATCTGTATCGAAGTTCAGTTCCCGGAGCTCTTCATGGAATATGAGCGGCTTGGTGTGGACTGCCTCTGCCTGTCGTCCGGTCCTGGCCTGGAAATGTTCCGGATTCAATGTCAGGGCCATGCGGCCAGCAATTGCTTCTGGTTGAGTTACTCCGTTCCCGAAAATGGGAGCGAGAAACAACCGTCCTGTTTCATAGGCCCCGACGGAGAGATTTTGGCCTCATGCGGGCGCGCCGCATCGGGCCTGGTGCTTGGTGAGATCGATCCGACGAACCTGAAATGGGACATTCCGGTGAACAAGGCACGGCCCTGGCGGTGCAGGGCGCGCATCGGTGAAATCTATCGCGAACACAGGTTGAAGGAATAAGGGCACGTTGTCCTATTGCCGCTCTCAAGGGGCTCGGCTAACTTCCATGCATGTTCAAGAAAATCCTGATCGCCAACCGTGGTGAAATCGCCTGTCGCGTGATGCGGACCGCAAAGCGCATGGGCATCCAGACCGTCGCCGTTTATTCCGACGCGGACGCCGACGCCCTGCATGTTCGGACAGCCGACGAAGCGGTGCATATCGGCCCTGCGGCCTCTTCCGAATCCTATCTGGTGATCGACAAGATCATGGATGCGATCCGGCAGACTGGCGCCGAGGCGGTGCATCCAGGCTATGGCTTCCTTTCCGAGAACGCGGCCTTCGCCGAAGCGCTCGAAAAGGAAGGCGTTGCCTTCATCGGCCCGGGTATCAAGGCCATCGGGGCTATGGGCGACAAGATCGAATCGAAGAAGCTCGCGCATGCGGCAAAGGTCAGCACGGTGCCGGGTTATCTCGGCATCCTGGCCGACGACAAGGAAGCGGCGAAGGTCGCACGCGATATCGGCTATCCGGTGATGATCAAGGCCTCTGCCGGCGGTGGCGGCAAGGGCATGCGGGTTGCCTATAACGACGACGAGGTGGTGACAGGTTTTCGCTCTGCTGTGAACGAGGCCCGCTCCAGCTTTGGCGACGAGCGCGTCTTCATCGAAAAGTTCGTCGAGGAGCCGCGCCATATCGAAATCCAGGTGATCGCGGACAAGCACGGCAATGTCGTGCATCTGGGAGAGCGGGAATGCTCCATCCAGCGCCGCCACCAGAAGGTCATCGAGGAAGCGCCGAGCCCCTTCCTGGACGAGAAAACCCGTGCAGCCATGGGTGCGGAAGCCGTGGCATTGGCACAGGCGGTGGATTACTCATCCGCCGGTACCGTCGAGTTCATCGTCGATGCGGAGCGGAACTTCTATTTCCTGGAGATGAACACCCGGCTGCAGGTGGAGCATCCGGTGACGGAACTGGTCACCGGCCTCGATCTGGTCGAGATCATGATCCGCTCGGCGGCGGGCGAGAAGCTGCCTTTCACCCAGGACGACATCAAGATGACCGGCTGGGCTGTTGAGTCGCGGATCTATGCCGAGGACCCCTATCGCGGCTTCCTGCCCTCCACCGGCCGTCTGGTGCGCTATCAACCGCCGCAGGAGAGCGATACGGTTCGTTGCGATACCGGCGTCTATGAAGGTGCCGAGATTTCCATGTTCTACGATCCGATGGTGGCCAAGCTTTGCACTTACGGGGACACAAGGATCGAGGCGGTGGACCGAATGGCCGAGGCGCTCGACCGGTTCCTGGTGCGCGGCATCGGCCACAATGTCGATTTCCTCTCCGCTGTGATGGCGCATGAGCGGTTCCGCGAGGGTCGTCTGTCGACCGGCTTCATCGCTGAGGAATACCCGGACGGTTTCGTCGGCGCGCCGGTCGGCGACGCCGTGGAACATGCCATGCGCGCTGTCGCTGTGGCGGCGGAATGCGCCAACGGGGAGCGTAACCGGATGATCTCCGGCCAGACGCCGGTTGCCGATCGCAAGGCGCCGCAAACCGCCTGGAAAGTGCGGCATGACGATGTGGCGGAGGATGCGAGCGCGGTGGTTGTGGATGGCGGCTTCGACGTCACCATTGGCGGACAGACCTACGAAGTGCGCGGGACGCTCAGGAGTGGCCAGCCGGTGTTCGGTGGCACCGTCAACGGCAAGCCGTTCCCGGTACAGATGGAACGCAAGGGAATCGATTACCACACGTCCATCGCAGGGGCGCAGCGCCAGTTCATGGTGATCAGCCGGAAGGCCTCGGAACTGTTGGACCGGATGCCGAAGAAAGAGGCGGCCGACCTCAGCAAGTTCCTGCTCTCGCCGATGCCGGGCCTGCTGGTCTCGCTGGCGGTGGGTGAGGGAGACGCGGTCAAGGCCGGGCAGGAACTGGCCGTGGTCGAGGCCATGAAGATGGAGAACGTGCTGCGCGCGGAGAAGGACAGCACGGTGGCGAAAATCCATGCTGCCGCCGGGGGAAGCCTTACCGTCGATCAGCAGATCATCGAGTTCGAATAAACGCATGCCTGCCGGACGGGTTTTGCAGGGTTTTTCCCTTGCAACTGCTCCGGAAACCCACTAATACAGCGCCCCTGAGATCGCACCGTCGGTGCAATCGGTACCGACGAACTGAGGATAAGTGACATGGCAGTTCCCAAAAGGAAAACGACCCCGTCGAAGCGCGGCATGCGTCGTGCCCATGATCGGGTAAAGTCTGATGCGTATGTGGAAAGCGCGGATACCGGTGAGCTGCACCGCCCGCACCACATTGATCTGAAGACCGGCATGTATCGCGGCCGCCAGGTCCTGAAGGTCAAAGACGCCTTCTGAGACCGGCACGCATATGTGACGTGAAAAGGCCCCTTTTGGGGCCTTTTTCCATTTTGGCGTCAGGGCTATCGTTTCCCGTCGAACAAGAAGAACGGGGAGTGGACGGCTATGACGGCGAAAGCGACGGCACTGAGGGCCCGGCTGGCAGAAGGGCGAATCCTGACGATACCGGGCTGCTATGACGCGATGAGCGCGAAACTGGTGGAGCAGGCCGGTTTCGACGCGGCCTATGTCAGCGGTTACGCGGTCAGCGCGACGCAGATCGGGCTGCCGGACGCGGGCCTGCTTTCCTATAAGGAAATCCTCGATCAGGCGCGGGACATAGCGGGCGCCGTCTCCATTCCCCTGATAGGGGATGCGGATACCGGGTTCGGCAATCCGGTTAATGTCCGGCGCACGGTGAAAGGCTTCGCCGATTCGGGAATCGCCTGCATCATGCTGGAAGATCAGGTCTTCCCGAAACGCTGTGGATTCGCCAAGGGCGTCGAGGTGGTGCCGCGCGGCGAGGCGCTGATCCGGTTGCAAGCCGCCCTCGACATGCGGGACGAGATCCGCGCGGAAGGCGGCGATGTGCTGATTCTTGCCCGCACGGATAGCCGCGTTGCCGAGGGGCTGGATGAAGCACTCTGGCGCTGCGAGGCCTTCGCCGACCGGGGCGCCGATATCGTCTATTTCGAGGGGCCGCAGAATCGCCGGGAGATGGAAACGCTGTGCAGCCGGGTGCAGGTGCCGAAACTGCTCGCCCAGCTTGAACGCGAAGGCCGTCCGCTGCTCAGCCCCGCAGAGGCGGAGGCGATCGGCTATGAGTGCCTGCTGTTCGGGGTCACCCTGCTGAACGTCTCGATCCGCGCCATGCGCGATGCACTCGCCCTGATGGCCGGGGGCAACCATCCGGGACCGGACCGGCTGCTGAGTTTTGATGAGTTATACGAGACGGTAGGGTTCGATTGGTATTACGGGCTGGAAGAGCGCTATCGGAGCGAGTGAGAGTGAGAGCCACACTCTCCCCCACATTCGTCATCCCGTTGAAAAACGGGACCCAGGTGTTCATAGGGTTATGCTCGTCATCCCTGGGTCCCTGCGTGCGGAGGGATGACGTTTCATTAATTGATCATGCTTTTAACCGATCAAACCTTCCGCACCTCGCACCAGGAGCAGCGCAGCGGGATGGAGCCGCTGACCGGATCGCATTTTTCGGTCGGGATGGCGGCGTTCATGTTGGCCGCGAGAGCATTACCCTCTGTGTTCGGCGTATCCGTGCTGTCGCTGACGGCCCAGCCATGCTGCGCGAAAACGGCGCCGGGCGCGAGGTCCTTGCCGAGCTTGGCGCGGGCGATGAACTTCCCGGCCTTCGTGCTGATCTCCACCCAGTCATGATCGGCGATCCCGCGTGCTTCCGCCGTGGCGGGCGCCATCTCCAGGATCGGGTCCGGTTGCAGCCGTCTGAGTGACGGGATATTGCGGTGCTGGCTGTGGCAATAGACAACGGTCTTGGCCGATCCAAGGCGGAGCGGGAAGAGACTGTCTTCCTCTTTCGGAAGCTCTTCGGCATCAAGGCTCGGCACCGGGGCGTAGCCATGTTCCAGCATCTGTTCGGAATAGATCTCTAGCCGCTTGGACGGGGTTGGGAAGCCGTTTGCAAGGTGTGTCTCGGTTGCGACCTCTGTATCCAGCGTGACACCCTCTGGCGCCGCCCTGAGGGCGTTCAGATCAAGCCCCGAGGGTACAAGGATGTGGGCGTGTCCCTTGTCCGCGTCGCAATCGAACATGACATCGGAGAGGCCGAGCCTGCGGGACAGCTCCAGCACGATATCGGTATCGCTCTTCGCCTCGCCGACCGGTTCAATCACGGCCGGGCGGAGCTGGATCTTGCGCATGCCCTCCAGGCTGGCATCGAAGCCGTTGCGGAACCCTTCACGCTCCCATGACGTTGCAACCGGCAGCACGATATCCGCATGCTTGGCGCTCTCGTTCAGGAAGAAATCCGTATGGACGTGGAAGTCGAGCTTGCCGAAGGCGTCTTTTGCCCGGGCTGTGTCCGGCTGGGAGGCGAGCGGATTGCCGCCGAAGGAGAACAGCATTCGGACGGGATAGGGCGTGCCATCGGTAATGGCGCGATAGACGTCCCGTGCGGTCACCCAGCCCTGTCGGCTGGGGCCGAGAGGGCGTTCGGTGAGGCCAAGCGCCTTCGCCTTCTGGCTGTCGCTCAAAAGGTCATGCCCGGCGATGTCGTTGAATTTGGCCGCACCGCCTGGAACATTGCCGCCCTTCCTGCCGTAGTTACCGGTCAGTCCATAGAGGGTGGAGATCGCCCTGTCCGTCTGGGTGGCGGTCAGGCTTTGCCCGACGCCGTTCCAGGCGTAATAGGCGAGCGTTGGGCTTTCAAAGAGGATGTCGGCGGCCTTGTGCAGATCTTCTTCGGATATACCGGCAATCTCGGCGACCTGTTCTGGCGGATAGTCCGCGGCGGCATCTGTGAGGGCTTGCAGGGCGGTCCGGCAGTGCAGGGTACCAGCACTGGCCTCTATGGCGTGTGAGCCGAACAGTGCAGAATTTCCCGGTGCATCCAGCCAGCGGCCTTCTTTCGCATCGTATCGCAGGGGAGCGCCACCCGCCGAAGAGGCTGCGAGCAGGATGTCGGGACTTCCCCCTGGCGCCAGATCGCTTTCCCGCAGGAGGTGGTCCGTTTCGGGATGCACCAGAAAGGCGGCGTTGGTCCATGTGCGGGCAAAAGCCTGATCGAACCGGCCGCTTTCCAGCATCAGATGGAGCAATCCCAACGCCACGGCCTGGTCCGTTCCGGGGCGGACGCGGAGCCAGCAATCGGCGCGGCGGGCAAAGAGCGTAGGGCGCGGGTCGATGACGACCAATTTCGCGCCCTTGCGGATGGCTTTCTGGATTTCGGTTGACCGGGCAAGCCAGGTCGCGGCCGGATTGTGCCCCCAGAGCAGCACGCAATCCGTATGGGCGAAGTCCGGCGTGCCTATATCGGTGCCGTAGGTGAAACGGGAGGCGATGTCCTTATGCCAGTTGCAGATCTCCGTCCCGTAGATGGTGTTCGGGCTGCCATAGGCGCGGATGAACCGCTCTATCCAGGAGATGCTGTCGGAGATGTGCGTGCCGCTCGGCGTGGTGACGGAGAAGGCGACTTGCTCGGGGCCGTGCTCATCCCGGATACGGCCCATATGGCCGGCGATCTCGTCCAGTGCTTCGTCCCAGGTGATCGGCTCCCAGGTCGGCGTCTTCGCGCCCTTGGGAGAGGTTCGCCGCAGCGGTCGGGTCAGCCGGTCCGGGTGATAGACCAGCTCGGGTGCGGCCTTGCCCTTGGGGCAGAGTTTGGCGCCGCTCGGATGGTTCGGCAGCGGGTCGATGCCGAGCAGCTTTCCATCCTCGACAGTGGCCACACAGCCGCAGCGTGAGCGGCACTGGGTGCAGAAGGCGGGGATGCGTGCCTGTTCGGTCATGAGTGGGAACTCCCCAAAGGATAGCGGGAAAGCATAAAAAGGTCGTCATCCCGGCCGGAGCGCCGGGACCTAGCCGATCATAGAGCTACACCCGCCATCCCTGGGTCCCTGCGTCCGCAGGGATGACGGTTTTAGAGGAGAGATTATGCAGCGGTAAGTGTTGCGATTTCCGTTTCCGTGAAGCCGAGCTTGCGGGCGGCGGCGAGGATATCCGACCAGGCGGCTTCCGCCAGCGGCAGGCCGGTTGCCTGGCGCTCCGCCATGACGCGGCGCTCGTTCTCGCCGGGCACCAGAACTTCACTGTGACCATCCGCCGTGCGGGCGCTTTTCACGAAGGCGATGTAGGATTTGATCTCCTCCGCCATGCTGTCCTGACCGTCGAACTTCTCGGTATCGATAAAGATCGACAGCATGCCGTTGCAGAACCGCCGCCGTTCAGGCTCGTCAGGGCCTCCGGCACAGCCGGAGCCGGTGAGGGCGCCGGCCATCATCTCCATCATGAAGTTCAGACCTGACCCCTTGTGGCCCCCGAATGCGGTGAGCGCGCCGGGACCTTCATAGGGCATCGGTGCCTTGCCTTCGGGGACGTCGCCATAAAGCGGTCGGGGATCGCTCGTCAGGGAGCCGTCCGCGTCGATCAGGGAGCCTTCGGGCAATGGTTTGCCGCCCCTGAGGGCGACCAGGGCCTTGCCTTCGGCCACGGTGGATGTGGCGAAGTCGTGAACGACCGGATCCTGCCCCGCGACGGGAATGCCGATGCAGAAGGGCGAGGTGCCCATGCGCCGCTCCCGGGAGCCGAACGGGGCGACGAGGAGGGAGCCACGGACATTGACCATGTGCAGCGAGGCCACACCGGCCTCCGCTGCCCGCTCCGCCCAGTCGCCGATCCGGCCGAGATGGCCGGAGTTTTGGAGAGCCGTCAGGGCGAGGCCATGCTGCTTCACCTTCTTCAGACCGAGATCGATGGTCTGTTCGCCGATGCTCTGGCCAAAGCCGTAATTGCCGTCGAGGATCGCCATGACGTCGTTTTCCATGACGATCTCGATAGTCTGGCCAATCTTCTGCCGCCCGCTCTCGGCCCATTCGAGATAGCGCGGCACTCGGATCACACCGTGACTGTCATGACCCCGGAGATTGGCCCCGGTTAGCCGCTCCGCGATGCAGGCGGCCTCCGTTCCGGAGCAACCGGCGCGCTCGAACATCGCGCGCACCAGCCGGATCATCACATCGGGAGCAACCCGGATCTCATTTTGCGCGCCCATCAGGCCCGCATGCCGCTCACGGCCGCATTGACCGAAGAGGAGAGGAGCCGCACGTCGTTGGACAGGGTCACCAGATCGAAACCCTTGGCCAGCATGTTCTTGGCGTAGCTGTTCTCGAGGCAGTGGATGCCCGCCTTGATGCCCGCTGCCTTGGCGGCGGCGAGGATCTTATCGATGGCTTCCAGCATTTCCGGCTCGGCACGGTCCAGGCCGGGCTTGTGGCCGAGCGAAATGGAAAGATCGCTCGGGCCGATATAGAGGCCTGTCAGACCCGGCGTCGCCGCAATCTCTGCGACATTTGCCAGGGCTTCCTCTGTCTCGATCATCGCCAGGGTGACGATCGTCTTGTTGGACTGGTTGTGATAGTCGCCGCCATAGATCATCCCGGCGCGGGTCGGGCCAGAAGAGCGGTAGCCGTCGGGCACGTAATTGCAGGCGCCGACGAAGGCTTCCGCATCCGCACGATTGTTCACCATCGGGCAGATGACGCCAAGGGCTCCGGCATCCAGCAGCTTCATGATGATGCCGGGCTCAAGCCACGGGGGGCGGACCATCGGCGTCGCGTCCGATGCGCTCATGGCCTGCAGCATGGTGAGCGCGGCCTGGTAATCGACCAGACCGTGCTGCAGATCGATGGTGATGGAATCGAAATCCTGCGCCGCGAAGATTTCCGCGGTGAAGGTGTTTGGAATCGAAAGCCAGCCGTTAATCGCGCCGCGGCCGTCTTTCAGGCAGTCCTTCAGTCGTGTTTTCATGGCCGGGCCCTCCCTAGAGCACTTCTTTGTTGATGACGGTGTCCGGGTTCGGCTTGCCGTCGAGCACGTTCAGAACGTTCTCCGCCGTCTGGCTCGCCATCCGCAGGATTGATTGTTCGGTCACGCCGGCGCTGTGCGGGCTGACGATGATGTTGTCGAGCTGGAACAGCGGATGCTCCGGCTTCGGCGGCTCGCTGGCGAAAACATCGATGCCGGCCCCGGCGATGGCGCCGGAGGTCAGCGCATCGTAAAGCGCATCCTCGTCCACCATGCCGCCGCGTGCGGTGTTGATCACATGTGCGGTCGGTTTCATCGCGGCGAATTGGGCTTTGCCCATCAGGTTCACAGTCTCCGCGCTTTTCGGGCAGTGCAGGGAGACGAAATCCATCTGCGGCAGAACCGCATCCAGATGTTTGACCGGCGTGCAGCCCGCCGCCTTGATGACGTCGTCATCTACAAAGGGATCGATGACCGAAACCCTCATGTCGAAAGCCAGCGCCCGCTTGGCAACGCGCGTGCCGATGCGGCCGAAACCGACCAGCAGCACGGATTTGTCGGCAATGTCCTGGGCGCCCATCTGGCGCTTGATCCAGAAATTGTCATTCCGGGTGGCGTGGTCGAATTCGACGCTTTTCTTGGCCAGGGCCAGGATGAAATACATCGTATGCTCGGCCACCGAGACGGCGTTCGATGTGGCGGCAACGCAGAGCGGAATACCGCGTTCGGTAAGGGCCGCAACATCCACTGAATCGTAGCCGACGCCATGGCGGGAGACGACTTTTAGGTTGGGTGCCGCCTCGATCACCGCGCGCGGGATCTTGGTGGTCTGGACCGCGATGGCATCGATGTCACCGGCATGAGCGATCAGCTCTTCTTCGGTGGCGAACTGCAGGACGGTGGTCTTGACGTCGTCGCGGGCGTCGAACTGGGATTGGCCGGCGTCGTTGAGCTTGTCGACGACCAGCACATGAAACTTGTTCATATTCGGATCTCTCAGGCTTGGGGGCTCTCAGGCTGGCGGGTCAGTGGATTTCGGCGGAGCCGGCCATTGCGGCCTTCAGCTTGTCGATATCGAAATCCGGTGACTTGGCGGCATCGAGAATGACCTTCTCTTTCCGCTCCAGCAGGGCGATGGCATCCGGCAGTTTCTTTACCGCTTCGGCTGGTACGACCACGGCACCGTGCCGGTCCGCATGGATGATATCGTCATGATTGACCGCCATGCCGCCGACATTTACCGGCACGCCGAAATCGACGGGATGAACCCAGCCGTGACTCGGGCCGACCTTGCCGCCGAGGATCTGGAAGCCGGGTGCCGATGCATCGACATCGCGGAAAGATCCGTTGGTGACGCAGCCGAGGCAGCCGAGACCCTTGTGGATATTGGTGTTCACCTCACCCCAGAAGGCACCGAAACCGGGCTCAGGGTCGAGATCCTGCAACACCACGATGCGGGGGAGAGCGCCGTCCGCGACATAGGTGTAATAGGCGGCGCGGGTTGCCCTGGCGTCGCCCTGGGGCGGCGTGACGGCGCGCATGGTGGCCGTGCGGGCATAGCCGCAGATCGGGGGCAGGGACGGATCGAGCGCGACCAGCGGCATTGTTGTGAAGCCGATGGTCCGGCGCTCAGGTATGACGACCTCAAGGCCGTTGCAGATCGTGGGAGTATCCCACTCCGTCAGCTTGCGCAGATCGGATTCGGTGATATCGGACATGTCCTCCCGTCCCATATAAGTTGTTTTTGATTAGGTATTTTCTTGCAGCTTAGCGATGGCTCACGGGACAGTGTAGCGCCCTTTTGGAAACTATCGCCTTAAAGCAGGGACCGTATCGGATGAAGGAACGCAAGCGCATCGGGCTGATTGCCCACGATGCCCGCAAGCCAGCTCTCAGAGCTTTCGTGCACAGCCACAGGGACCGGTTCGCCGGGCACGAGCTCTTCGCCACCGGGACGACGGGAAAGGTTATCGCCGAGGATACGGGGCTCGACGTTCACTGCCTGAAAAGCGGTCCGCTTGGCGGCGACCAGCAGATGGGGGCGTTGATCGCGGAAGGCGGGCTCGACATCCTGCTCTTCTTCACGGACCCGATGACATCCATGCCGCACGATGTGGATGTGAAGGCGCTGCTCCGGCTCTGCACGCTCTACAATGTCGTGCTTGCCTGTAATCAGGCGAGCGCCGATTTCGTGCTCGGCAGTCCGTTGTTCGACACGGCATATGAAGCAGCCGAACCCGATAATGAAGGCTATCTCAACCGCGTGCTTCCCTGATGTCCGTGCACTTCCTTGACGAAAAGGCTGTGCCATTTCAGCACGGATTTGCATTTCGAGTGCCGTTTGGTGTGTCTGAGCTGCATCAGTTTCTCTTAATAAACAGCGCGGAATACCTACGGTGATTTGCTGAACCGTTAATCAAAACAAAATAGTAGATCGTTTTATTGAAGCATCGATTTATGTTGGATTGTCGGGAGTTTCTGCATCAGTTGGGCGTCGGCTGAGAATATTCACGGGCAGCCAGAAATTTCGGGTTTGAAAGCTTCAGCTTTTCTTCGGTGAGAACGGTCAGCAGGGTGTGGACAGGCCCGGTGAGCGATTTGTCATAGACGCCCTCGCGTAGCTCGCGTGTCAGGTCGCGTGACAGTGTGTCGAGTTTTGATTCGGCATCGTGTCCCGCGCGTTCGACATTGTCCTCGCCATAAAGGCCGGCAAATCCATCGAGGATACGCTGGATACCATCGCGACCGGCATCCGCATCAAATTCACGGACCGCTGTTGCAAGCGCGCTGGCGATCATCAGGCCGAGATATTTCCTGTCCCCGTCGAGGGCAGGCAGAATGTCCTCCTGGAATGCGGCCAGGGCTGTTTCGATCAGGGCCTTTCTGCCGGGTGCTTCAAACATTGGCGCGGGTCCTTTCGATTTCACCGATCTGTTGCAGAATATCGAGCTCCATTTCGGCGGCTTTGCGGCCGGTAAGGGCGAGCTCAATGGAGCGCTCGGCGCCTGAATTATGCCGTTCCCCCTGCAGCAGGGCGATGGCGCCCCAGCGCACGGTAGCCAGCACTTCCCAATAGGGGACAAGGGACCAGTCGAGAGCCGATCCGGCTTCTTCCTCATATCCTGCATAGAGGTCTTCGCGGCTGCCGATACCGCCAGCCTCACGCTCGTCCGCGCCGAAACGCCAGCAGCGGGCACAGAACCAGCCGATATCCTCCAGCGGATCGCTCCACCCGGCGAACTCCCAGTCCAGCACACCGGTCAGTTTGCCGTCCGCGACCATATAATTCCCGGTCCGGAAATCCCTGTGGCAGAGCACGGCAGGACTCGGGGCGGGGCGGTTCAGTTCCAGCCAGCGCAGCCCCCATTCCAGTGCCGGATAGGCTTTCGGCAGGCTGTCGAGGAAACCATAGAGCTCGGCGATCCGCTGGGCGGCTGGATTGGCCGGAGTGTCGCCAAGGAAAGCCAGATCCGGACGGGGTGGCTGGATGCTGTGCAAACGGGCCATCTCCCGGCCGATCTGCCGGGCAAGGCCGGTGCGGTGCGGATCGAGCGCGGCATCGCGCGTGAGCATACGGGGATTAGCGGTGCCGTCCGCCTTGCGCATGACATAGAAAGGTTTTCCGATAACCGACCCTTCCGGCTCAAGCGCGAGCGGCTCGGGGACGGTCATGCCAGCGTCGAAACCGGCGGAAAGCAGGCGGAACTCTTCCACCCGCCCGTGACTCTCATCCACCCCGGAAGCCGCGTCAGTGCGCAGCACCGCCTGCTCCATCCCCGAGAGACGTCCGCCTTGTACCGCCAGATCCAGCAGCCAGTTTTCCTGGATGGCACCGCCGGTGAGCAGCTTCGTTCCGGTGATTTCGACTTTTTCTGCACCTGTTTGCGCCCGTAGCCATACAGCTACAGCGCTGCGCATTCCTGCATCCATGCTCAAGCGTCACCCCAATTTGATGCGAGCGTTCCGGCCCATTCTTGAGTGGGCGATTAAGCCGAGCTGGGCCCGGCTTTGCAATGCCTGTGTGTGATATCCGCGCTGTGACGGCCGTTCCCGCTTCGGCACAGGTGAGATCGGCGGAAGACGCTATGCGTAAGCGGCCGTGCCCGCTTATGCTGCGGCCTCTTTCAACGCTATTGGAGCGAACAGGTTATGGATATCAAGCGCTATCGCACGGGCGAGCGGATGAGTCAGATCGTGGTCCACGGCAACACGGTCTATACGGCAGGTCAGGTCGCCCAGAACGCACCTGGCGCCAGCGTCGCTGATCAGACCAAGGATATCCTTGCGAACCTGGATGCGCTGCTCGCCGAGGCAGGTACCGACAAATCGAAGCTTCTGACCGCCACGATCTGGTTGAACTCCATGGATGATTTCGCTGAGATGAATGCAGTCTGGGACGGCTGGGTAGTAGCAGGTTCGACCCCGTGCCGTGCCTGCGTCGAATCGCCGAAGCTCGCCAGCCCGAAATACACCGTCGAGATCATGGCTATCGCGGCGCTCTAACCTATCTTGAGGCGCCGGCGTTTCTGGCCCAGTCCAGCTGCGCCGGCGTTTCGATGGTTCCGGGGCGCGCATTACGCACCGTCTCGACCGCGTCGTCCGGCGTTGAGCCACAGGCCATGAGCAGGCGCGCGGCGATCATGCCGCTACGGCCGAAGCCGGCCCGGCAATGGATCAGGACGCGGCCGCCGGTTTTCAGACGCTCTGCCAGAATGGTCTCCAGCGAGGACCAGGCCTTTGTGTCGGCGTCCGATGGAATATCGAAATCCTTGATCGGGAAATGCGTCCAGCTCAGCGCATGTTGCAGGAAAATATCCCGCATTTCCGGCACGCCGTGCTCGGAAAGCTCCTCTGCTGTTGCCAGCGAGAGGACGGCATCGACTCCCGATTTGGCGATCCCGCCAACCGCCTCTTCATCCTTCGGTACAGGCCCGAGGAAGAGGGTTCCCGGCGTACCGGGAACCGGAATTTCTGTCGCACCATAATGTTCCATGGCGGGATGCTATCCGCTCAAATATGAACAAGAGATGAACAGCACGTTCAATCGAACGATTCCATGCCAGCTGCCGCTGAGCGGTCATAACCAAGGCTGGCCTTGAGGAGCTGGCGGGTATAGGCCTCGGCCGGCTCGGATGCGCGGAGCTGGGCGACGGTCAGTTCCTCGACAATTCGACCCGCGTTCATCACCGCGAGCCGGTCGCACATATGGGCGATCACGGCGAGATCGTGGCTGACCAGAACAAAGGTCAGGCCGCGTTCCTGTTTCAGGCGTTGCAGCAGGTTCAGGATCTCCGCCTGTACCGACACGTCGAGCGCGGAGGTCGGCTCGTCCAGCAGAAGGATCTCCGGCTCCAGTATCAGAGCCCGAGCGATGGCAACGCGCTGACGCTGGCCACCCGAAAGCTGGTGCGGGTAGCGGAACCGGAAAGTGGGCCCCAGGCCGACCGCGACAAGGACATCGCTCACCCGGTCGTCGATATCGCTCATGCGGTGGATCTGGCAGGGCTCGCTCAGGATGCGGTCAACGGTATGGCGTGGATGCAGCGAGCCGTAAGGGTCCTGAAACACCATCTGGACACGCTTGTAGAACGGTTTGCCGCGAACCCGGCCGAGGAGGGTGCCGCCGATCTCGATACTGCCGGTCCAGTCCGCATTGAGGCCACTCATGGCGCGCAGGACGGTGGACTTGCCGGAGCCGGATTCGCCGACCAGGCCGAAGGTCTCGCCCTCGGCGACGTCGAAGGAAACGCCGCGAACGGCATGCACGATCTCGTCGTCGGAGCCGAAGCGGACATCGAGGTCTGTTACGGAAATCAGCGGCATCTGGCCGGCCTCACTTGAAATAGGCATCGACACCGGGCTCCGTCTTCCAGCTTTCCTGGCGTTCGAGCACCGGCAACGGACCGGGCTCGCGATCAAGGCGCGGAAGTGAGTTCAGCAGCCCGCGCGTATAGGGATGTTTTGCCTGGTCCAGCTCGCTCGCCTTGCAGGTTTCCACGATCTGGCCGGCATACATGATGATCACCCGGTCGCAGAAGGAAGCGACAAGGTTGAGATCGTGCGAGACGAACATCAGTCCCATGCCGCGCTGGGTAACGAGGTCGTCGATAATCGCCAGCACCTGCATCTGCACGGTGACGTCGAGCGCCGATGTCGGCTCGTCCGCGATCATCAAATCCGGGTCGGGAATCAGCATCATGGCGATCATGATGCGCTGTCCCATGCCGCCTGACACCTCATGCGGATAGAGTGAGAGCACGCGCTCCGGATCGCGGATTTTCACTGCGGCCAGCATCTCGGCTGCCCGTGCTTTCGCATCCCGGAAAGAGGCGCCGGTATGGACCCTGTAGGCCTCAGCGATCTGCTCGCCGATGGTCATCACAGGGTTCAGGGAATATTTCGGATCCTGCATGACCATGGAAATTCGGTCACCCCGAATATCCCGCATCTGCTTTTCACTGAGTGTCAGCAGGTCGTGCCCATCGAACTCCATGCGCTTTGCGGTGATCTCTCCCGGGGGCCGGATCAGTCTCAGAACAGAACGTCCAGTCATGGTCTTGCCGGAGCCGGACTCGCCGACGATGCCGACTTTTTCCCGGCCGACTGAGAAGCTGATATTGCGCACTGCATCAACGATGCCTGTGCGGGTGTGGAAGCGGACCGAAAGATCCTCGACGGTCAGTAGGGCGCCGTCCTTGCCGCCGTTCGCGCCAATCATTGGCCGCTCCGGGGATCGAGAATATCGCGCAGCCCGTCGCCGAGCAGGTTGAAGCCGAGGCTGACAATGAAGATGGCGAGGCCCGGCATGGTGGCGACCCACCACTGATCCAGCAGGAACTTGCGACCTGAGGAGATCATCGCGCCCCATTCCGGGATCGGCGGTTGGGCGCCGAGGCCGAGGAAGCCGAGACCGGCGGCGGTCAGGATGATGCCGGCCATGTCGAGGGTCACGCGAACGATCACCGAGGAGAGGCAGAGCGGCATCACGTGTCCCGTGATAATGCGGGTGGCGGAGGCACCCTGCAGACGGATGGCGCTGATGTAATCCTGATGGCGCACCGTCAGGGTTTCCGCCCTTGCGAGGCGCGCGTAGGGCGGCCAGGAGGTGATGGCGATGGCCAGCACGGCGTTCTCGATCCCCGGGCCGAGCGCGGCGACGAAGGCCAGTGCAAGAACGAGGCGGGGGAAGGCGAGGAAGATGTCCGTCAGCCGCATCAGGACGGTGTCTGTCCAGCCGCCAATATAACCGGCCAATGAGCCGATCACGAGACCGACCACGGGCGCGGTAACAGCCACAAGGGTCACGATGTAGAGGGTGATGCTGGCGCCGTGGATGATCCGGCTAAGGATGTCACGGCCAAGCTCGTCCGTACCGAACAGATGGCCTGGCGAGCCTGGCGGTTGTAGACGGTTGGTCAGTTCTTGTGCCAGAGGATCGTGCGGCGCGATCCAGGGCGCCAGAGCGGAGACCGCGATCAGCACCACCAGAATGGCTAGACCGAGCAGGGCCAGAGGGTTTCGAGTGAGCGAGAGCCAGCCGAGATAGGCCTGGACCACGCGGGCATGGCCGCGCGACGCGGGCGTATCCGTGGTCAGCCAGGCCCGGAGGCCGGCTTTTGCGGGATTGAGTGTGTCTGCTGTCATGATTTCTTTGTCCGGCTATCGGGCGCGTGGATCGACGAGCCGGTACAGCAGGTCGGAGAGCAGGTTGAGGCCAACAAAGACGCCGCCGACGACAAGGGTTCCGCCGAGCACGGCGTTCATGTCGGCGGAGAGCAGCCCGGCGGTGATGTAGAAGCCGAGACCGGGCCAAGCGAAGACCGTTTCCGTCAGCACCGATCCCTCAAGCAACTGGGCATAAGAGAGGGCGATCACGGTGATCAGCGGCACCATCACGTTGCCGAGGGCATGGCGCCAGATCACCTGGAATTCGGAGATACCTTTCACCCGGGCGGTGGTGATGTATTCCTGGCTCAGTTGCTCCAGCATGAAGCTGCGGGTCATGCGGCTGATATAGGCAATGGAGTAATAGCCGAGCACAGCTGCCGGCAGGATGATGTGCGACAGCGCATTGCCGAAAATCTCGAAGTCCCCTGCGATCAGGCTGTCGATCAGGATCACGCCGGTTATGTTCGGCACCACATCCTCGAAGAAGATATCGAGCCGTCCCGGCCCGCCGACCCAGCCAAGCACGCCGTAGAACACCAGCAGGCCGATCAAGCCGAGCCAGAAGACTGGCATGGAATAACCGAAGAGGCCGAGCACGCGGACGACTTGATCCGGCCAGCGGCCCTTGTTGACAGCAGCGACGACACCCATGGGAACACCGAAAATGATGCCGAATATGGTGGCGATTGTCGCCAGCTCCAGGGTTGCCGGAAATACCCGGATGATATCCTCCGCGACCGGTCTTGCGGTCAGCAGGGAGGTGCCGAGATCGCCCCGGAAAACATCGCTGATGTAGTAGAAAAACTGGATATAGAGCGGCTGGTCCAGACCCATCGCCTTGCGGGCGGCCTGATAGATTTCTTCGCTCGCCTTGTCGCCGACGACGGAGAGCGCCGGATCGATCGGCATGACGCGGCCGATGATGAAGGTGATAAACAGCAGCCCGATGAAGGTGACGGCGATGGTTGCCATCGTCTTCAGAACGGACCGCAAAAAACGCGGGGAGAGGAGCATCGCTCCTCTCCCTGTCGCATGTGATGTGTTCAGTGCCATACGGCAGCTTTATCCCGGAAGGTTACTTCTTCACAGTCCAGTAATAGACGCTGGACACGGCGCTGCCGGTATAGAAGCCGGTGACGTTCTTGCGCAAGCCGGTCTGCTCGATTTTCTGCAGCATGACGACGAACGGGCTGGTCTTCTGATGGTCCGCCTGAATCTTGCGGTACATCTCGGCCCGGGTGTCGCGGTCGCTTTCCTGAACGGCGGCTTCGGTTTCCTTGGTCATCGCGGGGATGTCCCAAGCATTCCGCCATGCCAGCTTGCCTGTGTTCTTCGCTTCGAAAGCGTTGTCCGGATTATGCGCGAATGTATCGGCGTTGGTGTGCGGATCCGGATAGTCCGGGCCCCAGGCACCGAGATAGATCTCATGCTTACGGGCACGATAGGCGCCGAGGATCTGCTTGCCGGTGCCGACTTCAAGGGTTGCCTTGATACCGACCTTGGCGAAGATGTTCTGCAGGGACTGGGCGATTTCCAGGCGTTCCTGAGCGTTCCGCACGAAGATCTTGACCTCGAATCCGTCCGCTTCACCCGCTTCCGCGAGCAGGGCCTTCGCCTTCTCGATGTTCTGGCTGTAGGGCTTGTCTTTCAACTCGCCGAGATAGGTCAGAGGCAGGAAGGCCTGATGCACGGTGTACTGGCCGCGCAGGAAGGTGTTGGCCATGCCTTCATAATCGACGAGGTATTTGAACGCTTCCTGCACCTTCGGCTTCGCCAGGGTCGGAATGTCCTGATTCAGAGAGAAGTACATGATGCGGCCGCGGAGATCTTCCTCGACCTTTACATCGCCACTGCCGGAAATGCCGGCAATGTCGTCGGGGGAGAGGTTACGGGCAACGTCGATGTCACCTTTTTCCAGCAGCAGGCGCTGGGTGGCGGATTCCGGAATGTGACGCATGAAGACGCGTTTCATGTCGGCCGCGCCGCGCCAGTAGTTTTCGTTGACCTCGAGGACGTAGTTCTCGTTCGGCTTCCAGCCGCGCAGGGAATAGGCGCCGGAGCCGGCGGAATGGGTCTTCAGCCACTCGTACCCCATGTCACCATCGGCCTCATGTTCCATTGCCGTTTTCATGTCGACAATGCTGCCGATTGTGGCGCTGAGGCAGTTCAGGACGAAGGACGTCGCATATTTTTTATCCGTCTCCATGACCAGGGTCATGTCGTCGGTCGCCTTGATCTTCTCCTTCACATTGTCGGCGGTGAAGCCGAACTGGGTCAGGATAAAGGACGGGGTCTTGTTCAGGATGACCGCGCGCTGCAGGGAGAAGGCCGCATCGTTCGCCGTCACCGGATTGCCGGAGTGGAACTTGACGCCAGACCGCATCTTGAAGGTGTAGGTCTTGCCGTCGGCGCTTACCGTCCAGCTTTCCGCCAGACCGGGCTTGTAGCCGTCGGTCAGCTTGGCCGGATCGAAGGTAACCAGCGTGTCGTACACGTTATTGGCGAGGTCGCCGCCGGCGAACTCGAAGATTTCAGCCGGATCGAGCGAGACGATATCGTCGATACGGTTGGCGACGACGAGGGTGTCCGCCGGGGTGGCCGCGAACGATTGCCCGATTGATGCGGGCAGCGCCACGGATGCGGCCAAAGCCGCGACCGCGAAGCTCTTTGCCAGTGCGTTCATGTGAAGCCTCATGAAGTTATGTTTTTTGTTGGTATCTTTTCACGATCCAGAATGAATCGTAGGCCGTCAGCCTAGACGCTGGCGACAGTGATCTCAAACACTTGTTCAATGCAGCGCAACAAATTGAGGCGTGCCGCGGCTATGACGCGATGTAGAGCCCGCCATTTACATGAATGGTCTCTGCGGTCAGGAATGCGGCGCTGTCACTGCACAGGAAAGCGGCGACCCCGGCGACCTCTTCCGGCGTTCCTAACCGTCCCAGAGGGGTCATTTTCAGCATGTCGCCGCCGCGCTCCTGCATAAGCCCGCGTACCATTGGTGTGTCGATCAGGCCTGGCGAGATGGCATTGCAGCGAATGTTCCGGCTGGCCACTTCCTGGGCGAGAGAGCGGGTGAGGGAGAGAACCGCGCCTTTCGCGGCGGAATAGGGCGCATGACCGAAGCTACCCCGGTGCCCCGCCATCGAGGCGATGTTCACGATGGCGCCGCCGTCCGGCATATGGGGCAGGGCAGCCCGTACGGTATGAAAGACGCCATCGAGATTGACAGCAACGCCGCGCCGCCAGAGCTCGTCTGTCATGCCGTCCACGGTGCCCTGCTCATAGAGCCCGGCTCCGGTGACGACATAATCGACCTGCCCGAACCAGTCCCGGCAGGCCGCGACGGCGGCAGCGACCGCGTCCGGGTCGGAAACATCCAGCGGGTGGGTCGCGAGGGCAGTGCTGTCACCGAGTTCACCCGCAAGTGCTGTGAGGCTTTCCGGATGCAGATCGGTCAGAAACAGATTTGCGCCGGACGCGGCGAACAGCTTGGCAATAGCCGCCGGTATTCCGCCGCCGGCCCCGGTCAGGAACAGGGTTCGTCCGGTGAAATTATAGGATACCGTTTTAGCGGACATGGCTTGCCTCATGCCGTTTCCGGATCGTCGAGCGCGATGATCGCGGCCCGCAGGGCCTCGGGGATCGGCGCTTTCTCGCCTGTCTCGTTCACCACCATGACGAAAAGCTGGGTCGAGCTGTTGCAGCAGCCCTCGGCATCCCATGTAGCATAGGTCATCACCATGCTGGTATTGCGCATGGAGACCACGCGGCCAGTCACGCAAATCGGCGTGTGGTAGGCGATGCCGCGCAAATAGTCGGTCTCCAGATGCTTCATCACCGGACCGGGAACGTCCATCGCGTGGCGAGGATGGCCAAGGACCTCAAAATAGAGGTTCCGCAGGCTCTCGTACCAGGTCAGGTAGGCGGTGTGGTTCACATGGGCGAAAGCATCGCAGTCACGCCACTCGACCAGTTTCTGGACGGCGAAATGCCAGTCGTCGGAAATGTGAAACCGCTGCTTCAGATCGTCGGTGACGGCAAAGCGTGCGAGATCGCCATATTGGTCAAGCACTGAGCTCATTCTGGTTAACGCTCCATCAGGGCGACACGGATGCCAAGGAAGATCAGCAGCCCGCCGAACACCCGGTTGACGATTTTCTGGCCGCGTTCCAGCACGTTCCGGACGATATTACTGTCGAGCGTGTAAACGAAAAACAGCCAGAACAGGGCGCTCACCGACATCATGATCAGGACCAGTAGCAGCGTGGTGGCGGCCGAGGTTTCGGGGGTGATCACCATGGTGAAGACACCGAGATAGAAGAGCGTGCCCTTCGGGTTGAGGATGTTGTTCAGGAACCCTTGCAGGAACCAGCTCTTGCCGGCGTTCTTTTGCAGTTCGGCTTTCGTCTCCGCGGAGAGGGCCATGTCCCTGGCGCGGAAGCTCATTACGCCGATATAGATCAGGTAGGCGGCGCCGGCATATTTCAAGATGTTGAACGCGAGGATGCTTTCGGAGATCAGCCAGCCGATCCCGACGGCGCAATAGGTGATGTGGACCATGTTGCCGGTCAGCACGCCGAGAGAGGATTGGAGCCCGCCCGCGCGTCCGCCGACAATAGTGTTACGCATCACGATCACCATGTCCGGGCCGGGACTGATCATGACAAGCAGCGTGATACCGAGAATGACGAGGATCTGATCGGTCATGGCACTCATCTCCCATGTTGATGCGAGAGACTAGCCGGGCCGGTGCGGCCTGATCCAGCCGCCAATCCGGAAATTATGTGAAGCCTGATCGCTGGTTCTCGAAATCGGCGGGCGTGTTTCACATCAATGCGCTGGCATTTTCTGCGGCAATGGTGATGCCGATAACAATGGCGACCAGCCCAATGGCACCCTGGATGGCGAGATTGCCGACTTTCAGGCTCTTGCTTGTCCAGTGCAGGGGCACGGCGATGATGGCGGAGAGGACGCCCATACCGATCATGCTGCCGACGCCGAAAAGCAGGACATAGAGAATGGCATCCGAAGGCGTGTCGAGGCCGACCGCCGTCATCATCAGGATCGAGCCGGAGCCCGCGAGGCCATGCACCATGCCGATGGAAATGGTGCCGAGCGGCAGGCCATGCCGGTGCGCATGTTCAGCTGGACCATGCGCCGTTCGCTCGCTTTCGGCGGTGACGAAATGGACATGGGCCTTGCCGTCGGAGTGTTTGTGGACGCGCCAGGCGCCGCCTTCACGCCAGAGGCGGAGGAGAACACGGGCGCCGAGAACCACGAGCATGAGACCGACGCCGAATTCGAAGATTGAACTCCATCCCTCGCCGACGCTGAGACCGAAGCCGATCATCAGCCCGGTGACGGCGCCGAGGATCAGCGAGTGGCCAAGCCCCCATGCCAAGCCGTGTTTCACCGCCCGGCGCACCGAGGAGCCGGAGGTGACCATGCTGGAGACGGCGGCGACATGGTCCGCTTCGAAGGCGTGCTGCATTCCGATCAGGAAGCCAAGCAGCAGAATTCCGGTCATGCGATCCTCTTAATCCTGGTCATTCCGGCTCGCCACGGGAGCATGGCAAAGGCGCGGCGAAAATTGATGCTGTTTCCCGGATGGTCAGGAGACGCGGCAGCCATGTTCCAGCGCACCGTCAAGCAGGCTTTCGAACAGATGCACGGCATAGGAACGGTGGACATAGATATCGAACACCGGCTCGGCGCTGCGGCAATCGATCAGGGCCGCCGCATGGAACAATCCGGTCATCCGGCTGGTATCGATCAAAAACTCCGATGGATGCATATCGATGCTGCAGCCTTTCGCCAACAGTGTTCGGGCATCGCGCCCGGACAATCGAAGGATCGTGCGTGCATGGCTGAGGTCTGTGACCGCAACACTATCCGGCAGCACTGACCGAAGATGTCCAGCCAAGTCACGCGTTTCCGGTTCCACGACCAGCCACTTGCCGGTGCCCGTCCCGAGGATGCGGGGCTGACCGATTCCGGCACTCTGGTTCGGGGTGAGGGATGGCGCTGTGCTTGTGTCTGACTCGAGCGCTCCGATCAGCGACGGGATTGCCTCGGCACGGGCTTCGACCTGCACAACGGAAAACGGAGTGCGCTCAGTCAGGTGAATGCCGGGACCGTCGAAGCGGTTGGCGCCGTGGTCGCCAGGTTGCAGAACTCCGGCGAGGGCCGAGCGGCGGGCGAGAATCACAGTGTCAGCCATGGAGGCGTGCTCCTTCCACGTCATAGACATTCGGGCTGGTCACCTTCACATGGACCGCTTCGCCTTTCAGCGGGAACACCGCCCAGACGGTGTCGCCGATCCGGTTGGGGCCGTCTTTCAACAAGCCGAGTGAGATCGGGTGACCGACATTCGGGCTTACCGGGGCGGTGGAGGAAACATGGCCGAGCTTCGGCACCGGTGGCGGCGTTTTCGGGTCCTCTACCAGGATCGAGCCGGCGCGGATCCTGGTCTTGCCGTCGACCGGCGTCAGCCCGACCAGTGTCGGGCGGCTCGGATCGTCCATGCCATCGCGGGTTACGAGGGCGTCACCGATAAAGCGCTTCTTCGAGCTCATCATCTTGCCGAAGCCAAGGTCGGCAGCGGAGACGCGTCCGTCGATCTCGGCAACGGTTACATGACCTTTTTCGATACGCAGGATGTTCAGAGCCTCCAGTCCGTAAGGGACAAGGCCGTGCGCTTCGCCAACAGCAAGGCAGCGCTCCCACGCGGCTTCGCCATACCCGGCGGGCACCGCGATCTCATAGGCCAGCTCGCCCGAGAAGCTGATACGGAAGATCCGGGCCGGGAAGGCTCCGAGTTTCGCCTCGCGCACCCCCATGAAAGGGAAACCCTCGTTGGAAAGGTCCACTTGCGGGAACAGGTCCTGCAGGATGGCGCGGCTGTTCGGCCCGGCAATGGCCATGGCCGCCCACTCGTCGGAAACTGACGCGACCTTCACGTCGAGGTCGGGCCAGTGGACCTGCAGATGCAGCTCCAGATGCTCCATCACAGGGCCGGCCTCGGCCGTGGTCGTGGTCATGTAATAGTGGTTCTCGCCGATCCGAGATGTGGTGCCGTCATCAAGGGCGACACCGTCCTCGCGTAGCATGACGCCGTACCGTGCCTTGCCGACAGCCAGAGTCTTCCAGCCGTTGATATAGACCCGGTTCAGCAGTTCGGCCGCGTCCGGTCCCTGGATGTCGATCTTGCCGAGGGTGGAGACGTCCGAGATACCGGCGCTGTTTCGGACTGCCAGAGTTTCCCGCTCGATGGCCTTGAACATCGCTTCGCGGGAATTGGGCTCGTCCTTGCCGAGATAGTATTGCGGCCGCATCCAGAGCCCGGCTTCAACCATCTGTGCGCCATGCGCGAGATGCCAGTCGTGCATCGGTGTGCGCCGGACCGGGTTCTGGTGACGGCCAATCTCCCGCCCGGCAAATGCGCCGATGGCAACTGGCGTGTAGGGCGGCCGGAACGTGGTGGTGCCGACTTCGGACACGTCGAGACCGCGCGCTTCGGCCAGCACGCCATGGCCGTTGATGTTCGAGGTTTTGCCCTGGTCCGTACCCATGCCGAGCGTGGTGTAACGTTTCAGATGCTCGACCGAAACATAACCCTCGCTCTGGGCCAGCTTGATGTCATCCGCGGTGACATCGTCCTGCAGATCGACAAAGCGCCGTCCCTTGCGGCCGGGCAATGCCGGAACCTGCCAGAGGATTTTGAGCGGGCCGGTTGCCTGCTCGTCGGTGGACGGGATATCAGTCACAGCTCCAGTAGTGAAACCAAGTGCCTCGGCGGTCTCCTGACCTGCCGTATACCCGTCGGCAAGGCAGTCCCCGAGGCTGAACCGGCCGCGCGCCGCGCCGATGGAGCGATCGTTCATGCGGGATTCGCCCGGCACGAAGGCGGCGATGGCCGAATCGTAGACCGGTTTGCCGCTCTGGTGGCTGTAGAGATGGACGTTCGGGCTCCAGCCGCCACCGGTCGCCAGCAGGTCGCACGGAATAAAGCGGGTTTCCGGGGTGGTGCCGGATTGCAGTGTGCCGAGGTCGGCGATGTCGACACCGGCAAGGCCGAGATAGCCATGGGTGCGGACAACAACGGCCCCGCGCACGACATCAATGCCCTGGGCGATGACGTCTTCCTTCAGCGGACCCTGTCCGCCGGTACGTGGGTCGATCACGCCGCGCACTTCGATGCCCGCTTCCGCAAGGTCGAGAGCGGTGCGGTATCCGTCATCGTTGTTGGCAAAGACCACGGCGTGCTTGCCGGGCCGCACGGCGAAACGGTTTGCGTATGTGCGGGCGGCCCCGGCCAGCATCACGCCGGGGCGGTCATTACCGTCGAACACCAGCGGTCGCTCGGTCGACCCGGTGGCCAGCAGCACCTTTTTGGCGTGGATCAGCCAGCGGCGCTGACGTACCTGGAAGGGTGCCGGGACGGGCAGGTGATCAGAGATCCGCTCCAGCACGGCGATAGTGTCGCCGTCGTAGTAACCGAAAGCGGTCGCGCGGCGGAGAATAGTGGCGTTCTCCATCTCCTCAAGTTCGGCGAGAGTGCTCGCGGCCCAGTCCATAGCGGGTTTGCCGTCGATGGTCTCGCGCTCACTGCGCAACCGGCCACCCGGCTTGTCGTTCTCGTCGATCAGGAAGACACGGGCGCCGCTCCGGCCAGCGGTCAGGGCTGCGGCAAGTCCGGCCGGACCGGCACCGACCACCACGATGTCGGCATGGCCGTGCATCTTGTCGTAAAGATCGGGATCGCTGACATGCTCCGCCGTGCCCATTCCGGCAGCCTTGCGGATGAAATGCTCATAGAAGTGCCAACCGGGCATGCCCATGAAGGTCTTGTAATAGAACCCGGCGAACAGGAAGCGCGAGGCGAGGTCGTTCACGCCCATGACGTCGAGGGCGAGGGACGGCCAGCGGTTCTGGCTTTCGGCTTCCAGCCCGGCAAACAGCTCGATCTGGGTGGCCCGGGTGTTCGGCTCCTGCCGCCCGCCTGAGCGCAGGTTCACCAGCGCGTTAGGCTCTTCCGGTCCGGCCGAATAGATACCGCGCGGGCGGTGGTATTTGAAGCTGCGGCCGACCAGTTTGATGCCGTTGGCGAGCAGGGCGGAGGCCAGCGTGTCGCCTTCATATCCGGTATAGGATTTACCGTCGAAGCTGAAGGAGAGGGGGCGGGTACGTTCGATCTCGCCGCCTTCGGAAATCCGGAAGGGCTGCTGTTCCTTGCCGCGAATCATGGCTTGGTCTCCGTCTCCGGCAGGGGAATCTCGTCCGCCGGCCGTCCGGCCCCGAGGATCTCGTGCGTCAGGATATTTCGCAGCACCTTCACCACTTCCCGGCAGCCAAGGCCGTGATGCCAGAGTTCCAGATGCGGGCCGCGCGGATTATCGCGCGTATAAACATAATCGACCCAGGCCGGGTCGTTCTTCTCGGCGCCGTCCGGACGTTTCTTGGTGGCGTCACCGATATAGGTGAACTCCTCGTGGGCGCGTTTGCCGCAATAGGGGCAGTCGATATAAAGCATGTCCGGCGCCTCCTAATGGTGCCCCGGCACGGGGCCGGTCGCTTCTTCGTCGAGAATATGACCGCGCTCGAAGCGGTCGAGCCGGAGGCCGGCATTCAGCGGATGCGGCTCGTCCTCGGCGATGGTGTGGGCAAAGACCCAGCCGGAGCCCGGCGTGGCCTTGAAGCCGCCATAGCACCAGCCGCAATTCAGATAGAGATTGTCGATTGGAGATTTACCGATAATGGGGCTGCCATCCATCGACATATCCATGATCCCGCCCCAATGACGAAGCAGCCGGAGCCGTGAGAGCGAGGGCACCATGGCGATGCCGCCGCGCATGACATGGTCGATTGTCTCCATGTTGCCGCGCTGAGCGTAGGAATTGTACATGTCGAGATCGCCGCCGAAGACCAGGCCGCCCTTGTCCGACTGGCTGAGATAGAAGTGCCCGGCGCCATAGGTCACCACATGGTCGATCAGTGGTTTCAGCGGCTCGGAGACGAAGGCCTGCAGCACATGGCTCTCGATCGGCAGTTTCATACCGAGCTTTGAAGCGAGATAGCCGGTATTCCCGGCGACGGCGAAACCGATCTTGCCGCAGCCGATGGTGCCGCGCGATGTCTCGACAGCCTCGATCCGGTTGCCGGTGCGCTTGAAGCCCGTGACCTCACAATTCTGGATGATATCGACGCCGAGCCTGTCGGCGCCACGGGCGAGGCCCCAGGCCACTGCGTCGTGCCGGGCAGTGCCGCCGCGTGGCTGAAGCAATCCGCCATAGATCGGAAAGCGGGCCTCGTCCGAGTAGTTGAGATATGGGATCATGCGCTTGACCTCTTTCCGGTCGAGCAATTCGGCGTCGATGCCGTTCAGTCGCATGGAATTGCCGCGCCGGGCGAAGCGGTCCATCTGTCCGTCCGAATGGGCAAGGTTGAGCACGCCGCGCTGGCTGAACATGACGTTGAAATTCAGCTCATGGCTCAGATTTTCCCACAACTTCATAGACTTCTCGTAGAAGTGGGCGTTGTCGTCGAGCATGTAGTTTGAGCGCACGATGGTGGTGTTGCGCCCGGTGTTGCCGCCGCCGAGCCAGCCTTTTTCCAGCACGGCGACATTACGGATGCCGTGCACCTTGGCCAAATAGAATGCCGTCGCCAGACCGTGTCCGCCGCCGCCGACGATGACAACGTCGTAGCTTGGCTTCGGCTCCGGATCGCGCCAGGCACGCTGCCAATTCTTGTGCCCGGTGAGGGCGTTCTGGATCAGACTGAAGACGGAATATTCGGCCATGAGCGGATTGCCTTGCCGTATCGTTAAGAAATTACCGGATATGCCTAGCACCGGCCACGGCAAAACGAAAAGCCAGTTTACGACCTGCTGTCGCGCAATTGCGTCACGCAGGCGTTCCGCTACATCCGTTCGACCCGTTCTGCCAGTTGCATGGTGATGCCGGCGGAGATTCGCCCGGCCTCACTCGCCATGGCTTCGATGAAGACTACGAGAGGTTGGCCGAGCCGGTTGATCAGCGAGTCCTGGTCGGCTGTCGCTTCTTGGTCGGCAAGCGCTTGGCGGAGCAGCGCTTTGAACTCCTGGTTCACATAATCGATTCTGCTCTCGCTGCTGGCGAGCCACCGGGCTGCGGTGGTCCGGACGGACTGCAGGCTGTCGTCGGTTCGGATAAAGGTTTTCACCTGACGGCCGCTCGGGTCCGGTCCGAGTCGGGAGATCATTTCGATACTGATCCAGGCGAACCACCAGCGCCATGGATCGGCCCGCATCATCCCATCGTCATAGACAATTTGCAGCAAATGCAACGTGGTAACCGGTGCTTCCGGCTTGAGCCGGACGATCTGCGGCGGCAAGGCTGTCAACGCAAATGACTGCAGGCGCTTGTCCGATGCACTCGCGGATTTGCGTGCAGGGCCCGGCCGAATGCCGAGTTCCCGCATGCGCGTTTCCGTATCCACGATCTCGAACCAGTGCCGCAGGGCGAGTGCCACGCCGCGGATCTGGTCAGCTTCCCATTGCGCCCGATCCATGGCCCGATTCTACCTGGTTCAATGTCAATTTCCGCATAAATTCTTAACATACTTAAGGTTATTGTGACTGCAGGTCCGCAGGTTGCCGCCAATGGCGCCTGAAAGTGTTGCCCGTCTTGCTTTGGGGCTGTCTGGCAGGTACTCTTACCGAGGTATGTCAGACGCAATATTCAAGGCTACAAGCGTATGGAAACGCCAAGCTCTTCGCTTGCAAGCAGTATAACGGCCTGGATCAACCATTTTTTCCGCGAACGCGAGGTAATCCTGCGGTCCGATTCAAGGATCCGCTATTTCTCGCTCAGTACCCGGCTGCAAGTCGGCTTCGTTCTTGTGTGGGTGATGGCGGCAAGCTGGGTCGGCTTTGCGTCGGTCGGCGTATACATGCAGGACGAGCTGCTGCGGGGCAAAGACGTCGCCATCCAGCGCAGCCAGGATTCCTACCGCCAGTTGCTCGATCAGGTTTCTGACTACCAGCTCTCCGTGGTCGCTATTACCCGGGACCTGAAAGAGACGCAGGGTCAGTTGCAGCGGCTTTTTGACCAGAACGAAGGCCTGCGCAGCAACCTGACGTCGACAGAGTCGCGGTTGCGCTACACTCAGGTGGAGCGCGATCGGATCAATGCCGGCCGCAAGGCACTGAATGACCAGTTCAGCCTTCTTGGCCGCGAATTGCGCCGCATGACAGGCAAGAATAACGGTCTTGAGACGCATATAAGCAATCTGCGGACACATCTCGAAACGCTCGAAGCCGAGAAGAACGAGATCGCGGCGGAGCGCGAAAAACTGGACGGCCGCCTCTGGCGCCTGAACAACGAGCTCGCGGAATCCGTGGCGCAGAGGGATCACCTCGCTGAGACCATTTCGCATCTCCGTTCGGATCTCAGGACGGTAATGCTTGAGAGAAGCTCGGTGACGTCTGAAAATGACTCGCTGCGGAGCCGGATTTCCTCGTTGGAGGCACGGCTCACCGACGTCGACGATGAACACAGGCTCCGGCTGGAAGCGATCTCGGAGCGGGCGCTCAACAATATCCACGCCGTTGAAGCTGTATTGCGGAAGACAGGGCTCGACCTGGAGCGCATCGCGCCGATGCCCGAGGGCATGATCATGGGGCAGGGCGGCCCGTTCATTCCCTACCATCCGGAACTTCAGTCGGAGCGTTCAGAGGCTGACAGTCTGGAAACCCAACTGGAGCTGCGGCTTTCCCGTTGGGAGAAACTCCGCGACGTCTATCTGTCCGTGCCGTTGATCGTGCCGATGAAGGACTATTACTTCACCAGCGGATTCGGCCGGCGCAAGGATCCGATCAACAAGCGCTGGGCCCTGCATGCCGGTCTGGATATGTCCGGACCACGCAAACAGGAAATCATGGCGGCGGCGCCTGGAAAGGTGATCCGTGCGCACCGCGAGGCCTTCTATGGACGGATCGTCGAAATCGACCATGGAAATAATATTACGACCCGGTACGCGCATATGAGTAGTATCGCGGTGAAAGTAGGCCAGAAGGTCGGTCTTGGTGAGGTGATCGGACGCATGGGCAATTCGGGTCGTAGCACGGCCGCGCATTTGCACTATGAGGTTCGTTTCAAGAATAAACCGATGAATCCGCGTAACTTTCTCAGGGCGGGACGATATGTTTCAAAAAAAGGATAGTCGCGGTCAGCAACAGGCACCGCAGAAGCAGGCCGCGCCCTCGATCCTGAGCGCGGATCTTGTGGTCAATGGCAACCTCGTGAGCGACGGCGACATGCAGGTCGACGGAACTGTTGAGGGCGACATCACCAGCAAGAAGCTGACGATCAGTTCCACGGCTGTTGTCCGCGGATCGATAGAGGCCGATGCCATCGTTATCGCGGGAGCCGTGACGGGGCAGGTCAAGGCCCGCCATGTCACACTGAACAAGACGGCACGCGTCATTGCCGATGTCGTTCAGGAACGGCTGACCATCGAGCCGGGGGCTTTCTTCGAAGGCAACTGTCGGCACTTCCCGGACGAAAAGCCGGTGGAGAAAAAAGCGCTGGAGCGGTTTGGCGCGAAGCCGGAACTGGCTTCCCCCAGCGTCGTCGGTGGGCCGAAGCCGGCAGCCGCATCTGCGGTTTCCGACGCCAAGGACAAAGAATCCCACGCCATCGCGTGATTTAGAGCCGGGCGGCGATCGCGCCGCCCGCGCCCTGAGTGCTTGCGTCTATGAACGCGAGAGTGCCTTGGCGAACATTTCGGAATCACAGTTACCGCCGGAACAGACGACGGCAACATTTTTGCCCTGCATGTCGATTTTGCCGCTGAGGGCTGCCGCAAGCGCAACCGCACCTCCGGGCTCCACCACGATTTTCAGATAACGGAATGCAGCGGCCATCGCGTCGAGCGCGTCATCGTCGCTGACTACGAGACCTCCTGCCAGAAGCGGCTTGCAGAGGCTGAAGGTGATCTCGCCCGGTGTCGGCGTCACGATGGCATCGCAGATGGAGCGCGCGTCGGGATCATTGCTCTCATGCTTGCCGCTCACGAGGGATCGGGCCATGTCGTCGAAATTCTCCGGCTCGGCGGAGTAGACAGCAACGCCGGGCGCGACATTGTGAATCGCAAGCGCGACACCGGATACAAGTCCGCCACCGCCGCAGCATACGATAACAGCGTCCAGATCAGCGCCGGCTTCCTTTGCCTGCTCCGCGATTTCGAGGCCGATGGTGCCCTGACCGGCGATCACGCCAGGATCGTCATAAGGGCGCACCAGCGTCGCACCGGTCTCAGCGGCGATCCGCTGCCCGATCTCCTCACGGTTTTCGTTGTAGCGGTCATAGAGAATGACCTCCGCGCCGTAATCCTTGGTGTTCTGGATTTTCATCGCCGGCGCATCTTCCGGCATGATGATGCTTGCCTTGATGCCAAGCCGGCTTGCCGCATGGGCGACGCCCTGGGCGTGGTTGCCGGAGGAATAGGCGAGCACGCCGCGCGCCCGGTCGGCCTCCGGGATCAGCGAGAGCCGGTTGAAGGCACCGCGATATTTGAAGGAGCCGGTGCGTTGCAGGCATTCCGGTTTGACCAGCAGGCGGCCACCAAGCTTCTCGTTCAGCAGGGGCGCTTCCAGCAGGGGGGTGCGCACCGCTTCGCCTTTCAGGCGCGTGGCCGCGGTTTCGATGTCGGCGAAAACGGGGGCTGCGAGGTGCGTTGAAGCAAGCTCGTTCATCGGGTCACTCTCCTGTATTGGGGACCGGTCCGCGAGGCGCAATAAATGTGCGGACCGGTTCATGCTGACGATAGGAGTGCGAGGGCGCCGGTGCAACGCTGTGATTGTCACCGTTTCAATCGGTCGGGCAGGGGCAGTCGGGCGGGTGATCAGAGCAAGGGAGGCAGCTCGTCCAGAGTCCGAAGTTCCGCGTCCGGTTTTCCGGGCAGCCGTTCCGGGGCCTGGGAGAACCGGTTTATCCAGGCGACCTTGAATCCAAAGGCGGACGCCGCGGTCGCGTCCCAGGCGTTCGAGCTCTGGAACGAGATGTGATCCGCATGGATGCCGAGCCGGTCGACGGCGAGCTGATAGACAGACGGGTGCGGCTTGTAGATGCCAACCTCCTCGACCGACAGAACGGCGTCCATCAGTGCGCCGACACCGGACTTTTCGCAGACCCGCTCCAGCATCTCCGGTGAGCCGTTTGACAATATAGCTGTCTTCAGACCCCGGTCCCTGAGGGCTTTCAAGACACCAAGCACTTCGGGATAAGCGTCGAGGGTGAGGTAGCTGTTCAGGAGATCGTCCCGCAGGCCTGCGGGACCAAGGTTTCCCAGAACGGACTCAAGCGAGAAATCGAGTGCGTCGCCGGTTACCTGCCAAAAATCGACATGGCGGTTCTGCAGGGCCCGGAGCCATGTGTACTGAAGTTGCTTTGTGCGCCAGATCTCCGACGTCCTGTCGGCCTGTTTATCCGGATCCGGAAACTGGCCGCGGCACTGCGCGACAGCGGAATGAACATCGAACAGAGTGCCATAGGCATCGAAAACGCAGGCCTTTATGCCTGCGAAGGACGGATTAACCGACATTGAGCGTTACTCCCTTGTGAGCGCAGACGCCTGATGAGCGTCGAGCAGAACGCCGCAAGCCGTAACGCACCACACATCGCGCGGGGAGACTTTATCCCATGAGATCACGGGACTGTGACGCCCGAGCCGGGCCCGGTAGACCACCAGCCCCTCAAGCACGCGCTGGACATAGTTCCGGGTTTCCCCGAACGGAATCCGCTCGATCCAGTCGACGACGTCGACATCGTCGCTGCGCGGATCGCCGCGCTCCCGCAGCCACCGGTTCACATTGCCGGGGCCGGCGTTGTAGGCGGCGATTGCAAGTATGTAATTGCCGTCGAAACGGTCGATCAGGCCGGAAAGATAGGCGCTGCCAAGCCGGATATTGAAATAGGGATCGGTTGTCAGCCGCCTCGCCGAGTAGCGCTGCTTGACGGTTTTTGAGACCTGACGGGCCGTTGCCGGCATCAATTGCATCAAACCGCGCGCGCCGGCCCGGCTCTTTGCTTTTGTGTCGA
Organism: Nisaea nitritireducens; assembly: GCF_014904795.1. Taxonomy (GTDB): domain Bacteria; phylum Pseudomonadota; class Alphaproteobacteria; order Thalassobaculales; family Thalassobaculaceae; genus Nisaea; species Nisaea nitritireducens. The sequence goes on from NZ_JACZFS010000009.1 coordinate 156,324, forward strand.
ACCCGCTCTCCTGACGGATGATGGCCAGCATCAGGGCCGGCTCCAGCGGGCCGTGTTCGGTGGCATAGCGGGTCGGATAGCCCGTCTGCGCCAGCACGATGCCTTTGCGGGCGGCAGTCCGGGCGGCCCGTACCGCGATATCCAGATAACCAAGCTCACGGGCAAGCTGCGCGACAAGGACAGCCTGCACCCCGTTGTCGGCAAGACGCGAGAGATGGGTGACGAAATCTCGCGCCAGATCGTCCTGGCCTATACGCCCGAGGGCGGCAGCCACTTGCGCCAGAGTCGTCTGGCGAAAGGCCGTCCTCTCTTCCGAGGTCGGCTTCGGTTCGCGCGGCAGTCGGAAACCGTTTGTGTTGAGGCGGGCCTGAGCGAGCTGGCCGTAGAAGGTGGCGGGATTTTCCGCCGCGCGGCTGTACCAGTGCCGGGCCTGCTTGTTCTGCCCGCTCGTCTCCGCAGCCCGGCCTGCCCAATAGCCGGCACGGGCAAGACTGATTGAGGTACTGACGCCGTTATACAGCTTCTCGAAAGCTTGCAGCGCTTCGGCAGGCTTGTCAGCGAAACGAAGCGCGATCCAGCCAGCGTGCCATTCGGCTTCGGCGAAACTCAGGCCGCTGTGCTGGATGTGCGCGGCGGAGAGCAGGTAGGCGTCTTCGTCGCGATTGTCGTCCAGCGCGTAACGAATTTGCCGCGAGCGTTCTCGCCACCAGAGAGCCGGGTACTGTTGGCCGGTCGGGACGGACCAGAGTAACTCCAGCGCGTCGTCCTTGCGGCCCTTGCGGTGACGCCACAGTAGCCGTTCGTATTGCAGCCCCGGATCAGATTGCAGGTCGTCGGGAACACGGTTGATCGCCCCGTCGACACCAGGGGACTGGGTGCGCAACTGGATTCTGGCAAGCGCCAGGTTTCTTTTGTCCTTGGCGACCAGGGGGAGAACCCGGCGGGCGGATGAGATGAAGCCGCGCCAAAGCATCCGGTCAAGGCGGATCCAATGGTCGTCAGCGCTGAGAAGAGACCTGTATCGCTTCAGGAAGGCCCGATGGTCCGATCGTCCGAATGGCGTTTCGTGCCAATAGGCGCGCGCTTTCTCGCTCAGATCCGAGCGGTCCAAGCTGCTTTCGAGAGACTTCAGATATTTAAGGCGTCCGGCAGCGGTCCGGGGCGCGATTTCCCCGAACCAGCTTTGCTGCGCAGAGACCGGGAGATCCTCCGGCATGAGATATTCGGCGCGGGAGATCATTTTCCAGCGGTTGGGCCAATTCGGATTCTCTTTCAGGAAGACGGCAATCTCTCCGAAACCGGCGCCACTTGCCGGATCGCGGAGACGCAGCCATGTCAGAACCTTTTCAAGCTCGGGCCGGGCCGGCTCGCGCGGAATTTCCGCAACCGCGCTCCACTTTCCCTTGGCTGCGAGCGTGAAAGCACGCCGGTAGGCGGTCGCGCTGTTCTTTGGAACAAGCAGGTCCCCGGGCCTGATCACCGGGAGTGGCGGAAGAGTGACTTCCGGCCGGATTTCAGGAACCGGTGCGGCGGCATGGCTCGAGGTGCCGGACATCGCCCAAAGAGCGCCTGTCAGGGCGCCGGCAACGGCCAGGATCGCGCATGTGGTCGATCCAGATCGGAACAGCATTCGCAGTATCTATTCCCTCGCCGCCACAGGTTGCGCGCGGACTGCTCGACCGGGGGGGCCAGTGTGGAGTCTGCGTGCCAAGCAGCATGATAACAGGAAACCGGCTTCACGCTAAGTCACGACTCGATATGGATAAAGCGGAGCTGCGCCTTATTTCCGGCAAACCGGCGCAAATACCCATGTATGGAACGCAAGTTCTTGTTCCTCCGCGAAGGTAAGCGTATGGTCCCCGTCTTTCGAAGAAACAGCCAAAATCGGCAGGAGACGAGACGTGGCCTACAATGCTGGAAATCCAATGTTCAAGGGATCCCTGGTAGCATTGATCACGCCGTTCAAAAACGGCGCGGTCGACGAGGCCGCGTTCCGAAAACTTGTCGACTGGCAGATTGAGCAGGGGACGAACGGTGTGATCCCGACGGGAACCACCGGCGAATCTCCGACGCTCAGCCATGCAGAGCACAAGCAGGTTGTTGAAATCTGTGTAGATCAGGTTGCTGGGCGGATTCCGGTTATCGCCGGTACCGGCTCCAATTCGACCGAGGAAGCCATCGAGCTGACGCAACACGCCAAGGAAGCTGGCGCGGATGCGGCACTGGTGGTCACACCGTACTACAACAAGCCGACCCAGGAAGGCCTTTACCGGCACTTCAAGGCGATCACCGATGCGGTTGATTTGCCGGTCATGATTTACAATATCCCGCCGAGAAGCGTCATCGACATGACTGTCGAGACAATGAAGCGGCTGTCCGAGCTGCCGAACATTGTCGGTGTTAAGGATGCGACCGCCAGCGGGACGCGTCCGATGGAAACCCGGCTTGCGATCGGATCGGATTTCTCCCAGCTTAGTGGTGAGGACGGAACCGTTGTGCCGTATCTTTCCCAGGGTGGACACGGCTGTATCTCGGTCACGGCGAATGTTGCGCCGGGTCCGTTGTCGGAGCTGCACCAGGCGTGGGGCAAGGGCGATCTTGATACGGTAATGACCATTAATGACCGGTTGTTCCCGCTGCATCAGGCTCTGTTCTGCGAAAGCAGCCCGGGCCCGGTCAAATATGCGGCAAGTCTGCTCGGGATCTGTGAGCCGACCACCCGTCTGCCGATCTGCGAGATCGCGGACAGCAGCAAACAAAAAGTGGAATCCGCTCTGCGGCATGCCGGTCTGCTGAACTGATCAGCGGGCCGGGCCTGCCCGGCGGTTGAAGGAAGTCTCCCATGGCGGGAAAGAAATCAGGCGACGGATTGATCGCCCAGAACCGTCGTGCGCGGCACGACTATTTTATTGAAGACACGGTCGAAGCCGGGATCGTTCTGACTGGCTCCGAAGTGAAAAGCTTGCGCGACGGCAAGGCCAGCATCGGTGAATCCTATGCTGGCCAGGACGGCGGCGAGCTGACTCTCTTCAATGTGCATATCCCGGAATATCCGGCTGCCGAGCCCTTCAACCACGAACCGCGCCGGCCGCGGCGTCTGCTTGTGCATCGCAAGGAGCGGGACCGTCTGCTTGGTCTGGTGCAACGGGAAGGGGCAACGCTCATCCCGCTGCGGCTTTATTTCAACGATCGCGGCATCGCCAAGATCTCGATCGGGATCGCGACGGGCAAAAAGAAGATGGATAAGCGCGAGACGGAGAAAAAGCGGGACTGGCAGCGCGACAAGGCGCGCCTGATGCGCGAGAAGAATTGACGCGTCAGAGCGCGCTCATCAAGCCCCGGATCGTGCCAAACACGTCCTCGAACATCTCTTCAGTCAGCTTGCCCGTGTTCGTGTTGTAGCGCGAGCAGTGATAGGAATTCACAAGGGTGAAGCCCGCGCCCGGCTCATGTACGGCGTTATGCCCGAACTTGAAGCGGTTCTTGGGAATGCCGAGCCCTGACAGTATCGCGCCGTGGGCGAGGCCGCCCAGCGCCAGGACCACACGCCGGGGGCCGGAAAGTTCCATCTGAAGAAACGGCGCGCAGGCCTTCACTTCGGCGCCAATGGGCTTGTTTTCCGGCGGCACGCATCGCACTGCATTCGTGATACGGCAATCGACGAGTTTCAGGTCGTCCTGGCCTTCACTGTCATAAGTGCCCTCCGAGAAGCCGAACCGGTCCAGCGTCTGGTAAAGCAGGTCGCCTGCATAATCGCCGGTAAATGGCCGGGCCGTGCGGTTCGCGCCACGCAGGCCCGGTGCCAATCCGACTATCAGGAAGGACGCGTCTTTCGGCCCGAACGAGACCACCGGTCCGTTATGCCAGTCCGGAAATTTCTCGCGGTTGGCGTGGCGGAAATCCACGAGGCGGGGGCAGAGCGGGCACTCGCGGCCCGGCTCCTCAAGGCTGGATATCGATACGGTCATGGGGCCGCCCGGACGGGGGCTCAGTAATTCGGGCGACGCGGCGTCACCTGCGCCTCGTCGATATCGTCCTCGTAATCATCGTCATCGAGATCATCCTCGGCACCGTCTTCATACTCGTCCTGTTGCGGACGCACCGGGCGGGCCTGATGGGCGCGGGCGATCTTCTCCTGAAAATCCTTCAGCTCCAGGAAATGATCGGCCTGGCGGCGCAACTCGTCGGCGATCATCGGCGGCTGCGACTTGACGGTCGAGACGACGGTGACCCGCACGCCCCGGCGTTGCACGGCCTCAACCAGCCGGCGGAAGTCGCCGTCGCCGGAGAACAGCACGACATGATCGAGATGCTCGGCCATTTCGAGGACATCGATGGCGAGTTCGATATCCATGTTGCCCTTGATTTTCCGGCGCCCGGAGGCATCGGTGAATTCCTTGGTCGGCTTGGTGACCATCGTGTAGCCATTATAGTCGAGCCAGTCGACAAGGGGCCGGATTGGCGAGTATTCTTGATCTTCAATCAGTGCAGTATAATAAAAAGCACGGACAAGACGGCATTCGTCGGCAAAAACAGTCAGTAATTTCCGATAATCGATGTCAAACCCGAGAGATCGCGCTGCTGAATACAAGTTGGCGCCATCGATAAAGAGACCTGTTTTTTCTTGAGGATAGAAATGCATCAAATAATTCCTTTATTCTTTTTCTTATTTCCATCACGCGCAATAGACCAACCGGCCATCAATTGCGCAAGTAATTTGCGGTTGTAGAATTGAGGCCTTGACTGTCAATCGATTGTAGATCTTTTTCAAATCTAGTCGGATGTATCGAAAGATCAAAGCCGTATTAATGGCGATGTCGTTAAAGCATCAATGGAATGGTGTCCATGATTTATTTGGGGGTTGGTGCCAATCTCCCGAGCGCGCGATTTTCATCGCCGCGGGAGACGCTTGAGGCCGCCATGGCGGATCTCGGCCACCTTGGGGTCGTGCCGCTTGCGGTATCCCGCTGGTTTGAGAGTGCGCCTGTTCCGGCCTCTGACCAACCTTGGTACGTGAATGCCGTTTACAGCGTTGAGACCGACAATGATGCGGCATCGTTGCTTGCAAGGCTGCATTCTATTGAAAAGGAATATGGGAGGGTTCGCGGCGCGGTCAATGCCGCGCGGGTCATTGATCTGGACCTTCTGGACTATCACGGGGAATTAAGCGACGGCAGTGGCGGTCCCATTCTGCCGCACCCGCGAATGCATGAACGGGCCTTCGTTCTCCATCCGTTGCGCGACCTCGCGCCGGACTGGCGGCACCCGGTCAGTGGCGCCGCTATAGACAGTCTGATTTCGGCACTTGACGCCAGTCAGACGGTCCGGCTGCTCGGTTCTGTCGGGGAAGGGTATAATTCCTGACCTAATTGACTTGCTCCCGAGGGGGCAAGCCAATATATATTCTTCTTTCCGGTATCTTTTTGGAACGGGACGCACACCCATGGCACGGGTCACGGTTGAAGACTGCATTTTGGAAATTCCGAACCGGTTCGATCTTGTTATGATCGCCGGTCAGCGCGCGCGGGACATTTCCGCAGGCGGACAGCTGACCATCGATCGCGACAATGACAAGAACCCGGTCGTTGCACTGCGCGAAATCGCGGACAAGACCGTCGATCTTGGCAACCTTCAGGAAGCGCTGGTGCGCGGCCTGCAGCGGGTTGTCGAGGATGACGGTCCGGAAGACGATGACATGAGCGCGATTGAAGCCGATGGCGGCGCTGCCATCGAGGAAGCCGCAGACGCATTGGGCATGCAGATCCAGTCTGCCAAGGAAGACGGCGCGGGCGCCGGTTTCGAGGACGTTGATGAAGAGGTCCTCGGACGCGAAGGGTAAGCCGGCAAGGCTTTCCGCTTCCCTGCATTGGCGGTCCGAACCAGGACCGTTTCTTCTTCCTGAAGGCGCCTTGAGCACGGCCGCGCAGAGCGCGCGGGGGAATTCATGATCCGGCAATACGAGCTGGTAGAACGGGTCAAAAATTATGACCCGAGTATGGACGAGGACGCGCTGAACCGCGCCTACGTCTATGCCATGAAGATGCATGGCTCGCAAAAGCGGGCGTCTGGCGACCCTTACTTTTCCCATCCTCTCGAAGTCGCCGGCATTCTGACCGACATGCGGCTCGATACCAGCACCATCATCACTGCGCTGCTGCACGACACCATCGAGGATACGGACGCGACGCCGGAGGATATCAAGCGCCTCTTCGGCGAGGATATTCTGCGTCTGGTCGATGGCGTCACCAAGTTGACCCGGATCGAACTGCAATCCGACCGGACAAAGCAGGCGGAGAATTTCCGAAAGCTTGTCCTTGCGATGAGCGAGGATATCCGGGTCTTGCTGGTGAAGCTGGCGGACCGGGTCCACAACATGCGGACCCTGCATTTTATCGAATCCGAGGACAAGCGTCGGCGTATCGCCGCCGAGACCATGGATATCTATGCGCCGCTGGCCGAGCGCATCGGTATCCAGGCGATGCGGGACGAGCTGGAAGATCTCGCCTTTGCCGAGCTTAATCCGGATGCGCGCACGTCGATCATGACGCGCCTCGACTACCTCTATGATGAAGGTAGCGACACGGTTGACCGGGTGATGGACGAATTGCGGGAAACTGCGGCGACTGTTGAAATCGTCCCGGAAATCTCGGGCCGAAGGAAATCGCCCTATTCAGTCTGGCTGAAGATGCAGCGCAAGGATGTCGGCTTCGAGCAGCTCTCAGACATCATGGCATTCCGGCTCGTGGTCGCGAACACCGGCGAATGTTACCAGCTGCTGGGCGCTCTGCACGGCAAGTATCCGGTGATACCGGGGCGCTTCAAGGACTACATCAGTACGCCGAAGCCGAACGGATATCAGTCCCTGCATACCGGCATTATCGGCCCGATGAAGAAGCGGATCGAAATCCAGATCCGGACCCGGGAGATGCACGAGGTCGCCGAGCTCGGCGTTGCCGCGCACTGGGTCTACAAGGAAGATCCGGCCTATAGCCGGGAAGGCAAGAAATACCGCTGGATACGGGAACTTCTGGAAATCCTGGAACATGCTTCCGGGCCAGAAGAGTTCCTCGAGCATACCAAGCTCGAGATGTATCAGGACCAGGTTTTCTGCTTCACGCCGAAGGGGGATCTGATCTCCCTGCCGCGCGGGGCCACGCCGGTCGATTTCGCTTACGCGGTGCATTCCGAAGTCGGTGACAGGTGTGTCGGCGCACGGATCAATGACCGTTTAATGCCGCTGACCACACCGCTGAAGAACGGCGATCAGGTCGCGGTTTCGACGTCGAAAAATTCAACGCCGTCTCCGACCTGGGAACAGTTTGTTGTCACCGGCAAGGCAAAGGCCCGGATCCGGCGCTTCGTCCGTTTGCAGCGGCGACAGCAGTTTGCCGATCTTGGCCGAGCCATCATGCAGAAGGCCTTTCGGCAAGAAGCCCAGAAATACTCCGAGAAAACGCTGGAAGGCGTTCTCGGCAAGTTCCACGTGGAGACCGTCGAGGATCTGCTCGCCGGTGTCGGCGAGGGCGTGCTGAGCGACCGGGAAGTGTTGCATGTAGCGGTTCCGGAAACTCTGCCCGCCCCGGACAAACAGAATGTCGTGCCGATCACCCGGGCACGGACCAAGGCCCGCAAGGGCAGCCCAGACGCGGTTCCGCTCAAGGGGCTGATCCCCGGCATGGCGGTACATTATGCCCGGTGCTGCCATCCGCTTCCCGGAGAGCGCATCGTCGGTATCGTGACCACAGGTAAGGGGGTCACGATCCACACTATCGACTGCGATACACTCGAGAACTTCCATTCAACGCCGGAGCGCTGGCTCGACGTCTCCTGGGATCTGGACAGCGAAACCGACATGCATGTCGGCCGGCTGGATATCGTCCTGGCGAACGAACCCGGCAGCCTTGGCAGCCTTTCGACCGTGATCGGCCGAAGCAGAGGCAACATTATCAACCTGAAGCTCGTCAATCGCTCGACCGACTTCTTCGAACTCTATATCGATGTCGAGGTAGCCGATGTTCGGCACCTGACGGAAATCATCGCCGCACTGCGCGCCACACCGGTAATAAATTCGGTGGATCGGGCCCGCGGCTGAACCACATTAAGTGAGAAGTGCCGATATCCCGATGGCACGGGGTTTCCAACGGCACAGTGAGCGTGAACAGAGGAAAGGTTCGGCGTACATGTTTAAACGCCGGCAGGCAGAGAGTACTGCCTCCAGGATTCGTCAGTTTATCTGGCCGCGGATGGGGTTCGGCCGGTTGTGGCGCTATACGGGCCACCGGCTGGGGCGCATGCCGGGGACGCCTTATAGCATCGCCGCGGGCTTTGCCTGCGGGGCCGCTGCGTCCTTCACGCCGCTGATAGGTCTGCATTTCATCCTTGCGGGGCTTTTTGCCTGGAGCATCAGGGCCAATATCCTGGCCTCGGCGATCGGCACCGCAATCGGCAATCCTTGGACGTTTCCCTTCATCTGGCTCTGGATCTTCAAGGTGGGCAGCTGGATCGTCGGTACCCCAGAAGGTGTGGAACCTCCGAAATTGACCTTGGACTTTTTCCTTGGGATCATTTCCGGAGAGTCTTTGGGGCAAAGCGTCGATCTGTTGATGACAATGGTCGTCGGCAGCGTGCCAACCGCGATTGCCGTCTGGTTTCTCCTCTATTTGCCGCTGCTTGGCTTGATCGAGGGTTACCGGAGGCGACGGACGGAACGGCGGGACGATGCGGTGGCCCGGAAGAGTGCGGACGCAGAGAGACTGCCTGTCGATGGCAGGGTTTCTGAGCAGGGAGCGGGAAGCCAATGAGCTATTTGCGGCTTGGCGTTAATATCGATCATGTGGCGACGATCCGGAACGCCAGGGGCGGTGCCCATCCGGACCCGGTGCGTGCGGCCCGTCTTGCGGCTGAAGCCGGCGCGGATGGTATTACGGCGCACCTGCGCGAAGACCGCCGTCATATTTCCGATGCCGATATCGAGCGGCTGACGCGCGAGATCGACCTTCCGCTGAACTTCGAGATGGCGGCGACCGACGAGATGCTCGACATCGCGCTCCGGCACAAGCCGCATGCGGCCTGTATCGTTCCGGAGAAGCGCGAGGAAGTGACCACAGAAGGCGGTCTGGACGCGGCTGGTCTGCATAATCATCTGACCCGCTACTGCGATGCGCTGAAACAGGCGGGCATCAGGGTCTCGCTCTTCATCGAAGCGGACAAGCGGCAGATCGATGCGGCGGTGGCGCTCGGTGCGCCGGTCGTGGAGCTTCATACCGGCGCCTATTGCGAGGCGGAAGGCGAGGCTGCGCGAGCGGCCCAGCTGGAACGTCTTCGGGATGCCGCCCGTTACGGCGCCGAGCGTGGCCTGGAAATGCATGCCGGACATGGTCTTTCCTTCGACACGGTCGCACCGGTCGCCGAAATGCTGGAATTCCACGAGCTTAATATCGGGCATTTCCTGATTGGGGAGGCGATCTTCAGCGGCCTCGACAGCTCTATTCGGCGCATGCGGTCCTTGATGGACAATGCCCGGGCCGGCGCATCGGGCCGGGTCGGAGCCTGAGGTCCCGCACATGATCCTTGGCATCGGCAGCGATCTGGTCGACATCACCCGGATCGAACGGTCGATCGACCGTTTCGGTGACCGGTTTCTGGCTCGCATCTTTACCGACAGGGAGCGCGACAGGGCGGATTCCAAGGCGAATCGCGCCGCCGTTTATGCCAAACGGTTCGCGGCCAAGGAAGCCGTCTGGAAAGCTCTTGGAGAAGAAGATCGTCCGGGCATCCAGTGGCGAGAGCTCGAAGTCGTCAACGATGCCTCAGGAAAGCCGTCTTTTGAGCTTAGCGGTATCGCCGCCGCCCGTTTGCGGCAGATCACACCGGAAGGGCTGGTCGCACGTGTCGATCTGTCGCTGACGGACGAGCCGCCCATGGCGCAGGCTTTTGTCGTGATATCCGCCGAAGCGCCTGGTTTGAGGGAGACGTCGGGAGGATAGCCGTCGCTTGCCGTAGTCTTGGGAATCCGGCATACATCGCCGTGCCGTCCGCAATCGCGGACAGCTGATGACGGTGCTCCTTCTCCGGACCTGTTCTGATAATATTGTCACCGCGCCCCCTGGAGTATCATGCGGGAATTCATAAAGACGCTCGTCTACGCAATCCTGATTGCCGTTGGCTTCCGAACCGTCGCTTACGAGCCGTTCAATATCCCGTCGGGCTCGATGTTCCCGACCTTGCTCGTTGGCGATTATCTCTTCGTTTCCAAACCGTCCTACGGCTTCAGCCGCCACTCTCTGCCGTTTTCTCCGCCGTTGTTCGAAGGCCGTATCCTGTTTACCGCGCCGGAGCGTGGTGATGTCGCTGTATTCAAGAAGCCGACGGATGAGGCCACGGACTATATCAAGCGCGTGATCGGCCTGCCGGGCGACCGGGTGCAGATGAAGCAGGGCCGCCTTTACATCAATGGTGAGATGGTCGAGCGGCGGCGGATCGAGGATTATGTGATGACCGACCCGTACGGTCGGATGGCGTCCATTCCGCAGTTTATCGAGACCCTGCCGAACGGTGTCGAACACCGGATACTGGAAGCGATGGGCAACCGGGCGCAGCTCGACAACACCGAAGAGTTCCAGATCCCCGAAGATTTTTACTTTATGATGGGCGATAACCGGGACAATTCGCTCGACAGCCGCGATAGCTCGGTTGGTATGGTTCCGGTTGATAATTTTGTCGGACGTGCTGAAATCCTGTTCTTCTCGACCGATGGAAGCACACGGTGGTACGAGGTGTGGAACTGGCCGTTTGCCACCAGATTCAGCAGGTTGTTCAAAGTCATTGAGTAACCAACAGATGGAAAGCGATCTGGAAGAACTCGAGGAAATTCTTGGCCACACGTTCGGCCATACAGACGTTCTGCGCCGGGCTGTAACCCACGCAAGCGCGGAGCCGCGGGCCTGGAATGCCTATGAGCGGCTGGAATTCCTCGGAGACCGGGTGCTGGCCCTGATCATGGCTGAGCACCTGTTGGACCGTTTCCCGCACGAGCGGGAAGGGGCGATTGCAAAACGGCATGTAGGGCTTGTTCGTCGTGAGGCTCTTGCGGAGATCGCGCGGCAGATCGGCCTGGGGCGTTTCCTGATTGTCTCCCGCGGGGAGACCGAAGCCGGCGTCCGGGAAAGCGAGACGATCCTTTCCGATGCCATGGAAGCGGTGATCGGGGCGCTCTATCTTGATGGCGGGCTGGAGGCGGCCCGGCGTTTCATCCTGCAGGGCTGGAACCCGCTTGTTGAAGCCGAACTGCGGCCACCGCAGGATGCGAAGACGACTTTGCAGGAATGGGTGCAGGCACGGAAGATCCCTCTCCCGGCATATGAAACCGTAGGCCGGGACGGCCCGGCCCATGCGCCGGAATTTACGATCAAGGTCACGGTCCAGGGCCACGGTTCGACGACCGGTGCCGGTAAATCAAAGCGCATCGCTGAACAGGATGCAGCAGGCAAGATGATTGCGAAACTGAATGGCTGATACACAGGCAAACGGCACTGACATCCAAACACGGGCGGGATTTGTCGCCGTCGTCGGCGCGCCGAATGCCGGTAAATCGACCTTGGTCAACCGGTTGGTCGGGTACAAGGTCTCCATCGTCACCCGCAAGGTGCAGACCACGCGCACGCGTATCCGCGGTGTCTGCATGCATGGCGACACCCAGGTCGTGTTCGTTGACACACCGGGCATTTTCGAGCCGAAACACCGGCTCGACAGGGCCATGGTGCATGCTGCCTGGGAAGGCGCGGGCGACGCGGATCTCGTCGTGCTGATGGTCGACGCCTCCCGCAAGAAGGTCGACGACGATACGCGCCGCATTATCGCGGGGCTGCAGAAGTCTCAACGCAAAGTCATTCTGGTTCTGAACAAGATCGACGATACGGCACGTGAAGCTCTGCTGCCCTTCGCCGCCGAGCTTGCCGAAACCGGCATTGCCGAAGAGACCTTCATGATCTCCGCCGAGAATGGCGACGGTTGCGATGACCTGCTGAAATATCTCGCGGACCGCATGCCGGCGGGGCCTTATCTCTATCCGCCGGACGAGGTTACGGATCTGCCGCTGCGTCTGCTGGCGGCAGAGATCACCCGTGAGGAAGTGTTCAACCGCCTGCATCAGGAACTGCCCTATTCGGCGACGGTGGAAACCGAGAGCTGGGTCGAGAAGGAAGATGGCAGTGCGGTCGTCAACCAGGTGATCTACGTGCAGCGTGACGGGCAGAAAAAGATCGTCCTCGGCAAGAACGGCTCGATGGTGAAGTCCATCGGCGCGGCCGCCCGCCGTCAGATGCAGGAAATATTCGACAAGCGCATCCACCTCTTCGTTTTCGTGAAGGTGCGCGAGAACTGGATCGACGATCCGGAACGCTATCGTGACTGGGGCCTCGACCCGAACGTCTGATGCTGTGTTACGACGGACGGGTGTTTGTGGGCGATCTCAGGGAAAATTTTCTCAATGCGCTTAGGTAGACCCCGTGGATAGCCTTCGTTACCAGATTTGGCGACAGCTCGATATCGAAGCCCGGCCTGGGCACACGATGTCGTTCGCGAATAGAGCGTTGATCGTCGCGATCCTGGTCTCTGTTGCTGCGGTGGTGCTGGAAACGGAACCGACAATTCGCTCCAGAGCACCGATGCTGTTCGTCTCTCTGGAACACTTCTTCGGATGGCTGTTTGTAACGGAGTATCTGGCGCGACTCTGGTCTGCCGGGGAGCGCAAGGAGCATGCGGGGCTCATCGGGCGTTTCAAATATGCTCTGACACCGGTTGCGTTGATCGATCTGGTGGCCATCACACCGTTCCTGCTGGCTCCATTCGTCGACTCTGTTGATGGAACGGCATTCTACGTATTGCGTCTGATGCGGCTGTTCCGCGTGCTCACACTGGCGCGGACGGGGCCGTTTACAACAGCTGCGCGTCAGATCTGGCATGGCATTGTCGACCGGCGGTATGAGTTGGCCTTCAGCAGCCTGATCGCATTGGCCATGATGATCGTGGCGGCAACCCTGCTTTATGTTGCGGAAAGAGACGTGCAGCCGGAGGCGTTCGGCAGTATCCCGCGCGCTATGTGGTGGGCCATCGCAACGCTGACGACTGTCGGGTATGGCGATGTCTACCCGGCAACGACAATCGGCAAAATACTGGCGGGCCTCGTTGCGCTTTCAGGCATCGGGCTCGTTGCCATGCCAGCCGGTATTCTCGCCTCCGCACTTTCTACTGCCTATCAGGAACGCAAGGCGCGCCGGGGCCGGGATGAGGCGGCGGCCGGTCCTGCGCCGGAAGGCGAAAGACATCAGAGCGAAAGGCATCAGGGTGGAATGGACTGACGAAGGCATCGTTCTGTCGGTCCGGCCACATGGCGAGAGCGCGGCCATCGTCACGCTGATGACCGAGGCGCACGGGCGTCATGCCGGCCTGATGCGCGGAGGCGCATCGGCCCGGCACAAGGGTATGCTCCAGCCAGGAAATACGGTGCGCGCGGTCTGGCAGGCGCGATTGGCGGAGCAACTCGGGAGTTATTCCCTGGAGCTGGATGAAAGTCATGCAGCCGACCTCTTTGATGATCCGCTGAAACTGTCCGGCCTTGCGGCTGCCTGCGCCGTAGCCGACCGGGCCTTGCCCGAGCGTGAGCCGCACCCGGCGGTGCATGCCGGTCTTCAGGCCCTGATCCATGCCATGCGGAATGAGGAACTCGGCGATCTCTGGGTCGCGGTCTATGTCCGTTGGGAGCTTGGTGTGTTGGCGGAGCTTGGCTATGGGCTCGACCTTACGAGTTGCGCGGCAACCGGCACCAATGACGAGCTGGCCTATGTCAGCCCGCGAACTGGCCGTGCCGTCTCCCTCTCGGCGGGTGAGCCCTATCGGGATAAAATGCTGGCCATGCCCGATTTCCTGATCGGCCGGGGCGACGGGGCGATGGCCGATCTGTTGAAGGGGCTGGATCTCACCGGCCACTTTCTGGAAAAGCATCTGTTCAATACCCAGGGAGAGCAGAGCCCGGCTTCACGGACCCGGTTCCGTGACCGGATCGAGTCGTCGACCAGTCCCGACATGATTGGTTGAAAATATCCGGTTTTGAGCCTTGGGTGCGTCAGCACACTTGGAACGGCACGCGCGCTCGCATACAATATCTGGCGTCCAGATTCATGAAGGTCCACAAGATCCATGCTACCTGACATTCGGGATACCGGCCTCGCCGAGGCGCTGAGCGAACGCTACCTCGCCTATGCCATGTCGACGATCATGTCCCGCTCGCTGCCGGATGTGCGCGACGGGTTGAAGCCGGTGCACAGGCGTCTGCTGTTCGCTATGCGCCAGCTTCGGCTCTCTCCGGACGATGCCTTCAAGAAATCCGCCCGCGTCGTCGGTGACGTGATGGGTAAGTTCCACCCGCACGGGGACTCGGCGATCTACGATGCGATGGTCCGCCTGGCGCAGGATTTCGCCGTCCGTTACCCGCTGGTCGACGGGCAGGGGAATTTCGGCAATATCGACGGCGATAATGCGGCGGCCATGCGCTACACGGAAGCGCGCATGACCGAGGTCGCGGAGCTGTTGCTGCGCGGCATCGACGAGGACGCTGTTGATTTCCGCCAGACCTATGACGGCGAGGGCAGCGAGCCGCTCGTCCTTCCGGCGGCTTTCCCGAACTTGCTGGCGAACGGATCGCAAGGCATCGCCGTCGGTATGGCGACCAATATACCGCCGCATAACGTGGAAGAGCTCTGCGACGCTCTGCTGCACCTGATCAAGTATCCGGAAGCGCGTATCGAGACACTGGTCGACATGATCCCGGGTCCTGACTTCCCGACCGGCGGAATGCTGGTGGAAGACCGGGCGGCTGTGATCGAGGCCTACCGCACCGGGCGCGGCAGCTTCCGGCTCCGGGCCAAATACGAGGTGGAGAAGCTCAAAAACGGCACCTATCAGATTGTCATTACCGAGATCCCGTATCAGGTTCAGAAGTCACGCCTGATCGAGCGGATGGCGGAGCTGATGCAAGCCCGAAAACTGGCATTGCTCGGGGATATTCTCGACGAGTCGGCGGCGGACGTCCGGGTTGTACTGGAGCCGAAGAACCGCAATGTCGACCCGGCTGTCCTAATGGAGAGCCTGTATAAATTCACCGACCTCGAGATCAAGTTCAGCCTGAACCTCAATGTGCTCGATGCGGACCAGACGCCCCGCGTCATGTCTTTGCCGGAGACGCTGCGGGCTTTCCTCGATCACCGTCATGAGGTGCTGATCCGGCGCTCGAATTTCCGTCTCGGCAAGATCGAGGACCGGCTGGAAGTGCTGGCCGGCTACCTGATCGCCTTCCTCAATATCGATGAGGTGATCCGGATCATCCGCGAGGAGGATCATCCGAAAGAGGAAATGATCCGGCGGTTCGAGCTGAGCGAACGTCAGGCCGAAGCCATCCTCAACATGCGGCTGCGGAGTCTGCGCAAGCTTGAAGAGATCGAGCTTCGCAAGGAATTCGAGGAACTGACGGCGGAAAAGCAGGAGATCGAGACCCTGCTTGGTGACGAAGGGCTGCGCTGGAAGACTGTGGCGAGCGAGGTCGGCGAGATCCGCCGTACCTTCAGCAAACAGACCGAGCTTGGCCGCCGCCGGACCGAAATCGGCGCGGCGCCGTCCGATGTCGAAGTGCCGATGGAAGCGATGGTCGAGCGCGAGCCGATCACCATCATCTGCTCCGAAAAAGGCTGGATTCGCGCCATGAAGGGCCATATCGCGGATGACGCCGAGCTGAAGTTCAAGGAAGGCGACGAGGGGAAATTCCTGATCCGGGCCGAGACCACGGACAGGATATTGATCTTTGCCAGTGACGGACGATTCTTCACGATCATGGCGGACAAACTGCCCCGTGGCCGCGGCCATGGCGAGCCGCTGCGCCTGATGATCGATCTCGATAACGACGAGGAGATCGTCGACATCCTGCCGCATCGCAAGGGGCAGCGCCTGTTGCTCGCTTCCAGTGATGGGCGCGGATTCATCGTGAATTCCGACGATCTGCTCGCTCAGAAGAAGGCGGGCAAGCAGGTGCTCAATCCGAGTGCGGGTGCGAAGGCGCAGATCTGTCTGCCGGTCGAGGGTGAGTTGATCGCCATTGTCGGCACCAACCGCAAGCTGCTCGTTTTCGAGGCCTCGGAAGTGCCGGAAATGGCGCGCGGCAAGGGTGTGATCCTGCAACGCTACAAGGACGGCAGGCTCGGCGACGTGACCTTCCTGAAGACGGAAGAAGGACTGAGCTGGGAACAGACCGGAGGCCGGACGCGTACGGAAACGGATCTGACCACATGGCGCGGCAAGCGGGCCGGTGCAGGCAAGATGCCGCCGAACGGTTTCCCCAGACCGGCGCGATTTACCTAACTGCCGGCACGGTTTACCTAACCGGAGGCTGAGCTCTCTTCCGGGGTGGCCTCGACCCAGCCTTCCGGCGTTAGAAGCTCGTACGGCCGGTATTTGGTCTTGTAGGCCATCTTGCGGCAGTCCGGGATCCAGTAGCCGAGATAGACATAGTTGAGGCCGCGCGCTTTCGTGCGTTCGATCAGGTCGAGCACCATGTAAGTGCCGAAGCCGCGTGTGCCGTCCGACGTATCGAAATAGCTGTAGACGGCGGACAGCCCGTCTTCTTGCTCATCCACCAGCATGATCGCCACCAGTTCCTGGGCCGCGTCGCGGTATTCGATCAGGTAGGTTTCTATGGGCGAACGTTCGACCATTTCCGCATAATCCGCGAAATCCATCATCGCCATTTCGCCGTCGCCATGCCGGCCTTGCTGATAGGCCTGGAACAATCGGTATTGTTCTCGGGTGGCGATGGCCTGGACAGGCCGCGCGGTCAGATCTGCGTTGCGTTTCAGCAGCTTGCGAAAGGTCCTCGACCAGCGGAAATCGGCACAGCGAACGCGGACAGGGTTGCAGGCATTGCAGCTCGGGCAGGCCGGCCGGTAGGTCAGGTGCTGGGTACGGCGGAAGCCGGCCTTCGCCAGGGCGTCGTGCGCAAGCTGGCCGCGACGGCTCGAGATATCCGCAATCAAACGGCGCTCGGTCTTGCCGGGAAGATAGGGGCACGGCATGGGCAGCGTATGGAAGAACGCCAGCGGGCGGGCTCGAAGATTGTCAAACATGCGTCGGGGTCAGCCTCCGGATCGCACTGGCGGCAGGGCCGAGCCGGTATCCGGCGCGATGATCGGCGGAAGCGTCGTCTCGAGCGGCTGAACAGCGGGCTCGCCGGACGCGACTGCATCGGCTGCCTGATCGCTGAAATCCTGCTTCAGCAGAACGATGCTGATACGCCGGTTACTGGGAGAGGTCGGGTCGTTCGGCTCGATAGGGTCGGTATCGGCCATGCCGACAACCTGGGCAACGCGACCTCCCGGAATACCGTTGGCGATGAGCGCCCGCCGACTGGAAAGCGCGCGGTCCGCGGACAGCTCCCAGTTCGTGTAGGTCGCCCCTTCGGGGAAGGGGCTCGAGTCCGTATGGCCGGAGATCTTTATCTTGTTCGGCAGCTTGCTGATGATTTCGGACACTTTTGCCAGAAGCTTGCGTGTCTGCTCGAACATGTCCGCGCTACCGAGCGGGAACAGGGCGACCTTTTCCTGATCGAGCAACTGAATACGCAGGCCTTCTGGCGCATTATCGATCTGCAGGCTGTCTGCGATCTCTTTCAGCTCAGGGTCGTTTGATTCCTCGATCGCCTGACGCAGCATCTTCTCGGCCGAGGCGAACTGAGCGGCTTCCCGTTCCTCAAGCAGCTTTTCGAGTTTCTCCGCGCTGATCAGGCCTTCGGCATCGTCGTCACTGCCGAGGCGGGATTCGATGTTTTCCGGATCGTCCGAATCAGCATCGAGGGATTCCGTGTTTTCCGCCTGGGGGCGTGCCACCTGAGGCGTACTGATCATCGGCGGAGAGGAAGCAGATTTCAGCGCGCCCGGCACGGTGATCGAGGTGCCGCCGAGGACGCCGCCGGAACCGCTTCGGGTGGAGCGCGAGATGGCTGTCGGATCGAAATAGTTGGAGATACCCATCTTCTGTTCCTCTGTGGTTGCGTTCAGCAACCAGAGGAGCAGGAAGAAGGCCATCATCGCGGTCACGAAGTCGGCATAGGCAACCTTCCAGGCGCCGCCATGGTGACCGCCATGGCCACCCTTCTTGACCTTCTTGATAATTATGCTGGCGTGGTTGTCCAAGCTTTCTCGTTCCCGTTTGGCGCGCGGCTAGAGTGACTCTCGACCGCTTGTTGCATTCTGCGTGCCAGATATCGGTCCGTACTAGACCGGAGGCAAGGCCGCGACAGCTTCCTCAACCTCGAAGAAGGAAGGGCGGTCCTTGGACATAAGCGTCTTGCGGGCAAATTCCACCGAGACGGCCGGGGCGTAGCCCGAGACGTGGGCAAGCAGGCCGGCCTTGATGCAGCCAAGGTATTTGGCGTCGGCATTCAGGGTCGTCCCCATGGTGGCAGCCAGCGGGCTCACGAAGCCATAGGCGAGAAGAATGCCGAGGAAGGTTCCGACCAGAGCGCCACCGATCAGCTTGCCAAGCACTTCCGGGGGTTCGGTGATCGACCCCATGGTTTTGATGATCCCGAGCACGGCCGCGACAATCCCAAGCGCGGGGAAGCCGTCGCCCATGGTCTGGTATGCTGATGCTACCTCAGCGTCCTCGGCATGGTGGGTCTCAAGTTCCTCGTCGAGGAGGTCAGCCAACTCGTGCGGGTTATCGGTGCCGAGCGTCATCATCCGGAGATAATCACAGAGAAAGTCGAGTGCGTGGTGATCGGACGAGAATTTCGGAAAAGCCTGGAAGAGCGAACTGTCCTCCGGTCTCTCGATATGGGATTCGATAGCGAGCATGCCTTTTGTCTTCGCGAGCTTGAAAATCGCATACATCAGACTGAGCAGTTCGAGATAATCGTCCTTGGAGTATTTTGGACCACTCAGCGCGGCTTTGAAGCCGCGTCCGGCATTACCCAGAACATGTTTTGGGTTCGCACAGATAAACGCGCCGACACCGGCACCGCCGATAATGACAAGCTCAAAAGGCTGCCACAGAGGCCCGAGTTTGCCGCCCATGGCCATGTAGCCGCCAATCACGCAGACGATGACGACAACCCATCCGATGATCACCAGCATGTGACGCTCTCCACCCGGTAATGGTCCCAGAACGCATTTCGGGAAACACTCAAAGCCTAATATCCCTCAAATTTCGGTTATTTGTAAACAACAAGGGGTAAACAATTGATTTACTGGCTGCTTTGCGCCATGTCAGCCAGTGAAGTTTGAGCCGGTAACGGACATGCCTTTGGCAGTTTTCCGGCAAAATAAGGAGCTGTACTCGTAATGTCAGTGAATTCGGATCAATTCCGCGATGTGATGGGGCGCTTCGCCACGGGGGTGACTGTGGTCACGACCACCAATGAAGGGCGTCTCGACGGTTTTACGGCCAGCTCCTTTTCATCAGTATCCCTCGATCCGCCGTTGGTGCTGGTCTGCATTGGCAAGGATGCGACGTGCCATGACGCGTTTTCAGACGGCGGTTGCTTCGCGATAAACATTTTATCCGCCGATCAGGCCGACCTGTCCGTGCGGTTCAGCTCCGACGTCGGCGACCGGTTCGACGGCGTGGCGCACGAGCCCTGGGTGACCGGCGCGCCAATTCTGGGTGGCGCCCTCGCGGCCATCGACTGCACATTGCATGCGGTTCATGAAGGCGGGGATCACTCAATTCTCGTCGGACGGGTTGAACGGCTCGGCCCCCTTCGCGAAGACGCCGATCCGCTCATTTACTATCGCGGTACCTATCGTTCGGTTTCCTGAACCTTAAAGAGGCCGACCTTCCATCGCCATGTTGCTCATGACGCTGGTCTTCAGACCGGCGGCGTCGAGTGCGGCGACGATTTCCAACACGTGATCCGGGTTACGGGTCTCCACCAGCACTTCCAGCTCGGCTTGCTTGATCGGTACATCCTGGAACATGCGCTGGTGGTGAACCTCGACGATATTGGCGCCTGAGCGTCCGATCAGCCCGGCCACACGGGCGAGGGTGCCCGGCTGATCCCTGATGTCGATCCGCAGGCGCGCAAGGCGGCCGTGACGGGTCAGCCCGCGCAGCAGGACTGTTGCCAGCATACGCTGGTCTATATTGCCGCCGCAGATCACGCTGGCGACCCGTTTGCCTGCAAAACGCTCCGGTGCCTTGATCATCGCTGCAATTCCGGCCGCGCCGGCACCTTCGGCAACCAGATTCTGATGCTCTGCGCAGCCATTGACGGCACGCTCGATCTCGATCTCGTCGACCAGAATGATGTCGTCGACCAGCGCGCGGCAGATTTCCGTGGTCATGGCACCCGGTATTTTCACCGCGATGCCTTCCGCCAGAGTCTCGCCGCCAAATTGTGGAGGCAGGCCACGCAGAGCAGAATACATGGAGGGGAACTGCTCAGACTGAACGCCGATTATTTCGATGGCCGGGTTAAACATCTTGGCGGCGATGGCCATGCCGGAAATCAGGCCGCCACCGCCGATCGGGACCACGAGAGTGTCAATGGCTTCGGCATCCTGCATCAGCTCGAGCCCCGCGGTTCCCTGACCGGCAATGATCATCGGATCGTCATAGGGATGGATCAGGACATATCCATGCTCTGCGACCAGTTCCTCGACCTTGTCCCGACTCTCGGAGAGCGTATCGCCGAACTGGACCACTTCAGCGCCGTAGTTGCGGGTCTTTTCCACCTTGGTGAACGGTGTCGCTGCCGGCATGACGATGGTCGAGTGAATGCCGAGAGCCGTCGCATGATAGGCCACGCCCTGCGCATGGTTGCCAGCGGACATGGCGATGACACCGCGGGCGCGCTCTTCCGCACTCAGGCTGGACAGCTTCACATAGGCGCCACGCGCCTTGAACGATCCTGTGAGCTGCAGGTTTTCGAGTTTCAATGTCAGGTCGATCCCGAGGGCCTGGCCGAGTGCCGGTGCCGGGATGGAGGGCGTTCGAAGGATTTTGCCGCTCAGTTGTTTCTGAGCCTTTTCAATATCTTCGAATGTAACAGGCAGGGTCATCTCGATGCTCCAGTAAGATAGGCCGGATTATTGCACGCCGGTCCGGTCACCGGAGGGTGTTCTTTTAACGCTGATTTGACTCCAAGTGCCCATGAGAGCGTGGTAGGAGTCCAATCATACGGGGAAGGGCGAAGAAACGCCGTTCTTGGAGAGAATTAAGGGACTCACCGGGAACGCAGTGTTGTTGGAGGGACATCAAATGTCCTGCCTAGGCCGTATTGTCATGCCTGTCGTGTTTTGCCTCGCCATTGCGGGGATGCCGGTGTTATCTGCCGCAAACGAACTCGATGAACGGCAGAGTTCCTGGTATTTCCTCGGCGCGTCAACAGATCGTTACGGCAATGCCACGGAAAACGGGCTCCGTTTTGTGAACGAGCCGGAGCGGCGTAGCCTGGACGATTTTCAGACAGGCGAGCGCTATCAGTTTTCCCTCCGTTATACCGATCTGGGTGAGCCGACAGGACAAGTCGGACTTGGACGTGGACCGGACCCTTACGGGGCGGGGGATGTGTTGTCGATCTATCTCGACCGTTCCTTCGATCTGGGCGACGACTGGTCTGTGCGACCGCATGTAGTCGCCGGCCTTGGTTTGGCCTATGGCACCGGCCTCGACCGTCAGGAGGAGAGATCGCCATCCTTTGAGTTCGGCTTCGGTGCCTCTTATGAAATGTCGGATAGCTGGGATTTCTTCACGGAGTACCGAGCTTTCTACACCCGGACGGCACAACCCGGCCTGAGAGCGGAGGAAGACGATTCCGGTTTCGCCCAGAATTTCATGCTCGGCGCGCGACTGCGATTCTGATCGCCGCTATTCAGGACGCAGAGTGAGAGTTTTCGTCCCTTGCCCTTCTGATGCGCCGATCCGGCGATAACGGCCGTTCGCCCAGGCCTCCGCCTGATCATGATAAAACTCCGAGAACGGGTTGCCCGACTGACCAAGCGACAGGCTGAACAGAGAGGCATCGAGATCCGAGAGATCGTAGACCGTCCGGATTCCAGCGCCATGCACATGATAGAAGCTGAAATCGGCCTCGGAGATCCGCACGCTCGGGCTGCCGCGGTTCACGGTGAAGTCGCCGCCGTCGGTTGCGATCTGGCTGTCCAACAATTTGTCGAGCAGCGGTACACGTGACCAGAGCTGATGCCGGAAACGGGCTTCGTGGGCTTTGCCCCAGCGCCAGTCTTCAGGATTGGGCCCGAATTTGGCGGTCAGGCGCGCAATTGCTTCCTGCAGGCTCTCGCGAACTGGCGCCGTGCACGGTTCGACCACGTCGGAGCGAATATCGTCGCACCATTCCGTGGCATCGGTCAGGACGGCTTCGAACATATGCGGATAGACACGCCGGTAGTCACCGATCAGGTACCCAAGCTCGTCACCGAAGATCTTGCGATGCAAAAGCGTGGTCCACAGTGTGTAGACCAGCGGCTCGACCCGGTCGCGGCGCATTTCCCCATCCCACCGGCGGAGCCTTTCGACCATTTCAAGTTCCAGGTCCGTCAGATTGCCTTGCTTCAGGTTGTCGAGCAGAAGCGCGCGTGTCCGTGGCACATCGGGCGACAGGTTATCCATCTGCAGGTCGATCTGGGATTGCACCGTGGCGCCGGAGCTGATCGCCAGCAATTGCTCCCGGATGCGCTCCGCCCGGAACGGGACTTCGAACTCCCGGCCGAGGGAAAGTGTCGGGTCCAGGCGCGGCAGCCGGTCGTTTGCCTGGACCACCATACCGCTTTCAGGATTTTGGATGAGGGGCAGCCGGTCCCGGTCGATCCAGCCGATCCAGTCTCCGGCCCCGGTTGCGCCGTCTGCGGGCATGAAACCGTCGCCCATGTTGCGGGCTGGCACGCGGCCGGCAAGGAGCAGGGCGATATTGCCCTCCCGGTCGGCCAGGGTGACGTTTTGCGGCGGGCTGGAAAAGCCTTCCAGGGCCTCTATCGCTTCATCGACGGAGCGCGCCTGGTTCAGCAGCAGAAAACCTTCCGCACTATTGTCGCCCGGCGCGAAGGAGGCGGCGCTGAGAGCCAGGACCGTCTTCCGGTTGGTACGTTTGGCGTCGTTCCATATGTCGGAAATCACCGGGCCGTGCCGGGTCGAGCGGAAGGTTTCGGTGACTTCCCGGTCGCCGATCCGGAAGCGTTCTTCACGGACCTCAAATGCCTGGCTGCCGTCGGGGGTCAGGTAGCGCGCGGGATCGTTCGGATCGATCTGCTCGATGAAAAGGTCCTGCGTATCAGCGTGGGGAGTGGTGAAGCCCCACGCGATGCTGTCGTTATGCCCGAGGATCAGAAAGGGAACACCGGGAACCGTTGCGCCTGCCAACGCGGTGTCCGGGGTCTCGATCCTGGCGAGATACCAAAGATTGGGATTGGTGAGCCTGAGGTGAGGGTCGCTGGCGAGCAGCGGTTTGCCGCTTTCGGTCCTGCTGCCGGCAAGCGCCCAGGCATTCGATGCGCCGCCCGGAGCAAGCTGGGCGGGCAGAGCCGCGGCAAACCGTATTGCCGCGGCAAGGTCTGCTGGAGAAAGAAGGCCCTGTTGCACCGGCGCCATGTCCGGTTTCCGCCCGTCCGGTTCCTGATACAGGAAAGCGATCTGGGCCGGACTCAGGCCCGCCTCGATCATCCGCAGCCGTTCCAGTTCGGACGACCAGTTGGTGCCGAGCCGGAAGCCCATGAGCTGTTGCCATACCAGGCTGTCCGCCGGCTTCCACGGCTCCGGCTCGTGGAACAAAACAACGAATTCCGGCGGCAGTGCGCCCTCGCGGGTCGTCAGGTAAGAATTGACGCCGTCCGCATAGCGCTCAAGCGCCAGTTTCATCTCCGGTGATGCCTGACGAAAGGCTGCTTCGGCCCGACGATAGAGCCCGAGACCGCGCGTCAGGCGGTCGAAGGCCAGCACGCTCTGCCCCGCCGAGGCTGACAGATTGCCGACGATTTCCGCGATCCGTCCGGCACCGATCCGGCGCATGGATTCCATTTGCCAGAGCCGGTCCTGGGCATGGACATAACCAAGGGCGAAATAAGCGTCGCCATCCGAGCCTGCCTTGATCAGCGGCACACCGGCGTCGTCCCGGGCAACTGTCACGGGGGCGGTTAGCCCTGCCAGGGTGACGTCTCCCTCGATCTGGGGCACTGAGCCGCTCAGCCAGACGAGCAAGGCTGCACAGCCGAAATTGAAGCCCACAAAGACAAAGAGAAGGCCGAGCGCAAGACGTTTACCCCATCTTAGCATCGGCCTTCTCCCTATCGATTACGCTATTACGCGGTATCAGGTCTTGTTGAAGATGATGGTCTTCTTTTTCGTGAAGTGTTCCAGCATGGCTTCCAGCGTGGCCTCCTTGCCGATGCCGGACTGCTTGACGCCGCCATAGGAAAGACCCGGCTGCACCACCAGGTTCTGGTTCACCTGCACGAAGCCGGCTTGCAGCTTCTCGGTGAAGTTGAGCGCGGCTTTCAGGTCGTTGGTCCAGACCGTGGCGGCGAGGCCATAATCGCTGTCATTGGCGGCAGCGAGCACTTCTTCCTCGTCGGTCCATTTGATGACGCAGGTCACCGGGCCGAAGATTTCCTCGCGGGCCAGCTTGCTGTCGTTCGTCATGCCGAGGAATACGACAGGCTGGACGAACAGGCCGTCCTTGAATTTCTCGTCCGTTGGCATGGCGGAGCATTCGATGGCTTCCGCTCCGGCCTCGCCCTTACCATGATCGATATAGGACTTCACCTTGGCGAACTGCTCCGGCGAGATGATAGTGCCGATATCGGTTTTCTCGTCCAGCGGGTCGCCCATTACCATGGCGTCGACCTGCTCGCGCAGCTTGGCGACGAATTCGTCATGCACGTCGGCATGGACGAACATACGGCTGGCGGCTGTGCAGCTCTGGCCCTGACGAGTGAAGCGCATGCCGGTGACGGCACCACCGATTGCCTTGTCGATGTCGGCGTCCTTCATGACGATCATCGGACTCTTGCCGCCAAGTTCCAGTGTTACCGGGATCAGCTTGTCGGCAGCCGTCTTGTAGACGATCTTGCCGGTCTCGACGGAACCGGTGAAGGTGATCTTGCCGACCTTCGGATGGGCAACCAGCGGGGCGCCGCATTCCGGGCCGTAACCGGACAGCATGTTGAAGCAGCCGGCAGGCAGCACGGAGGCCAGGATCTGGCAGACGCGCAGGACAGTCAGCGGCGCTTCCTCGGCGGATTTCACCACCACGGTGTTGCCGGCGACCAGTGCCGGGGCGATCTTCAGTGCCATCAGCAGCAGCGGGACGTTCCACGGAATGATCGCGCCGACGACACCGACCGGCTCGCGCACGGTGATGGTCAGCATGTCCGGATGGTGCGGAACGGTCTCGCCCTTCAGCTCAGACGCGAGGCCGGCATGGAACAGGAAGGCGTCGGCCAGGATCGAGGCCTCGACACGGCTTTCGGTGCGCAGTGCCTTACCGGTTTCAAGAGCGATCAGGCGGCCAAGCTCCTCGACATGGTCCATCAGGACTTCGCCGCATTTATGGATCAGCGCGCCACGGTCGCGGGCCCGCATCTTGCCCCATTCCTTCTGCGCGGCGGCTGCATCTTCCACCGCTGCGTTCACGTCGGCCTCGTCGCCCTCGGCGCCATAGCCGATGACGGTGCCGGTGGCCGGATCAATGACCTCGAAGCTGTTGCCGGAGGAGGCCGGGACCAGTTTGCCGCCGATCAGGTGGCGGCCGGAAAGCGCCTTCGCCAGAGCGTAAGGATCGGTGTTCGGGGTGAGGGCCGGCTCGCTCGAGAAGTCGAGTTCCGTGCGCATCAGATTCATAGTCCAAGCTCCTTGAGAATACGGTCGCGGTCCTGGTCGAGGTTCGGTGACGGAACGCGTGTCTTGGGGTCGTCGAAAGCAGTCAGTTTGATCGGGTTGCCGACGACTTTCATCGCGCCGGTGACCGGATCGTCGACATCCACGATCATGTTGCGGGCAGCGGCCTGCGGATGCTCCGCCGCCTGGCCGACATCGTTGATTGGCCCGTTCGGCACGCCGGCTTCATCCAGAATGCCGCCCCAATGGGCAGTCGTGTTTGTTTTCAGGATCGCCTCGATTTCGACCTTCAGATAGGCCTGATGCTGGGCCCGGAGATCGTTCGTCAGATAGCGGTCGTCTGTCTTCCAGCCGGGCTTGCCGAGGCCGTCGGCCATCTTGTGGAACAGGGAATCGTTGCCGGCGGCGATGATGATGTAGCCGTCCAGGGTCTCGAACGCTTCGAAGGGTGTGATCGAGGGATGGCGGGCGCCGAGCGGACCTGGCGCGGAGCCGGTGACGAAATACCGCATGATGGCGTTTTCCAGCAGGGCGAGCTGGCAGTCGAACATGGAGATGTCGACCTTGGTTGCCTCGCCGGTGCTGGACCGGTGGACGAGGGCGGACATGGCGCCGATCGCGGCATAGAGGCCGGAGCCGATATCGCCGATAGAGGTGCCGATCCGGGTCGGCGGCGCACCCTCATGGCCGGTGATGCTCATGATGCCGCCCATACCCTGCACGACCATGTCATAGGCCGGTCGGTACATGTCCGGGCCGGAATGGCCGAAGCCGGAGGCGGAGACATAGATCAGCTTCGGGAACTTCTCGTGCAGCCGCTCCCAGCCGAAGCCGAGCTTCTCCATGGTGCCGGGCCGGAAGTTCTCGACGATGATGTCGGCCTTCTCCAGCAGCTTGTCGAGGATCGCCTTGTCGCCTTCGTCCTTCAGGTTCAGCGCAATGCTTTCCTTGCCCCGGTTGACGGACTGGAAATAGGCCGACTTGCCGTTGATGAACGGCCCGTAATGCCGCGCGTCGTCGCCGGTTTCAGGCGTTTCCACCTTGATCACCCGGGCGCCGAGTTCCGCCATCATCATGGTGCAATAGGGCCCCGCGAGAATCCGCGAGAGATCCACTACCGTCACCCCGGAAAGGGGGCCTCCTGACGCTGCCATGCGCTGTGTCCTTTATGAATTAACTCAGAGATCTGGAGGCGAATTAGTAAGGGATTGAAAAGGTCACGGCAAGCCGGGCTCCGGCAAGAATGCTATCCCCAATAACGACCGGTCGCTCCCACGATGATGGTCACCCACCCCAAGCCAAGATTGGTCGCGACAATCACCCGGATCCGGTTCAGCCTTGCTCCCGCCGTTGGGAAGTCTTCCGCATCGACTGCGCGGCGGAACTTGAGCCATTCGGCGAAATAGAGATGGCCGAACAGGCCCATCATGACGAAACCGGTCAGGTTCATGATGTGGATATGGATGCCGGCACCGGCGAAGCCTCCGAATTCCATGAAGATCATCCAGTAGCCACTGGCAAGTAACAGAACAATCTGGGTGGTTACGAAGCTGAAGAAGCGGGCGAAAACCGCGCGCCAGAGGCGCAGCCGGTCCGGCGCGTGCTCCAGTGTGCCCATGGAGGGGCGGAGGCAGTTATAGGCGAAGAACATGCCGCCGACCCAGATCACCGCCGAGACGATGTGGATGGCGAGGGCGATAATCATTGTGTAGGGCATATCTCTCTCCTGCTCTCTCTCGTGGAGAGCCTTGGGTCAGGGTGTTTCGCGCTGATAGAGGATGAAAGGCGTCTTGGTGGCGATCCGATCATAGGCTGAGCGGCCGCGATAGTTGAATTCCTGGGTCAGCCATCGGACCATCGACCAGCCCTTGTCCTGGGCCATCGCGTCCATTGCCTTGAACAAAGCCTCGAACACGCCTTGGCCGCGCGCGTCCGGATCGACGAACAGATCGTCGAGGAAACCGCATTCGGCGCCGGAAAGCGGGCGCGGCATGGCGCGGATATGGGCGAGGCCAATCGCCTTGCCGTTTGCGTCCTCGGCGATCAGGCAGGTCAGCACATGGGCCGGATCGTTAAGCCAGCCCCAGACCGTGTCCGCGATTTCATCTGTCATCGGCACCTTGTAGAAAGCCGCATAGCCGTCATAGAGCCGGCGCCAGTCCGTCTTGTGCCGTTCCGCCACGGGAACCACGCGGGGTGTGTCGCGTTCCACTGTCAGGTCTCCCAATACAATAATTTGCGGACCTTATCAGTATCGCCGGCACGGGCAAGTGGGCTGCGTACTTGACGCATCACTGCCCGGAGGGAATATGTCGGCAGGGACAGAACGGCATCGTAGCGATACGGGGACAGGACGGAGCATGAGACCAGATCAGGGCAGTTTTCCCTTCACCGACGACCATGGCACCGTCTGGCTTGCTTTTACGGACTGGGGCAACCGGTCGCTGCAGCGGACCATGATCTGCGCCCACGGGCTCACCCGCCAGGGCCGGGATTTTGACGCTCTTGCCCGGGTGGTTGGCAAGGATATCCGTTGCATCGAGACGGATGTCGCCGGGCGCGGGCGCAGTGGCTGGCTGAACAATAAGGACGGCTATAATTTCGAGACTTATCTGCGCCATGCGGACGCATTGCTGGACTATCGCGGTTTGCAGGAGGTCGAGTGGCTCGGGACCTCGATGGGCGGCATCATCGGAATGCTGCTGGCCTCTCGTGAGGGAACGCCGATCAAGCGGCTGATCCTGAATGATGTGGGACCGTTCATCCCGAAGGCGGCACTGGAGCGGATCGGAACATATGTCGCCGATCCACCGGTCTTCCAGAATTTGAACGAGGCCGGGGCCTATCTGCGCGAGACACTGGCGGATTTCGGCGATCTTTCAGATGCGGACTGGTCGGAAATGACCCAGCACAGCGTCCTCCGGGAGCCGGACGGTACATACAAGATGCATTACGATCCGGCGATCGGGGCCGCGTTCGAGGGGCCAATTGATGATGTCGATCTCTGGGCGGTCTACGACATGATCAAATGCCCGACCCTTGTGCTTCGGGGTGCCAATTCCGACTTGTTGCCTCGTGACGTCGCCGAGGAAATGACGGAGCGGGGCCCAAAGGCGGATCTGATCGAGTTCGAGGGCTGCGGCCACGCGCCGGCGCTGATGAACGAGGCCCAGATCGGCGCCGTGCATGAATGGCTCATGCAGTTCGAGCCGGTCGAGGAAGAGGAAGACGAGGATATGGCTGCCAACGCGCCTGTTAACGACGCCGACGGGACGCAGAGTGACGCTTCCTGACATTCCGTCCTACCCGCCGTTTCAACCGCGCTTCCCATGGGTTGGGGGTCATCCGCAAACGCTTCGGAGCTTTCTATTCGGCGGACGGCCGGCTATCCCGTCTGCGCGGTCGGAGAGGATCGCGTTTCCGATGGAGGACGGCACAGGGGATCGCTTGTCCGGGATGCTGGAGCATCCGGCCAAACCGGTGCCGGGAGCGCCGCTTGTTGTCATTATCCATGGGCTCACCGGCTGCGAGGACAGCTATCTGGTTCGTGACGCGGCCCGGTATTTTGTGGCGGCGGGATTGTCTGTGCTGCGGCTCAATCTGCGCGGAGCGGGAACTACTCGAGGCGATTGCACGCAATCCTATCATGCCGGCCGGACCGGAGATCTGGATGCCGTGCTGTCACAGTTGCACGAAAACGGCACGGCTGACCGTTTCGTGCTCTATGGCGCCTCCCTCGGCGCCAACATGATGCTGAAATATCTCGGCGAAGAAGAGCGCCCGCATGTGGTGGGCGCCGTCTCCGTTTCCGCGCCGATCGATCTCGCCCGCTCGTCCGAACGCATCATCCAGCCACGTAACCGGCTCTACCATCGCTGGCTCCTGAAAAGCATGAAGCGCGAGGCCCTGGCGACCCCGGGTCTATCAGTCACCGAAAGCAATGCTGTCGCGAATGTGCGCACCATCTTCGAATTCGATGAGCGTCATGTTGCGGCCCGGAACGGGTTTGACGGTGCGCGGAACTATTACACGCAGAGTTCCGCCAGGCAGTACCTGAAGGGCATCACGACCCCGACCCTGATCATCCACGCCCTCAACGATCCCTGGATACCGGGGGCGAGCTATCTCGATTTCGACTGGTCGGGATCACCGCGCCTGACGCCGCTCCTGCCGCTCGATGGCGGACATGTCGGTTTCCATGACGGCGCCGGAAGCTGGCATCTCCGGATGGCCGGGAAATTCCTGGAAGAACGAAAGATTCTCTGAACCGGAAGAGTTGCGACAGCTCTCATAGTCATGCTGCGTTGCAGCATGCTGTCTGGCATGCATAAGATGTTCGCCTTATAGTTAATAAGGAGGCTTCCATGTGCGATATCTGCGTGATGAATGCGGTGAAGGATAAAATGCTTTCCCGCCGCTCCCTCTTCAAAACCGCTGCGATGGCGAGTGTTGCCGTGGCCGCCGGTGCAGCAGTTGCTGCGCCGCAAGCGCTGGCGGCAGGCCATAACGTCGTCGAGGACATGACCCACACACTGGATGCCGAATTCCCGACCTATTTCGGGGAATCGCAATTCTCCATGGAGCAAAAATTCAACTACGCGGAGCACAGCTTCAATCTGTTCGAGTACACAGTGAACGAGCACACGGGCACCCATATCGACGCGCCGCTGCATTTCTCCGCTGACGGTACGTCGGTTGATGAAATCCCTGTGTCCAATCTCGTGGTGCCGCTTTGCGTCATTGATATTTCCGCCAAGGCAGAAGAAAGCGCTGATTCGCAGGTAACGCCCGCTGATCTGCGGACCTGGATGTATGAGCATGGCGACATTCCCGCCAATGCCTGCGTGGCAATGTATTCCGGGTGGGGCGAGAAGGTCGGCAGTGATGCGTTCAGAGGCTTCGATGGCGAGAAGCAGCATTATCCGGGCTTCCACGTTGAAGCCGTGAAAATGCTGATGGAAGAGACCGGCGCAGCCTCAATTGCGGTTGATACGCTTTCGCTTGATTACGGTATGTCCGGCGATTTCGCCACGCACTACGCCTGGCTGCCGAGCGGCCGGTTCGGCATTGAATGTGTTGCCAATCTGGATAAGGTTCCGGCCAAAGGGGCGACACTGGTCGTGGGGGCGCCAAAACATAAAGGTGGAACTGGCGGGCCGGCACGCATCTTTGCGCTGGTCTAATCAGGGGGGCGGCCTGCGTATCAGGCAGGCCGCACCGCCGCACCGCCGGCCAGTGATAGAGACCAGGATCAGTTAAATCAGCATACGGCGAGGCTTGATTGCGAAGCGTCGAGTTGGGTGTTGTTCGCGTCTTGTGAGCCGCGCGGAAAGCTGACCGTGACTCGGGTGCCTTTACCGGGCTGGCTCTGAATGTCGAGGGTGCCGTTGTGCAGCCTTGTCAGCGCCTCGGCGAGCGGCAGGCCGAGCCCGGTTCCCTCGGATGCAAGCGATGCGTTGCGCGCAACCTGCTGGAACGGTTTCAGCGCGACCTTTATCTCGCTCTCGGTCATGCCGACACCGGTGTCGCTGATGATGAAGGTTAGTCTTTCGTCCGGGGTGGACGCGACCTCGCACGAGACTGAACCGCCTTCCGGCGTGAACTTGATGGCGTTTGAGAGCAGGTTGATCAGAATCTGGCGCACACGAATGCGGTCGAGCATGGCCGGTTCCAGCTCGCTCTCGGGCTGTATCAGGTTGATCTCTATCTGTTTCCGGGATGCGAGATCGGCTGTCAGGCGGATACATTCGCTCGCCAGAATGACGCCACTTGTTGGTGAAAGCGTCAGTTGTTGTTCGCCGTTCTCGATCTTGGCCATATCCAGGATTTCGCTGACCAGTTCAAGCAGGTGCTTGCCGCTCACATTGATATCGTCGGCATATTCCTTGTATTTGGCGGGCTGGTCGCCGAGATGACCGCCTGAAATCAGATCCGAGAAGCCAATAATCGCGTTGAGTGGGGTCCTCAATTCGTGACTCATGTGGGTCAGGAATTCGGATTTTGCGTGCCCGGCGGCTTCCGCCTGGAAGCGCTGTTCGTTGGCCGTGTCGAGTGCTTTCTGGGTCAGTTCGACCTGCTGACGCAACGAAGACTCCGTTTCCGCGAGGGACAGGGCTGTTTTTCGCAAGGCACGGAGCGGAATGGACCTCAGAAACACATAGAAAAGAGCAGCAAGACCGATCGTGAAAAAGCTGGCAGTCGTGATGTCATGAATGAATTTGTTCAGAGATACAGTGATCGAAACATAGGCAATCGTTCTACCGCTTTCCGTTACGGGTATGCTGGTTGTCAGTGCCGGGCGCCCGATTACGGGGCCTACCTCGGCCAGTATTTCTCCGTCAATGGCCAGAAGTGCCTGGTGTGTCTCGTTGTCGGGGAGTTCGCGCGCTAGTAATTCCGGTAACCGGTGGCCGGCATATTTCCATCGTGCGCCGTTTCTATAGGCGTACCGGGCGACTGTGTTGGCGGATATGGTTGCTTTGTACTCGGCGACTTCCGTGAGTTTTTGGTAGTCCAAAAATGCAAAGACCAGCAAAGGAACAAGCGCGATGACAATGGCCAGCGCTATGGCCAGCTTTTCGATCAGTGCGATGAGCCGCATCGGGTTTGAAATTATCGACATGAAACGGCCTCAGTCCGACGGGGACGCGCCCATGTCGAAGATCATCTTCTGTCCCTCCGGCGAGATCATCTGTTCGGCCAGTTTCCGGGCCAGATGCGTCGGTTTTTTCGGAAGAACGAGGCAAACTCGAAGGGAAAACGGGTAGCTCCGATCCGATACGGTCGCTGCGCTGGGCTTCACACCATCTATCGAAGCGAGGTTGAAATCGAGTTCTTCCGCCTTGATCTGCAGGAGGGTCATGATGCCAAGGGATCCGGTAATCTCCCGCACAAGAGACGCGTTGATCTGGTCGCTTGTTCCAATCGCGATATCGGGGCGCTTGAAGGCCGCCTCGAACTGCTTTTCAAGGCCTGGAACTTTCGAGGCGAGATAAGGCATCTCCGAGCCGCTGCGGGACCTGAGAATGACTTTGAGTTGGGTGCCGTCATCCCATTTCGGCAGGATGTTTTCATAGATTTCAGGCAACTCGCTCTGATTGAAGTTGCCTGGAGCCGGGTGTGTCGTTGCAAATACCAGGGGCGTGCGCATGCAATGAGTTTCGTGAAGCCCATGCGCTTTTTCGGAATCCTTCAGTTTTCGCGCTGAAAAAGACGCATCAATAATACCGTCGCGCAATGCTTTCAGGCCGCCGCCGGACCCCATGCTGGGGAGAACTGTTACTTTGTCTGCCGGAGAACCGGAGTGAAGCTGGCTTCCGAGCTTGGCCGCAATTCCGAGTGCGATACCTGTGCCGCTGACCTCGATCATATCGGCCTTGGCGCTTGTCCCTGACGTCATCAAAGAGACTGCCAAAAACGTTCCAACAGCGATATGGAGGCACGATTTATAGGTCCGCATGTGTTCTTTACCCTGCAGCTGGATATAACCGCATGGCCGAAGGTCGCCCACGCAATCTCTTCGGGGCGTTATAGGGGGAAAATGGTTGACGGGTGATTAAGGTTACAGCCCTGTCAGGCAAGCAAACCGATGGGGATCAGCCAGTCCTCAACCGCTCGGCAACCTCGATTGCGAAGTAGGTCAGGATGCCATCCGCACCTGCGCGCTTGAAGCCAAGCAGGCTTTCCACCATAGCCCGCTCACGGTCGATCCAGCCGTTCAGGCCGGCGGCGGAGATCATCGCGTATTCGCCGCTCACCTGATAGGCGTAGGTCGGCATGGAGAAGGTGTCCTTCACCCGGCGCACGATGTCGAGATAGGGCATGCCCGGTTTGACCATGACCATGTCCGCGCCTTCTGCAATGTCGAGGGCGACTTCGCGCAAGGCCTCGTCAGTATTTGCCGAATCCATCTGATAGGTCGACTTGCTGGCCTTGCCGAGAGTACCTGACGAGCCCACAGCGTCCCGGAAAGGCCCGTAGAAGGCGGAAGCGTATTTCGCCGAATAGGCCATGATCTGCACATTGTCGAAGCCGTGCGTGTCGAGGGCTTTGCGGATAGCGGCGATGCGCCCGTCCATCATGTCCGATGGCGCTACGATGTCGCAGCCCGCACGGGCCTGAGCCAGGGCCTGGCGGCACAGGATCTCGACGCTCTCGTCATTCAGGATGCGGTCACCCTCAAGCACACCGTCGTGGCCATGGCTGGTATAGGGATCGAGAGCAACGTCGCACATAACACCGATATCCGGCACGGAGGCCTTGATCGCGCGTACGGCTTCGCAGACCAGATTATCGTCGCGTTCGGAGTAACTGCCGGTCTCGTCTTTCAGTTCCGGCTCTGTAAACGGGAAGAGGGCGACGGCCGGAATGCCGAGATCGCGAGCCTTGCCGACGACTTCCGGCAACCGGTCGACGGAATAGCGAAACACGCCGGGCATCGAGTCGACCGGCTCTTCCAGGCCATGGCCGACACGGACGAAAACCGGCCAGATCAGATCGTCGACGGACAGTCTGTTTTCCGCCACAAGCCGCCGTGACCAGTCGGTCTGCCGGTTACGACGCATGCGGATCGACGGGAACCCTGAACCGGTGTTCAGCGTATTGTCGGTCGCGGACAGGTGCGGGGCGGATCCGTTCAGGGGCATTTTCTTGAGCCTTGTTCGTTAACCAGCAGGCGTTTCTCTCGCAACGGATGGTAAAGCGGAGAGAGGCCGGTGAAAAGGCACCGGTTGTCGCACTCTTGTTAGGGATGTCTACGACGGCTCACACTGAACTGCGCAGGCATTGAACACCGGCAGGGTGCCGCCTATGATCCGCCGCCCGAATGTGTGCCGCCAAGAACACGCGCCGGTTATGGAGGATTAAAGATGGATTTCCAGCTGAACGAGGAACAGCGCGCCATTCAGGATATGGCCCGCGCCTTCACGGCAGAGCATTTCACCCCGAACGCCGCGCGCTGGGACGAGGAAGAGATCTTTCCGGTCGAGGAGATTCGCAAAGCGGCGGAACTCGGGTTGGCCGGAATTTATGTCGGCGAGGAGCATGGCGGCTCCGGCCTGACCCGGCTGGATGCCGCGATCATCTTCGAGGAGCTGTCCGCGGGCTGCCCCTCGACTGCGGCCTATATCTCGATCCACAACATGGTCTCCTGGATGATCGACCGGTTCGGGTCGGACGAGGTCCGGGCGCGGTTTCTGCCGAAGCTGACCAGCATGGAGCTGATGTCGAGCTATTGCCTGACAGAGCCAGGTGCGGGCTCGGACGCGGCCTCGCTGAAAACCCGCGCCACACCGGAGGGCAACAGCACATTCCGGATGACGGGCGCAAAGGCCTTCATCTCCGGCGGGCCGACCAGCGATCTCTACGCCGTCATGTCGCGCACCGGCGGAGACGGCGCCGGTGGGGTCTCCTGCTTGTTGGTGGAAAGCGGTACAGACGGGCTCTCTTTCGGCAAGAAGGAGCGCAAGATGGGCTGGCACAGCCAGCACACCTCCATGGTGAATTTCGAGAATTGCCCGGTGCCGAGGGATAATCTCGTCGGTAACGAGGGCGACGGCTTCAAGATCGCCATGGCCGGTCTCGATGGCGGGCGGATCAATATCGCGGCCTGTTCCCTCGGTGGCGCCCGTGCGGCATTGGAAGCTGCATTGTCCTATGCGGCGGACCGCGCCCAGTTCGGCAAGAAGCTGAACGAATTCCAGGCCATCCAGTTCAAGCTCGCCGATATGGCGACAGAACTCGATGCGGCAAGGTTGATGGTGCACCGGGCAGCGGACAGCCTGGACCGGAAGACTCCGGAGGCGACCAAGCATTGCGCCATGGCGAAACGCTTCGCGACAGACCTCTGCTCGCGGATCTGCAACGAGGCACTGCAGATCCATGGCGGATACGGTTATCTTGGCGACTTCCCGCTGGAAAGACTGGTGCGGGACCTGCGGGTGCACCAGATTCTTGAAGGGACCAACGAAATCATGCGTGTGATCATCGCGCGCAAACTCCTCACGGAATGGGATCAATGACTGACGACGTTCGTTTTGAAGTACAGGGCGCGATTGGCTGTATCACCCTGGACCGCCAGCGCGCGCTGAACTCGCTGACGCTTGAAATGATCCGGGCAATGCAGGTGCAACTCGACGCCTGGGCCGAAGATCCGAAAGTCGGGGCGATCCTGGTCGAGGGCGCCGGAGAAAAGTCATTCTGCGCCGGTGGGGATGTCGTCGCCGTGCGCCGCTCCCGGCTGGAAGCTGGCGATACAAGCAAGCCGACCAAGCTGATGCTGGACTTCTTCGGCGAGGAATATCGTCTGAACCGCTCGATTTCCGACTATCCGAAGCCTTATATCGCGTTGCTTGACGGCGTAACCATGGGCGGCGGTGTCGGCATCTCGGTGCATGGTGACTTCCGGGTCGCGACCGACCGGACGCTTTTCGCCATGCCGGAGACAGGTATCGGTCTGTTCCCGGATGTTGGTGGCGGCTGGTTCCTGCCGCGTTGCCCGGGCGAGCTCGGAACCTATCTTGCGCTCACCGGCGCGCCTGTGAAGGCGGCTGATTGTTTTTATATCGAGGCGGCCACGCATTTCGTCCCAAGCGAGTCTCTGCCGGCATTGCGTGAAGAGCTGTTGGCGCTTGACCTTAAGGGGGACGCTGCGGGCCGGATCGAGGTTCTGCTTTCCGAGCATTCTGCTGCCTGCGGTGATGCGCCATTGGCGGAGCATCGTTCGGTGATCGACAGCGCGTTCTCCCATGACCGGATCGAGGATATTCTTGCAGCCCTGAAGGCCGACGGCGGCAGTTTCGGTGAAGAGACCGCTGCCTTGCTTGAGCACCGTTCTCCGACCAGTCTCAAGGTCACGCTGGAGATGGTGCGCCGCGGCGCGCGCTGTGCCAGCCTTGCCGAGGATCTGGAGATGGAATTCACCATGGTTCAGAGCTTCCTGGTAGCCGAAGATTTCTTCGAGGGCGTGCGAGCGCTGCTGGTCGACAAGGACCGGGCGCCGAAATGGTCGCCGGCGACACTGGACGCGGTCACACCTGAGGCCGTCGCGGGGTATTTCTCGACAGACGGCAAGATCGGGCTCTGAAAGCATCAAGCGGCACAGGGCCCTGGCTATAAGAAAACAAGTGAGGACGAGGGAGCTTTCAAATGACCACCATCGCATTCATCGGGCTTGGCAATATGGGCCTGCCGATGGCCAAGAACCTGCTTGGCGCGGGCCACGCCGTACGCGGCTTCGATCTTTCCGCCGAGAGCCTGGAAAAGCTGGCTGCAGCTGGTGGCACTGCAGCTGAAAGTGCTGCCGAAGTCGTGAGCGGCGCCGAGGTGGTGGTCACCATGTTACCGGCGGGCAAGCATGTCCGGGCGGTTTATGAGGAAAGTGTCTTCCCTAACGCGGCTCCGGGGACATTTTTTATCGACTGCTCAACCATCGACGTGGATACATCGCGAGCCGTGGCGGCGGATGCGGCTGCGAAAGGTTTTCTCATGCTCGACGCGCCGGTTTCCGGCGGGACCGGTGGGGCCGAGGCCGGCACTCTGACCTTTATGGTCGGTGGCGACGACGCGGCGTTCGAGCGAGCCAGTCCGCTGCTCGATATCATGGGGGCGACGATTGTCCATGCAGGTGCCAGCGGCAGTGGCCAGGCCGCCAAGATCTGTAACAACATGGTGCTCGGCATTTCTATGATTGCTGTGTCCGAAGCCTTCGCCCTGGCTGACAAGCTCGGTCTTGACCGGCAGAAGCTCTTCGACATCAGTTCGAAGTCTTCCGGACAATGCTGGGCAATGACAAGTTACTGCCCAGTCCCGGGTCCGGTTCCGACTTCACCGGCGAATCGGGATTACCAACCTGGCTTCAGCGCGGCGATGATGTTGAAGGATCTCGATCTGGCCCAACAGGCAGCGGAATCCGCCAAAGCCACAACCCCGATGGGGGGTAAGGCCGCGGAATTCTATGGAAAGTTCGTCGCCGAAGGTAATGGCGCTCTGGATTTCTCTGCGGTCTTCAAGAAGCTTCGCGGCAATTAGGTTGCGTATTACGGCTTTTTGACGCTACAAGAACGAGCACTATTGTATCGAATTCATAGCTAATATTGGAGTTCGGAGGCTTATGTCGGGCGTGACGACACCGGACCAGAATGCAGCGGACCCTTCCGCGGTCAAAAACGAGTATTTGGAAGCGATCAAACTGATCGAGCGTCTCCACAGGCAATTTCTTGAAGTTGTTAAGATGGAGCTCGATCGTAAGGGGATCGAAGACATCAACAACATCCAGGCCTTGATATTGTTCAATATCGGGAGCGAGGAGTTGACGGTCGGGGAGCTGACGAACCGGGGCTACTATCTCGGCTCTAACGTGTCCTACAATGTCCGCAAAATGGTCGAGAACGGTTATCTCGCGCAGGAACGGTCCGCGCATGACCGCCGCTCGATCAGGGTGAAGCTCTCCGATAAAGGGCTGGAGCTCTGCAGCTTTGT
Source organism: Nisaea nitritireducens (assembly GCF_014904795.1). Taxonomy (GTDB): domain Bacteria; phylum Pseudomonadota; class Alphaproteobacteria; order Thalassobaculales; family Thalassobaculaceae; genus Nisaea; species Nisaea nitritireducens. The sequence goes on from NZ_JACZFS010000009.1 coordinate 194,691, forward strand.
CACGGACATGTTTGATCGTCACGCTTCGGCCCTTGGGGAATCCGGTGGAAGCCCCGAACGGTTGAACGAGTCGAGCACGGTATACCGGGAGCTCGAGCGGTTCTGGATGGGGCTGCTCAATTTCGGGATCCGGGGCGGAATGCCACCGAGCTAATCCAGACTGCCCGAAATGCAGAGAAAACCGACAAACGCGCGGCCGGCTCTCCGGCCGCGTTTTCGTTTGGACAGCTGAAAAGCCTTTCCATAGAGTGTCGCGGCGCTTTACTGCCCTGTTGCGCAGCCCCGTGCTGTCAGGGACAAGACTTCCAGACCACAGAGGATTCCATGCGTCTTTCCGCTTATTTTCTGCCCACGCTGCGCGAAAATCCGAAGGAGGCGCAGATCGTCTCCCATCGCCTGATGCTGCGCGCGGGGATGATCCAGCAGTCCAGCGCCGGGATCTATTCCTGGCTTCCGCTTGGCTACAAGGTTTTGCGCAAGATCGAGCAGATCGTCCGCGAGGAACAGGATGCGGCCGGCGCCCAGGAAGTCCTGATGCCGACCATCCAGTCCGCCGATCTCTGGCGGGAAAGTGGCCGGTACGACGATTACGGCAAGGAAATGCTGCGGATCGAGGACCGGCACGGGCGGGACATGCTCTACGGTCCGACCAACGAGGAACTGATCACCGACATCTTCCGGAGCCATGTGCGCAGCTACAAGGCGCTGCCGCTGATGCTCTACCATATCCAGTGGAAGTTCAGGGACGAGGTGCGGCCCCGGTTTGGCGTTATGCGCGGTCGTGAGTTCCTGATGAAGGATAATTACTCCTTCGACACGACCTATGAAGGTGCGGTTGACGCCTACAATAAGATGTTCGTCGCTTACCTGAAGACCTATGCCCGCATGGGGCTGAGCGCGATCCCGATGAAGGCCGATACCGGCCCGATCGGCGGCGACCTTTCCCATGAATTCATTGTTCTCGCCGATACCGGTGAGAGCGGTGTGTTCTACGACAAAGCCTGGGAGAGCCAGGACTTCGCCAACATGAACGTGAATTACGCGGACATGGATGAAGTGAATGCGATCGTCGAGCGCTATACCTCGCTCTACGCCGCGACGGATGAGAAGCATGTTCCGGGCGAGGCACCGGTTCCCGAGGCGAACCTGAAGGAACGCCGGGGCATCGAGGTCGGCCAGATCTTCTATTTCGGCACCAAGTACTCGGAGCCCCTGGGAGCCGTGGTCTCGACGCCGGAAGGCGGGGACGTGCCTGTGCATATGGGGTCCTACGGTGTTGGCGTCTCGCGTCTGGTCGGCGCGATTATCGAGGCCAGCCACGACGACAGGGGCATCATCTGGCCGGAGCAGGTCGCGCCCTTCACCGTCGGCATCGCAAACCTGAAAACCGATGACGAGGGATGCACTGCGGTCTGCGAAGACCTATATGCCAAGCTCTCGGCGGCGGGGATCGAGACATTGATCGACGATCGGGACGAGCGTCCGGGCGCGAAGATGGCCAATCTCGACCTGATCGGCGTGCCGTGGCAGGTTCTCGTCGGGCCGCGCGGGCTTAAGTCCGGCGTGGTCGAGGTGAAGAACCGCAAGAGCGGCGCGGTCGAGGAAATGACACCGGAAGCGGCATTGAACAGGTTCGCTTCCTGATTGGGGTCCGGCTCTAAGGGGTTCTTAATGTTCGGCACTTTCGAGCGCATGGTGGCCATGCGGTATCTGCGCTCCCGCCGCCAGGAAGGCTTTATCTCCGTCATTGCGGGGTTTTCCCTGCTCGGCATCGGTCTCGGGGTTGCGACGCTGATCATCGTCATGTCGGTGATGAACGGCTTCCGGGCGGAGCTGGTCGGCCGGATTCTCGGTCTGAACGGACATATGTCTGTCTACAGCAAAGGCGCGCCGATCCAGGGCTTTGACGATCTGGCTGTCCGGATCGGTGAGATCCCGGGCGTGCTGACAGTCACGCCACAGCTTGAAGGCCAGGTCATGGCCATGGCAAACGGCATCGCGTCAGGCGCCCTGGTGCGCGGCCTCAGGGCCAGTGCGCTTCTCAGCCGGCAAATCGTGCCCGACAACATCATTGCCGGGTCGCTGGAGGAATTCAGCGGCAAGAGCGGTGTGATCATGGGCGCCCGGTTGGCGCGCCGTCTGCGTGTAGGGGTCGGCGACAAGATCACGCTGATTTCGCCCAGCACTACGACGACCGTGATCGGCAGCGTGCCGAGGATGCGCGCTTTCACGGTCGCGGCACTCTTCAATGTTGGCATGTATGAATACGACAACACCTTTATCTATATGCCGCTGAAGGCCGCCCAGACCTTCTTCAAGAGCGGAGACGCGGTGAACGCGGTCGAGGTGATGGTGAATGATCCGCAAGAGGTCGATGCAGTTCGCCTGCCGCTCCGAAAGGTGATCGGCGCGGACAAGTATTCCCTCGACTGGAAGCAGCAGAATTCGAGTTTCTTCAACGCGTTGGAAGTCGAACGGAACGTCATGTTCCTGATCCTGACGCTGATTATTCTGGTCGCTGCCTTCAACATCATCTCCTCGATGATCATGCTGGTGAAGGACAAGGGGCGGGATATTGCCATCCTGCGCACCATGGGCGCCTCAAAGGGCATGGTGATGCGGATCTTCTTCATGTCCGGCGCCAGCATCGGCGTGATCGGAACAATTGGCGGAACCATCCTCGGACTGGTCTTTTGCGACAATATCGAAACCATTCGGCAAGCCCTGCAGAGCCTGACGGGAACCGAACTGTTCTCGGCGGAAATCTATTTTCTATCGAAGCTTCCGGCCGAAGTCGATGCCCTCGAAGTGATTACCGTGGTTTCCATGGCGCTGTTCCTGTCCTTCGCCGCGACCATTTATCCGGCCTGGCGCGCGTCCCGGCTCGACCCGGTGGAGGCTCTTCGCTATGAGTGATCTGGGGCCGAACGGGCAGCCGATGTCGGATATCGAGCGCATTGCGCGGGGCGGGGCGACAAGCGACGCCGTTCTCGAACTACGGGGCGTCTCCCGCAGCTTCAAGGAGGCTGGCGGCACCCTGACGGTTCTGCATGATATCGATCTCAGCCTTAAAGCGGGTGAGGTGACGGCGTTGGTCGGGCCATCCGGCGCGGGCAAGTCGACATTGCTGCATATCGCAGGGCTGCTGGAGCCACCGAGCACCGGGGAAGTGATCTTCCAGGGTGAATACTGCAACCAGGCAAGCGAGGCAGAGCGCACCCGGATCCGGCGCGACGGTATCGGCTTCGTCTATCAGTTCCATCACCTGCTGCCGGAATTCTCGGCGCTTGAGAACGTGATGATGCCGCAACTGATTTCAGGCCTGTCGAAGAGCGAGGCACGCGACCGGGCCCGGCAGTTGCTGGAACTCGTCGGTCTGGAAAATCGCGAAACCCACCGTCCGGCGAAATTGTCCGGTGGTGAACAGCAGCGTGTCGCCATCGTCCGCTCCATCGCGAATGTACCGGCTGTACTCTTGGCGGACGAGCCCACGGGCAACCTTGACCCGCATACCGCCGAGGAGGTTTTCAAGCAGCTCCGCCGGATTATTTCGGCAACGGGAATCGCTGCCCTGATCGCCACGCACAACCACGAGATCGCCCAATCAATGGACCGGATCGTGGAGTTGCGCGACGGCACCCTGAAATCAATTAAATAAACGAATTCAGTGTATTATGCTTGGGGCGCAGGTGTTCGCCTGTTGTTCATGCTGACGCTCCCACAGAGCTGTGAAACAATCTACGACCTGTTGTTCCGGGGGCTGCATGTCTCACGCCGATTTCGTTCATCTCCGCGTTCATTCCGCTTATTCGCTCGCTGAAGGAGCGATCAAGGGCAAGGAGCTTGTCTCGCTTGCCAGCAAGAATGCGATGCCGGCGGTGGCGATGACCGACAGCGGCAATCTGTTCGGTGCGCTTGAATTCGCTGTGACCGCCTCCGGCGCCGGCGTGCAGCCCATCGTCGGTGGGCAGCTTGCCGTCCGCAGGCCAGATTCGGAGCCGCGCAGCGCTCTCAAGGTTGTCGGCGGCACAGCCCACACACCGAACCAGACCGATCAGATCGTGCTGATTGCTCAGACCGATGCGGGCTATCGTAATCTGATGGATCTGATCAGCCGGTCCTTCACCATGACCGACCCGGGCGAATCTCCGCAGATACCGTTCGAGGATCTGGAAGGGCGCAGCGACGGATTGATCGCGCTGACCGGCGGGCCCGAGGGGAAAGTGGGCCGGCTGTTACTGGATAATCGGGCGGAAGAAGCGGAAACCGCGCTGCTGGATCTGAAGGCGCTGTTCGGTGACCGGCTGTATGTCGAAATCCAGCGTCACTTTCTCGACACAGAGCGGCGCACAGAAGCGCCTTTCCTCGATCTTGCCTACAAGCACGACATCCCGCTTGTGGCCACCAACGAATGCTATTTCGCGACCGAGGCGATGTATGAGGCGCATGACGCGCTGCTCTGCATTGCCGGGCGCACGGTGATCGGCAACCCGAACCGCCGCCGTGTTACGCCGCATCACCGGTTCAAGAGCGCCGAGGAGATGCGGGAGCTGTTCTCGGATCTACCGGAGGCGGTCGACAACACGCTGGTGATCGCCCGGCGGTGCAGCTTCATGCCAGAGAAACTGGCGCCGATCCTGCCGCCTTTCGATACGGTCGGGGGCCGTAACGAGGCGGAGGAGCTGAAAGCACAGTCCGAAGAGGGCCTGAAAAAACGTCTGGAAGCCCATGTCTTTACCGAAGGCATGGACGAGGCCGCCCGCGCCGAAGCGGCGAAACCCTATCATGAGCGGCTCGCGTTTGAGCTCGGCATCATCGAGCAGATGGGCTTTCCCGGCTACTTCCTGATCGTTGCCGATTTCATCCGGTGGGCCAAGGACCGGACCATTCCGGTCGGGCCGGGCCGTGGTTCCGGTGCTGGCTCTCTGGTGGCATATTCGCTGGATATTACCGACCTTGATCCGTTGCGCTGGGGATTGCTGTTCGAACGTTTCCTCAATCCGGAACGTGTCTCGATGCCTGACTTTGATATCGATTTTTGTCAGGACCGTCGTGGCGAGGTGATCGAGTATGTGCAGCAGCGTTATGGCCGGGACAAAGTCGCCCAGATCATAACCTTCGGTAAACTGCAGGCCCGCGCTGCCTTGCGCGATGTCGGTCGGGTGCTGGAAATGCCGTACGGTCAGGTCGACCGGATTTGCAAACTGGTCCCGAACAACCCTGCCAACCCGGTTACGCTTGCCGAGGCGCTGGATGTCGAGCCGGAGCTCCGTCGTCAGCAAAAAGAGGACGAAGAGGTTGGCGAGCTGATCCGGATCAGCCTGCAGCTTGAAGGATTGTACCGGAACGCCTCGACTCATGCCGCAGGTGTGGTGATCGGCGACCGGCCGCTGCATGAGCTGGTTGCGCTCTATCAGGACCCGAACTCGGACATGCCGGCGACCCAGTTCAACATGAAATGGGTGGAACAAGCAGGCCTGGTGAAATTCGATTTTCTTGGCCTGAAAACGCTCTCGGTCTTGCAGAATGCGGTCGATTTGCTGAAGCGTCGGGATATCAATATCGACCTCTCGCAGGTTCCGCTGGATGACAGGCCGACATACGAGATGCTGGGGCGGGCGGAGTCGACCGGCGTGTTCCAGCTTGAAAGTACCGGCATGCGGGACGTGCTGCGCCGGATGAAACCTGACCGTTTCGAGGATATCATCGCGCTCGTCGCCCTATACCGTCCGGGCCCGATGGCGAACATTCCGAAATATATCGCCTGCAAGCACGGAGAAGAGCAGCCGGATTACATGCATCCGGTACTGGAGCCGGTGCTGAAGGAAACCTTCGGCATCATGATCTACCAGGAGCAGGTGCAGCAGGCGGCCCAGAGGCTTTCAGGATACACGCTCGGCGGCGCCGACCTTCTGCGTCGCGCCATGGGTAAGAAGATCAAGGAAGAGATGGACGCCCAGCGCGAGACTTTCGTGAAGGGGGCCGTCGAGCAGAAAGTGAAGGCCGAGAAGGCGTCGGAGATCTTCGATCAGATCGCCGCTTTCGCCGGTTACGGCTTCAACAAGAGTCACGCGGCGGCCTATGCGCTGGTCGCCTATCATACGGCCTATCTCAAGGCGAATTACCCGGTCGAGTTCCTGGCAGCGTCCATGACCTACGACATGAACAATACGGACAAGTTGAATGTCTTCCGGCAGGAGATTCAGCGCCTCGGTATCGATCTGCTTGGCCCGGACATCAACAAATCCTTCGTCGATTTCGTGCCGGAAGTCGGCCCGAACGGCGAGCTTGCGATCCGCTATGCGCTGACGGCCATCAAGAATGTCGGCGAGGGCGCCATGGAGGCGCTGATCAAGGAGCGCACGGAGAACGGCCCCTACAAGTCGATCAACGAGTTCGCCAGCCGGATCGACGGCTCGGTCGTGAACAAGCGGCTGATGGAAAACCTGGTTCGGGCAGGCGGATTCGACTGCCTGACCATGAACCGGGGGCAGTTGTTCGAAAGCGTCGAGAAAATCATGCGCCATGCCAATGCGGCGGCGGCGGAACGCAGCTCCGATCAGGTCAGCTTGTTCGGCGGCTCCTCGGCTGAGTCCGAGCCGGATATCGCTCTGGCGGACCGGCTCGACTGGCCGGCGATGGAGCGGCTGAAGGAAGAGTTCGACGCCATCGGCTTCTATCTCTCTGCCCATCCGCTCGACGCGTATGGAGCATCGCTGGAACGGCTCGGCGTGGTCCGCTCGGACCAGATTGTCGCCACCGTGAAGGCGAAAGGCAATTCTGCCCGGATCATCATCGCGGGGATCGTTGTCGGCTCCCGCGTGCGTACCTCGAGCCGGGGCAATCGCTATGCCTTCGTCCAGCTCACCGATCAGGCGGGCGTCACCGAAGTCACGGTCTTCTCCGAGGTGCTTGCGGTCAATCGCGACTTGCTGGAAGCGGGCCAGTCATTGCTGGTGAAAGCCGACGCAAAGATCGAGGACGAGGGCATCCGCCTCACCGTCTCCCGTATCGAGGCGTTGGACAAGGCGGTCTCCGGCACGGCGGCGGGGCTCAAGATTTACCTGCGCGACAAGGACCCGATCCCGCATATCTGCGAGATGATCTCCAAGGAAAAGCCGGGCCGGGGCAAGGTCAAACTTGTGGTCGACACGGATGATGAGGAGGTCGAGGTCGCGCTCGCCAGAACCTACACAATTTCTCCGAATTTCCGGGCGGCGATCAAGTCGCTTCCCGGAATTGTCGATGCCCGGGATATCTGATCCGGTGATAGACGCGCTGATTCAGAGAATTCTGTTCCTGGCCGGTGGGGCCGCCGTGGTCTTCGGCGCCAGCTATGGGCTATATTCTCTCTGGGAAGAGCACACGATTTCGGGGCGCTGCTTCGCGGCGGAACGCAAGCTGGAGCAGCACCGGTTCGGGATGGATATGCAGCATCTGCTCAATCTCTCGGATGAGCAGGCCAACCGGAAACGGTCAATCGAGCTTTGTCTCGTCGAGGACGGCACCTGCTTCGATGGCTTTGCTCCTGATTTGCAGGATTTCTGCAATTCAGAATTGACATCCGGGGGCTAGGCAGCCGGGCTTGTGCGTCCTAGGCTGCATTTCCCGTCTCTGACACCCACCGCCTCCGGACCGGATTCTCATGAACAAGAAACGTATCGCGATCTGCGGATTCAATCTTGAATCCAATCGCTTCGCCCCGACCTGCGCGCGTCCCGATTTCGAAGAGAATATGTGGTTCAAGGGCGCTGATATAGACCGTCAGGCGCGGGCCGAGCATCCCTCGATCCATGTCGGGATCTGCGGGTTCTATGACATCATGGACGAGAAATTCGGCGGTCCCGCCGGATGGGAGCCTGTGCCGGCTCTGGTGATCGGCTCGTGCCCTGCCGGTCCGGTCGAGGAAGAGTTCTTCAACGAGTTTCTGGCCGAGCTGAAAGCGGATCTGGAAGCCGGCGGCACGGTGGATGGCGTCTATATCTGCGAGCATGGCGGCGCCTGCGCGACCCACACCCATGATCCGGATGGAGAGGTGTTCAAGCTGGTGCGGGAGGTCGTCGGGCCGGACGTGCCGGTGATCGCAACGCTGGACCTGCACGCTAATGTCTCGGACGAGATGATGGAGGCGACGGATCTGATGATCGGCTACATCACCAATCCCCATGTCGACCTTTATGAGCGTGGTTGCGAGGCGGCAAAGGCCATGCTGGAGATGTTCGGCGGGGTCGAGACCGCATCGTATCGGGTGCGGTTGCCGCTGGTGGCGCCGTCCGTAACCCAGCTGACGGCAGAAGGGCATCCGTATGGCGACCTGATCCGCCTCGGTCAGACCAAGCTCGATGCCAGCGTGATGAACGTGACCTGCCTTTCCGGCTTCGCCTTCTGCGATACGCCGAAGAACGGCATGACGGTGATCGTCACCACCCGGGGAGACGCTGTGGACGCCAAGCGCGTGGCGACCGATCTGGCCGAAGCCGCCTGGAAGGACAAAGGGCGCTACGTCCCGAAGATGATGCCGCTGGAAGACGCGGCGGCACTGGGGAAAGCGGTCAGCGCGGATGCCTCCCGCGAGCCGATCCTGTTCGCGGACCCGGCGGACAATCCCGGCGGCGGCGGGCGCGGTAACACGACCTATATCCTGAAGGCCTTTCTCGATGCCGGGGTGACCGGCTGCACCTTCGCGGTGTTCTTCGACCCGGCGGCGGTCCGGGCTGCCAAGGCTGCCGGTATAGGGGCGACGATCGACGTCACGCTGAACAGCGAGGAAGACAACAGCTTCTCCGACAAGCTCGACGTGACCGCCGAGGTGCTGCATCTCTCCGACGGAGTTTTTGTAGGCAATTACGGCATGGTCGAGGGCAAGACGACGGACCTCGGGGACACCGCAGTGTTGCAGGTCGGCGGGATAAAGATCGTCTGCATCACGAAGCGGACCCAGTGCCTGTCGCCGGATTATCTCACCGCGTTCGGAATTGATGCTGCCGCCGAACGTTGCATAGTGGTCAAGTCGCGCGGGCATTTCCGCGCCGGTTACGCCCACATGTTCCCGCCGGAGCGGGTCGTGGAAGTGGACGTGCCTGGGCTGACCTCGCCGAACCTCGCCAATTTCGACTGGAAATATGTTCAGCGGCCTTTCTTCCCCGTCGATGGGGATGCCGCCACCTGGGACCGGAGCCAAGCATGAGTAGAGAGACCTGGAACGCCGTCGACGATTATTTTACGGCGGAACTGGTGCCCGAGCAGGCGGGCTTCCAGAAAGCGCTGGATGCGAGCGATGCCTCAAATCTGCCAGCCATCAGCGTCTCGGCCAATCAGGGCAAGTTCTTGCATCTCATTACCCGGATGATCGGCGCGAAGAAGGTGCTCGAGATCGGCACGCTCGGCGGTTACAGCACGCTCTGGTTCGCCAGCGCGCTTCCGGCCGATGGCACGGTGGTGACGCTGGAGTTCGAGCCGCTGCATGCCGAGGTGGCGCGCGCCAACTTTCGGGACGCCGGGTATCAGGACATGATCGATGTGCGCGTCGGTGCGGCGCTCGACAGTCTGCCGAGTGTCGAGGCGGATGGCGTGGGGCCGTTCGACGTCGCCTTCATCGATGCCGACAAGAAGAACAATCCCGGCTATTTCGAGTGGGCCCTGAAGCTGGTCCGGCCGGGCGGTGTTATCCTGGTCGACAATGTGGTCCGGGGCGGGCAGGTGCTGGAAGCTGCGACAAGGGACGTGGACGTCCAGGGCGTGCGCAAGGTGATCGGGATGATCAAGGCCAGCCCTCGGGTTGATGCGACGGCCCTGCAGATCGTCGGCTCGAAAGGCTATGACGGGCTGGCAATCTGTCTCGTGAAACCGTGATCGGGCGGGACTTGCGGGCCGCTCCGGTATTGGCCAGCATGGTTTTGGAATTCTGAGAGGGAGGAGTTGCGATGGAACGGGATTTTACCGCGCGCGGCCATCACGACATGGGCGGCCTGCCTGCCGGCGATATCGACCGGGAAGAGCATGATTACGCGCTTTGGGAAAAGCGGGTCGATGCCTTGATGATGATCTGCACGAACCGGCTGAAGCTGATGACGGTGGATCAGCTGCGCAAGGGCATCGAGGCCCTGCCGCCAAGCGCCTATGATGACATGACCTATTACGAGCGCTGGATCTCTTCGGTCACCAACACCCTGCTGGAGCGGGGTGTGTTCACCGCGGACGAGCTTGGCGCGAAGATTGAAGAGGTGCGGGCCCGTTATCCGGACGGAGTGATGCCGGAAGGCAGTGCCGGAGGAGGGTGCTGATGGCACGCTTCGCTGTCGGGGACCGGGTCCGGGTCCACAAGCAGTTCCCGCCGACCCCACCCAGTCATATCCGCACGCCGTATTATGTGCGTGGGCATGCTGGCATCGTTGAGCGGATCTGCGGCGCCTTCCGCAACCCGGAGGAACTGGCTTTCGGCCGTGACGGCGCGCCTGAAATACCGCTCTACCGGGTGCGCTTCCGTCAGAAGGACCTCTGGTCGGATTACGAAGGCCATGAGGACGATAAAATCGACATCGAGATCTTCGAGTTTTGGCTCGACCGGGCCGAGGGATCTGAAGGAGAAACGGCATGAGCACGGGGCACGACGATCAGGGCCACGATCACGGACATCATCATCACCACGATCATGACCACGACCATCTGCATCCCTACGATCCAGAGCATCATCACCCGCACCGGGCGGATCAGGACGACAGCATGACCTATTACCGCCTGATGGAAGAGGCGGTGCGCGAGCTGATGATCGACAAGGGACTGGTCACGGCTGACGACATCCGTGCCGAGGTAGAGGCGATGGATGCCCGTACCCCGGCCAACGGAGCACTCGTCGTCGCCCGCGCCTGGACGGACGCGGATTTCAAGACGCGTCTGATTGCGAGCCCGAAGGAAGCGATCGCCGAAGTCGGGCACGATATCGGCCCGATGAAGCTGATCGTGCTGGAGAACACGCCGGAGGTGCACAATGTCGTCGTCTGCACGCTCTGCTCCTGCTACCCGCGCTGGATCCTCGGCATCCCGCCGGACTGGTACAAGAGCCGTTCCTACCGCTCCCGCGTCGTCCGCGAGCCGCGCGCCGTGTTGCGGGAATTCGGCACGGAGATCGCCGATAATCGGGAAGTTCGGGTGCACGACAGCACAGCGGACATGCGCTACATGGTGCTGCCGATGCGTCCCGAGGGCACCGACAGCATGAGCGAGGAAGAACTCGCCGCCTTGGTCCACCGGGATTCCATGATCGGCGTGACGGAAGTCAGCGTCTGAGATTTGCCGCTCTTCCCCCTTGCATTTCGGCGCTTCGACCTTTAAAACCCGCCGCATTCATCACGCACACGGGTGTGCGCGGTGTCGGGGAGACATCCCGGCGCAGCGCTCCGGTGTCCGGGCAGGTGCCTGGGCAAAACCCGTGGAGGCATAACCGGAGAAAGACGGAAGATGAGCGTCCCTACGTTTACAATGCGCCAGCTGCTTGAAGCTGGTGTCCATTTCGGCCACCACACGCGCCGCTGGAACCCGAAGATGGAAGAGTACATCTTTGGCATCCGCAACAACGTTCACATTCTCGACCTGCAGCAGACGGTTCCGCTTCTGTATCGCGCTCTGTCCGCGATCCGCGACGTCACCGCGTCCGGTGGCCGCGTGCTCATGGTCGGAACCAAGCGCCAGGCTGCTGATGTGATTGCCGAGACCGCGTCCAAGACCGGTCAGTATTACGTCAATCACCGTTGGCTCGGCGGCATGCTGACCAACTGGAAAACCATTTCCAACTCGATCCGCCGCTTGAAAGAGCTGGAAGAGCGTTTCGAGCAGGGCATGCAGGGGCTGACCAAGAAAGAGCAGCTCAACCTGTCCCGCGAGCGCGAGAAGCTTGATCGCTCCCTCGGCGGTATCAAGGAAATGGGTGGCCTTCCGGACATCATGTTCGTGATCGACACAAACAAGGAACAGCTTGCCATTCAGGAAGCCAACACACTGGGTATTCCGGTCGTGGCCATTCTGGACAGCAACAGCGACCCGAAAGGCATCAGCTACCCGATCCCGGGTAACGACGATGCGATGCGCGCCGTTTCGCTTTACTGCGAGCTGGTTGGCAACACGGTTCTCGCCGGTCTGCAGGAAGAAATGATGTCTTCCGGCGTTGATGTTGGCGAGTCGGAAGAAGCTCCGGTGGAGCCGGCTGTTGAAGCCGCTGCTGAGCCGGTTGCTGAAGCTCCGGCGGAAGCCGCTGCTGAACCGGCGGAAAAGGCTGCTGACGCGGCTCCGACGGAAACCGCAAGCGCCTAAACCGCTCCGGTTTGCTAGACTGATCGTGATGGCGGCGGCACGCGAGGGCGGAGCCGCCGCCGTTACGAGACGGGTTCGAAAAGTTACGATTGTTTGACAGGCCCGCCGGCCCCGACAGGGAGCTAGGACGGCATGAGCAACGAAAAGAGGAAGACGATGGCTGTCACCGCTGCGATGGTTAAGGAACTGCGCGAAAAGTCCGGCGCGGGCATGATGGATTGCAAAAAGGCACTGGGCGAAACCGACGGCAATATTGAAGCCGCGATCGACTGGCTGCGGACCAAAGGTCTTGCCGCTGCCGCCAAGAAGTCCGGCCGTGTGGCTGCCGAAGGTCTGGTCGCGGTTGCGACCGAAGGCACCAAGGGCGCGCTGATCGAGGTCAATGCGGAAACCGACTTCGTTGCCCGCAACGCCGATTTCCAGGGTTTCGTTTCCACGCTCGGCGGTCTCGTTCTCTCCAACGGCGACGATATCGATGCGCTGAAGGGCATCGCCTATCCGGAAGCTGGCCGCACCGTTGAAGAGCAGCTGACCCATAACATCGCCACCATCGGCGAGAACATGAGCATCCGCCGCGCCGCGTCGATCTCTGTCTCCAACGGCGTTGTCGTTCCCTACGTCCATAACGCGGTCGTACCGGGTCTCGGCAAGATCGGTGTGCTGATCGCGCTGGAATCGACTGCCGATGCAGGCAAGCTTTCCGAGCTTGGCAAACAGCTCGCCATGCACGTCGCCGCGACGTCCCCGCAGAGCCTCTCCGTCGACGATCTCGATCCGGAGCTGGTCGAGCGCGAGCGCGCCGTTCTGGTCGATCAGGCGAAAGCCTCCGGCAAGACGGAAGAGATCGCCCAGAAGATGGTCGAGGGCCGGATCCGCAAGTACTATCAGGAAGTCGTCCTGCTTGAGCAGACCTTCGTGATCGACAACGAGAACAAGGTCTCCAAGGTCATCGAGAACGCTGCTAAGGAACTCGGTACCGAGGTGAAGCTCGTCGGCTTCCGTCATTTCGTGCTTGGCGAAGGCATCGAAAAGGAAGAAGAAGACTTTGCCGCCGAAGTCGCAGCCACTCTGGGCAGCTAATCGGCAGGATGGGACCTGAAACTATACGGGGGAGAGCAGCGTGACGGCGATCGAACAAGGTCAGGAGCCGCCGGCTCCCAAGTATAAACGGGTTCTGATGAAAATTTCGGGTGAAGCCCTGATGGGCGAACGGGCTTATGGCCTGGACCCGGATATGGTCTCCCAGGTCGCGAACGAGATTAAATCCGTTTGGGACCTGGGCGGCGAAGTCTGCGTCGTCATTGGCGGCGGGAATATCTTCCGCGGCGTCTCCGCAGCCGCCAAGGGGATGGAGCGGGCCACCGCTGATTATATGGGCATGCTGGCAACGGTGATGAACGCACTCGCCATGCAGAGCGCTCTCGAAGGCATCGGCGTTCAGTGCCGGGTGTTGTCTGCGCTGCCGATTTCCGCCGTGGCGGAGCCCTACATCCGCCGCCGGGCCGTCCGCCACATGGAAAAGCGCCGTGTGGTGATTTTCGCCGCCGGTACAGGAAACCCGTTCTTCACTACCGATACAGCCGCCGCTTTGCGCGCCTCCGAGATGGGCTGCGACGCGATGCTGAAGGCGACCAAGGTCGACGGCGTCTATGACGCCGATCCCGCGATCGCCAAAGACGCTGTACGGTATGATCAGTTGACCTACATGGATGTTCTGTCGAAGGACCTCAGGGTGATGGATGCATCGGCGATCTCGCTCGCACGCGAGAACGGCATTCCGATCCTTGTCTTCTCGATAGAGAATGTGGGAGCTTTTGCGGATGTGATCCGCGGACGCGGCACCTTCACAATTATAAGTGAGAAGGCTGGATAAAAAATGTCTGAAGGACCCGATCTCGACGATCTGAAACGCCGCATGGACGGCGCGCTCTCTGCTCTGGATAAGGAATTCCAAGGACTGCGGACCGGCCGCGCCTCGGTCAACCTGCTCGAGCCGATCATGGTCGATGCCTATGGCTCCAAGATGCCGATCAACCAGGTCGGCACTGTCGGTGTACCGGAGCCGCGCATGCTGACCGTCCAGGTCTGGGACAAATCCATGACCAAGGCGGTCGAGAAGGCGATTCGCGAATCCGATCTTGGCCTGAACCCGCAGGTCGATGGCCAGTTGCTTCGTATTCCGCTGCCGGATCTTTCCGAGGAGCGCCGCGCGGAACTTGCGAAGGTTGCCGCGAAATACGCCGAGTCGGCCCGTATCGCGGTCCGCAATGTGCGCCGTGACGGTATGGACAGCCTTAAAAAAGCCGAAAAAGACGGCGACCTTTCCCAGGACGAACGCCACCTCTACGAAGAGGAAGTGCAGGAGATGACGGACAAGTTCGTCTCCCGCATCGACGAGGCGCTCGGGTCCAAGGAAAAGGAGATCATGCAGGTCTGACCAATGGCGGAATCTGACGCACAACATCAACCAAAACATCCGCGTCACATCGCCATCATCATGGATGGCAATGGCCGTTGGGCGAACGCACGCGGGCTGCCGCGCACTGTTGGACACCAGCGCGGCGCGGAAGCTGTTCGGCGCACCGTAGAGGCATCGATCGATCTCGGAATTGGCTATCTGACCCTGTTCGGGTTCTCTTCGGAGAACTGGAAACGGCCGAAGATGGAAGTTCTCGATCTGATGGGGCTGTTGCGCCGCTATCTGAAGAGCGAGATCGTGGAGCTGCATGAGAAGGGCGTCCGGTTTCGGGTGATCGGCGACCGTGTGCGGCTTGATAGCGATATCGTCAAATTGATCGAGCAGGCCGAACGTCTGACCAAAGAAAACAGCCGTCTGGTTCTGACCATTGCGCTCAGCTATGGCGGGCGCGATGAGATTGTCAGCACCTCACGCCGACTGGCGGAGCTGGTCGCTGAAGGGGCCTTGAAACCGGATCAGATCAACGAGCAGATGTTCGGTGAAGCGCTGGAGACGGCGGATATTCCTGACCCTGATCTGCTGATCCGGACCAGCGGCGAGAAGCGGATCTCCAATTTCATGCTCTGGCAGTGTGCTTATTCGGAGTACGTTTTCCTGCCGACGCTGTGGCCCGATTTCGGCAAGGACCAGCTCAGCGAAGCTATAGACGAGTTCTGTCAGCGGGACCGGCGCTTCGGCGCGGCCGTCGGCTGACCCGGGGATGCCGGGCCCAGCCATTGACCCGGCACCGGATGGTGTTGGCTCCGGAGCGCCGCAAACGACCGCTCCTGTAGGACGCTCGCGGGAGCTTGTCCTGAGGATTGTATCCTCACTCGTGATCCTGCCGCCCGTCCTCCTGCTGTTCTGGCTCGGTGACTTGTACTTCCTGGCTCTTGTGACGGTCTTGGCCGCGGCGATGGCATGGGAATGGTGCAATCTCGTCAATCCGGACAGCGCAACGGCGATACGCCGTCTCACCGGTCTGACCGCAGCCATGCTTGTCGGTATTGCCGCTTTCAGTTTCCGGCAGCCGGAGGCTTTGTGGGCTCTTCTGGGACTGCCGCTGATCTATGTGGCCGCGGTCCGCTTTGTCACCGGGGCCTGGACACTGAATCTGTTGCCGGGCCTGTTGATCGCATTCGCCCCCGCATTCGCTATCTACTGGGTGCGAGAGTTGCCAGGTCATGGGCTTGAGACTGCGCTGTGGCTGGCGTTTTCGGTGGTTATCACGGATGTTGCGGCCTATGCGGCCGGGCGGACCATTGGCGGGCCGAAAATCTGGCCGCGGGTCAGCCCGAACAAGACCTGGGCGGGACTTATCGGCGGGATGGCAGGAAGCGCCTGTTTCGGGGCTCTATTGGCAGTGTATCTGGGACAGACACCTGGTCTCGTCGCACTTGCAGGGGCGGTGATCGCCATCGTCGCGCAGGCAGGTGACTTTGCCGAATCGGCCCTCAAGCGTTATTTCGATGTTAAGGACTCCGGGCGTTTGATACCCGGACATGGCGGCATACTCGACCGGGTGGACGGTCAGATCACCGTTCTGCCGCTGGCGGCGGCGCTGATGCTTCTTTCAGGGAAGAGTATCCTGCTCTGGACCTGGCCCTGAGCGAAATGCTGAAAACGACTGACAAAATGCAGGATCAACAGCGCAAATCGGTTTCCGTGCTTGGGGCTACCGGCTCCGTCGGCGGCAGCACGGCAGACCTGTTGCTGGCAAATCCGGACCGTTTCTCTGTGACGGCACTCTCCGGTGGCCGCAACGTTGTACGCCTGGCTGAACTCGCGCATGCGCTGAAGCCCGAATTCGTCGCGATTGCCGATCCGGACAGCTATGCCGACCTGAAGAGTGCCTTGTCGGGAACCGGGATCGAGGTTGCGGCCGGGGATGCGGCTGTTTGCGAGGCTGCTGCACGCCCGTCAGACTGGGTGATGGCCGCCATTGTGGGGTGTGCAGGCCTGTTGCCGACACTGACGGCGGTCCGGCGGGGCGCGACGGTTGCTCTGGCGAACAAGGAATGCCTGGTTTCCGCCGGCGATATCATGATGCGTGAGGTCGAGGCCTCGGGCGCAACATTGCTGCCGGTCGATTCCGAGCATAACGCGATCTTTCAGGTGTTCGAGCAGCACAGGCGCAAGGCGATAGACAAGATCGTGCTGACAGCCTCCGGTGGCCCGTTCCGCGATGCGACCCTGGCGGAGATGGACCTGAAAACCCCCAAGCAAGCGGTAGCGCATCCGCAATGGAGCATGGGGGCCAAGATCTCGGTCGATTCCGCGACGATGATGAACAAGGGGCTGGAGGTCATCGAGGCCGCGCATCTGTTCGATCTGGACGTGGACCGGATTGATGTCCTGGTTCACCCCCAATCGATCATCCACAGCATGGTTGCCTACTCGGATGGCTCGGTGCTGGCGCAGCTCGGCATGCCGGACATGCGAACACCGATCTCCTACGCTCTGGCCTGGCCCGAGCGCATGGAGACCACGGTCCAGAAACTCGACCTGACTGAGATCGCCAAACTGACTTTCTTTGCTCCGGACATGGAGCGTTTCCCCGCACTGGCGCTGGCGCGTGAAGCCCTGCGCTCCGGCGGCGCGCAACCCGCTATTCTGAATGCGTCCAACGAAATTGCCGTGGAGGCTTTCCTGGACAAGCGCTTGCCTTTCACCGGAATCGCGGAACTGGTCGGCGACGCATTGCAGGCTGTAAACGTGGGCACACCGCAGACAATCGACGATGTGATTGCCCTTGACCTGGACGTCCGCGGACAAGCCCGAGAGCTGATTTCAGGTGCTCGCCGGACGTCGTCGTCGGCTCTCGTTTCCGAGAGCGCCATTGAGATTGAGGCCGACCGTCTCTAAATAGAACAAATCGTAACAAATCGTTCTGAGGATCGCCGTCGCTATGGAATTTCTGACCGGTTTCGCTGGAAGCCTGATCCCGTTTTTGCTGATCCTCACCGTTCTGGTTTTTGTCCATGAACTTGGACACTACTGGGTCGCGCGTCGGGCAGGCGTCCGGGTCGAGGTGTTCTCTGTCGGTTTCGGGCCGGAATTGTTCGGCTGGAACGACAAGCACGACACCCGATGGAAGATCTCGGCCATCCCGCTGGGCGGTTATGTGAAGATGTATGGCGACGCGGATCCAGCGAGTGCCACATCCGAGGGGCTGGAAGAAATGACGCCGGACCAAAAGGCGGTCTCCTTCCATTACAAGAGCGTCGCCCAGCGCATTGCTATCGTTGCAGCCGGTCCGGCCGCGAACTTTATTTTCGCGATTGTTGTTCTGGCGGGGCTGTTCATGGTTGTGGGGCAGCGCTACGCGCCGGCGACGATCGACGAGGTGATGCCTGACAGCGCCGCTGCTGCTGCCGGACTTGAGGCCGGAGACCGTGTGCTGGAGATCGCTGGCACCGAGGTCACACGTTTCGGCGATCTTCAGGTTGTCGTGCGCGAAAATCCCGGCACGGCGTTGCCGATGATCGTGCGCCGCGGCGATGCGGAACTCAATTTGACCATTACGCCGAAAGAGATCATCACCGAGGACCGCTTCGGCAATGCGCTCAGGTTCGGTCAGCTTGGGGTGCGCAGCAACAATGTCGCCATGATCAAGCATGGTCCGCTGGATGCGCTCTGGAGTGCGACCGTCGAGACCTACAGCATGACAGCCCAGACACTGCGTGCCGTAGGCCAGATGATCACCGGCTCCCGCGGTACGGAGGAGCTAGGCGGGCCGATCAAGATCGCGCAGATGTCCGGCGAAGTGGCAAAGCAGGGCTGGGATACGACGTTCTGGTTCATGGCCGTACTTTCGGTCAATCTCGGCCTGATCAATCTGTTCCCGATTCCGGTGCTCGATGGCGGTCATCTCGTGTTCTATACGGCAGAAGCGATTCGGGGCCGACCCCTGAACGAACGTTTCCGTGAATATGCATCCGTGGCTGGGCTGTCTCTGGTGATTGCGCTCATGGTGTTCGTCACCTGGAATGACATTGTCAGCAATTCATTCGTGCAGAAAATCGGCGAGATTTTCGGCTGACTTCGGGGGTGCTGGACACAGCACTCCGTAAGTTTTCGAATTATCAACGGAATCACCGGTTTAATGCGTGTTCCAACCAGTCTATAGTCCGCCACCGGACTGACCTTCACAGGGTTTGATAAGTGTTTGCGGAGTTTGATGTGTCGGCACGACTGACGCTTGCCCGTTTCTTTGTGGCCGTAGCCGTCCTCACGGTCGGAATTTTTGGGGCTCCGTATCTGCCGGGCGGTATTTCGCCGGCGGCGGCGCAGACCATGCAGGTCGATGAGATCGAGGTTGTCGGCACCCAGCGTGTGGACCCGGAAACGGTCCGCTCCTACATGACCGTCAAGGTCGGTGAAACTGTCGATGCTTCCGCATTGGACCGTTCCCTGAAAGCGCTTTTCGGAACCGGCCTTTTCGCGGATGTCAGTCTCCGGCCGGTTGGTGGACGAATCACTGTGACCGTTGTCGAAAATCCGGTGATCAACCGGATTGCCTTTGAGGGCAACAAGCGAATCAAGGACGAGGAGTTGGAGCGCGAGGTCGAGTTGCAGCCGCGCCGGGTGTTCACCCGCACCCGGGTGCAACAGGACGTTCAGCGTATTCTCGATGTCTATCGTTTGAGTGGCCGTTTCGCTGCCACAGTCGAGCCGAAAGTTATCCAGCTCGAGCAAAATCGCGTCGATCTGGTGTTTGAGATTGATGAGGGACCGCTGACCCGGATCCGCTCGATCTCCTTTATCGGCAACAAGGAATTCAGCGATTCCAACCTGCGCGATATCATTCTGACAAAGGAGTATGCCTTCTGGCGTATCCTGACGACCACGGACACCTATGATCCTGACCGTCTCAGTTTTGATCGGGAACTGCTCCGTCGGCATTACCTGAGCAAAGGCTACGCGGATTTTAAAGTCGTCAATGCCGTTGCCGAACTGACGCCGGACCAGAAGGATTTCGTTGTCACCTTCACGATGGAAGAAGGCAATCAATACACATTTGGCGAAATGGACTTCGACATCCGCCTGAAGAATGTCGATGAAGAGGTGCTTCGTCCCCTTGTCGAGCTGGTTCCCGGCGAGATTTACAACGCCGATGAAGTCGATGATGCCGTCGATAAAATCGTCGATTATCTCGGAACTCTCGGTTTCGCCTTTGTCGATATACGCCCGCAACCGCATCAGGATGTCGAGGGCAAGACCGTCGGCATCACCTTCTTCGTTGGTGAAGGCCCGAAGGTCTTCGTCGAGCGTATCGATATCGAAGGCAATGTGCGGACTCTAGATCGGGTTATCCGGAGGGAATTTCAGCTCGCCGAGGGCGATGCCTTCAACACATCGAAGATGCGGCGTTCCAACCGAAGAATTCGTAATCTCGGCTTCTTCAAGTCCGTGGACGTCAAGAACCGTGAAGGCTCGCAGCCGGATCGGACCGTCATTACCGCTACTGTCGAGGAACAGTCGACCGGAGAAATCTCCTTCGGTATTGGCTTCTCGACTGTGGATAGTCTGATCGGCGATATCGGGATACGGGAGCGCAACCTGCTCGGCCGGGGGCAGGACCTCCGCCTTAAATTCTCGGGATCGGTCACCCGCCAGCAATTCGACATAGGCTTCACTGAGCCGTACTTCCTGGATCGGGATGTGGCTGCGGGCTTCGATTTGTTCCGGATTGTCCGGGATGAAACGGACGAGAGCTCCTTCAAGGAAGAGAGCAGCGGTATCCGCCTACGCGCTGGTTATGATCTCGGTGAAGATCTGCGCCACTCGGTGAACTATCTGTTGAAGACAACTGAGATCCGGGATGTCGAAGACGACGCTTCCCGTTTTGTTCGGGACCAGGAAGGTTCCCAAACGGTCTCCCAGATCGGCCATACCCTGTCCCTTGATATGCGGAATAGCAGGTCCGATCCGACGGAAGGGTATTTCGCCAGCCTTTCAAACGATCTTGCTGGGCTCGGCGGCACGGTGACCCATTTCCGAACCACTCTCCGCGGCTCCTATTATCTGCCTTTGGTCGATGATTTTGTCCTCGGCCTGATCGGTGAAGGCGGACATATCGTGGGGCTGAACGACGATGTCGGCATTGCGGAGAGGTTCTTTGTCGGCGGTAACAATTTCCGCGGCTTTGCGCGCAATGGCATCGGCCCGCGTGACAGCATCAGCAATGACGCACTGGGCGGAAACACATACTATGTCGGCACAGCCGAAGTAGGCTTCCCGCTTGGCTTACCCGGCGATCTTGGGATCAAAGGATTTGTTTTCAGCGATGTCGGGTCTCTCTACGGGATCGATGAGAGCGGGTCGGAAATTATCGACAATACAAGCTTACGTGCGTCCGTGGGTACGGGGCTGTCCTGGGCTACGGCGTTTGGTTTGATACGCATTGACGTGGCACAAGCAATTTTGAAGGACGATGCTGATGATACTGAAATCTTTAGGTTCAGTTTCGGAACGCGCTTCTAGAGCACTCGCGGGGTTTGTTCTCGCGGTTTCACTGACGACTGTAGTCGCTGTCTCACCGGCGGGCGCGCTCGAGAAGATCGAGCCTGTCAGTGTCGCAGTGGTCGACGTGCAGCTCATCATGCGCCAGTCCGATGCGGCAAAGAATATCCGCGGGCAGGTCGAGACGCGCCGGAAGACCTATGAGAAGGACTTTCAGCAACGTGAAGCCGCTGTGCGTGAAGCGGAAAAGGCTCTGGCACAGCAACAGGCTATTCTTGCCAATGAAGTCTTCCAGGCGCGTGTCCGGGAGCATCAGCAGAATATTGCCAGCTTGCAGCGTGACGGACAGGGGATGAAACGTCAGTTGGACCAGGCCTATGCGCGCGCCAACGGCAAGGTTCGTCAGACAATGATCGAGATCGTTGCTGAAGTCGCAGGAGAGATCGGTGTCGGACTGGTCCTGTTCAAGAACCAGATTTTCCTCGGCGATCGCAAGATCGACATCACCGATGAGATCATGAAGCGACTGAACACGAAGCTGCCGAAGGTCGAGGTGACCTTCGCTGAAACGCAGAACTAAAAACGATTGATGTCGCGCGATGCCGGACAAGAGATTCTTCAGGAAATCAGGAACATATTCGGCAGCTGAGCTTGCCGAGCGTGTTGGCGGCGAGTTGCTTCACTGCGCCGACCCGGAACTGGTTATCGAGGATATCGCTTCGGTGGAAGAAGCGACCGCCAGCGACATCTGTTTCGTTGAGAACCGGCGTTACGTGGGGGCTCTGACCTCATCTTCGGCGGCTGTTTGTATCCTGCCGCGCAATATTGCCGATCGGGCTCCTGACGGACTCGCCCTGATTATCAGCGACCGCCCGCGCCGGGCCTTCGCTAAAATCGCTTCTCTCTTCTATCCGGAAGAGCGTCCTGTTACAGGCGTTGCTCCAACAGCGGCAATCGATCCGGCCGCGACGATGGGAGAGGGTTGTTCCGTCGGGCCGGGAGCTGTGATTTCAGCCGGCGCCAAGCTCGGGGACGGCGTCACGGTCGAGGCCAATGCCATCGTCGGTGAGAATGTCGAGATCGGAGCTGGGAGCGTGGTCGGAGAAAACGCGTCACTCTCCCATTGTCTGATCGGAGCGCGGGCCGTGATCTATCCAGGCGCCCGGATAGGGACCTGCGGTTTCGGGTTTGAAGTGGATGAAGCCGGCGTCATCAAGATGCCCCAGCTCGGTCGGGCAATCATCGAGGACGATGTCGAAATTGGTGCAAACAGTTGTGTCGATCGCGGCAGCGGACCGGATACGGTCATTGGTCGCGGGACCATGATTGATAATCTGGTCCAGATCGGCCACAACGTTCAGGTTGGCAAAGGCTGTATCATTTGCGGTCAGGTTGGTATTGCCGGCAGCGCGAAAATCGGGAACTACGTGGTTCTCGCTGGGCAGGTCGGCGTGGCCGGTCATATAGAACTCGGCGATGGTGTGCAGGTCGCAGCGCAGTCCGGTGTTTCGGGCACGACTGCGCCGGGCGAGAAGATCGGCGGATCGCCGGCCGTACCGATAAGAGAATTCCGCCGCCAGGTGGCAGTTATCAAGTCCTTGGGGCGACGCAACAAAGATCTGGAGAACTGATGGGCGCCGCAGATATAGAAGTCGGAACGGCTGTCGAAACCGATATCGACGTGAACCGGGTAATGGAACTCATCCCGCACCGGTATCCGTTCCTCATGGTGGACAAGATCGAAGAAATCGAGCTCGGCGTAAAAGCGGTCGGGGTCAAGAATGTCTCGATCAACGAGAATTTCTTTCAGGGTCACTTCCCGAGCCGTCCGGTTTTTCCGGGTGTTCTGATCATTGAGTCAATGGCACAGACTGCAGGCTGCCTGGTGGTCGCCACTCTTGGCAAGGAAGCGGAAGGCAAGCTGGTTTACTTCATGACCATCGACGATGCCCGGTTCCGCAAGCCCGTGGTGCCTGGCGACCAAATCAAGATTCATGTTGAGAAATCCAGGAACCGGGGACCGGTCTGGAAATTCACGGGGGCGGCAAAAGTCGATGATGTGCTGGTCGCCGAAGCGACGTTCTCCGCGATGATCGTGGACAGCTAGAGGATGGCATCGCAGGAGCGCAGCATCCACCCGACCGCGATTGTTGATAAAGCCGCGGAAATAGGCGCCGGAGTCGAGATCGGCCCGTATTGCGTCATTGGCCCGAACGTTGTTCTCGGAGACGGATGCCGTCTGCACTCCCATGTGGTTCTTGATGGCCGGACCCGCATCGGAGCGGAGACAGAGATCTTTCCGTTCTCGTCCATCGGACAGATTCCCCAGGACTTGAAATATGGCGGGGAGCCGTCCGAACTGGTGATCGGTGCGCGGAACGTGATCCGCGAGCACGTCACCATGAATATCGGCACCGAAGGTGGCGGCATGATGACCAAGGTGGGTGACGGCTGCCTGTTCATGGCCGCGTCTCACGTAGCCCATGACTGCATCGTCGGTGACAATGTCATCCTGGCAAACAATGCGACCCTGGCCGGGCATGTGACAGTCGGCGAGTTCGCCATCCTCGGCGGGCTCAGTGCCGCGCGGCAATTTGTACGTATAGGCAAGCACGCCATGATCGGTGGTCTTACCGGTGTCGAGAACGACGTGATCCCGTTCGGAACCGTGATGGGGGACCGGGCGCGGCTGTCCGGTCTTAACCTGATCGGTTTGAAGCGCCGGGGATTTACTCAGGAGCAGATCGCCGAATTGCGCAAGGCCTACCGGCTGCTGTTCGCGGACGAAGGCACGTTCCAGGAACGTGTGGAGTCCGTTGCACGTGAATTCGGCGACCATGAAGCCGTGGCGGATATTATCGATTTCATCCGCGCTACGAGCAGCCGCGGTGCTATCTGCCAGCCGGGCAGGACCTGAGGCCCGTTATGCCGAAGCTCGGAATTCTTGCCGGCGGCGGGGTGCTGCCCCGCCGTATTGCTGAGCGTCGGCTGAGTGACGGTGACGGTGTTTTTGTGATCGCTTTCGAGGGTCAGACGGATCAGGAAACCGTTGAGGGGCTGGATCATGCATGGGTTCGACTCGGCGCCACCAGCGGCACACTGAAGCACCTGAAAGACGCCTCGGTCGAAGAAGTGGTGATGGCCGGGCCGATGCGCAGGCCCGCCTTTTCGGACATGTCCCTGGATCTGCGGTCGGCAAAGATGTTGGCCAAGGCCGGGCGCAAAGCATTCGGCGACGATGGTCTGCTTTCCATCATTATCGAGGAACTTGAAGGCGACGGGTTCCGGGTGGTTGGGATCGACGATGTGCTCGGCGGTTATCTGATGCCGGCTGGGGCGATTACGGAGTGTGCGCCTGACGAGGCCGCAGAGTTCGATATTGCGCGCGGCAAGGCCGTCCTGGAAGCGCTGAGTCCGGCTGATGTCGGGCAGGCCGTCGTGGTTCAGGAAGGTCTGGTGCTTGCCGTGGAAGCGGTCGAGGGAACCGATGCGATGATTGCCCGGACAGCGGATCTGAAGCGCGACAGTGCCGAGGGACCAATCCTGGTGAAGATGCGGAAGCGTGGACAGGAGCGCCGGGCGGATCTGCCGACGATAGGGCCCGATACGGTGCGTGGAGCTGCTGCAGCCGGTTTCCGCGGCATAGCGGTTGAGGCGGGGGCGACAATCCTCGTCGACCGGGAGGATGCGGTGAAAGTCGCGAATGAAGCGGGACTTTTCCTTGCCGGTATCGAGGGTCTTCAGGAGCAGCAATCGTGACAGAGACCGCCGCCGCAGAGCGCACGCCGCTGGTCTATATCATTGCCGGAGAAGCATCCGGAGATGTCCTTGCGGCCGGCCTGATGCAGTCGCTCAAGAAGATGACAGGCGGGAAGGTGCGCTTCGCTGGCGTGGGCGGCGACCGGATGGCGGCCGAAGGCCTGACCAGCCTCTTTCCTATATCGGAATTGGCTGTGCTGGGAGTGTTCGAAGTCCTTCCGCACGCCCCGAAGTTGCTGCGGCGCATCGGTCAGACCGTCGACAATATCCTCGAGCTGCAGCCGGATGTCCTGCTGACGGTTGATTCCAAGGGTTTCAACCTGCGTGTACAGAAGCGTCTCTTCAAGCGTCGTGCGGCCGGTCAGAATGTCCCGTTTCCATTGCTGCATATGGTGGCGCCGACCGTCTGGGCCTGGCGGCCCGGTCGCGCTAAGAAGATCTCGAAATTCCTGGACGAGCTTCTTGTCCTGTTCCCGTTCGAGCCCCCGTATTTCGAAGAGCATGGGCTCAAGACGACGTTCGTCGGACACCCCGCATCGGTTCAACCGGTTGGTGACGGCGCACGCCTGCGCGCACGAACCAGGATACCGCCGAAGGCGCCGGTTCTGGGCGTGTTTCCGGGGAGCCGTCGCGGCGAAGTGCGCCGGTTGCTCCCGGGTTTCGGCGAAACTGTGCGAAGGCTTGCACCGCGTTATAAGGATTTGAAGGTCCTGATACCGACTGTTTCCGGTGTTGCCGACATGATCCGTGACGGGGTTGCGGATTGGCCGGTGCAGCCGGTCATCCTTGAAGATGCCGACGACAAATATGATGCGTTTGCTGCCATGAATGCGGCGCTGGCGGCCTCTGGTACGGTGACGCTCGAGCTGGCTCTTGCAGGCGTGCCGACTGTTGTTGGTTACAAAGTTAATCCACTCTCCGTGCCGATCGGGCGAATGCTTGTGAATATGGAGGCCGTGGTCTTGACGAACTGGATCTTGAAGCGGCAGGTCCAGCCCTTTTTCATGCAGCACAATTGCACACCTGATGCTCTGACAGTGGCGGTCGCCCGGATGTTCGACGATACCCGAGCCCGCGCCGACTGCTCCCGGGCTGCTGATGAATTACGCGCAGTTCTCGGGACCGGCGAGATTGCACCTTCGGACAGGGCGGCTCTGGCTGTCGCCGAAGCGGCGGGCATCGCGGTTCCCGAACTTCCTTAATCAGGCCCGGCTTTCCTTAACCGCGGGAAGAAAAGCGACGCTTTCGCGGCCCTCTGATCATTAGTTCCCTGACTGTAAAATGAAAACGGCGGCGCTTTCGCGCCGCCGCTTCAGATCCGGGTAACCGGAATGTTTTAGCGTTTGTCGAGAGTGACAAACGGACGCTCGGTCGGGCCAGTGTAAAGCTGGCGCGGGCGGCCGATTTTTGCCTGCGGATCCTCGATGCTTTCCTTCCACTGCGCGACCCAGCCCGTGGTCCGGGCGACGGCGAAGAGGACGGTGAACATGGAGGTCGGGAAGCCCATCGCCTTCAGCACGATGCCGGAATAGAAGTCGACATTCGGGAAAAGCTTGCGATCGACGAAATAGGGATCTTCCAGCGCGATCTTCTCGAGTTCCATCGCCAGTTCAAGCAGCGGATCGTCGACGCCGAGGATTTCAAGCACCTCGTGGCAGCTCTCCTGCATGACCTTCGCACGCGGATCGTAGTTCTTGTAGACCCGGTGACCGAAGCCCATCAGGCGGAACGGATCGTCCTTGTCCTTCGCCTTCTTGATGTACTCGTTGATGTTATCCTTGTGACCGATCTCGTTGAGCATCGTCAGCACGGCTTCGTTCGCGCCACCATGTGCCGGGCCCCAGAGCGAGGCGATACCGGCCGCGATGCAGGCGAACGGGTTGGCACCGGAAGAGCCGGCGAGGCGGACGGTCGAGGTGGATGCGTTCTGCTCATGATCGGCATGCAGGATGAACAGGCGGTCCATGGCTTTTGCCAGAACCGGGTCCATTTTGTATTCCTCGGCCGGAACCGAAAACATCATGTGCAGGAAGTTTTCGGAGTAGCTGAGATCGTTCTTCGGATAATTGAACGGCTGGCCAATGGAGTACTTGTAGGCCATGGCGGCCAGGGTCGGCATCTTCGCGATCAGACGGAAGGACGCCACCATGCGGGCGTGCTCGTCATTAATGTCCGTGGAGTCGTGATAGAAAGCGGACAGCGCGCCGACGACACCGCACAGAATAGCCATAGGGTGGGCGTCACGGCGGAAGCCGCGATAGAAGTTGCTGAGCTGCTCGTGGACCATGGTGTGATAGGTCACGTCATGATCGAACTTGGCTTTCTGCGCTTTGTTCGGCAAATCGCCGTTCAGCAGCAGGTGCGCAACCTCGAGGAAGTTGCAATTGGCGGCCAGATCCTCGATCCGGTAACCGCGGTGCAGCAGAATGCCCTTATCGCCGTCGATATAGGTCAGGCCGGACTCGCAGGAACCCGTCGAGGTGAAGCCGGGATCATAGGTGAAATGATCCGTCTGGGCGTAGAATTTACGGACATCGACCACGTTCGGGCCGACCGATGCGTGCAGGACTGGAAGGTCGTAGCTCTTGCCGGTCTGATTATCGGTGAGTGTAAAGCTGCCGGTGTTTGATTTAGTCATCCTGAGCTTCCCTTAGTTCTTGTTGGGCGGCTGCCCCGTATTCCCCAGGGGCAAGTTTGGGGCAACGTGCCGCTTAATCGCGGCGGATATTAGTCTCTATTGTGCAGTGCCGCAAACTGCCTTGAGACGGGCCAAGGTTTCTGCGCGTTCCAGAACGGCGGCAACCTCGAAGATACCCGGAGAAACGGTTGATCCCGTCAGCGCTGCACGCAGCGGCTGGGCGAGCTTCCCGAGTTTGACATCGGCTTTTTCAGCGACTGCGCGGACTGCTTGCTCGACGGATTCCTCGCTCCAGTCCGTCATCGCCTCAAGCTGCGCGGTGAGGGCGGCGAGTTGGCTAAGCGCCTCTTCTGTAAGTAGGTTTTGGGCCTTCTCCGTGAAATTCAAAGGCACGGACGCGGCATAAAATGCTGCATTCTCAGTCAGCTCAACCATAGTTTTGGCCCGCTGTTTCAGGCCGTCCATGCCTTTCAGAATCCGGCTGCGACCTACCTCGTCAACGTCACCGAGGCCGGCGATCACAAGATTGGCCAGCCTTTCATCGTCGGCTTCGCGGATATAATGGCCATTCAGATTTTCCAGTTTGGCAAGATCAAAACGGGACGGAGAACGGCCGACCGCATCCAGTGTGAACCATTCGATTGCTTGCGCGGAGGAAATGATCTCGTCATCGCCATGGCCCCAACCGAGGCGGAGCAGATAGTTGTTCAACGCTTCCGGCAGGTATCCCATATCCCTGTAGGCATCGACGCCAAGGGCTCCATGACGTTTTGAAAGCTTGCCGCCATCGGCACCGTGAATCAGCGGGATATGGCCGAATTCAGGCACGTCCCAGTCCATCGCGCGGTAAAGCGCGGCCTGGCGGAACGCGTTGTTCAGGTGATCGTCGCCTCGCAGCACGTGGGTGATTCCCATATCGTGATCGTCGACGACGACTGAAAGCATATAGGTCGGGGTGCCGTCGCCGCGCAGCAGCACGAAATCGTCAAGTTGCTGGTTCTGAACTGTGACTTCGCCCTGGATATGGTCGGCCAGCGTGGTTTCGCCCTCGAGCGGCGCCTTCAGGCGTACGACCGGATCGACGCCCTTGGGGGCTTCAGACGGATCGCGGTCGCGCCACATGCCGTTATACCGCATCGGTTTGCCGGCAGCCTTGGCTTCCTCGCGCATGGTCTGGAGTTCTTCCGGCGTGCAGTAGCAGTAATAGGCACGCCCCTTCGCGACCAATTCCTTGGCCACGTCTGCATGGCGCTCCAGCTGGGCCGACTGATAGACCGGCTCTTCATCGCCGAGCAGCCCCAGCCACGCGAGACCATCAAAAATGGCCTGCACCGCTTCCGGGGTGGAGCGCGCCTTGTCGGTATCCTCGATCCGGACCAGATATTTTCCGCC
This sequence comes from Nisaea nitritireducens, assembly GCF_014904795.1. GTDB lineage: Bacteria > Pseudomonadota > Alphaproteobacteria > Thalassobaculales > Thalassobaculaceae > Nisaea > Nisaea nitritireducens. Next base: position 223,709 of record NZ_JACZFS010000009.1, read on the forward strand.
CATGTGCCGCGCATAGAGCCAGTTATAGAGCGCGGTCCTTGCGCCGCCGATATGCAGGAAACCGGTTGGCGACGGGGCAAAACGCGTGACGACGGACATGGAGCTGTTTCTCGTGATTTGTTGGGCAAACGCTGCATCGCGGGTCATCTCAGCCTGCGAGCGCGGGGCTGTGTAGCACATTGACCGGTGCAGTGCGAGATTGGACCGCGTCTGGGGGCGTGCCGGGCAGTGGATATCGGGGGGCGCGTCGCCGGCTGGCCGGCGTGCTGGCGGAGAACCGTTCCCGTGCCGGGCTTTGGCTGCCTGTTGCATTCGGTGCCGGTATTTTCGGCTATTTCGACCTGTCCTCCGAGCCGCCGCTCTGGGTTGGCCCGGGTCTTCTCGGATTCCTCGTTTCGCTTCTGCTGGCCACCCGGCGCTCCATGATCTCCATCTCCTGCCTGATACCTTTGCTCGCCGTTGCCGCAGGATTCTCGGCGGCGCAAATCAGGACGTGGCAGGTCGCAGCACCGGTGCTTAAGCGGGAAACGGCCGCTTCTCTCACCGGGATGGTGGAGGACGTGCGGGTCACTTCCCGGGGCGAGAGGGTGATCGTACGTGTGGAGCGCCTTGGCCGGGTGGGACCGGAAGACCGACCTGGCCGGGTGAGGCTGCTTTTGCTGAAACGGGACAGGGCGCCGCCGGCCGGCTCACGGATCACGGTCTTTGGGCGTTTCAGCCCGCCGCCTCCGCCGGTCGCTCCGCATGCCTACGATTTTCAAAGGGTGCTCTATTTCGGGGGAATCGGCGCCGTCGGCTTTGCCCTTGGGCTGGTGACCGTGGAGGAGGCGGGGGAAGTGCCCTTGTCCGGTCGACTTTCGGCTCTGCGCAGTGAGCTCTCGAAGCGAATCAGATCCCGGCTTCCGGGAGACACCGGTGCGCTTGCGGCCGCGCTTCTTGTCGGGGATCGGGATCATATTTCCGAGAGTGCGACAGCGGCCATGCGCGATGCGGGGATCGCCCATTTGCTTGCCATATCCGGATTGCATATGGGGTTGGTCGCGGGCTGTGTGTTTTTCTTCATCCGTTTGCTGCTGAGCCTCCATCCGGAGATAGCACTGCGCTGGCCGACAAGAAGATTGGCTGCATCGGGGGCAATCCTGTTCGCGACGGCTTACCTGCTGGTATCTGGCGCGTCTGTGCCGACGCAGCGCGCCTATGTCATGACGCTGGTCGTGTTGATCGGGGTTGTGATCGGCCGGCGGGCGATTTCCATGCGCCTGATTGCCTCCGCTGCGGCAATCATCATGGCGGCGCGTCCCGAATATGTTCTGGGCGCCAGCTTTCAGCTGTCCTTCGCCGCGGTAATTTGTCTCGTTGCCGTCTATGAGACCGGACTGTGGAGCCGGTATCCGGCGCGTGGCCGGCTATTCGGCGGTTTTGCCCGGCATGTCGGGCTGCTTGCTCTCAGTTCCCTTGTCGCGTCGAGCGCCACTATGCCGCTGGCGCTCTATCATTTCCAGAAAGCCGCTCTCTACGGTGTTGCGACCAACATGCTGGCTGTTCCGGCAGCCAGCCTCTGGATTATGCCATTCGGCGCTGCGGCGCTGTTTCTTATGCCATTCGGGCTTGAGGGACTGGCGTTGGTGCCGATGGGCTTGGGCATCGATGCGGTACTCCATCTTGCTGGCGTCGTGCAGGACTGGCCGTATGCAACGCATGCTGTTGCGGCCGCTCCGGGCTGGGTTATCGGTCTTGCGGCTTGCTCCGGGCTTTGGCTGTGCCTGCTGCGTGGCCGCGTGCGGTTCGGTGCCGTTCCGCTTCTTGTCTTGTGCATTGGCGTTCTCGTTGCGTCTCCCTGGGTTCCGCCGACTCTGATCGTCGCGGACCGGGCGAAGAAGATTGGTGTATTTTCTGAAATGCGGATGATCTCAACGTCGCGGCACGCGGGTTTTGCTATCGGCGTCTGGCGTCGTCGCGCGGGGGTGCTGGAAGCGCGAGGGGAAGCGTCGCCGTCCAAGTTCCATTGCGACAGTCTGGGCTGCGCGGTGGACGCGCCTCGGATTGGTTCGGTTGCCTGGTCGACAGATGCGCAATCCCTGGCGGAAGACTGCCAACGGGCGGATATTCTTGTGACCCGGGTCAGGATACCGGACGATTGTCCGATGCCGCGCCTGATCCTTGGGCCAAAGCAAATCAGGGCCGGAGGCTCCATTGCGATCTGGCTGGATCAACCCGTACCAAAAGTGGTATATTCAAGAGAAATACAGGGAAACAGGCCTTGGTCTGGTGCGGTAACGCGTGGCCGCAATTAAACAAATTGAAATTTCACGCGAAAAAAGAGATAACTTTATATAAATTGATTGAGCCTGTCTCTAGGACTGCGATTTACAGAAGGGTGAAGCGCTGGTGTCGGACACTTTGAAAAAACGAGCCCTGAACATTCTGGCTGACTCGGTATCCGATGTTGTTGGCACCAAGAACCTTGCCTATATCGCAATCAAGAAAGCTTCCGACGAAGAAGGCAACGATGCCCGTCAGGAATGGGCAACGTCAGTATTCGATCAGATTCCGCTGACCAATCGGCGCGAGATCAAGAGCGTAGCGATCAACAAGGCACAGGAAGAACGTCGTCACGTTCTTTCCGTCCGGGCACGCAACAAGCCGAAGGCAGAAGTGAAAATTGCCGATCTCGGTGTGATCTGGGGCGCGAACGCCGGCTAGTCGCCGGACTTAATATTTCCGCATCAAGCCGACAAGACTGCCTTGGATCCGTACCTGGTCCGGGCCGAATATGCGCGTCTCGTAATTCGGGTTGGCAGGCTCCAGAGCGATCGCATGTCCGCGTCGACGCAGACGTTTCAGTGTCACTTCATGCTCATCGACAAGGGCGACAACGATACTGCCGTTATCGGCGGTATCGCCGCGTTTGATGATCACGGTATCGCCGTCGAGAATGCCGGCATCGACCATGGAATCGCCCGACACTTCAAGAGCGTAATGATCTCCCGCCCTGATCATGGAACCCGGAATGCCAACGCGGGCACTATTGTCCCGCAGCGCTTCTATCGGTGTGCCGGCGGCGATCCGTCCCAGCATGGGAAGGTCGATCATTTCCTCGTCCGAATGTGTGGCTTCCTCCGGAGCAGGGCTGACGGCTTCCTCGTCATCGCGCGAGGCCCGAGTAAAATTCCCCGGAATGACATTCGGGGTAAACCCGCGGCTGGCAGGACGGTCCAGTGCGGCCGGATGCGTTACGCTCGGCTGAGCCAGAACCGTCGCGCTTGAATCGGGCGTGCGCAGTATTTCAAGCGCCCGGGCCCGATGCGGCAGGCGGCGGATGAAACCGCGTTCCTCCAGCGCTGTGATCAGCCGATGGATGCCGGACTTTGATTTCAGGTCGAGTGCATCCTTCATTTCATCGAAGGAGGGGGAGACACCGTCCTCTTCCAGCCGTTTCTGGATGAAGAGCAACAGTTGGTGCTGCTTTTTCGTGAGCATCAGGGACTCCCGCACTGGTTCCGTAAAGAACAAAAGATAAACATTTAAATGTTCTACTTTGGTTCTTGTCTGGCGTCAAGCCTCTGATCAAGCGGGGAGATCAGATTGAAACGGTACCGATGCCGAGGGGGAGAACGTCGACTTTGGTGCCGGCTGGAAGCGCTGCGCCGTGCGGCGGGCGGATCAGCAGACAGTTCGCATCGGCCAGCAGGGCCAGCATGGAGCTGTCCTGGCGCTCGAAGATCTCGACCACAGCCTCGCCGTTTTCGTCCAGATGATACGTCGCGCGCAGATAGTCCTGACGCCGGTCGTTTTCCTTGAGCGGCATGGCAAGACGTGCCTTCAGGGTGCGGTTGTCCTGTTCGATCCTGCCAAGCATGGCGGAGATAGCTGGTCGCAGGAATACCGTGCCGCAGACGATTGTGGAAACCGGGTTGCCCGGCAGGCCCAGCATCGGTGTATCGCCGATATGGCCGAAGATCAGCGGTTTGCCGGGCCGCATGGCGATCTTCCAGAAATCAAGCTCGAGCCGGCCGGGTCCGAAACTGTCGCTGCCCAGTGCATGTCGGACGAGATCGTGCTCGCCGACGGAGGCGCCGCCGGTCGTGATCAGGATGTGGGCGCCTTTGGCGCCCCGCACCATGGCTTGAATGCCTCCCACCGTGTCGGGAGCAATGCCGAGGATAGTTGGCTCGCCGCCACAGGCCCGCACCAGCGCCGCCAGAGCATAACTGTTCGAGCTGACAATCTTGTTCGGCCCTGTTGGATCGCCCGGCCTGATGATCTCGTCGCCGGTTGGCAGGATGGCAACGCGCGGTTTCCGGCGCACTTCGATCCAGGGCACGTTCATTGCGGCGGCCATGCCGATATCACGGGCGGTCAGAACCCGTCCGGCCTTGATCCGGACATCGCCCTCGCGGAAGTCGAGCCCTGCCGGGCGCACATAGGCGCCGGTTTTCGTCGCTTCGGTGATCTCGAGAGTGGCGCCGTCTTCTTCCGCGCTGGCCTTCACGTCTTCCTGGATGACGATGGTATCGGCACCGTCAGGTATCGCGCCGCCGGTGAAGATGCGGACCGCCTCGCCACGGCCGACAGTGCCGTCGAAGATATGACCGGCGGGGGCCGTCCCGATCCGTTTCAATCTGGCGCCCGATTCGGCCACATCCGCGCCACGCACGGCATAGCCGTCCATGGCGGAGACCGCTTCCGGCGGCTGGGTGCGGCGCGCGGCGATATCTGCAGCAGCGGTACGCCCGTGTGCGTCCGTCAGGGGGACTTCCTCGGCCGGCATGAGCGGCATCGCGGAGAGGATGCGGCTCAGCGCCTCCTCGACCGGCAACAGGTCACTTGCCATGCCAGTCTCCGGATTTGCCGCCGGCCTTGTGAATGAGGCGGATGTCTTCGAGCTTCATGCCCCGGTCCACAGCCTTGCACATGTCATAGACGGTGAGGGCGGCAACGCTGACGGCGGTGAGCGCTTCCATCTCGACACCGGTGCGGCCCTTCAGCTTGCAGGTCGCGCTGATATCGACCGCATTGCGGTCCGTATCGCAGGACAACTCGACCTTGACCGAAGTGAGGGCGAGCGGATGGCAGAGCGGGATGAGGTCCGGGGTCTTCTTGGCGCCCATGATCCCGGCAAGGCGGGCGACGGAGAGCACATCGCCCTTTTTCACGCCGCCATCGACGATCAGTTTCATCGTCGCCGGATCCATCGTCACCGTACCGGCCGCCGTTGCGGTCCGTTCGGTGATTTCCTTGTCGCCGACATCGACCATGGCGGCGTTGCCGCGCTCGTCGAAATGGGTCAGTTCGCTCATACTCTGTTCCGTTTGCCTTAAAGGGGCCGGCGCTCAGGCAACAGCCGGCACGGGATCGCTCAGGAGCATTGCCGTGGCGCGGCGCACATCGTCCTGTCGCATCAGGCTTTCGCCAACCAGGAAGCAGCGGGCCCCGACGGCGGCCATGCGCGCAAGGTCGGCCGGCTCGTAAAGTCCGCTCTCGGAAATCAGGATCCGGTCCGATGGTACCCGCGGGGCCAGCTCCTCCGTCGTCGCAATATCCGTCACCATGGTCTTCAGGTTACGGTTGTTGACGCCGAGCAACGGTGATTTCAGTGCGAGAGCCCGGTCCAGTTCCGCTCCGTCATGCACTTCGATCAGCACATCCATGCCGAGTTCCATCGCAAGCGCTTCCAGGTCCGCCGCCTGTGCATCTTCGAGGGCAGCCATGATGAGCAGGATGCAATCGGCACCGAGCGCGCGCGATTCCCAGATCTGGTAAGGGTCGAGCATGAAGTCCTTGCGCAGGACCGGTAGCGTGACCGTGTTCCGGGCGGCGATCAGAAAGTCGTCATGACCCTGGAAATAAGGCTGATCCGTCAGGACGGAGAGACAGGTCGCGCCGCCGCCCGCATAGGCCTCGGCAAGGCGTGGCGGGTCGAAATCGGCGCGGATCAGGCCCTTGCTGGGAGAGGCCTTCTTGACCTCCGCGATCAGTCCGTAGCCGACCCGTGAGGCCCGTTTCAGGGCCGAGCCGAACCCGCGTGGGGCCGAAGCTTCCTCGGCGCGCACTTTCAGCTTTCCCACTGGCCTGGCAGCCTTGCAGGCAGCGATATGATCGCGCTTGTCCGCGCAGATCTTGGCAAGGATATCAGTCATTGGCTGCTGCCTCGTTGAGTGAGTTGGTCACCTTGATGAGCGCATCGAGTTTCGCTAGCGCCTTTCCGCTGTCGATCGTCTCCGCGGCCAGGGCGACGCCGTCTTTAAGATTGGAAACCTTTTCGGAAACCATCAGGGCGGCTGCGGTGTTGAACAGAACGACGTCGCGATAGGGGCCTGTCTGGCCTTCCAGCAGATCGCGCAAGGCTTTCGCGTTCTCTTCCGGGGCTCCGCCCTTGAGATCTTCAGGCTTTGCCAGCGGTAGGCCCGCATCCTCTGGAGAGATCTCGAAGGAGCGCACCTTGCCGTCTTCCAGCGCGGACACATAGGTCGGGCCGGTCGTGGTTATTTCGTCAAGGCCGTCGGAGCCATGCACAACCCAGGCCCGTTCGGAGCCGAGTTTGCCCAGCACTTGCGCGATCGGCTCCACCCATTCGCGAGCGAAGACGCCGACAAGCTGGCGCTTCACGAAGGCCGGGTTGGAAAGCGGGCCGAGCAGGTTGAAGATGGTCCGTGTGCCGAGTTCAACCCGGGTGCCGCCGACATGGCGCATCGACGCATGGTGGCGGGGCGCCATCAGGAAGCAGATCCCGGTCTCGTTGATGGCCTTCTGCACCAGGCTCATGTCGCACTCGTTATTGATGCCGAGCGCGCTCAGAACGTCGGCAGCCCCGGTGCGGGAGGAGAGGGCGCGGTTGCCGTGTTTCGCGACCGGCTGGCCCGTCCCGGCAAGAACGAAGGCGCTGGCGGAGGAGATGTTGTAGGTCTTCGCCCCGTCACCGCCAGTGCCAACCGTGTCCATGGCATCGGCGGGCGCAGTGACGCGCAGTGCTTTCGCCCGCATCGCCTTGGCGGCACCGGTGATTTCCTCGACTGTTTCGCCGCGGACCCGCAGCGCCATCAGGAAGCCGCCCATCTGTGCAGGCGTGGCATTGCCCGACATGATGATATCGAATGCTGCTTCAGCTTGCTCTTCCGACAGCGTAGCGCCGGTCGCCACGTGCCCGATCAGCGACTTCATGTCCTGGATATCGCCGGTCATGTCCCGGTTTTCCGCAATTCTGATTCAAGCTGCTCCAGCGGCTTCAGAGGCTCGGCATTGACGCCAGAGATCCGCAGGAAGTTCTGCAGGAGTTGGTGGCCATGCTCGGAGGCGATGCTCTCTGGATGGAACTGCACACCATGGACCGGCAGATCGCGATGCTGCAGCCCCATGATCATACCGTCTTCCGTCTCGGCCGTAATCTCGAGACAATCGGGCAGGGTTGCCCGGTCGACCACCAGCGAGTGATAGCGCGTTGCCTCGAACGGGCTGGGGAGCCCCTGAAAAACACCCTTGTTCGTGTGTGTGACGGAACTGATCTTGCCATGCATAGGAACCGGCCCACGGGTGATCTTGCCACCGAAGGCCTGTCCGATAGACTGCATCCCGAGGCAAACGCCGAACACGGGAACCTTGCCGGCGGCGCGCTCGATCAGTTCCAGGCAAATGCCGGCCCTGTCCGGATCGCACGGGCCCGGAGACAGAACGATACCTTGCGGGTTCTGCGCCATCACCTCGTCGGTGCTGATCTGGTCGTTCCGGTGTACAACCACCTCCACGCCCAGCGACCCGAGGAAGTGCCACAGGTTGTATGTAAAGCTATCGTAATTGTCGATAAGTATGAACATTTTCAGACTTTTATCGAATTATGTTGATGTAAGATCGGAAGCTCTTCTAGTGTTTATAGCAAGCCTCCGCACGAGCGAATAGAGACTGCCCCGGCACGCGTGGCTTGGCAAACCCTTTTGGGACCGGTTTATGGCGCGGAAACGCAAAGACAAAATCAGGATCAACAGACTGGTTCTCGCGGCTGGCGGAGGGGCCTTCGTGCTGGCTGTCTTTGGTGTCGGGCTGTGGGCCGGCATGCAGTTCGGTGCGGAGACTTTGGGTGAAGCGCCGTCTGAGAATGTGGCGCCGACACGCCAGATGGCGGCACTCCCGGCACCGGCGCCTGTGGGCCCCAAGCCGCGCGACCAAGCCGCGCTAGACCGGCTGATTGCCAAAGTCGCGGAACCGGTGCCGGAAGAGGTGGCGAAACCCGCGCCTGCCGTTATCCCTCCCATCGTGGATCTGATGCCTGCAAAAACACCAGCCTGGATCCGGAACGCGGTTGCGTACAGGGCGGAGGGCGGCAAGCCTATGATCGCGCTGGTGATCGACGATGTCGGGATCGACCGGAAGCGCTCGGACGCCGTGGTCGCCCTGCCGGCGCCGCTGACGCTGTCGTTCCTGACCTATGGCCACGATCTGGACAGGCAGACCGCAGCGGCACGGGCCCGTGGGCACGAGCTGATGGTGCACGTGCCAATGCAGCCGAAGAGCGCGGACGCCGATCCCGGCCCGAAGGTGCTCCGGGTGCGGGATACGCCGGTGCAGCTTGCCGAAAAGCTCGAATGGGGGCTTGGCAGATTTAATGGCTATGTCGGCGTCAACAATCATATGGGCAGCCGCTTCACGACGGACCAAACCGGTATGCAGGCCGTGATGGCCGCACTCGGCAGCCGAGGGCTGTTCTTTCTCGATTCGGTGACCGCACCGGACAGTGCCGGAGTAAGCACGGCGCGCGCAGCCGGGGTGCCGGTGCTGACCCGGGACGTGTTCCTCGACAACGAGGACACACCGGAAGAGGTCAGGTATCGTCTGGAGCAGGTAGAGAAAATCGCCCTGCGGACCGGTACCGCCATTGCTATCGGACATCCGCACGATGCGACGATTACCGTGCTACGGGACTGGATTCCGGATGCGGTGTCCCGCGGATTTGCAATTGTTCCTGTCTCCGCTCTTGTCCGCAAACGGTATCCGGCGCTATGGGAACAGGCGGGACGTTCTTGATCCACCGGAAAGGGGCCGATCATGGTCGATTGGACATTTGAGAGTTTCGAAAGCCTCTCGTGCGCCGATCTCTATGACATTTTGAGGCAGCGTCAGGATGTTTTCGTCCTTGAGCAGAAATGCTTCTACCCGGATATCGACGGCAAGGACCATCTGGCCCGGCATCTGATCGGGCGTGCTGAGGACGGCACCTTCCTTGCCTATCTGCGCATTCTCGGTCCGGGCGATTATTACGACGAGCCGGCGCTGGGGCGCGTGCTGGTAACGCCGGAGGCCCGGGGCAGGGGCCTTGCCCGCAAGCTGATGGAGGAGGGGCATACCCGTGCCCAGGCGCTGTACGGCGACGTCCCGATCCGGCTCAACGCGCAGGCTTATCTGAAGGACTTTTACCTGAGCGTCGGCTACGAAATCATCCGTGGTCCTTATGACGAGGATGGCATCCCGCATTACGAGATGCTGAAGGCGGCCTGAGAGCTTTTAAGGAATAGACTTCCGGCCTGTCCCGGGGAACCCATTGAGGATTCACCATGGAGGACAGGCAGGATCGTCTTATCGAGATAGATCTTCAGATAGCAATGGCAGCCCCGTCGCGGCGCGAATCCGCAGCACCCGAGAGGGCACCGCTTTTCGGGTCGCGGCGGATTGCATGCATGCCGCCGCATTCCATTGAGAACGGCTTTATGCTCTCAATCTCATGTCCGCGCCGTGTCAACTCCTCGATCACCGGCTCTTCCACACGGGCTTCGAGGTTGACCTTTGCGCCGTCCCAAAGCCGGGCGCGGGGGGCGTCGATGGCGGCCTGTAGCTCGAGTCCGAAATCGAGATGATGGACCATGGCCTGCGCCTGCGTTTGCAGAATGCCGTAGCTTCCGGGCGTGCCGAGCGCGAGTACGGCTTCGCCGTCCTTGAGCGAGATGGAGGGCGCAAGGCACATGCCGAAACGCTCCCCACCGACAAGACGGTTGGGGGAGTCCGGGTGAAGATCGCCCCAGTTCATGAAGTTGTTCATGGTCACGCCCGTTCCCGGAATGACGACGCCTGAGCCGAACATGGAACCGAGGCTCTGGGTCAGGCAGACCGCGTTGCCGTCGCGATCGATGGCGGAAAAGGATGTGGTGTGTTCGCGCAGCTCCACACTGCCGGGCAGAGGGCCGTCGCCGAATTGTTCCGTGCGCCCGGTGATCGGCGCCGGGTCGAGAAGGCGCTCGCGCAGCGGCGCGATGTGGCGTTCGCTGAGGAGCTCCGCGACCCGTTCGGGACTGCACTTGTTGTTGCGGATGCGGGTTTCCGCCGCCAGGCGGACAGCCCGGAAAACCGTGTCCAGGTGATCCGCCGAAAGATGCTCCTTGGCGCCGATATCGATGCCGTCGAGCAATTTCAGGGTCAGCAGGAATTGAAAGGACTCGGCAGGCGGCGGCGGCACGTGAATGTCGAGCCCGCGATAGTTCGTAACCACCGGCTCTTCCCAGACAGGGGCAACGGCCGCGAGGTCATCCTCCGTCATGCAGCCGCCAAGCGATTGCAGATGCGCGATCATCTTTCGCCCGAGAGGGCCGTCATAGAGATATGAAGGCCCTTCAGCAGCGATGGCTTCCAAGGTCTCCGCCAGATCGGGTTGCTTCAGGACGGCGTTGAGGGTGGCATCATCGGTTGGATCGATATAGGTCGAGAGCCATTCCGGCTGCATATTTCTCGGACGGCTGACGCGCACCATTTCAACAAAGAATGGCGAGACAGGGACACCCTGCCGCGCATGCTTGATCGCCGGCGCCAGGAGAGTGCTCAACGGCAGTGTACCGAGTTCGGAGGCAAGTGTGCACCAGCCGGCGAGATTGCCCGGCGTTCCGCTTGCATTCGCCCCGTCCCGGATGTCGAGACTATCCAGTTTAGAGGCATCGAATGCGGACGGCACCGGCGGGTGGAAATCGAGAACGCGGACTTTCCGTTCCTTGGCCGTGAATACGGTTGCGCAACCAAGCCCGGCAAGGCCGGACATGAACGGTTCGGCGACATTGAGAACAGCGGCTGTGGCGACGATAGCGTCGAATGCGTTGCCGCCGGCCTCCAGCATCTTCGCTCCTGCCGCCGAAGCCAGCGGATGAGCGGAAGAGACCATTCCGCCGACCGCGCGCACTGTCGGACGGCCGTGTGAATAGACGGCGACACCCATCGAAATTCCTCCACTGAAGATCAGCAGGCAGGACGCCCGCATCCATTGAGAGTCGCAGAACACGACTGGAGCGAGGATGCAGGTGACGAAAGCGGGGATCAATCCAAAATACGCGCCAATGCGCCTTTGCGGCCAATTGGATGTCCGCGCTCTGTGCAGATAGATCGCTAAAGGCTGTCTGGGGCTGCGACGGAGCTTCCGGAACTTGTGGGCAAAGCCTGGCAGGAAACGTCCTGCCATGTCTTCGGCTATTATGAGGCTGCGGACGGGAGCAGAACAGATACCATTATGCCTCGCGCTAGAATTTTCAGCGCCGCCTGGTCTGAAATGAGAAACGCCGCCCTATAGGGCGGCGTTTCCAGTTCTTGAAAGCGGTCCTTAAGCGTCCTGTTTACGCACGCCATCAGACTCGTCGATCCCCGCCTGCGCCGCCGCGAGCCGTGCGATCGGCACCCGGTAGGGCGAGCAGGAGACGTAAGTCAGGCCGACTTCGTGGCAGAAGCGGACCGACGCCGGGTCACCGCCATGTTCGCCGCAGATCCCCATCTTCAGGTCCGGGCGCGTCTTCTTGCCTTTTTCGGCGCCCATGCGCACGAGGGCGCCGACGCCGTCCCGGTCGATGGTGATGAATGGGTCGGCCGGCAGCAGGCCGCGATGCAGGTATTCCTCGATGAAGGAGCCAGCATCGTCACGGGAGAAGCCGAATGTGGTCTGGGTCAGATCGTTCGTACCGAAGCTGAAGAATTCGGCCGTCTCGGCGATCTCGTCCGCCACCAGGCAGGCGCGCGGCAACTCGATCATGGTGCCGACCATGTATTCGAAGTCTTCGCCGGTCTCGGCTTTGACGTCCTTGGCGATGCGATGAACGATCACAGCCTGATCGTCCATTTCCGCCTTGGTGCCAACCAGCGGGATCATCACTTCCGGAATGGCCTCGATGCCTTCTTTCTTCACCGCGACAACGGCTTCGAAGATGGCCCGGGCCTGCATTTCGCAGAGTTCCGGATATGTAACGGCAAGACGGCAGCCGCGATGACCCAGCATCGGATTGGCTTCGTCGAGTTCCGCTTTTCTGATCTGCAGGGCACGTAGCGAGACACCGGCGGCATCGGCCACAGCCTGCATTTCCTCGTCCGTATGCGGCAGGAATTCGTTCAGTGGCGGATCCAGCAGGCGGATGGTCGCCGGCAGGCCGTTCATGATGCGGAAGAGGGCTGTGAAGTCCTCGCGCTGGTACGGCAGCAGCTTCGTGATGGCCGCGCGGCGCGCTTCGGGATCGCGGGCCAGGATCATCTCGCGCATGTGCACGATCCGCTCCGGATCGAAGAACATGTGCTCTGTCCGTGACAGGCCGATGCCTTCGGCACCGAAATCGACGGCGGTCTGCGCATCCAGCGGGGTTTCCGCATTGGCCCGGACACCGAGGGTACGGAATTCGTCCACCCAGCCCATCAGCTCACCGAAATCGCCAGTCAACTCCGGCTTGATGGTGGCGACTTCGCCCTTCATCACTTCACCGGTGGTGCCGTCCAGGGTGATGATGTCACCTTCGACGAACTCGCGCCCGCCTGCCAGCATCACCTTGTTCTTGCCGTCGACCTTGATCTCGCCCGCGCCGGAGACGCAGGGCGTGCCCATGCCGCGTGCCACGACAGCGGCGTGGGAGGTCATGCCTCCGCGCGTGGTCAGGATGCCCTCGGCCACGTGCATGCCGCCGATATCCTCGGGGCTGGTCTCGTTACGGACCAGGACCACCTTCTTGCCGGCCTTTGCCCACTCTTCCGCCTCCTCGGCGGTGAAAACGATCTGGCCGCTGGCGGCACCGGGCGAGGCAGGCAGGCCTCGGCCGACAACATCGCGCGTGGCATCGGGATCGAGAGTCGGGTGCAGCATCTGGTCGAGCTGGGCCGGATCGATGCGCCGTACGGCTTCACGCTTGTCGATCACACCCTCGCGCACCAGGTCGCATGCGATCTTCAGCGCGGCCTTGGCCGTGCGCTTGCCGTTACGGGTCTGCAGGATCCAGAGCCGGTTCTGCTGAACCGTGAACTCCATGTCCTGCATGTCGCGATAATGCGCTTCGAGCTTGTCCCGGATCGCCACCAGTTCCTTGTAGACGTCCGGCTGGACCTCTTCCATGGAGGCCAGCTCCCCGCCGCCTTCCTCGCGCTCGGCGATGGTCAGCGGCTGCGGCGTACGAATGCCGGCAACTACGTCCTCGCCCTGTGCGTTGACCAGGAACTCACCGTAGAAGCGGTTGTCGCCGGTCGAGGGGTTGCGGGAGAAGCAGACGCCGGTCGAGCAATCGTCACCCATATTGCCGAACACCATGCTCTGCACGGAAACGGCGGTGCCCCAGGATTCGGGAATGTCATGCAGGCGGCGGTAGGTGTTCGCCCGCTGGTTCATCCAGGAGCCGAACACGGCGCTGATCGCGCCCCAGAGCTGTTCCTTCGGGTCTTCCGGGAAATCCCGCCCCAGAACCTCTTTCACCCGGGCCTTGTATTCGGCGACGATGGTTTTCCAGTCGTCCGCCGACATTTGCGTATCGAGGCTGTAGTCCTTGAGCTCTTTGTAGTCCTCAAGGATTTCCTCGAAATTGTAATGCTCAACCTCAAGCACGACGTCGCTGTACATCTGGATAAAGCGGCGGAAGCTGTCATAGGCGAAACGCTCGTCATTGGTCTCGCGCGCGAGGGCGGCGACAGTGACGTCGTTCAGGCCGAGATTAAGCACCGTGTCCATCATGCCGGGCATGGAAGCGCGGGCACCGGAGCGGACGGAAACCAGAAGCGGTTTTTCGGTGGAGCCGAAGCCGCGGCCGAGGGTTTCTTCAACCGCTTTCAGGCCGGCTTCGACCTGATCGGCTAGATCGCTCGGATAGGTCCGGCCGTTGGCATAATAATGCGTGCAGACCTCGGTCGAGATCGTAAAGCCGGGGGGGACCGGAAGGCCGAGACTGGCCATCTCTGCCAAATTGGCGCCTTTGCCACCCAGAAGCTCTCGCAGTTTGGCCGAACCGTCAGCCTTGCCTGCTCCGAAATTGTACACCCACTTGGCCAAGAGTCGCTCTCCGAGTCATGGTTCCAGTGCCTAACGTCCGGGCACCCACACCCGGGGAGCTCGGCACCGTTTGATTGTTGCACCTGCGAAAAGGGCAACGGGGTCGGATGGTGTTTACTCAAAGAATGGCGCCGTTGAAAGGAAAGAGTCGCAGTCCGGAGCGGAATTTGACTCTTTCGTGACGCCGGTTTTGTGAATCAATGGGCCATCAGAACCGGAACGGTCAGATTTTCCAGAATGTCACGTGTGGTTCCGCCGAAAATATCCTCGCGGATACGGGTTCGGCTATATGCGCCCATGACCAGGATATCAGGATTCGTGCTGTCGCAATGTTTCAGGATCGTATTCGCGATGCCGCCGTTATCCGGAAGAACGACCTGCCGGGCATCGATACCATGCCGCCGGAGATGACGGAGAATGTCATGGCCGCAATCGGGCGGAGTATCTTTCGGGACAACCGTAACGATGTCGATCCGGCTCTTGGTCTCCAGGATCTGCATGGCGTCCGTCAGGGCGCGGGCAGCCGGGCGGCTACCATCCCAGGCAACAACGGCGAATTCATTGAAAGGCCGGTCTTCATACTTCTTCGGCACCACAATCACGGGCTTGCCGGAGAGCAGCACGATATCCTCCGGCCGGATTTCCGCCTTCACGCCGTTTGACGCGGTGAACTGACCGACCAGCAGAATGTCGAAATAGCGCGCGCCTTTTGCCAGAACCCGGTTCGGCTCGCCTTGTTCCGCGATCCAATCCCCTTTGCTGGTATGCCCGAGGGCGGAGAGTTGTTCCCGGAACTGTGCCTTGATGCCGGAGACGCTGTCCTGTTCTGCTTTTTGCAGGGTTTCAAGAATGCTGTCCGGTATCCACTGGCGAGTCTGGTTATCCAGATTAAGAGGCGGATTTACATGCAGTCCGGTGATAGATGCGCCGTATTTGGCGGCCATACGCACCGCAAGCCGGAGCGCAGCGTGACTGTTGGCCGTGCCATTATAGGCAACGGCGAGATCCTTGATTGCCATTCATTCCTCCCAAGGCCGCTTATTCCGCGGCTTCTACAGTTTCCCGCACAGCTTCGATCTTGGCGGCGCAGAACTTGAATTCCGGAATCTTGCCCATCGGGTCGAGCTGCGGATTGGTCAGCAGGTTGGCTGCCGCCTCCGCGAAGCAGAACGGGATGAAGATCATGCCTTCCGGCACGTCCACATCCTGCCGGGCCTTCAGGGCGACCGTGCCGCGCCGGGTTGTGACCTGGACATAGTCGCCGGCCTGTACCTCCATCCGCTTCATGTCCCAACGGTTGAGGCCGGCAATGGCTTCCGGCTCCAGGGCATCCAGCGTGGAGGAGCGCCGGGTCATGCTGCCCGTATGCCAGTGCTCCAGCAGGCGTCCCGTGGTCAGGATCATCGGATAATCCGCATCCGGCAGCTCAGCCGGTGCCGTGACCTGGGCCGGAACGATCTTCGCGCGGCCGGACTCTGTCGGGAACCGGTCGCTGAAGATGATGTCGTTTCCGGGCTTGTCCGGTGCGTCACAGGGATAGGTGACGGCTTCTTCACGTTCCAGCCGCTCCCAGGTGATGTTCTTCAGGGAGGGCATGATCTCCGTCATCTCGGCGAAGATGTCGGAGGGGTGTTTGTAGTCCCAGTCCAGCCCAATGCGCTGCGCCAGTTCCTGTACCAGCTCCCAGTCTTGCCGGGCTTGGCCCGGAGCCGGGACCACGGGGCGGGCGATCTGCACCTGACGGTTGGTATTGGTGAAGGTGCCCCATTTTTCCGCATGGGCGGAGGCGGGCAGTACCACGTCGGCATGCCAGGCGGTCTCGGTCAGGAAGATGTCCTGAACTACCAGATGTTCCAGCCGGGCCAGCGCTGACCGGGCATGGTTCTGGTCCGGGTCCGACATGGCCGGGTTTTCACCGAGGATATACATGGACTTGATTTCGTCGCGCAGGATTGCGTCGATGATCTCAACCACGGTGAGGCCCTTGACCGGCGGCAGGTCGGTTTTCCAGAACTCTTCATAGAGAGAGCGGATGCTCTGATCTTCCACGGACTTGTAGTCCGGGAAGACCATCGGGATCATGCCGGCGTCGGAGGCGCCCTGCACGTTGTTCTGGCCGCGCAGCGGATGCAGGCCCGCCCCCTTTCGGCCGATCTGGCCGGTGGTCAGGGCCAGCGCGATCAGACAACGGGCATTGTCCGTGCCGTGGATATGCTGGGAGACACCCATGCCCCAGAAGATCAGCGAGGCCGTCGAGGTGGCGTAGAGCCGGGCGACGGAGCGGATGGTTTCGGCGGGAATCCCGCAGATCTCTTCCATTTTCTCCGGCGCGAAATCCTTGATGCTGGATTTCAGAGCTTCGAAGCCCTCTGTGTTCGCCGCGACATACTGAACGTCGTAGAGGTTTTCCTCGACGATGGTGTGCAGCATGCCGTTCAGCAGGGCGACGTCGGAGCCGGGCTTGAACTGCAGAACTTTGGTCGCATGGCGGGCGAGACCGTTATTCTGGCCGCGCGGGTCCATGATGATCAGCTCTTTGCCGTTCTTGGCAGCAGCCTTCAGGAACGTCGCGGCGACTGGATGATTTTCCGCCGGGCGCGCACCGATGACGATAATGCAGTCGCTGTCCTCGGCGGCGGTGAAGGGAGCCGTCACGGCACCGGAATTCAGTCCTTCCATCAGGGCGGCGACCGAGGAGGCGTGGCAGAGCCGGGTGCAGTGATCGACATTGTTGGTGCCGAAACCCTGACGGATCAGCTTCTGGAAGACATAGGCTTCCTCATTTGAGCATTTCGCCGAGCCAAAACCGGCAAGCGCATCGCCGCCATCGCGGTCGATCACCTTTTTCAGGCCGGAGGCAGCGCGTTCCAGGGCTTCTTCCCAGGTCGCCTCGCGGAAATATTTGGAGACATCGCCGCGATCGATTTCCATGTCGCCGGCCTTCGGCGCATCGTCGCGCCGGATCAGCGGCACGGTCAGCCGGTCCGGGTGGTGGATGTAATCGAACCCGAAGCGGCCCTTTACGCAAAGCCGGTTGTTGTTGGCGGGGCCATCGCGGCCGTCGATCTGAAGGATCTTGTCGTCCTTCACATGCACGCGGGTCTGGCAGCCGACACCGCAATAGGGGCAGAGCGTGTCGACCACGCGGTCGGCGTATTCCGTCCGGGTTCCAGCCTTGTCGAGCAGGTTGGCTTCCATCAGCGCGCCTGTGGGGCAGGCCTGGACGCATTCGCCGCAGGCAACACAGGTGGACTCGCCCATGCCTTCGTCGAAATCGAATACCACCTTCGAGCCATGCCCGCGATAGGCCATGCCGATAACGTCATTCACCTGGACTTCGCGGCAGGCCCGGACGCAGAGATTGCAATTGATGCAGGCGTCCAGATTGACCGTGATCGCGGAGTGGCTGATGTCTGCTTTTGGTCTTTCGGTTCCGGGGAACCGGCTGGCTTCTCCGATTTCCATCTGGTCGACCCAGTTCCAGAATTTGGAATCCGGATCGTGACTGGTCTGACGTTCCGGCTGATCAGCGATCAGTAGCTCGAAGACCATGTCACGGGATTTTTTTGCCCGTTCGCTTGCTGTCTGCACTTTCATGCCCGGCGTCGGGGTGCGGACGCAGGAGGCGGTCAGGGTGCGCTCGCCCTCGACCTCGACCATGCAGGCGCGGCAGTTACCGTCGGCGCGGTAGTCTTTCTCCGGCTGCCAGCAGAGGTGCGGGATCTCGGTGCCGAGACGGTCCGCCACCTGCCAGATGGTTTCGCCGGAAAGTGCTTCGACGGTTTCGCCGTTCAACTCGAAAGAGATGCGATCGCTCATTTCAGGTCTCCCGGGAAATATTTCATCACTGATCGGATCGGGTTGGGTGCTGCCTGGCCGAGGCCGCAGATGGAAGCGTCCGCCATGACCGCGCTGAGTTCTTCGAGGAGGTCCGTATCCCAGCTCGGCTGCTGCATCAGCTGGACGGCCTTCTCGGTGCCGTTGCGGCAGGGCGTGCACTGGCCGCAGCTTTCGTCTTCGAAGAATTTCAGGAGGTTGAGGGCCACGTCCTTCATGTCGTCCTTGTCGGAAAGGATGACGACTGCATGGGAGCCGACGAAGGAACCGTGTTTCTCCAGTTGGCCGAAATCTAGCGGGATGTCGGCCATATCCTTCGGCAGGATGCCGCCGGACGGGCCGCCGGGCAGGTAGCCCTTGAAGCTGTGTCCGTCGGCCATGCCGCCGGAATGCTCCTCGATCAGTTCGCGCGCGGTGGTGCCGGCCGGAACCAGCTTCACGCCCGGGTTCTTGACCCGGCCCGAGACTGAATAACTACGGAGCCCCTTGCAGTCGTTCTTACCCTGATCCGCGAACCATTTGGCGCCGTTCTTCAGGATTTCGGGCACCCAGTAGAGCGTCTCGATATTGTTTACCAGCGTCGGCCGGCCGAAAATGCCGTTGACCGAGACATAGGGGGGGCGGTGACGCGGCAGGCCGCGCTTACCCTCGATGGATTCAATCATCGCGGACTCTTCGCCGCAGATATAGGCGCCTGCACCACGGCGCAGAGTGATCTTGGTGTGTTTGGCCAGACCTGCGGATTCTACGGCTGCGATCTCCTTCAGCAGAATTTCGCGGGCTGCCGGATATTCGTCGCGCAGATATATAAAGACTTCTTCCGCCTCGACTGCCCAGGCCCCAATCAGCATGCCTTCGAGGAACTGATGCGGGTTGCTTTCAAGAAACATCCTGTCCTTGAAGGTGCCGGGCTCGCCCTCGTCACCGTTGACGGCCATCAGGCGAGGACCTTGCTCGGCGCGCACGAAGCTCCATTTCCGGCCGGTCGGAAAGCCGGCGCCGCCGAGACCGCGCAGACCACCTTCGGAAAGGGTTTCGATCACATCTTCGACACTGCGTTTGCCGGACGTACAGGCCTCCAGAGCGGCATAGCCTCCATCGTTGCGGTAGGCGGCAAATGCCTTGTAATCGGGAATATGCGGATGCAGGTGGCCGCTCCTGGCGACCTCAAGAACCTTTTCGGTGGTGCAGTTATCGACATGGCGGTGGCCGACTTCGGCAGCCGGTGCCAGATCGCAGCGGCCCATACAGGGAGCGCGCAGCACGCGAATATCGGCATCCGCGTTGGCCTCGAGTTCCGAGATAAGCCGTTCGGCGCCAGAAAGCGCGCAGCTGAGGGACTCGCAGACCCGGATGGTAACGGGGGCAGGGCGCTCCTCGCCGTCGCGGACGATATCGAAATGCGCATAGAAGGACGCGACCTCGTAGATCTCCGACATGGGAATGCGCATCTCTGCGGCCAGTGCGTGCAGCAGGCCGGCGGGCAGGCATCCCTCACTGTCTTGTATCAGATGCAGATGCTCGATCAGCAGATCACGACGGCGTGGAAGGTCGCCGAGGATTGCCCGGACACGGTCCCGGTCGTCTTCTTCGAGGAACCGCCCTTTGGGCAGTGCCGGGGCTTTTCGTCGGCCCGAACCGGGATGGATTTTTTTCCCGACTTTCATCTGATTCATGGTCTTTGCGGCCTTCTTGTTGCTTCCTCGGCATATCCCGGACCCTTTTGACAGAATCCTGAGTTTCTCCCAATCGCGTCCCAACGAACGCTATCGGCCAGTTCTTGTTTTGCTTCGCCCGTGCGCGTCATCAATTCGCTTCTGAGCGTCGCCTTTTATTCGTTGCGTGCTTTTCGCACGTCATGCCCGCCTAGGGCTTGCCCGGGGCGGTAGTTTTCGTTCTCGCTGATCCGGCCTGAAGCCGGAAATCGCCAAACAATCGAATAACCTTACCCTTGAGTGTGCTTTCTTTTCGCCCGTGCAGGCAGGTCATTATGTATTGGCATCTTGTATACCATAGTCGCGTGGCGGCAGGCTGTCGAGTGTCAGAGAGTGTCATGTCGCCGAAAACATTCAATAAATCTGCGACTTTTTACAAGTGCTTTACCGTATAGCGTGCCCGGTTGACTATGGGCGCAAGAGAAACTGGTATACAAGATACTTGGGCTTGGTATACCATTTTCGTGCCATGAAAAGTTGTTGGTCCTTGCTGAAAAGCCGGACTACGCTTTGGCGACGGACAAAAAGAAAAAAATTAATTTGTCCGGAAACAACAAGGGAGGAATTCAATGAAAATCTCAAGACGCTGTCTTATGGGCTTGGCTGTCATTGCCGGTCTCGGACTGACCGTTAATGCGTCGGCACAGGCATTCGAGCCGGTAAAACCGGTCGACTTCATTATCATGGCTGGCAAGGGCGGTGGCGCCGACAAGATGGCCCGTCTGATGCAGACCATTGTTGAAAAACATAAAATGGCATCCAAGCCGTTGATCCCGATCAACAAGCCGGGTGGCTCGGGCGCTGAAGCCCTTGTGCATGTTCAGAATGCCAAGGATCAGGACCACACCATTATGGTGACCCTGAACAGTTTCTATACGACTCCGATGCGTCAGCCGGGTCTTGGCGTCGACTCCCTGAAATTCGCACCGGTTGCGCGGATGGCGGAAGACACCTTCCTGCTTTGGGTGCACAAGGATTCCGGTCTCACGACGTTCGAGCAGTGGGTCGATCACGTGAAGAGCGTCGGTAATCAGTGGGTCATGGGCGGAACCGGCAAGCTGCAGGAAGACCAGCTCATCACGGATTTCCTGAACGCTAATTTCGACCTCAAGATGAAGTACGTGCCTTACAAGGGCGGCGGTACGGTGGCCAAGCAGGTTGCCGGCAAGCACATCAATTCCTCTGTGAACAACCCGTCGGAAATCGAAGGTTTCTACAATGCCGGCGTTGCTATCCCGCTGGTGGCCTTCACCAAGGAGCGTCTGGATAAGTTCCCGAACGCCCCGACCATGACCGAAAAAGGCCAGGACTTTGCCTACTACATGCAGCGGAGCGTCGTCGGCGCGCCGGGCATGTCTGCGGACGCACAGGCCTACTATACCTCGCTGTTCAAGAAGGTCTTTGATAGCAAGGAATGGCAGGATTATCGCACGAGCAAGAGCCTCTACGGCGACTTCCTGTCCGGAGCCGAGCTTCAGGCTTACTGGAAGGTCAACAATGAGACGCATCGCAAGATGCTGGCCAAGGCCGGCGCTTCCTGATCGCCGATCTCAGCACTCCCGGAGCCTGAGCGCTCCGGGGGTGTGATTTAAGGGGTCTGGGATCCCGTCTCTTTTTCTATTCATGATCGAATGAGGAAGGTCGCCGCACATGCGTCGCGCGGAACTGGTCACGGCTGTCTTGTTGGCAGCATTTTCCATCTATCTGATGTGGAAGAGTACTGAGCTGAATGTCGGCTGGGTAGAGCATGAAGGTCCCGGAGGCGGCGCTTGGCCGTTCTGGTTGGCCGGGATGATGTTGGTCTGCAACATTTGGACGATTGTGAACTGGGTTCGCAAGACGACGCCTCAATCGCGCTCCCAGGACCTGTTCATGGACTCTTATGCGATCCGGATGTTCTTGCTGGTTGGTGGCAGCGTGGTCGGTCTCGTGGCCATGGTCCATGTCATCGGCGTCTACGGGGCTGTGCCGATCTTCATGCTGTTCTACCTGCGGGTTCTCGGACGGCACAACTGGGTGCCAACGCTGGTGATTTCCGGAATAGCACCAGTCGTCATCTTCTTCTTCTTCGATGTCGCCATGCGGATCGTGCTGCCCAAGGGATACCTGGAGCCGCTGTTCTATCCGCTTTACGACATCTTCCTTTAGCGCCGGCCTGGGGATTTAAATTATGGAAATCATTCAGCTTCTCTTGGACGGCTTTCTGATCGCTTTCGAGCCGCTCAATCTTGGGCTGGTCGTTGTCGGCGTGACGGTCGGTCTGTTCATCGGCGCTATGCCGGGCTTGGGATCGGTGAACGGTGTGGCGATCCTGCTGCCACTGACGTTTCTCGTGCCGCCCACTTCTGCGATCATCTTTCTCGCCGCAATCTATTACGGCGCCATGTATGGCGGCGCTATCAGTTCGATCATGCTCGGGATACCCGGGGCGTCGACAGCGGTGGCGACGACTTTTGACGGACGACCGCTTGCCCTCAAAGGGATGGCCGACAAGGCGCTCATTGCTGCCGCTGTCGCATCCTTTTTCGGCGGGACGATCTCGATCATCCTTTTCACCGGTTTTGCGCCTGCGCTCGCCAGTGTCGCGCTTGATTTCGGCGACCAGGAGATCTTCGCACTCATGCTTCTGGCCTTCGCAACTTTCGTAGGCCTCGGTGGCGACGATATTGCGAAGACCATCTTCTCCATCTGTATCGGGTTGGTGTTCAGCGCTGTCGGAATGGATATCATTTCCGGAACACCGCGGCTGGTCTTCTTCGATATCATCGGTTTCCTGCACGGAATCAATTTCCTGGTACTTGCGATCGGCGTCTACGGCATCGGTGAAATGCTCTGGACCATCGATTCAACCCGGGGAAATCCGTCGATGTCCAAGGTCGAGGTCTCAACCAAGCGTACGATCTCTCATCTGAAGGAAGTTCTGAAGGAGTGGAAGCCGGCCTGGATCGGCTCCCTGCTGGGGTTCTTCGTCGGTATCCTGCCGGCGGCGGGCGCTACGCCGGGGTCTTTGATGGCCTATGGCATCTCGAAGATGACTTCGAAAAATCCGGATGGTTACGGCAAGGGTGAAGTCGGTGGCGTGATCGCCCCTGAAGCCGCGAACAACTCTGCTTCGACGGGCGCCATGCTGCCGATGCTGACACTGGGCATACCGGGCTCCCCGACGACCGCGATCCTGCTCGGCGGGATGGTTATCTGGGGGCTTGTACCCGGCCCGATGATGTTCATCGAGCAGTCGGACTTCGTTTGGGGGCTGACCGCCAGCCTCTATGCCGCGAACTTCTTCGCGGTGATCATCAATATCCTCTTCATCCCCGTCTTCCTCTGGGTGCTGAAGATGCCGTTCACCATTCTGGCGCCGATCATCTTCGTGCTCTGCCTCGTTGGCGGTTATGCGCCGACCGAGGATATGCACGATGTCTGGCTGATGGTGATCTTCGGTTTCGGGGCCTACCTGCTGCGCAAGCTGGATTATCCGCTGGCCCCGGCAGTGCTGGCCATTGTGCTTGGCCCGATCGCCGAGCCGGCACTTCGGCAAAGCCTGATCATTTCCGGCGGCGATGCCACTGTGTTCTTCACCCGGCCGATCGCCGGACCGATCACGATGATCGCTATTGTCCTGCTTCTGCTGCCGCTGGTGCAGGTCTTCCGGAAAAAACGCAAGCAGGCGAAAGACGCCGAGGCGTGACTTCGCGGAAACGCCTATAGACGAACAAAAGAAAGGGCGGCCACTGAGGCCGCCCTTTCTGATTCAGCAGTAACGCCAGCCTCAGGTCACGTTGACGACCAGATCGCCAACGCCTTCGACATGGCCGTGCATGACATCGCCGCGCACGACGGGGCCAACGCCGGCCGGCGTGCCGGACATGATGATGTCACCCGGGACCAGTGTGAACAGGCTGGAAAGATAGGAGATCATTTCCGGGACCTTCCAGAGCATCTGGTTCAGGTCGCCTTCCTGGCGCATCTCGCCATTGACCTTGAGCCAGACGGCACCGTTTTCCGGGTGGCCGATGTCAGAGGCGGGGACGATCTCGCCGCACGGAGCGGACATCTCGAACGCCTTGCCGATTTCCCACGGCCGGCCGAGCTTCTTCATCTGGCCCTGCAGATCGCGCCGGGTCATGTCGAGAGACACCGCGTAGCCATAGACACAATCAAGGGCGTCTTCGACCGGAATGTCGGTTCCGCCCTTCTTGAGCGCGACGACCATTTCGATTTCATGGTGCACGTCGTTGGACTGGGGCGGGTAGGGGAACTTCAGGTCCGGGACGATCAGGTTGTCCGGATTCTTCTGGAAGAAGAACGGCGGCTCCTTGTCCGGATCGTGGCCCATCTCGATGGCATGTTCAGCATAGTTGCGCCCGACGCAGTAAACCCGGTGCACGGGGAAGCGATCGTCCTGGCCGCGGACGGGCAGGGAGACTGCCGGGGGCGGCGTGAAAACATAGCTCATGTCGGACTCCTTGGTGGGAGGTTGAGGCACGTCGCGTTGCCCGCGCTCGCGTGCCTGTGAACAACTGCGATACATATCGGACAGGGACATGGGCGCGTCCAGTCCTATATTCGACGAGCTTTCTTCGTCATTTAGACCGGGTCTCCGGAGAGGTTGGGCGCATGCGGGTTGCAACTATTCTGACGACAGCTGTCATAGCAATGGCGTCGATGTCCGTATCGGCAGCGGAACTGTCGGTCCGTAAACTGGATCTTACAGCTCCCGGCGGTACGCTTGTCAGTACGATGGATCACGTTCTGGCGCGGGCCGCAAATGGTGCAGTGTTTGAAGTCACCGGCGATGGGTCGGTGATCGATAAATCCGGAGCGGTACAGATGCCAGAGCCCGGCCCTTTGCCGCTTCCGCTCGTGAAGGACGGCCGGGTTGCGATCAGTCCGGATGGCCGGATCAAGGCCTGGTACAATAGCGAAACTGAAAGCTACGGCCACGGCGCACTTGGAGATCCGGTGGAGGCGCTGAGCCTGGTGGTGCAGGAGGAGAGCGGCGCGCCCGCTATCTATACGGTAACGGCGGACGAGGTGTTTGAGGATCTCGAACCCCGGATTGTCGACCTGGATCGCGAGCAACAAGGCCGGCCGGAAATCGTGGCCATCACGGCATCGTCGACTGGCGGAGCCGGGATTGCGGTGTTCGGTCTTGGCAGGGACAGCGACGGCAATCCCGCGCTGCTTCGGCTGGCCAGTTCCGCCAGGATCGGAGCTCCGTACCGTTGGCTGAATATTGCCGGCATTGCCGATTTCGACGGCGATGGCTTTACCGAGATCGCTTATGTCGACCGGCCGCATATCCGTGGCGAGCTGGTCTTTCTGGAATGGCGCGGTGGCCGTCTGCGCGAACAGGCGCGCGAGGGTGGGTATGCCAACCATCATGGCGGCTCGACGGTCCAGGACCTGTCGGAAATTGCCGATGTCGACGACGACGGCAATCCCGATCTTATCCTGCCCGTGCGGGGATATGGTGCCATTGTCGCAGTATCGCTGACACCAGACGGGCCGCGCAGGATCGCCGAGGTGAAGATACCATCGGCGCCCCTTTCCAGCATCGTCTCCACGAGCCCGCAGAGCGCGGTCTATCTCGATAGAGACGGGGCTCTGTATGAGATCCGGTGGGCGCCCTAGGGCAGGTCTGCCAGCTCAGATCAGGCCCTGCTTCCGGAAGAAACCGTTCATGGCGTTGGCCAGGACTTCCGGCTGTTCGAGGCTCGGGATGTGTCCGGCATTTGGAATTTCTACATAGGACGCATTTTTCATGGCATCGGCCATGGCCTTGACGAGTGCGGGCGGTGTCGCGCCGTCTTCAGCACCGCAGAGAACCAGGGTCGGCACGGTCAGAGAGAGGGTTGCCTCGGTCAGGTCCGCGTCACGGATCGCCGAGCAGCAGCCGAGATAGCCGGCCTGTGTGGTCCGCGCGAGCAGGTTGCGCCACCCTGCCGTGGCGGCCGGATTGTTTTTCCGGAAAGAGGCCGAGAACCAGCGCTCCATCACACCATCGGCGATACTTTCGAGACCGTTCGCGGAGATCGCATCAATGCGGTCCTGCCAGAGGCTGGCTTCCCCGATTTTTGGCGCCGTATCCATGCACACGAGGGCGTCGACCTGTTCGGGATACCGGGCCGCATAGTCCTGGGCGATCATCCCGCCGATGGAAACACCGCCAAGCAGGAAGCGCTCCAGCCCGGCATGGTCGGTGATGATTTTCAGGTCGGAGCTCAAATCCTGGATGGAGTAGGGAGGCTCGGACACGTCCGTCAGGCCGTGTCCGCGTTTGTCATACCGGATAATGCGTCCGATCCCTTCCAGCTTCGGCAGCAGCTGGTCCCAGATCCGGAAATCCGTGCCGAGAGAGTTGGCGAGAACCAGCGTCGGGCCGGTCCCGACTGTCCGGTCGGAATAGTGAAATGTTCGTGATCCAGCTTTGAAGAATGCCATTTTATTTCCTCCCTCGCGTTCTCTTCTGCTCGGGTTTTGTACCCTTAACCTGCGGAAACTCCACCTTATTTAAGACCCTTGCGATAAAGGTCCGAGCAGGCGCTGCAGTGCGGGAGGCTGTAAGCTTCGTGAGCGGACCTCTTTTTCCGGCACCCGCATCTTTTCAGCGCGGCCTGCTGCGCTACTTCCAAGGCTTTGACTTTGTTCGGTCGAGGGAGGACCCAGATGACGACCCGTTTAAAAGCGCTTACCAGGCGGGAAGCAATGTTTGCCGCCGCTGGAACATTGGCCGCACCGGCAGTGCTCACCAGTCTGCCGTCTCTGGTTGAGGCGGCGGCACCGATGCAGGGGGCGTCACACCCGTCGCATTACCGCTTCAAGCTCGGTACGTTTGAGGTAACGACGATCTGGGATGGGGCCATCCAGCTCGATGGTCCGCACCCGATTTTCGGGCAAGACCAGTCACAGGAAGACGTGGTGCGGCTCGCGGAAGAAAATCACCTGCCGGGGAACCGGATGGAGATCTCTTTCACGCCGGTTATCGTCAACACCGGCAAAGAAGTGGTCATGTTCGACGCCGGAAACGGTAATGGTCGCAGGCCGAACGCCGGCCATCTTGCAGAAGCCCTCGGCCGGGCCGGGTTTACCGCAGAGCAGATCGACGTTGTCGTCCTGACCCATTTCCATCCGGACCATATCGGGGGCCTGATGGAAGGCGGCGGCGCATTGTTCCCGAACGCGCGTTACGTAACCGCCGCGGCGGAATACGACTTCTGGTCTCCGCCGGAAATGGCCGAGGGCAAGCTCGCGAGGGTCGGCAAGTTGGTGCAGAGCAACGTCGTCCCGTTTGCGGAGAAGATGACGTTTCTGAAGCCCGGCGAAGACGTGGTGTCCGGCATTCAGGCCGTTGGTGCGGCAGGGCATACACCTGGGCACATGGCATATCACTTCGAAAGCGACGGACGGCGACTGCTCGCCTGGGCCGATACCACCAATCACTATGTGGCATCCTTGCAGCGTCCGGACTGGCATGTGCGGTTTGACATGGATAAGGAAGCCGCCGCGGCGACGCGCAAGCGCTTGCTGGATATGGCAGCGGCCGAGAAAATTCCTGCTACGGGATATCACATGCCATTCCCGGCCGTGGGATATGTGGAGACGCACGGAGCTGCCTATCGCTGGGTGCCGGCAAGCTATCAGCTCAATCTCTAGGAATTCGGCAGGCCGTGAATTCAGGAAGCGGCGCGTTCTTTGGCGCGTCGCTTCTTATACTTGCGCGGATAGCCGTGAAATCTGCTAGACTTACTTAAGAGTGACGCATCAAGTTTTCGTTTGATAAGGAAACGTTAACCGTTGTTGCGGAACACTCACCCGCTATAAATGCAGCGAGATGTGAGGAAGCGCATGGTAAGCTCTGGTGACAGTGGCAATGGCGGCGGGGCGCTTTCGGCAGCCGATGTGCAGTCTCTGCTGAAAGATCCCTCAGCTGATAATCGTGCCGCGACAGTGGCGAAGGTGGCAGGCCAGCTGTCTACCTCCAGCTTTTCCGCAACAGAATTGCCGATGGCCCAGGAAATTCTCCGGGTCATGGCGCGCGATGCGGAACGCAGGGTCCGTGAAGCGCTGGCCCGCGAAGCGAAGTCTGCGAAAGACCTGCCGCATGACGTTGCGCTGCTTCTGGCAAAAGACGTGGAATCGGTCGCAATGCCGGTCCTCGAATTTTCCGAGGTGCTGCGCGAGGATGATCTGGTCGAGATCGCGTCCGCTGCGGATGAGATGAAGCAGTCGGCAATTGCCCGGCGTGAAAACGTTCCGGAGGCTGTTGCCGAGACACTGATCGACAAGGGAAATCAGACAGTCGTTGAAACGCTGGTGCGGAACGAAGGCGCTACGATTTCCGAGAGCGGCTTCAAGAAGGCGATCGACCGGTTCGGTGACGATGAGAATATCCAGGACGGGTTGGTCAACCGCTCGTCTCTGCCGGTTGGAATTTCGGAGCGTCTGGTTTCGATCGTGTCGGAGCGTCTGCGGGAGCATCTGGTTAAACACCATGATCTGCCGGCAAACATGGCGACCGACCTGCTTCTGGAAGCGCGCGAGAATGCCACGCTGAGCCTTGTGTCAAACGGAGCCGGCGCGCAGAAGGTCGAAGACCTTGTCGCCGAATTGCATCGCAATGGCCGCCTTACGGAATCAATTGTTGTCCGTGCTGCTTGCCTCGGTGATCTGTCCTTTGCCCAGGCGGCACTGGCCGAACTGGCATCCGTCCCGTTGTTAAATGCACAGAAGCTGTTCGACGATGAAGGTAATCGCGGACTGAAGGCGCTGTTCGAACGGTCCGGGCTGCCGAAGCGCTCTTTCCCGGTACTGCGCAAAGCAATCGATGTGATGCGTGATACCGATTATGACGGGCTGGAGAGTGACCGGGAGCGGTTCAGTCTCAAGGTTCTGGAGCGACTGCTGACCGCATTCGAGACGGACGATTTCGGCCTTACCGAGGAAGATACGGATTACTTGCTGAAGCGTCTGGCCACCTTGACCTCAAGCACCGCCGAGGCGCGCGAGCATTTGCACTGAGGCCGGTTTCCGTGACGTTTTTTAACCGTCTCCGGAAATAGTTTTCTCAGGCTTTCACGTTACGCGGAAGACTGACGGTGAAGGTCGATCCTGCACCCGGACTGCTTTCGACAGAGAGTGTGCCGCCATGGGCCTCGGCTATTGGCCGGCAGATACTCAGGCCCAGACCGGTGCCGCTGCTGTGCCTGTCATCGGCACTGTCCACCCGGAAGAAACGTGTGAAAATCCGTTCCTGCAATTCCTTGGGAATGCCTTCCCCGTGATCCCTGACCGAGAAGGTTAGGGTGTCAGCCGTGCTTTCGGACCTGACTTCGACCTGTTGGCCTGATTTGGAGAATTTGATCCCATTCGATATCAGGTTCGTAATGACCTGAGTCATGCGGTTTGGGTCGCCTGTAAAAATCGGGTTTTCGGCGGTTTTGCAGATCTTGAGGCTGACACCAAACTTGATGGAGTACGGCTGCATGCTGACGACGCAGTCAGAGATCAACTGTTCAATATCGCTCTGCTGCATATCGTAAGACATCTGACCGGCATCGATTTTCTCAATATCCAGAATATCGGTCACCAGAACGCCGAGACGCTCGCTATTGCGATAGGCGATATCGATAATTTGCTGCATCTGGTCGGTGAGCGAGCCGGCAACTCCGCTGCGTGCCAGCCCTAGGGCTCCGGTGATCGAGGTGAGCGGCGTCTTCAATTCGTGACTGACAGTGGAAATGAACTCGCGCTTGATGCGTTCAAGATGCTTGCGCTCTGAAATATCGCGGATAATGCCGACAAACCGGAGGCTCGTGCCGACGAACATTTCACCGACCGCGAGTTCGATCGGAAAAACGGTTCCATCCGATTTAATCGCGGTGAACTCCCTGTTTTTTCCAATTACGTTCTTGGTATGGCCGGTCAGATAGCTCGCGATATAGCGCGGATGATTTGCGTGGTGCTTCCCGGTCATGAGGATACTTACGTTTTTTCCGAGAGCCTCTTCGCGCCGGGTTCCGAACATGCGTTCGGCTGCCGGATTGAAGGTGAGGATGACGCCATTGCTGTCGATAGTGATAATGGCATCGACCACCGTATCGAGGATGGCGCGGATCGACTCTGCCCGTTCGGCAAGGACTTCGGTGGCTTTAACGTGCTCGGTCACATCATGTGCGACGATCATGTGTTGAATGACAGTGCCATCGCTGGCCCGGATCGCCTGCCGCTCGAATTCGACCCAGATCGGCGTGCCGTTCTTTTTGTAATGCAGTATCGTGCCGCTGACCGACTTGCCGTGCTCAATATCGTTGTCGACGGATTCCGCGACCGATTTGTCGGTATCCGGCCCGCGCATGAAGGAGCGGGGTTCTTTCCCGGCTATCTCTTCGATCGTGTATCCGGTGCTTTCCGTGAACGCGGGATTAACCCATTCCACCCGACCGTCTTCGTCGAGGATCGTGACCATGGACCTGGTTCGATCCACGACAACCGATAACTGGCGGGCCTCTAGTTCGCTTTGCTGCAATCGGGCAAGTGTCGCCTTCAGCTTGGCTTCATTCTGCTTGAGCCTGGTAATGTCGATCCTCAGGCCAATGCGCATGCCGTCCGCTGTTTTGCGCTCGGCAATCCGAAGCCATCGTCCGTCGCCCAGTTGCTGCTCAATGTCCTGATTGGACGCCTGGTGTATTGCCAGCCGCTCCTTGAACCATTCCTCTTCGCGGCCGACAGCCTCCGAGTATTCGCCGGCCTCGAGTCCTGCGCGGACAATCTCGGTAAATGTCGCGCCGGGCTTTATGACATGGGCGGATCTGGTATACAGATCGCGATATTTCTGATTGCAGACGACGAGGCGGTCGTCAGAATCGAAAATGACAAAACCATCTCTCAAAGCTTCAATTGCATCGAACAGCTTTTCTTCAGCCGACCGTGCGCGTTCGACAAGAAGTGTGTTGTCTGAAATGTCCTTGATGATGCCGCGGATAATCGACGGTTTGTCACAATGCACCGGTTCAGCCCGGAGCATGTAGGTCACGGTGCACGCTGCCTCGTCTGCCTGAGCCTCAAAGGTAACCGGATCCGGAATGGCGTTGTTGAAGATTGTTTCGAACGCCCGGCGCAGCAGAGGCTGATCGGACGGGACCACCAGCGAGGCGTCAATTTCACCGCTTGGCAATAATTCAGGCTTCCAGATGGACAGCATTTCAGCAGCGTGAAACCGGAATTCTTTCCGCTCGGAATCCCATTCCCAATAAAGCGCTTTCGAGAGTTGCTGGAGCGCTTTCATCCTGTCCGCGTCGCTGGAACCGGGAGCAACGCTGGTGATCTTCAGTTTTTGCATCAAGCCCTCGTCATTGCCCGAATTGCAGGCGCGCGACGCAGTGTCGCTCTCATGGCTGACCATGATGCTCAATCCCGCTTGAAGCCTGATGATCGCGGGAATGGCCAGCAACGACGGTGACATAGGAGAGTTAATACTTCGTTGTTATCGTATGAGTTGGGGACTCTGCCGGATATCGGTATGGTCTCGTAATATTTCGCCGGCTTTAACCGGATTTAAACCGCTGTCTCATACGCTAACTGAGAACGCAAATAGCGGTGGCACATGGTTTGTTGGGCAAGGGTAAGGATGCTTCCCAGTGAATGGCTGGACGGAGATGGTGAGGCTGCAATGAAGAAACTGGCGCTCGGGCAATGACGGACGGCGATCTTCGGCAGGCATTCCTGGCACTCCGTGACGAATTTCTCGAAATCTGTCGCGGCCGCATCGGTGTGATCGAGCGGAACTGGTCGGAAATCACCTCCGGATCCGATGATGCAAAAAATCCCGAGGCATTGGAGTTCGTTAAGCGCGAAGCCCATACGATTGCAGGTACTTCCGGTACTTATGGGTATGCCGACGTCTCTAAATCCGCGAAAGAGCTTGAAGTTCTTTGCATCAGGTTGATGGACCAGGGTGTGAGCGACATGGATGACGCTCAAAAAGAGGAGCTTGCGGCGGCAGTGACTTCTTTACTTGAGGAAAGCACCCGTATGTTCGCGGACCCTGAAATCGGTACTGTCCCGTTCTGATGATGGTGAGAGTCAAACAATCATCCGGTGGTCCGGGCGTTCCAGATACGCTCCACTTCTTTGCTCAGTTGCATGGGGTCGAACGGTTTGGCGATAACGCCGATAGCCCCGATCTCCATCAGGCTGTCGATCTCGTCTTTCTGGGTCTTCGCCGTCATGAAGATGACCGGTATATGACTTGCCGCCGGGATTTTCTGAAACGCGAGGTATGTCGTCGGACCATCCATCTCAGGCATCATGACATCCATGACGATCAAATCGGGCGCCGTGTCCGCCACGGCTGCTATGGCATCCTTGCCCGAGGCGCAGGAGAGAACGTCAAATCCTCCGATGGATTCCAGAGTCAGCTTAGTGATCGACCGGATGTCGGCTTCGTCGTCTACATGCAGAATTTTGAGCATTGGCATTGCTTTCCAAGTTCCCGCAATCGGCGGGAGGGCGGAAGAACCGTGTTTGGCGAAAGCCGTCGCGTCAATAACACCGATAGTTCCACGCGAATTTATAGACCGAACTCTAGCGCAATGGCGTCTCGCCAACGAGTGGTAAAGCATGCCATATGATTTTGAGCGGCCCGGCGGGGCGCGGTTTGACGGCAAAAGGAAGGCTCGATAGCTGATGGAAGATTTTGAGAAGCATCTGGCGCGGTTGCATCAGGAGTTTTTGGACTATGCAAATGACAGCATAGGCCAGCTCGACAAGATGCTTGATGGCGCTGCCGAACGTGGCGAGCTCGAGCCGTCTGAAATGGTCGATCTCGCCAGGATCGTGCATTCGCTGAAAGGGTCCGGCGGCACGTTCGGGTTCACCAACCTGACAATCCTCGCGCATCGCTGTGAAGACTATATTTCAGCGTCGGATTCAGGGGCACCGCTCAAGATTTCGGATATTCGGATTTTCGTTGATCGGCTTGGCGATGTGATCGATGGGCGCATTTCCAACGATGGTCCGATCGATACTGTTGTCCGCTCTCTCCCGATGCGGTCCCGCTTCGACGTTTCGGATGTCACGGCCACAGAAGTTGAAATCGGTCTGATCATGGAGCCCGGCGCACAGGCGCGTCTTGTGACAAAAGAGCTTGAAGCTTGCGGCTATCGCGTTACGGGCGTGCAGTCGTCGATCCAGGGCATCGGTTACGTTTATCAGACCCGCCCGGACTGTGTTTTCGTTTCGGCCAACATGCCTGGTATGGATGGCGTGGATCTTATCTGCGCCCTGAAAGCAATGAAGGCGACGAAAGATATTCCCTGTGCCTTGTTGACCTCCTTTACCAGGGACAATCAATTGCTGAAGACGCTCCCGGAAACGGTTCCTATCGTGCGTAAAGGTAAGGAGTTCGGCGATGACTTGGCAGAAGCTCTGCAAAAGCTTGGATTAATCTAGGCTCTATCGAGGGGATGGCAAGACTGTAAAATTTGTATAAAAAAAATTAGGAAAATTGAATAAATAGTACATTCATCTTTGCTGGAATATTTCCGAATCTTGTTTTAATGAGGGTGCGCAGTTTTAAACCGTCGCCTGTAATTAGATCCCCCTCGACAACGAGTGACAATGACGCAGACTTGGACCAGCAGCCTTGCCGTTGCCGTCGAAGAGGTTATCGACGGTACCTTTGATGTGCCGCCCGACCCTTCGCGTGACGGTATTGTCATCTGGAATTCCGAGGGCCGGTTGAGTGCCTACAATCGCTCGATCTTCACTCTGCTCAATTTGCCGGACGATGCGTTGTCCCTCGGCATGGGAGAGCAGGATGTTCATTCCCTGCAGCCTTCTTATGGCGATGTGCGGTTTCTCAATGGTTTTAGTGCCGACCAGCTGACCGGGATCTCGACCGTTGGCTCGGGAAGCGATCATTGGCAGGCTATTCTCCAGTCCGGCCGGGTTGTTCGTATCGACACCCGCCGATTGAGGCAGGGCGGGCTGGCAACGGTTGTTGCTGATGTATCGGAAGAATTCTACCGGCAGGCAGCCGAAGAGGAGGCCGCGGTGCTGCGCAAGACGATCGAGGATTGTCCCATCGGCGCTTTGGTCCTGAGCTGCGACGACAATCGGCGGCTGATTGCGAACTCGGCCCTTGTGACCTGGCTTGGTGAAGATTTAATCAAGACGCTCGCCGAGAATGGCCCGCAACCGGTTGGTGAGAACGCCGACAATCTTGAAGCTGTGCTGACGGACCCGGAATTCAGCGCTCGAATGGCTGATCACGAGGTTCAGTGCACGGCGGCGGATGGCGAGACACATTGGGTATTGTTGTCCGGCAACCCTCTGGAGTTTGAAGGCTGCGCGGCGCGAATTATCTGGTTCCGTGATATTTCAGTGCGGCGGCGTCAGGCGCACGATCTGCAGACCAAGGTCGCGGATAAAACACGGCAGCTCGAAGACGCCTTGCATCGCGCCGACCTGGCCAGCCTGGCGAAGACACAGTTTCTCGCCAATATGAGCCACGAATTGCGGACCCCCCTGAACAGCATCATCGGGTTCTCCGACCTTCTGCAAAAG
This sequence comes from Nisaea nitritireducens, assembly GCF_014904795.1. Classification (GTDB taxonomy): domain Bacteria; phylum Pseudomonadota; class Alphaproteobacteria; order Thalassobaculales; family Thalassobaculaceae; genus Nisaea; species Nisaea nitritireducens. Next base: position 258,077 of record NZ_JACZFS010000009.1, read on the forward strand.
GAGATGTTCGGGCCGATCGGCAGTGAGCGATATACCGAGTTCGTCCAGCATATTCATTCAGCCGGTGCGCACCTGCTTGAGCTGATCAACGACATTCTCGATGTTTCCCGGATAGAGCTTGGAGAGATGGGGCTGAAGGAGGATCTGTTCGACCTTGGTCGCTCGGTTTCCACCACAATCGCCATGATCCGCCCGAAACTTGCCGAGAAGTCGCAACATTTCACCGCAGAGCTTCCGGACAGGCCGGTTGGGTTTACCGGGGACGAGCGGCAGATCCGTCAGGTTCTGATGAATTTGCTGACTAACGCCGTGAAGTTTACGGATACGGACGGCACGATCACTCTGCGGCTGACCATCGATCCGGAAGCCGGAGCTGTGCTTGAGGTGAAGGATAACGGAATGGGCATTCGCGAGAGCGACCTTGATCGTGTCCTTAACCCCTTCGAGCAAGCGACGGACGAAACCTACAGCCGCTCGATCGAAGGCGCCGGGCTTGGCCTTTATCTGACCCAGGCGATTGCCAAGTCCCATGGCGGCGATCTGAAGATCAGCAGCCAGTTGGGCGTCGGGACGAGTGTTACCGTGACCTTGCCGGCCACCCGGATCGAACCGCTCAGCTGATCCGGTCATCCCAGGGAGCTTTATTCCAGATGTGCCTCGACCGGCACGCCAGCCGGCGTGCGGATAAAGAGCGCGAGTACGGCACAGGCCGCGGGGTATAGGGCGAGGCCTTGGATCATCATGGTAGGCGAGCCGAAGTGATCGAACGCATAGCCGATCGGTAGCGGTCCGATGGATGCGCCGACGACGCCGATCATTTGTCCCACACCCTGAATACTCCCGAGATGCGCCCGGCCGAAGAAGCGCGGCCAGACATAGCCGAACAGCGTCATGCTGCAGGCATTCAGGAGGCCGAACAGGGCGGCATAGGCGATCGCTGTCGGAACATTGGTCACCTGCGTCACCATAAGCAGGGCCGTGGCCTGGATCAGCAGGGCGATTGAGAACGCATAGCGGGATTTGATCCTGTCGAGCGTGCGACCGACCAAAGGCATCATCGCCACCATTGTGCAGGCGGAAATCGGGAACATCCAGGCGGCGACCTGTTCTTCCAGTCCCTGTGCGCTAAAGATCTTCACCTGATAGAAATGCAGGCTTGTTACCAGCATGGCGATGGAAACCATCCCGAGCCAGAGCAGGTGAAAGGCTGGTGTCCTGAGCGCTTCGCTGAGGGACAAGCCTGACATGACTTCTGTCTGGGCTGCTTCATCGCCAGCCTGTTTTTCCGGAGCTATGCCATCGGGATGGAGCCCCTTCTGCTCGGGCTTGTCATGGACGAGCAGCCAGATGACAGGAAGCATCAGTATCCAGGTGGTCATGCCGAGCACAGTCCAGGCCTGACGCCAGCCAACAGTGTCGATCAGATATTGTCCGAGCCGCGGATGGATCGCCATTGAGGCGGCAAAGCCAAGCGCCATCAGGCCCATGGCGTAGCCCCGTTTCTTGCTGAACCATTGCGAGGTCATGTTCGCGCAACTCAGCATCAGCGAGCCTTGGCCGAAGAACCGCAGAAAAGCGAAACCGATGCCGAGCCAAAGCATATTCGCCGCGGCTCCGAAGAACAGACAGGCAAAACCGAGCAGGATGACGATTATACTCGCCATTTTACGGGCCCCGAAACGGTCGACGAGACGCCCCGTAAAAGGCAGGCAAAATGCGGCAAGCAGGGTGGCGGTCCCGTAAGCTGAGGCGATCTCCGTGCTGGAGATGCCGAGATCTTCACTTATCGGATCAATGAAAACGCTGAAGGTATGAGATTGACCGGGGCCGCTGGCAAAAAGGCCGAGTCCAGCAACGGAGAGAATGACCCATCCGTAAAAGATGCGATCGTTCAGGTAGCCGAACAGGTGATCGCGTAGCGCCGCGACGGACATTTATACCTCCCGGATGATTCTTAATTTCGAACTGAACCGCTCGATTGCCTCAAGATTGTAGGTAAAAAGGCCCAAGAACAAGCGAGATATTCATCTCCTGGTGGAAATACCGGACCTGCAGGATCTGTCCCTGCCGTGCGGCAGCGGTTGACGCTGCTCGACATTCCGGACAAGTTCCGTAAGAGTGAATGAAAACAACGGAATGGGTTTCCCGTGATAAAAATTGTCGAAGCCAAATTTGGTATCGGCGCGGTTGTTCGGCACAAGATGTTCGATTTCCGGGGCGTTGTGTTTGATGTCGACCCTGAATTTGCCAACACCGAAGATTGGTATCTCGCCATTCCGGAAGATCGCCGCCCGAGGCGCGATCAGCCATTTTACCATTTGTTTGCCGAAAATCCGGAAACTTACTACGTCGCTTATGTCTCGGAGCAGAACCTGATCGATGACAGCGACAACGGCCCGGTGAACCATCCCTCCATTTCAGAGCAATTCACGGGTTTTGATGACGGTCGGTATATCGTCCGTCACCACGAAGCCTGAGCCCAAGCTCGCAGTGAGTTGATGGCCGTCTTGCCGATCCATGTGCGATTGGCGGGACAGGGGCTCTATATGTATCCAGCAAGTGGTGCCGAGCTTGTCGGCGACGTGACCCACGCAAGCTGCCTGTTTCACAAGTATCGCTTAGACACCGGATAGCGGGCAGCCGGGGCTTGCTGATGGGAGTCCCGGCGTAACTGTTCTATGCGGCGTTTTTGCGCCGCGGGTGGTGAGGTGTCTGCTCCAAGCCCCGCTTTTTAAACTCCCACACCCGAGCGGGCGGCAGATTGCGCCATGCCGTGCCGACATGTCTTGCATTGATCCCGAGACCGTTCCGCAATGTCCGTGACACCGGGCAGCTCGGGCCGTAGCTGTACTGGACCAGGGAGCCATCTGCTCCCAGGACTGCGAATGCCTCGGCGAGGATCACATTGCGCTGGCTGCGGGGCAGTGACAGCAAGGGCAGGCTGGAGACGATTTTGCGAACAGGGCCGGCATTGTTCGCTGCGAGATGACGCCGAAGATGCTCGGCGTCTCCGGTAACGACGGTGACTTCCGGGAAAGCGCGCCGCAGCCAGTCGGACAAAGCCCGATCCCGTTCCAGAACGACCATGCGGTCTGGAGCGATACCGTTCTCTATCAGGGCGCGGGTAACTGCCCCCGTTCCACCGCCAAGCTCGACGATCCATTCGTCCGGTGCCAGATCGGCGACCGCACCAGCGATCAGTCGTGTCAGATCCCGTCCGCTGGGACGGACAGATCCGGTCTTAAGTGGGGCACGAAGCCATCTTGAGAGGAAGAAGATTTCCTCTCTGGCTGTTCGAAGACCCATGAAGCACTCCCTGAAATCAGGTCAGGATGTCGACCCTAAGAGTTCATAGATAGGCGCAACGATCTTGCACCAAAAGCATAAAAATCGCTGCCCATTTACGGATGTCCCGTATCGTTCCCAATATTCTAGGTCTTTGGCGGTTTTGCGGTACCCCGCAGTTTCGGATCCAGCAGGTCACGGAGCCCGTCACCAAGCAGGTTCAGGCCCAGTACAGTGACCGCGATAGCCGCTCCGGGGAGAATCGCCAGCATCGGCGCAAAATAAAGCATGGTCTGAGCCTCATGCAGCATCTTCCCCCAGCTTGGCTGCGGCGGCTGGGTGCCGAGGCCGAGATAGCTCAGACCTGCCTCGGCGAGGATGGCGAGGGCGAACTGGATCGTCGCCTGCACGATCAGCGGACTGGCGATATTCGGCAGCATGTAGCGCAGGGCGATCTGCAGAGGTGGCACCCCGACCGCGCGCGCCGCCGTGACATATTCCATCTTCCAGACCGAAAGCGAGACACCGCGGGTCAGCCGGGCGAAGACCGGAATATTGAAAATGCCGATAGCGATGACCGAATTCATGGTTCCGGGCCCATAGATCGCTGTAATCATCACGGCCGTGAGCAGGGCGGGGAAGGCGAAGGCGAGGTCGCTTGCCCGCATCACCGCTTCGCTGATTAGTCCGGGGCGCATTGCGGCGAGAAGACCGAGTGGGCCGCCGACACCGATGCCGAGGCCGACCGCGACCAGACCGACCGCGACCGAATTGCCCGCGCCGACCATCAGCATGGAGAGAATGTCCCGGCCGAAATGATCCGTGCCAAGCGGGTGCGCGATGGATGCGGCGCTGAGCTTTTCCGCGATATTCAGCACGGTGACCGGGTAGGGCGTCCAGACCAGAGCAAGCGCTGCCATCAGCAGGACTAAGAGGGAGATCGCACCGCCGATCAGAAAGCCGGGGTGACGCATCGCCCGGCGCCAGAAGCCGGCCCGGTGGCGGATGTAGCCCACGGCGGTGACTTCAGACATTGCCGCCGCCGTTTCTGAGGCGCGGGTCGGCCCAAGCGTAGAGTATGTCGACGATGAAATTCACCGTGATGACGATGGCGACAAGCAGAACGACGATATCCTTCACTACAATCAGATCCCGCTGGGCGATGGCCTGGAAGATCAGGCGGCCGAGACCGGGCAGGTAAAACACGTTCTCGATAATCACGGTGCCGGCGAGGAGGAAACTGAATTGCAGGCCCATGATGGTCAGTGGGGCGGCCAGTGCGTTGCGCACAGCATGACGCCAGAGCACGGTACCGCCTGGCAGCCCCTTGGCCCGGGCCGTCCGGATATAATCCTCTCCAAGCACGTCGATGACAGACGAGCGCGTGACGCGGGCCAGAATGGCGGCCTGCGGCAGCGCCAGGGCAATGGCAGGCAGGAGGAGGGCGCCGAGGGCGGGCAGGATACCGTCCTCGAAACCAGGAAAGCCGCCCGCGCTGGTCCAGCCGAGGGTAACGGCGAAAAGCAGGATCAGCAGGATGGCGAACCAGAAATTCGGCACCGCGACGCCAAGCTGGGCGATCCCCATGATAATGGTGTCGGCCGGGCGGCCCCGGAACATGGCGGACAGCACACCGCTTGGAAGCGCGATGAGCGTCGAGAACAGGATGGCCATCAGGGCCAACGGCAAGGTGACAACCATGCGCTCGCCAATGAGCTCGGAGACCGGAACGTCGTAGGTGTAGCTGATGCCGAGATCGCCCGAGAGGAAGGCCAGAACCCAGGAGACAAAGCGTTCTGGCGCAGGACGGTCGAGCCCCATCTGCGCCCGCAAGGCCGCGAGCGTGTCCGGCTGTGCATTCAGGCCAAGCATGACCTCCGCCGGATCGCCTGGAAGCACTTCCATAACGAGGAACACAATGAGGGCGGCGACCGCAAGGGTCGCCGCCAGAGTCGTCAGGCGCCGCACGACAAATTCAAGCATGGACGAAGTCCGGCTGGTTCAGGTTATTCCCAGTAAGCGGCCGTCACATCGTTGGCCTGGATCGGACGGTTTGCCCAAAGGCCCTTGATGCCTTTTTTCCAGACGCCATTCTGGGCGAGCTCGAACAGGAAGCCGTTGACGCTGTCTTCCGCCAGAACCTTCTGGGCCTCACCAATCAACGCTTTCCGTTTGGCCGGATCGACGGCTTCTGTCAGGTCCGCGTAGATCTGGTTGAAGCGCTCGCTCTTGTAATTGAAATAGTAGCTGTCGCGCGCGTAGATGCCGATATCGAACGGCTCGGTGTGGGACACGATGGTGAGATCGTAATCCGTGGTCTTGAACACCTGCTTCAGCCACTGCGCCCACTCAACCGGAATGATTTCTGCTTCTATACCGACCGCAGCCAACTGTGCCGCGATGACCTCGCCGCCACGGCGAGCATAGCTTGGGGGCGGCAGGGTCAGGCGCAGTTTCAGGCCACTCGCGTAACCGGCTTCCGCCAGCAGGGCCTTTGCTTTCGCCATATCATGCGGATACATGCCGGTCAGATCGACATAGGCCGGGTGATGCGGGGCAAAATGGCTGCCGATGGGCGTGCCGGAGCCGAACATGGCGCCGTCGATGATCGCCTGCCGGTCAATCGCATGCGCGATGGCCCGGCGCACTCGGATGTCGCTGAGGGCCTTGCTCGTATTGTTCATGGAGAGGATGGTCTCCCCCTCCGTGGTGCCAACGACGACCTCGAAGCGCGGATCGGCGCGGAACTGCTCCAGCAATTCCGGCGCGCCGAAATTCGGGAAGACGTCGATATCGCCCGACATCAGCGCGGCGGCTGAAGAGGCGGCATCCGGCATGACCTTGAAGCTGACTTTGGAAAGTTTGGCGGCAGCGCCCCAATAGGCGTCGTTTCGTTTGAGCCGGATCTCGGCGCCTTTGGACCAGCGGTCGAAGGTGAACGGGCCGGTGCCGACCGGTTTGGTTTTATTCGTGTCCGCGCTTTCCGGCGCGACCATGACAACGTCGCCCCAGCCCAGATTGAACAGGAAATGACCCGTCGGGCGCTTCAGGGTGATGGTGACGGTCGCGGCATCGGGTGCCTCGATCTTGGCGATCGGCTCGAAAAGGCCTTTCTGGGCGTTGGTGCTGTCTTCCGCCATGGCGCGGCCGATCGAGAACAGAACGTCGGCGGAATCGAACGCCGTGCCATCGTGGAATCTCACACCATCGCGAAGTTTGAAGCTGTAGGTCAGCCCGTCGTCGGAGACGGTCCAGCTTTTGGCCAGTCCGGGCAGTACGGCGCCGTCCGGACCGATCCGGGTCAGGCCTTCGAACACGTTCTGATAAACGACCTCGTCAATCGCCGCGGCGGCACCCCCGGTTGGGTCCAGATGCGGCGGCTCAAGCCCAATGCCGAGTGTCAGAGTATCTTTGGCGGCGACCTGTCCGGACATACCGAGACCGGCAGCCAGAAACGCTGCTGCGAACAGCTTGGTTTTCATTGTTTGTCTCCCTGCTCAAAGCGGACCGCTCGAAAGGGGGCAAGCCTTACATGCCCTCTGTTGCGCTGCAATAGCAGGAATGGGAATGTGGGATGCTTTGAAGAACTGGCCGCCGGGCTAGCTGTTTTCATGCAAAGCGGCTGAAAGCTTCGCCGCAGCTTCAGCGAGCGCGGTCCGTTGCGGCGCCGCGATCTCGGCATTCTCGAGGCAGTCGGCGGCCGCAGACAAAATGTCCGCCAGTAGATAATCGTGAAGATGGAATGACGCGACACGCTTGTCGTCTCCCGGATGAACGAGCTTTATCGCGATGCCATCGCTGTCGCGCTCCACGTCGAACGTACTGTCACGACGGAAATAGCCGAGATAGGCCTTGTCGGGAAATTCAATGGAAACCTCGGCGCCATCTGTAATCGGTTTGCGCATAATTGCTCCACTCTATCGGTCGGAAAACGGGTGCCGACTATCTATTTGCGTGGTCGGTGGCGAGAAAACATTGATCCATATCAATGTTTTTGTCTTGTTTCCGAATATTGTTGAGAGTGACACTTAAGCTGAATGTGCCGCCACGACGACAGCCCGGTTTTGCCGGGCATACAATGAGAGCGGGCAAGCAAGAAGGACCGGAGGAATATGATGGTGTCGATGGATACCATTCAGGCGCATGGCAGCCGGATGGAGCCTGACGAACCTTGGGAATGGCTGGCGGCGGGATGGCGTGACATTCTGGCCGGCCCGGCAATCAGCCTGACCTACGGGATCGCATTCTCCATTGTCAGTCTGGGGCTTGCCGGTGCGCTCTTCTATTTTGATATCCCGCACCTTCTGCTGCCGCTTTCGGCCGGTTTCATGTTGATGGGCCCGATGCTGGCGGTTGGTCTCTATGAGATCAGCCGACGGCGTCAGACCGGAGAGCCTGTTTCCCTCAAGACGGCGCTTTTCGTCCCGGTGCGCAACCCGACACAGCTCGCCTCACTGGGTGTCATCCTGATGGCGGCGCACCTGATCTGGATTCGCATCGCCACGCTGCTTTATGCGCTGTTCTTCGGCACCCAGCCTTTTCCGGGGCTGGAGGAGTCCATCAGCATCCTGTTCTTCACGTTCGACGGCCTTGGTCTGCTTGTTGTCGGTACCGCATTCGGCGGCGTTCTGGCAGCGGCGGTCTTTGCGCTTACGGCTTTCTCCGTGCCGATTCTGATGGTGCGCGACGTGGATGCTGTGACGGCCATTCTGGAAAGCGTGAAGATGATACGGCAGAACCTCTGGCCGATGCTGGTCTGGGCCTGGCTTATCGTGATGCTGACGACGGTCGGGATCGTGACCTGCTTCGTCGGTCTGGCGATTACCTTCCCGCTGATCGGTCATGCGACCTGGCATGCCTACAGGCGTGCCTTCGATGGGGTCAGGCCAAGCTAACCGGCCGACTTTGTATTGGCTGTCCCGCCGAGCCAGTCGAATGCGCGGGGATACCAGTCCTTTGGAGCCGCGTGCCCGCCATCATAAAGGCAGAGCGCGAGACGGGAGCCACCGTCACAGTGGTTCCATTCCTTGCAAAGCAGACCCTTCGGCCCGGTGCGCTCGACTTCAGGCAGCGCGCACCGGTTATGCTGGCGCAGGATATCGAAGCTCTGCAACACGTCTCCCTGGCGCCATCGCTCGCGAATGGTTCGTCCCTCCAGCGGCATGATCTTGTCGCCGCGTCCGTGCACATGGATCATTGTTACTGGACCTGCTGGACAAGTTACCGGGTGCGGGCGCCAGAACGCTCCAGCAACAGGAAAGAAACCGGCATAGCGATCCCCGGCCAGACAAGCGATATCCCATGCCATGGACGCGCCGAGCGAGAAGCCGGAGACCCAGAGGCGCGACCGGTCGATGGGCCAGCGTTTGGCGACATCCTCGACCACGGCTGCCGCGAAGGTGATTTCATCCCGATTTTTCGAGGGGGCGCCTCTTACGGACCAGCCCCCGTCGATCCCGTTCGGAGCGATGACAAGCGCTCCGGCGTCATTCGCCGCCTTTGTCAGTGCTTTCATTCCCATGACCGTGCGGCCGGTCTGACGATAGCCGTGATAGTAGAACAGAACGGGTAGCGGGGAGGTGCGGTCCCAGGCAATTGGCGCGCGTGCGTAGTAGCTGCCCCCAATCAACACGCATTCGTTGTCAGGCCCGCAATTAGGCTCCGCACTCTGTGCGTCTGTCATCAGACTGCCAGTGAGGATGAGGGTCAGGAACGCTGCCCGGATGATGCGCGGCCATTGCATGGAAATGACATTGGCCCATTCACGCGCGAATGTAATCCGCGAGGGACGTTAATAACGGCGTCGTGAAGGACGGTCAGTCGTCGTCCAGCATACGGTGCGCGGCGCCGTCCAGATCCTCGAACTGGCCGTTCTTGAGCGCCCAGAGAAAGGCGATCAGGCCGATCAGGCCGAGGAACAGGGCGGCGGGGATGAGGAAGCTAAGCGCGGTCATCTTGATGCTCCGGCAGGATCTGGCCGAGTTTAATGCGCAGGGCGTTCAGCGTCACCACCAGCGAAGAGGAAGACATGGCGATGGCGGCAATCAACGGCGTGGCGAAACCTGCGGCGGCAACCGGTATCGCTATCAGATTGTAGGCAAGGGCGAGGGTGAAATTCTGCATCACCAGTGCTCTGGAGATCCGGGCGGTCTTCAGGCTTTCCAGAACTGGTGCGAGATGATGGCCCTGAAAGATGAAATCCGCTGCTGTCTGACTTGCGTCCGCGGCGGTGCCCGGAGAGATCGAGGCGAAGGCGGCGGCGAGGGCCGGTGCGTCGTTCAGCCCGTCGCCGACCATGCAGACCCGGTGCCCCTGTGCTGTGAGTGCATCCAGCCGGGCGATTTTGTCCTGTGGCGTGCAGCCATGCCGCCAGGTCGTAATCCCGAGTTCCTTCGCAATCCGGGCCACCGCATCCTCCCGGTCGCCGGATAGCAGCTCCACTGCATAGCCGTCTTGCTGCAGGGCGGAAATCACGGCTTCCGCATCGGAACGGACAGTGTCGTTGAACCGGAACTGGACGTGACGGCCATTCTCGGAAAGCCAGAGCTCCGAGCCGTCATGAATGAGACCTTCGTTGGCTGAAACACCGGCGAATTCCCGCCGTCCGAGACGGATCTCGCTCTGACCGTCCGTGGCTTTCAGCCCCTGTCCCGGGATTTCCTCAACCGACTGGAGCGCGGCGACCGGACCGGCCACCCGGCGCAGGGCGAGGGAAAGCGGGTGACGACTGGCGGCGGCCAGCGCGGCGGCGCGCTTCAGATCGGCGAGTGCGATATCATGCCGGTCAACCAGTTCGGGGTGACCGAGGGTCAGGGTGCCTGTCTTGTCGAAGACCACGGTGTCGACAGTCGCGAGCCGTTCGAGGCCGTCCCCGGATTTTGCCAGGATTCCGGCTTTCAACAGGCGCCCGACCGCCCCCGCCTGGACGGCCGGTACAGCGAGGCCCAGGGCGCATGGGCAGGTGACGATCAGAACGGTAATGGCGGTCAAAAGTGAGCCTTGCCAACTCATCCCGCCGATCAGGAACCAGCCGAGGAAGGTGGCCAGAGAGACAGCATGCACAACAGGGGCATACCAGCGCGCCATCCGGTCGGCCAGCCGCACATAGCGGGCCCGGCCCTGCTCGGCGGCTTCCATGAGGCCGACGATCTCCGACAGCAGCGTGCCCTCGTCGGTGGCTGTTACCGTTACGGTGACAGGTGCGCCGACATTGACCGTCCCGGCGAAGACCTTGTCGCCTATCCGTGTCGGGCGCGGCAGGCTTTCGCCGGTGACCATGGAGGTATCGATTTCGGTCTGGCCGCTGGCCACAAGGCCATCGACCGGCAGGCGTTCCCCTGCTGCGACGGCAACGCTCATACCGGGGCGGATAGAGTCGACCGGCATCGAGACATAGTTTCCGTCAGGGCCGATTACGGTTGCTGAGACGGCTCTGAGGGCCAGGAGGTTCTGGGCGGCGGACTCGACCTTGCGCCGCAGCGAGCGGTCGAGAAACCGGCCGATCAGCAGGAAGAAAAGCAGGCTGACCGAGGCATCGAAATAGACATGCTCACCGCCACGGGTGGTCTCGAACAGGCTCATGCCACAGGCGAGCAGCACGGCTAGCGAGATCGGCACGTCCATATTGGTACGGCCATGCGAGACAGCGGAGAGGGCCGAGCGGAAGAACGGACGCCCGGCATAGGCGACGGCAGGCAGGGCGATCAGCGCGGAGAGCCAGTGCATCAGCGTCCGCGTCGCTTCGCCCATGTCCTGCGCAAGGCCGGCCCATACGGCAACCGAGATCAGCATCACGTTGGCGGCGGCGAACCCGGCGACCGCCATGGCCTTCAGCAGATCCCGGTCGTCCGTGTTGGCCGAAGCCGCCAGTTTCACCGGATCGTAGGGGCTGACTTCATAGCCGAGATCGGCCAAGACGCCGACGAGGGAGGCCGCGTCCGTCTGTCCCTCGTTCCAGCGCAGATGCAGACGGCGCGTCGTTGCGTTGAGCCGGGCTGTCAGAACGCCGGGTTGTCCGTTCAGGCCGCCCTCTATCTGCCGCACGCAGGACGGGCAGTGCATGTTCCTGACAATCAGGTGCAGGTCCGAGATCCCGTCTTCACCGGCGACAACATAGGAGGCGACATCCGCCGGCCGGATGACATCATCCGCCAGATCCATGGCCGCCGCGATCTCACAGCAGCTCGCAAGCGGAGCTGTCTGTATGTTTTGCGTGCCGGTCGGGCTGTCGGAGGTGGCGTTCATGTTTGTGCCTATTCGATCCAGAGCGTTCCATCCTGACGGAACGGTGTTCCGTCAGCCATGTGTGCGGTCAGGCGCGTATCCCAATTGCCGGCAGCGGGCAGGGTAGCCTGCCCGACATAATTCCCATCAGACGTCTCGGAGAGCGTGACAAGCTGGTCGTAATTCTCGTTGATCGGATGGCGGAAGGCGAGGGTGATGCTGGCGGGCATCAACGCCTTGCCCGCATTGTCCGACAGGCGGGCCGAAACGGACATGGTGATGATTCCAGGGGGCGTCTGGTCTCGCTTGAAGGCGATCTCCACCTGCCAGCCGCGTGCCCGTTGGGCTTCTGCGTCGCGGATAGCCGCATTGTAAGTCAGGCCCTCCTGATAGGACTTTTGGCTGGTCAGCCCGGTCCAGGTGTCGAGGGCGACGATGACGAAGGTGACGTTCACCGCGATCACGATGCCGAAGAAGGCGAGTAGCATCAGCAGGACGTGTTTGCCTTTGATCTTCATGGGCATGCTCATATGGGTGTCACTCATTACTCTGGGGCCCTGAATACCGTGTCGTTGACGGCGCGGTTGCCGTCTGCGAGATCGGTGACGATGAAGTTGAAGTCTTCCCGGCCATCCGGCGCATTGGCCGCCGGGACGGCGACGAAGACCCTGAACTGGGCGAGCCGGTCCGCCGGGACTGTGAGGCCGGTGGTCCCATCCAGTCCGACAACAGTGACTAGCGCATTCTCCAGCCCCTCGACCGCGATCTCGAAGCGCCGTATCTCGTGCTTCTTGTTCAGGATCTTGATCGTGTAGCCATTCCGGATGCCGCCGTCGGACAGTTTGACGAACAGCGGGTTCCGGTCATGCAGGATATTTATGTCGAGTGTAGACCGGGTGATCAGCGTGGCCAGCATGATCAGCCCGACGAGCGCGATCAGGGCCGTATAGATGACGGTGCGGGCACGGAAGATCCGCGGTTTCTGCTCCGGCTCTCCCGCCGCTCGTCGCTCATGATTGACGTAGGTATCGTAGGAAATCAGGTTCAGCGGCCGGTTGATACGAGTCATCACCTCGTCGCAGGCATCGATGCAGAGCGCACAATGGATGCATTCGAGTTGCTGGCCATCCCGGATATCGATGCCCATCGGACAAACTGCGACGCACTGATTGCAGTCGATGCAGTCTCCCCGTGTCTCCCAGTCCATGTTCTTGCGGAACGGTGCGCGCGGTTCGCCCCGGTCGTCCTTGTAGGAGACGATCAGCGAGTCTTCGTCGACAAGCGCGCCCTGGATGCGGGGCCAGGGGCACATGAAGGTGCAGACCTGTTCGCGCATCATGCCGCCAAAAATATAAGTCGTGCCGGTCAGCACCGCGACGGTGCTGTAGGCGACGATGGGCGCCTGCAAGGTAAAGAGATCGACCAGCAATGTCGGCGCATCGGCGAAATAGAAAATCCAGGCGCCGCCGGTCGCCATGCCGATCAGTATCCACAACACATGCTTTATACTTTTGCGGGCGACTTTGTTGACGGATAGGGGCGCCTTGTCGAGCCGGATGCGGGCGCTGCGGTCACCCTCGGTCAGGCGCTCGACCCAGATGAAGAGATCGGTCCAGACTGTCTGCGGGCAGGTGTATCCGCACCAGACCCGCCCGGCGAGACTGGTGACAAGGAAGAGGGCGAGGGAGGCGATAATCAGCAGCCCGGTCAGGTAATAGACCTCTTCCGGCCAGATCTCGATGAAGAAGAAATAGAAACGCCGCGCCGGGAAATCGATCAGGATGGCCTGATCGGGCGCGTTCGGGCCGCGATCCCAGCGGATCCACGGGGCCAGGTAATAGACCGCCAGCGTCGCGGCCATGACCAGCCATTTGAGCTTTCGGAACACACCCTTTGCGCGCTTCGGATAGATCTTGACGCGCGCCTTATAGAGGGAGCGTTCCTCCTTCTTGTTGACGGCATCGACATCGATCGTCTCGACATTCGTCGATGGCGCTGTGGCTTGGCTGGCTGCTTGGCTGGCCTGGTCCATTGGGGTGACCTGTTTGTCGGTTGACTGACGGGGGCCGGAAAGGCCGGACCCGGATCACGCACGAGGTGTACTCCCGCCGGGGAACCGGCGGGAGTACAGAGGTTTATTCGCCGCCGCCGAGTGAGTGGACGTAGACGGCAAGCTGCTTGATGGTCGCCTCGTCGAGGCGGTTGGTCCAGGCGGGCATCACGCCGAAGCGGGCATTGCTGACCGTCTCGCGCAGGGCCTGGCGATCACCGCCATAGAGCCAGATCGCATCGGACAGCCGGGGAGCTCCGAAGTCGCGGAGGCCTTCGCCCTTTTCACCGTGGCAGGACGAACACTGCTCGGCGAAAACGGGCTGACCTTCTGCCGCCGCCGCCGTGTCATGTTCCTGCCCGGAGATCTTCAGGACATATTCCACGACCTGGCCAATCTGCTGCCGCTCAAGCAACCCGTCCTTACCGAAGGCCGGCATCTCGCTGTAGCGAGTGTCGTCATGGTCGGAGCGGATTCCGTAATGGATCGTGGCAGAGATCTCTTCCGGCGTGCCTCCCCAGATCCAGTCGTCATCGTTCAGGTTCGGGTAGCCAACGAAGCCTTGGGCACCCTGGCCGTGGCACTGGGAGCAGTTGACCGCGAAGGCCGACTTGCCGCCCGCGAGGGAGAAGTTCAGCAATTCGCTGTCGCTGCGGATATCGGCCAGTGATGCGACCTCGATCCGGTCGAGATACTGCGCCTGAGCCGCCTTGGCTTCGGCGATCTTGTCCATCACGTCCTGACGGGAGGAATAGCCGATCATGCCCTTTGTATGGCTGCTGATCAGGGGCCAGGTCGGATAGACGACCCAGTACCCCACAGCCCAGATAATGCAGGCATAGAAAGTCCAGAGCCACCAGCGCGGGAGCGGATTGTTGAGTTCCTTGATCCCGTCCCACTCATGACCGGTTGTCTCGATGCCGGTCACATCGTCTTTTTCAACATTGTGAGCCACGGTCAATCCTCCTCAAGCGGCAAATGCGCGGCTTTCTTGAACTTGCTCTTGTTGCCGGGCCACAGCGCGTAGACCACGGCGGTGCCGAACATCACGACCAGGAACACCAGGCCCCAGGATTGGGCGAAGGCGGAAACAGTCTGATACGTCATGGGTTCCTCCTCCTACCTGAGTGCCGGATCTTTGGCGTAGAGGTCGAAATCGACCAAAGTGCCGAGCATCTGGAGATAGGCGATCAGAGCATCAAGCTCGGACAGCTTTTCCGGATTGCCGTCGAAGTCCCGGACCTGAGCCTTCGGATAGCGTTCCATGAATGCATCGAAGTCGTCGGCATCGGGGTTGACCTGGGTGCGGGCGTCCTCGACGGCCTTCTCGATCATCTCGTCGGAATAGGGGACGCCTACGCCGCGATTGGCGGCGAGGTGACCGGCGAGATCCTCAATCTTGAGCGAATATTCGGCGAGGAACGGATAACCTGGCATGATCGATTCCGGCACCACGGAGCGCGGATTGTTCATGTGCGCGACGTGCCAATCGTCCGAGTAGCGTCCTCCGACCCGGGCGAGGTCCGGCCCGGTCCGCTTGGAGCCCCACTGGAACGGATGGTCGTACATGCTTTCCGCGGCGAGGCTGTAATGGCCGTAGCGCTCGGCCTCGTCCCGGAACGGCCGCACCATCTGGCTGTGGCAGTTGTAGCAGCCCTCGCGGATATAGATGTTCCGCCCGGCCAGTTCCAGCGGGGTGTAGGGCCGCATGCCCTTCACCTTCTCGATGGTGCTCTCGAGGTAGAAAAGCGGAGCGATTTCCACCAGACCGCCAATGGCGACGGTGATCAGAACGCCGACACAAAGCAGGATTGAGTTCTTCTCGAAGATCGCGTGTTTATTGAGAAGCGACATTGATCATTCTCCCGCCGCGACCGCAGCCTGGGGTGCGCGCACAGGCGCTCCCACGAACGGGGCTTCATCACGAAGATCGCCCCGCATGGTGCGGTAAAGATTGTAAGCCATGACCAGCGAACCAGCGACGAACACTGCGCCGCCGAGGGCCCGGATGACATAGAAGGGATGCATGGCTTCAACGGTCTCGACGAAGGAATATTCGAGGAAGCCGAGGCTGTCATACGCCCGCCACATCAGGCCCTGAAGGATACCGGACACCCACATCGAGGTGATGTAGAGGACGATGCCGATGGTCGAGATCCAGAAGTGCCAGCCAACCAGACGCAGCGAGTAGAGCCGCTCCCGGTTCCACATGATCGGAACCACGCAATAGAGCGCGCCGAAGCTGACCATGCCGACCCAGCCGAGCGCACCGGAATGCACGTGCCCGATGGTCCAGTCTGTGTAGTGACTGAGGCCGTTCACTGCCTTGATGGACATGACCGGTCCTTCGAAGGTGGACATGCCATAGAAGGCGACAGAGGTGACCAGCATACGGAGAACAGGATCGGTGCGGAGCTTGTCCCAAGCGCCCGAGAGCGTCATCAGGCCGTTGATCATACCGCCCCAGGACGGCATCCAGAGCATGATCGAGAAGGTCATGCCGAGAGTCTGTGCCCAATCCGGCAGCGCCGTGTAGTGCAGGTGGTGCGGGCCGGCCCAGATGTAGAGGAAGATCAGCGCCCAGAAGTGGATGATGGAGAGCCGGTAGGAATAGACCGGACGCTCCGCCCGCTTCGGGATGTAATAATACATGATGGCGAGGAAGCCGGCGGTCAGGAAGAAGCCGACCGCGTTATGCCCGTACCACCACTGGGTCAGCGCATCCTGTACCCCGGAGAAAGCCGAATAGCTCTTCGCACCGGCAAGGGAAACCGGCAGGGAGAGGTTGTTCACGATATGCAGCATCGCGATGGTGATGATGAACGCGAGGTAGAACCAGTTCGCGACATAGATATGCGGCTCGCGGCGCTTCCAGAGGGTGCCGAGGAAGACCAGCAGATAGGCCACCCAGACGATGGTCAGCCAGAGATCCACATACCATTCCGGCTCCGCATATTCCTTACTCTGGGTGATGCCCAGGAGGTAGCCGGTCGCGGCCAGCACGATGAACAGCTGATAGCCCCAGAACACGAACCACGGTGCGAGGCCGCCCGCGAGGCGTGCCTTACAGGTCCGTTGTACGACGTGGAAGGAAGTCATGATCAGCACGTTGCCGCCGAAAGCGAAAATCACGGCTGAGGTATGCAACGGACGCAGGCGCCCGAAATTTGTCCATGGAAGGTCGAAGTTCAGGACCGGGAAGGCGAGTTGCAAGGCGATGACCAGGCCGACGGTGAAGCCGACCACACCCCAGAAGGTGGAGGCGATGGCCCCGGCACGGATCACGCCATCCATATAGCCTACATCGTCACCGGCTACGGGAACTGCAGGGTTTGCGGCCATGTCGTAGTGGCGTTTCACCAGCACGAAACAGCCAAGGGTGAAAAAGGCAAAGAACAGAAAGGCATGGAAACCCAATTCGGGGCTTGCTGCCTTCGCCATCCAAAGCAGGCTCACGATAGAGCCAAGCGCGAAGAGTACGCCCATGACCCATGCGCCGCCGCTGTCGCGGTTTGCGGTTAGTGTGCTGTTCATGACTTCCCTCGCGATACTGAACACACCGAATTGACCACCCCGGACCCGGAGTAGCCGCTAATGGCACGCTAGAAGCATTCGACCGTGGCTACATTGATCCAAGTCAAATTCCAGCGTCATCCTGGCCCTGAGGCCGAAACTCTCTCAACAGATGCGATGCGGCCATGTGGCCGGACCGCGCAGCGGCAAAGCGCCGCATTTTTTAGTCCGGGATACCCTCCAGAGATCACACAGCCCCGGAATGCCGGGCTTTCCCAGTTTGCAGATACGCATCGAAAAACGCCGCCACGACACGAACATAAGGACGGCCGGGCGAATTTATTTCGAGTATTTTCCCGTTCCAGTTTATCAGCCCATCCGTTTGCATTTCCTTAAGAGGAGTCGCGTCATCGAATAACGCGCTAACGTCAATGCCGGCATCGGCGCAAAGCGAGGCGACGTCGACCGCATCGCCGCACATCAGACCTTCGATGATCTGTCGGCGCAGCCGATCGTCCGCACTGACCGCAATACCGCGCGTAACTGCGAGGCCGGTCTCCCGAACACTTTCCTCATAAAGCCGCGTGTCGGCGATGTTCTGGACATAGCCACCGGGCAACGCGCCGATGGATGATGCACCAAACCCGATCAGCGCGGATGCAGCGTCGGTCGTGTAACCCTGGAAATTGCGTTTCAGAGTCCCGGCTTCGGCCGCTTCGGCCATGCTGTCTCCCGGGCGTGCGAAATGGTCGATACCAATCTGCACATAGCCGGCGGAGAGAAGAATTTCCGCCATCGCCTCGGCCTGATCCCGTCGGACTTCCGGGCTCGGGAGAGCCTCGGTAGGTATCAGGTTCTGGTGTTTGCGCATCCAAGGCACATGTGCGTACCCGAAGACGGCAACCCGGCTGGGCTCCAGGGTCAGAGCCAGTTTGACGCTGCGGACCGCATCGGAGACGCCTTGATGCGGCAGGCCGTACATCAGATCGAAGTTCAGGGCATTGATGCCCGCGGCACGGAGCGCGCCAACGCGATCCGCGACCAACTCAAACGGTTGCTCGCGATTAATCGCGGCCTGCACAGCGGGGGTGAAATCCTGCAAGCCGAGGCTGGCCCGGGTGATCCCGGCAAGCGCATAGGCTTCGACGAGGCTGTCATCAAGACTACGCGGATCGATCTCGATGGCGATTTCTGCATCTTCCGCAACGGGGAAACGGTTGCGTAGAACCGCCATCAGACTGCTGAAATCATGCGCATTCAGCCGATTTGGTGAGCCGCCGCCCCAATGGATATGACGGACCGTACCTGGCTGACGGATGTGATCCGCGACGGTCTCGATTTCCCGTTCCAGGACACGGGCATATTCAGAAACGGGCCCATATTTCCGGGCCACCTGCATGGCGCAGCCGCAATACCAGCACAGTTGTTTGCAGAAAGGGACATGCAGATACAGGGACAAGGAATCTCTGGCGCCCAATGCACCGAGCCACTGCTTGTAGACCTCTGCATTAATGTCTTCGTGAAAGTGCGGCGCGGTCGGGTAGCTCGTGTAGCGCGGCACATTGCGCGTTCCGTATTTCTGCAGGAGCGCGTGCTCTGCCGCACCCGCCATGCGCATCATTTTCGTTGTTGGAGTCACCTGGATTGTCCGATCGGGCCGATTGTTTTTAAAGGCGCAGCTTGTGATCGCCGGGAACATGGTCGTTGGCCGGCTCCTGGGTGCTCTGCCAGTCCATGATTTCCTGCCGCAAGGCCTCGAACTGGCCTTCCTTCTGGCTGCCGAAGATTGGGTCCGCGGTGTCCGACAGCGCGTCGTCCAATGAGGTCCAGTCTTCGGAAGTCAGTACCCGTAAGGCCGTTGGAAAGAAGATGCTTTCCTCCATCCGTATGTGTCGCCGCTGCGACTCGATGAATTCGAGTGCCGCATTTGCGAACTGGCTGCGCGTAATGATGCCAGCGCCGAGGACGTTAGACAGGGCAGCCGCGAAAGCTTTTATGAAAGCCTCGCAGGCCTCGTGCTCTTCTTCGAGAGGTCCGATTTCTTCCGCGGCAGAGGCATCCCGTGCGACGATTTTCTCGTAAATTTTGTCTTCGCGAGCGTGATGGAATTCGGCTGGGTAAGTGAGGAAGTAGTCAACGATTGCCGACACGATCTCGTAGTCGGGCTCACCCGTGAGGTGCGCGTCCTTGATCTGATTCTCGAGAATCGACAGGAGAATGTCATGATGCCGATGATCTTTTTGTAGTATTTTCAGTATCTTAGGCACGGCGACCTCCCTCATTTAGGTCTTTGCTGCCAATAGCCTATGAAATGTGAAACCGGTCGGCGTTGACCTATGTCAAAACAGGCCGAGCCGGGATTTTACAAGGGCAAGCGTTGCCGCGGCGGTTCCCCCGGCATTGGTTGTTTCCCAGTTACCGAGCGACCCGTGCCCATGCCGGGCCTGCGCCAGCATGACCGTTTCGGTGGCATCCGATGCGTCATTGGACCTCCCGGCAATCCTCCGCGCCATGACTTCCTCCGGGACGTCGAGCCAGAAGCCTTTGAACGGAGCGGAAAGAGATTGGGCCAAAGCCGAGATGGCCTGCCGGTCTTCCGGGCGGTCGTTCACCGCGTCCATGATCACTGTATAGCCGGCCTGCAATGCTTCAGCGGCCCGGCTCAGCATCGTGCTGTAGACCTTGGCGCTGGAGTCGGAGCTGTAGGCCGCGGCCGGAAGGCGTTCGGTCGGGGCGCATCCGTGCAGCCGCTTCCGGATGACGTCGCTGCGCAGGTGGACGGCGCCCGGGGGCGGAGAGAGGGATTGGGCGAGAGCCTGCGCCAGGGTGGATTTGCCGGAACCCGAAAATCCGCCGACTCCGATCAGGACAGGCGTAGCCGGTTCGATCTGACGCTGTGCGGCCTGAAAGGACACGCGCGACTGCTCCAGCATTGCCTTTCTTATCGAGGGATCCTCTTGCGCCTCGGCGCCACTCACCATGATTTTCGCGCGCACGGCGGAACGCGTGGACAGGAACAAGGGGAGGCACGGTAGCCCGTCGTACCCGCCGTCGATAAAGTATCGGTTGAAGGCAAGATTGGCCAAGCAGGGGAGGCCCCGGATGTCCAGATCACTCAGGAAGTAGGCAAGATCGTAGAGCGTGTCGATACAGGCGAATCGTGGATTGAATTCAAGGCCGTCGAACAGGGTCGGCTCGCCATCAATCAGGCAGATGTTCCGGAGATGCAAATCGCCATGACAATGTTTGGCATGTCCGGCCTCGACCCGGGCGTCCAGCAGCGGGGTTAGCTGCGCGAGCGCTTCGCGTGCATGGGCTGTATAGGCTGCCGTTTCATCCGGAGGGAAATGCTCGGGCTGGGCTGCAAATTCCTCGAGGTTTTCCTCGATCACCCAGCGCATTCCTTCGGCGCCTGCTCCCGATGCATCGTCGGCTGGAAGTGATTCTGCGGCATTATGAAAGGCGCGAATGCGATCTGCCGTTTGCTCGATCAATTCCGGAGTGAGTGTGCCATCTTCCGCCATCCTGTCCAGCAGCGCGTCCTGCTCGAAGCGCCGCATTTCCAGAACATATTCAATGGTCTCGCCGGGACCGTCGAATGCGATAGCGCCGTCTTTCTCCCGGGTCAGGCGGCGAATGCCGAGATAGAGGTCGGGTGCGGCGCGACTATTCAGCGTGAGCTCGGCTTCCGTGAAGGTCTTCCGGCGTTCGAGCGTGCCGAAATCCATGTAAGGGAAAGAGACTGCGCGCTTCATCTTGTAAGCCCGATCCCCGGCAAGGAAAACGTGCGAGCCATGGGTCGCTATATGGACGGGCTCTTCATCTGGGGGCGGATCATAGTTTTTCGCGAGGGCCAGAAATTCCAAAGCCGCACTTTGGTTCTCGGTTTCTTCCATGGTTCGATGGCTCATGATGATCCGGTCCCGCATTCCGGTTGATCACTGATCATGGCGAAGTGCCTTGCACGCGACCATGACATGACTCAATCCGGGACATGACTCAATTGGGGGCAAGCCTCGACCGGACCGGCCGACGAGGGAGGAAATTGTGGGCAGAGCTGAAATCAACAGTGCGAATCAGGACGGACCGGCTGCGGCGACACGCGCGCTGGCTGACTGGATTGTTTCAATCGGGTCCGATGATATCGGTGCCGTGCCGCGCACCTGGGCGACCGATGCCGTGCTTGACTGGTTTGGCGTGACCATCGCCGGAAGCCGGGAGCCGCTAAGTCATATTCTTGCCGAAACCATGGGGGAAGAGGGCACTGGGCCGGCGCGTCTGATCGGTCGTGCCAACGCACTTAGCCCGCTTAATGCGGCACTGGTGAATGGTGCTGCGTCGCATGCACTCGATTACGACGATGTGAACTCCCGGATGCTGGGGCATCCGACCGTTCCGCTGGTTCCGGCATTGCTGGCGATTTCCGACATGCAGCCGGTATCCGGGCGTGCCTTCCTTGAGGCCTTCATCGTTGGCTATGAAGCAGAAGTTCTGACGGCTGAAATGGTCGGTGAGGGGCATTACGACCTTGGCTGGCATATGACGGCCACGGTCGGCACGGTTGGCGCTGCCGCGGCCTCGGCCCGCTTGCTTGGGCTCGATGCCGAACAGACGGCGCATGCGCTCGGCCTTGCCATCGCGCAGGCCGCAGGCCTCAAGTCGATGTTCGGCACCATGTCCAAGCCTTTCCAGGTTGGCAAAGCGGCGATGAATGGATTGCTGGCGGCCCGGCTGGCGAAAAAGGGCATGACGTCGCGCACCGATGCCATTGAATGCGCACAAGGCCTTGCCGATACCCAGTCCAATGGGTTTTTCCCGGTCGAAATGACGTCTGGCGGCAACCGGTCTTTCGCGGTGGAAGAGAATCTCTTCAAGTATCATGCGGCCTGCTACCTGACCCACTCGCCGATCGAGGCGGCCCGTCGGCTTCGTGAGCTTCATTCCATTGAGCCCGGAGCAGTGGACCGCGCGACCATCGAGGTGAACAAGGGTGCGTTGACCGTCTGCAATATCGATCGCCCGGAAACCGGCCTTGAGATCAAGTTCAGCCTGAAGCATACGGTCGGCATGGCTTTGAGCGGTGTGGATACGGGCGATCTCGACGCCTACACGGACGCGACGGCTCAGGATGACGCGCTACGCGCCCTGGGTCGGCGTTCCATGGTCGTTGGTATCGAGAGCGATATCTGGAGCTTCGGCCGGGTTAAGCTCGATCTGAAAGACGGCTCTTCGGTGGAAGAAACGCAGAATGTGGGCGTTCCTGCATCCGATCAGCCGGAGCAGCGTCGCCGCCTGTTGGCCAAGTTCGGGACCATGAGTGAACCGTTCCTAGGCGCCAGTCGGACAGATGAACTCGCGGAGCGCATCCTGTCGTTAAACGAAGCAACGGATGCCAGCGTCCTTTCGGAACTGGCGCAGACATCCTGACAATCCTCAGACGATTGAGGCTCAGGTCGTTCCTAAAGCGACGCTCGAAAGAGCTTTCAGGTCGGGAATGATAACCAGAGACGGGCGAGGAAGCCGGATGATTTCGGCTTTCTTGAAGCTGGACATGATCCGGCTGATGGTTTCCGGCTGCATGCCCAGATGGTCGGCGATGCGCTCGCGCCGCATGCTGAGCTTCAGCTCCACCCCGCGCTTGGTTACCCGGCCGGTGCGTTCGGCAAGGTCCAGCAGGAAACCGGCGAGGCGTTCGGCCGCGGACGACCGCGCCAGCAGGAACATCCGCGCCTGGGTGCGGCTGACTTCGTCTCGGGCGGCACTGTAAAGAGCTTTGACCAATCCCGCCGCACCGGGTGCGCTTTGCGTGATCGGATCGACGGAGATGATGCAAAGTTCAGTCGGCTGTACGGCTTCGTAGAATTCGCGAATATCGCCGGACTCCTGTTGCGGCAGGGGCCAGGACAGATCGCCATTGGTCTTGAAGGCCGCGATATGACGGCGCCCGTCATCGGAAATATGTTCCTGCATGAGCATGCCGTTAACGATGCGGAAGATGGTATCCGGCGCAAAACCCGCAACATCCAGCTTCTCTCCGGCTCGTGCAGAAATGCGGGTAACCGCATTAGGGCATGTGGAGAGCCCGGCTTTGCCGACCGCTTGACGGATAGGGCACCTCAACTCCTCGCACCCACAGCAGGGCCCGGTTCCGGTTCGTTCCATCAATGCTGGAGAAGCCACATCCATAGCCGGTTCGCTTTCCTGTTTCATATGCCGGTGGCATGAAAACAGATGAAGCATGCATAGCGGCCCGCCGGCCGGCATTGATCCAGATCAATTGAATGCGGGAGGGATCAGCCCCGGGCGGCGAGGCGCATCTTGATCGGTCCGGTGGCTCGGCTATTGATCATTTGATCCAGGTAGAGGTTGTCCGCCTCCGGAACATCATCGCGCTTTCCAGACCATTTGATCTCGCCGTCGAACAACATGGCGACATTGTCGAAGCGGCTGCGTGCTGCCTTCATGTCGCCGGTCACGACAAGCACGGTTGTGCCCTTGCCTGATGTTTCCCGCTCGATCAGCGAGAGGATCGTGTTGGTCAGAATCGGGTCGAGCCCCGCCGTCGGATCGTCGAGGATCAGCAGCTCCGGGTTGCCGACCATGGCCCGGGCAACACCGACTCGTTTCTGCATGCCGCCTGACAGTTCCACCGGGTACAGATCGGCCATTTCCTCGCCGAGCCCGACGGAAGCCATGCGTTTAACCGCACGGTCGCGTGCCTCGGATCGCGAAACCCCTTCGTGATTGATCAGGCGGAAGGCGATATTTTCCCAGATCCTGAGGCTGTCAAAGAGGGCGTTTTGCTGGAACAGCATGCCGATGCGACCCTGGAAATCGCTCCATTCGTCGGTGCTCATGCCACTAAGTTCGAGATCGCCATAGCGCATGCTGCCGCTGTCGACCTGCATCAGGCCGACCAGACATTTAAGCAAGACGGACTTCCCGCTCGCCGACGGCCCGATCAGGACCGTCGACTGTCCGGCGGGAATATTCAGGGAGACCGACCGCAGCACCTCATTATCGGTGAAGCTCTTTGCGAGCCCATCGAGACGGATGTCCGGAGCGCTTCCTGATCCCATGCTTTTCTTCCTCGGCTCTGCGTTAGCTGGCGGCGCGAAGACCCTTCGTTCGAGCTTCGTCCACCATGCCTTTTCCATCGACGGCGACACCATATACCGTCTCTGCCGCCTCGGGCGAAACAAAGCCGAGCAGGACGTCCCGCGCAACCTCTGACGGATCGCGTTCGTGCGGATTTCCGAGACCGCCGCCTCCCGGCATGGAAATTATCAGCTTGTCGTCTCCGTTGACGCTTTGCCGGCCTTTCGAGTTCAACCGGCTGCCGTCGTTCGCCCGTTCGATGATACCGGCCGTCCCGTCACCGCCGCCGTTGCGGCCGCGTGGGGGGTAGGTCACCCGGTCGAACATGCAGTTGATGGCGAAGGGGGCATGCTGGGAATGGGAAATCTCCATCACCTGACCGACGCCGCCGCGATACCTCCCGGCGCCGCCACTGTCGGCACGATATTCCTTACGCCAGATCACCAGCGGAGCGATGGTCTCGTTCACCTCAATCGGGGTGTTTCGAACACCGGACGGGAACGCCGTGGCGTTGAGCCCGTCCTTGTCCGGGCGCGCGCCTGTGCCGCCTGCATGGAAGGTATTGATGGCGAACGGCGTTGCGTCGCCGTAATCCTCATCGGTCAGGCCGTGCCCGCCGAGCAGCACCGGGTTCCAGAGGCAGGAGGTTCCTTCAGCCGGTACCCGGTCGGGGATCACCTGGTTGAGGCAGCCGAGCACGACGTCCGGCAGCATCTGACCTATCACGTGCCGGGCGGTTACCGCGCATGGATGCTCGGCATTGAGGATGGAGCCTTTTGGCGCGCCGATGATCACCGGGGCGAGGGAGCCGGCATTGTTAGGCACCGCTCCGCCGACGACGCAGCGGATGCCGAAGCTGGCATAGGCCTGCGTGTAGGTTAGCGGCACGTTGATGCCGAAGCTCGATATGCCGGAGGTACCGGTGAAATCGACCTCGATTTCCTCGTCACGGATTGTCAGCGCGGCGACCAGATCGATCGGGCTTTCATAGCCGTCGATCCGCATGGAATTGTGGTAGGTGCCGTTCGGTAATTCGCGGATTTCCGCGGCCATGCCTGCCCGTGCGCTCTCGATCACATAATCGGCGAGCGTGTCGAGCGTCTCCATGCCGAACTCGCGCATCATGTCGATCAGGCGCGTACCGCCGACATCGTTACAGGCTGCGAGGGAATAGAGATCGCCCTCGACCTCGATCGGATTACGGACATTGTTGCGGATGATGGCAAGCACCGGCTCCACGAACTCGCCGTTCTCGGCCAGCCGCATGATCGGGATATTGATCCCTTCCTCGTAGATCTGCCGGCCGTCAGGCCCGAAACCCTTGCCGCCGACATCGACCACGTGGGTGGTGCAGGCAAAAAGCGCGACGATCTCGTTGCCGAGGAAGGTCGGGGTGACCACGGTGAAGTCGTTCAGGTGGCCGGTGCCGAGCCAGGGGTCGTTGGTGACGAAGATGTCGCCCGGCTTCATGACCTCTAGAGGGAACCTCTCCAGGAAGAACCCGACCGAGGCGGCCATGGCATTGACGTGACCCGGCGTGCCGGTCACCGCCTGGGCCAGCATGCGGCCCTTGCAGTCATAGACGCCGGCGGAAATATCTCCAGCCTCACGGGCGGAAGTGCTGAAAGCGGTCCGGATCAGGGTCTGGGCCTGCTCTTCCACAACGGAGAGCAGACGGTTCCACTGGATCTGCATGCGGATCTGGTCGAGGGCTGATTTCTGGCTCATGTCTGTGCTCCCTCAGGCCGCTTGCTTGCGGTTCAGGATGAGGTACCCGAGTTCGTTGACGGTCGCGTCGAACGCGGATGTCACGATGGTCGTGGTCTGGGACTCGGAGATGATGGCCGGACCCTGAATGGATGCGCCAACCGGCAGGCTGTCGCGCCAGTAGATCTTGGCTTCGACATAGGTGCCGGTGGCCGGATCGAATAGCTCACGATTGCCGGTTGCTTCCGCCGCTCCGCCGCTGGGCGCTGTCAGCTCGGCCGGGATCTGCGGCCGCGGGGCCGTCATGGTCAGCGTCCAGCTCAGGATCTCAGGTTCCGGTCCCGGGATGATCCGGCCATAGAGCCGCTTGTACTCGCTCTCAAACGCTGCCCGGATCGTGTCAGCATGGTCTGCGGTCAGGGCACCGTCGGGCAGGGGAACGGCAATTTCATGGCCCTGTCCGACATAGCGCATGAAGGCTGTCCGGGTTTCCTGGAGCGCGGCCCCGCCGGCACCACTTGAAACGATGACGCGGGCCTCGTCCGCCATGCCGGAGAGCAGTGTATTGATCTCACCCGCATCGAAGTCCGAAAGCTTGACGTATCTGGAGCGGACGACTTCGTAGGAGATCGGTGCACGCAGGAAGCCGATTGCCGAGCCGACACCGGCGCCGGTCGGCACAACGACAGTCGGAATGTCGAGTTTCTCTGCCAGTCTTGCGGCGTGCAGAGGGGCCGCACCGCCGAAAGCGATCATCGCCCGTGCCGCGATATCCTTGCCCCACTCGATGGCGTGGACGCGGGCGGCGTTGGCCATGTTCTCGTCGACGATCTCGCAGACACCGAAGGCGGAAAGCGCTTCGGAAAGGTCCATCTTGTCGCCGACCTCGGCCTTGAGGGCGGCCTTGGCCTTCTCTGGATTGAGCGCGACCGATCCTCCGGCGAAGCTCGCCGGGTCGATCTTGCCAAGTACTACGTCAGCGTCGGTCACGGTCGGCCGGGTGCCGCCCTGATCGTAGCTGGCCGGTCCCGGGTCGGCACCGGCGCTGTGGGGGCCGACAGCAATCCGGCCGAGCTTGTCGACAGCCGCGATGGAACCGCCACCGGCACCGATCTCGACCATCTCGATGGCGGGAATGCGGACAGGCCAGCCGCTGCCCTTCATGTTGCGGTAGACCCGCGCGACCTCGAAGGTGCGCGTGGTCTGCGGCATGAAATCGTCCAGCAGGCAGATCTTCGCGGTGGTGCCGCCCATGTCGTAGGAGACGACGCTGGCAAGATCGCACTCGCGGGCAATTTCGCTCGCCAGGATGGCGCCGCCAGCGGGGCCGGATTCGACCAGCCGGATCGGGAATTTCATCGCCGTATCCAGCGTGGTCAGGCCGCCGCCGGATGTCATCAGCAGAACCGGACAAGCGAAACCGCGCTTTTTCAGATCCTCACGCAGGATGCCGAGATAGCGGGACATGATCGGCTGCACATAGGCATTGGCCGATGCCGTCGATTGCCGCTCATATTCGCGGATTTCCGGGCAAACCTCGCTCGACAGCGTGATGCTGAGATTGGGGAGGGCCTTGCGCAGGATTTCGCTGACACGCTCTTCGTGAGCGCCGTTGGCGTAGGAGTGAATAAGGCCGATGGCGATCGATCCGATGTCGTGGCTCTCGATCAGCGGGACCAGGGCATCGACGCTCGCCTCGTCCAGCGGGATCAGCACTTCGCCCCGGAAGTTCAGACGCTCGCGCACGGACCAGCGCAAATTGCGCGGCACCAGCGGGTCCGGCCGATCGATATTGATGTCATATTGCTCGAACCGGTTCTCGAAGGCCATTTCCACGGAGTCCCGTAGGCCCTCGGTGGTGATCAGCGCCGTCTTCGCGCCTTTCCGTTCGATCAAGGCGTTCGTTGCCAGTGTGGTGCCGTGGATCAGCAGACCGATATCGGCCGGCGAGGCATTGGCCACCTCAAGCGCCTTTTCGATCCCCTCCATCACACCGCGCTCGGGCATTGACGGGGTTGTCAGCACCTTCGCCGTGAAGCGCTTGGGGCCAAATTCGAGTGCGACATCCGTAAAGGTGCCGCCGACATCGACCGCGAGGCGGCCTTGCACAGAGGTCTCAGGCATTTCGATACAATCGGTTTTTAAAAGAGAGCAGTCGGAAAGGAACTGACGTTAGTAAAGACGTATGACCACCGGTCGTCAATGAATGACGCTCATCATAGCCGGACAACATTGCCCGGTTCCGTTTTCAGCACTTCGGCGCAATATCGCCGTGCCTCGGCTTCTGCCCGATCCTGATCCTCGTAGAGCCCGGATGCGTGCGAGGATTCGACTTGTCGGCCGTCCTGCCAGATTGACCACGGATACCGTATGCCGTCCGGACTGGCCCAGCATTCTATGTAGATCTCGATCATGACCTCGATCCCCAAAGCCGGCTTGATGAGTTGTCAGGTATAGACCGGTTGCGCGTCCGCTTTTTGACGCTGGACTCATTAAATCATCCCGGCGGGGGGCATGGCGAGTGTCTGGTTCCGATTTTCAGACAGAAAGGGAATACTGGATTGAGGCGGCGGGCAAAATCAGATCGGGCGGGATGCCGTCGCCGGGCAGTCGGCAGCGGGATCAGGCGACCATTCCCTGGAAACGCGAGAAATAGGCATCAGATGGAGGCGGCAGGGAGCCGTCCACGCCGTTGACAGTCTTTTCCAGATACGACTGTGCCGGTTCTTTGAGGATATCGTACATCCGAGCGGCAAGGTCGGTCGCCCGGCGTCCGCTCCATGTCTCCGGCATGATGTCGGCGGGAAGGCCCGGATCACGGAGCAATGCCCGCCGGTAGACGTGAACCATCAATATCCGCAGCTCGAACGCCGTCTCCGGCGTCAGGAGCCTGTGGTTTTCTTCAAGGGCGTTCAGAACCGGATCGAAGCTATCGATAAAGGCCCGATAGGCATTGTCGGTCTCTTCCAGGTCCCAGGTTTCACGACACAAGGTGCGCAAGGTCTCTATTGGGGAGCCCGGGGCGGCTTCGAACAATGCGACCCGGTCTTCAAGTCCGAGATTTGCAAGTTCCTGCTTCGCTCCGTCGAGATCGCCTCCGATACCGAGCAGGACCTGCGGGCCGAGAGAGCCGTATCCCGCCCATCCCAGGGCCTTTCTGAGAGCGTCACGCTCGGCGCTGTCCACAGCGCTTGTCAGCAGGGCAATCTGCCAGGCTGCATCGGCGGCTTTGCGGGTGCGGGGCGGCGCATAAATCCGCCTTTGCGCGGCATCGAATTCCTGGCGGCCGTTCTCAGTCAGGGAATAGATGCTGCGGCGCCCTATATGCCGTGCTGTCAGGATATCGTCCTGGGCCAATCTGAAAACGGCGGTCCGAACCACCCGCTCGCCGACATCGAAGACTTCCATCAATCTGATCAGGTCGCTGAGCCAGGCAGTGCCGCCATGCGGCAGGATGGCGTCTCCGTAGACAGTCACGATCAGGGACTTCGCGCGCGGTTTCAGCTCCGTGAGCGTGTCGCGGGCAAGAACCGAAAGCGTATCGGGATTAACGGCGATGCTCATTATTGCGGTGCGTCACCGACGAGGGCACCGCCGATGGTCCGCGATTTGCCGCGAAAGAAGGCGACGGGTGTGCCGTCGGATGTTGTCACAACGGTGTCGTAGATCCCCGAGCGGCCACGGTGAAACTGTTCTTCACAGGTTGCGACCAGATCGTCGCCTTCGCGTGCGGGATTGACGAAATTGATGTCGCAGCTCTGGGCCACTGTCAGGGCATTTGCCGAATTGCAGGCGAAAGCAAAGGCGCTGTCGGCGAGGGTGAATATCATGCCGCCATGACAGGTTTGATGACCATTCAGCATGTCCGCGCGCACTGTCATGCGCAGCCGCGCATATCCGGGCGCAATTTCCTCGACCTGCATGCCAAGGGCTTTTGTCGCCGCGTCGTTCGCGTACATCCAGTCGGCTACGCGCCGGGCCGTTTCTTCCGCGTTTTCCTGTGCGCCACTGCTGGTCTGACTGTCGTTCATGTCCTGTCCTTGTTATATTTTATGATACAGTTTTTTCTGGACGATTGGGAAATTATGTATCACATTGTTGATGCTATTCGGCAACGTCCGAGTTAAGCGAGGAAACGCAATGGTGGAAAGCCAAAGTCCGGGTCAAGCCTCGGAAACTGAAGAAGCGGCACGTTTCCAGGCGCGGGTCGATCAGGAAATCAAGATTGAGCCGCGTGACTGGATGCCCGAAGGGTATCGGAAAACCCTGGTTCGGCAGATTTCCCAGCATGCGCATTCCGAGATTGTCGGGATGTTGCCGGAAGGCTGCTGGGTCACGCGAGCGCCGTCCCTGCGCCGCAAGGTGCAGTTGCTGGCCAAGATCCAGGATGAAGCCGGGCACGGCCTTTATCTCTACAGCGCGGCAGAAACTCTCGGCACGCCACGCTCGGAGATGATTGACGCGCTGCATAGCGGCCGGGCGAAATATTCGAACATTTTCAATTATCCGGTCCTCTCCTGGGCGGACATCGGCACGATTGGCTGGCTGGTCGATGGCGCGGCCATCATTAATCAGATCGCTCTCTGTCGGTGCTCTTACGGGCCTTATGCAAGGGCTATGGAGCGGATCTGCCGGGAAGAGAGTTTTCATCAGCGCCAAGGCTACGAAATCATGATGTCGATGGCCTTCGGGACATCGGAGCAGAAGCGCATGGCGCAGAGCGCGCTGGACCGCTGGTGGTGGCCGTCGCTGATGATGTTCGGTCCAAGCGACCGTGATTCCGCGCATTCCTCCCAATCCGTGGCTTGGAAGATCAAGCGCGTCTCCAATGACGATCTGCGGCAGCAATTCATCGATATGACGGTGCCGCAGGCGGAGTATCTGGGGCTCACGATGCCGGACCCGGACCTGAAGTGGAACGAGGAGAGCGGCCATTACGATTTCGGTGAGATCGACTGGGCCGAGTTGAAGCGCGTCGTTTCCGGTGACGGCCCCTGCAACAAGGAGCGCATGACGGCCCGGATCAAGGCCCATGAAGAAGGTGCATGGGTTCGTGAAGCTGCCGTCGCTTACGCGGACAAGAAGCGTCAGCGCGAAAGCGCAGCGCGTATTGCAGCCGAATAACATACGAACAGCATGTCTTGCCGGCGCATTTGCACCGGCGGATCAGGAGAGAAAGCATGACAGCCGGGAATGACTGGCCGCTTTGGGAAGTTTTCATCCGCGCACGCGAGGGCCTGTCCCACAAGCATGTCGGATCATTGCACGCGTGCGACGCCGAGATGGCGCTGCAGCATGCCCGCGACGTCTATACAAGGCGGCGCGAAGGCGAGAGTATCTGGGTGGTGCAGTCGACCGATATCGTTGCCTCCGCACCGGCAGACAGGGAATCCCTTTTCGATCCGGCCGATGCCAAGATCTACCGTCATCCGACCTTCTATGAGGTGCCGGATGAAGTGGAATGCCTGTGACCCGGGTCCAATGGAGACCATGACATGACAGCCGCCGCGCAACGCGAAGCGCTCTTCGAGTATCTGCTCCGCCTGGGGGACAATTGCCTGATCCTCGGACACCGGCTGTCCGAATGGTGCGGCAAGGGGCCGGTCCTCGAGGAGGACATCGCGCTCTCCAATATCGCGCTCGATCTTGTTGGCCAGTCCACGCTTTGGCTCGACCTGGCGGCGACGGTTGAAGGTGCCGGAAGGGATGCCGATGCGCTTGCCTTCAAACGCGACGTGCTGGACTGGCGGAATTTTCTGCTGGTCGAGCAGCCGAATGGCGATTTCGCCCATACTATTGTCCGCCAGTTCCTGTTCGACTGTTTCCATGTCGAGCTACTGCAGGCACTGACAAAGTCGACCAATCAGGAAATCGCCAACATCGCGGCCAAGGCCATCAAGGAGGCGGTCTATCATCGCCGCCACAGCGGGCAGTGGGTCATTCGCCTCGGGGACGGGACGGAAGAGAGCCGGGCGCGGGCACAGGCTGCGCTCGAACAGCTCTGGGGCTACACAAAGGAGCTGTTCGACGGCGATGCCATCGATGAGATGATGATGCAGGCCGGGATCGCGATCGATCCGGGCGATTTCCACGAGAACTGGCGTGACGCGGTCACGGCTGTACTCAGTGAGGCCACGCTCACGGTCCCGGAAGCTACCTGGTCCATCGGCGGTGGCAAGAAGGGCGTCCATTCGGAGCATCTGGGATTCCTGCTGGCGGAAATGCAGTTCCTGCCACGGGCTTATCCGGATGCCAAATGGTGATGCATGGCCGAGCCCGCTTCTGTCACTGAAGATCCGGTAGGGCGCCTCTGGCAGGCTCTTGAAGCTGTGTCCGATCCCGAGATTCCGGTCCTGTCGGTGGTCGATCTTGGCGTGGTGCGGGACGTCGAAGTCTCCGGTGATGCTGCGGTTGTGACGATTACGCCGACCTATTCCGGTTGCCCGGCCATGGCATATATCGAGATGATGGTGCGTGACGCTGTGCTCGGCGCCGGTTTCGACAAGGCAGAGGTCAAGACAGTGCTGGCGCCTGCCTGGACGACGGACTGGCTGAGCGAGGCGGGGCGGGAAAAGCTCAAGGGCATCGGCATTGCACCGCCGGCGGAGCAATCCACCTCCAAGAAATCATTGCTCGGCATCGACCCGGTCGTTGCCTGTCCGCGTTGCGGCTCGGAACATACCGAGATTCTCAGCCAATTCGGCTCGACCGCCTGCAAGGCGCTCTACCGGTGCACTGACTGCGCCGAACCGTTCGACTATTTCAAGTGTCTCTAGGGAGTGCTGCCATGGCGCGTTTCACCAGTCTGAAAGTGCGCGACGTGCGCCCGGAAACATCCGACAGCGTTTCCATCGCGCTTGATATACCCGACGAACAGCGTGCCGCATTTCGGTATTCGCCGGGGCAGTATCTGACATTGCGCCATGAGATCGATGGTCAGGACGTGCGCCGGTCCTACTCGATTTGCAGTGGCCTTGATGACGGCGAGATCAGAGTGGCGGTAAAGCGGGTCGAAGGCGGTGCCTTTTCCTGCTTTGCGAATGACGGGCTGAAGCCGGGGGATATGCTCGATGTCATGCTGCCGGAGGGGCGCTTCACGGTTGAGCCGGACCCGGAGGCCGCCCGGACTTATGTGGCGTTCGCTGCCGGAAGCGGGATCACACCAGTCCTTTCGATCGCAAAATCCGTGCTGGCAGCGGAGCCGGAGAGCCGGTTTACCTTGTTCTATGGCAACAGATCGGTGCGGGAGATCATGTTCCGCGAGGCTCTGCTTGACCTTAAGAACCGCTATCCATCCCGTTTCAGTGTTCTGCATGTACTGAGCCGGGAGCCGCAGGAAGCCGCGCTGCTGAACGGGCGGATCGACAGGGAGAAATGCGAGAGCTTCTTCCGATCGATCCTGAACGTGCACGCGGTGGACCGGTTCTTCCTGTGCGGGCCGGAAGGCATGATCGGTGATGTTCGGGCTGCGCTGGCGGCGCACGGTGTCGAGGAGGAAAAAGTGCTCTTCGAACTGTTTGCGCCTGCGGGCGATGCGGCTGCGAAAGCGGCCGCGGCCCGGCGCAGCCGCCTCGTGGATGAATCCGAAGCGGTGCGCGCGGGAGCGGACGTCGCCATCATTCTCGATGGGGTGCGTACAGAGTTTACGCTCGGTGCTGACGACGTCTCCATTCTCGACGCTGCCCTGGGGGCAAGACCGGATTTGCCCTACGCCTGCAAGGGTGGGATGTGCTGCACGTGCAGGGCAAAAGTCTTAGAAGGCCGCGTCGAGATGGATCTGAATTACACGCTTGCCAAGGAAGAGGTGGAGAGGGGCTTCGTTTTGACCTGTCAGTCCCACCCGGCAAGCGAAAAGGTGGTGCTGGACTTTGATGCCCGATAGTCGGAGGGGGGGAGGGGTGCCGCGGCTTTGAGACCGCGACGCCCGCTAGGTCTTAGCGAATCCAGAACGGTTTGCTGACCTCGTACTCGACTTCGGCCCAGCTGATGCCCATGTCGGAAAGTTCGCGCTCTCCGAGCTCCCGAAGGGACTGGCGCTGGCGCAACCGGTCCTGCCAGGTAAGCAGTGTCGTGACGATCGCAGGCACAACACCACCACGGCCACGCTTGTGCGTGAAGACCGAGCCATTGGTTCCTGCTGTCATGCATGCGGCAGGAGCGACGTTCAGGGTTTCGTTCTTGAACATGAAAGTTCTCCTTAATCAATTCGTCACACACGCTCATTCGTGTCTGTCGGTGTTTGAGAATTTGGGCTACAAATGGCCGTTCATCAAACGAGTTAATCTGCCAAATGGATTAGTTCAGCTAAATCATGTTGAGCCGCTTACCCCTAAATGGCCTGCGCTGCTTTGAAGCTGCGGCACGGCATATGAGTTTCAAGCTTGCGGCCGGAGAGCTGTTCGTGACCCCGGCTGCGATCAGCCAGCAGATCAAGGCCCTGGAGGCGGAGCTCGGCTGCCCCTTGTTCCTGCGGCGCCCAAGGGCGCTGGAGCTGACCCCGGAAGGCGCACGTCTCGCCCCGGCGGTGCGGGAGGCCTTCTCCCGCTTGCTGTCAGCGGTGAACGACCTGAAGGAGCATGAGGAGGGGCGCCCGCTGACGGTCAGTGTTCTGCCGTCCTTCGCCGTTAAGTGGCTGATCCCCAGGCTGTCCAGATTCCGAATGCGTTATCCTGAAATCGATGTCCGGATCGCGGCGGAAGACCGCCGAGCGGACTTCGTGACAGACGGCGTCGATGTGGCGTTACGTCTCGGTGAGGGCAAGGAGGAGGGGGTTCATATCCAGCAGATCATGACGGAGTGTATCTATCCTGTTTGCAGCCCCGAGGTCGCAGCGCGGCCTCCGGGCCTGAAGAGCGCGGAAGACCTGAAGCATTATCCATTACTGCATGATGTGAACAGCTTCTCCGGCGAAACCTGGGTTCACTTTCTGGATCATTTCGGTATCGAAGGCGTTGATGTGCGCCGGGGCGCTTTCTTCACGCAGATGGACATGGTCTTGCAGGCAGCTATCGAAGGGCAAGGGGTCGCCCTGGCGCGCTCGCAGCTGGTGACCGAGGACTTGCGCGCGGGACGTTTGATTCGGCCGTTCGAGGTCGAGACGCCGGCGACGCTGGCCTATTATTTTGTTTGCCGCGAGGAATCCCTGAGATCGAAAAAGGTCTCTGTTTTTCGTGACTGGATTCTGGACGAGGTCCGGCGGGATGGAGATCCCGGAGATGCGACCTGATGGCGGAACGCGAACAATGGGGCACCCAGCTTGGCTTCATTCTCGCGACGATCGGATCGGCAGTCGGAATCGGGAATATCTGGCGATTCCCCTATGTCGCCGGCGAAAATGGCGGCGGTAGCTTTCTGCTGATCTACCTAGTGTGCGTCGTCCTGATCGGGCTGCCGTTGGTCATAGCGGAGCTGGCAGTAGGGCGCACGGCGCGTCTCGACACTGTTTCAGCCTTTCCCGCGCTGGCGCCGCACAGCCCCTTGCGACATGCCGGCTGGGCCGCAGCCATCGCCGGGACTGTCATTCTGAGTTTTTACTCCGTCATCGCCGGCTGGACCTTCCGTTACTTTTATTCCGCCATCAGCGGCGGGCTCTGGGAGGCGGGCGGTTCTGATTATGCCGGTTACTTCTCCGGCTTCTCGGAACGCGTCATGGAACCAATGCTCTGGCAGACAGGCGCGGTTCTGTTTGCGGGGCTGGTGGTTGCACGCGGCATCGAGCACGGGATTGAGCGGCTTAACCGGTTGATGATGCCAGTACTGGCGGGAATCATGATTGGCCTTGCCCTTCACGGCCTGTTCCGCCCCGACGGTGCTGCCGGGCTGACCTACATGTTTGCACTCGATCCGGCGGCTTTCTCGGATCCCGGCGTTTATGTTGCGGCTCTGGGGCAGGCCTTCTTTTCCATAGGGATCGGGATGGCCATTTTCGTCACTTATGGCAGTTACATGAGGGCCGATACGCCGGTCCTGAAGTCGGCGGTTTATATTGTGATCGGCGATAGTCTTTTTGCCGTGCTGGCCGGCGTCGCGATTTTCCCCGCGGTCTTCGCGCATGGCCTCAATCCATCATCCGGACCGGAGCTTGCTTTTGTCGTGCTGCCGGGTGTTTTCGAGGAGATCTATGGCGGGACGTTGTTGGCGCCCGCGTTCTTTTTCCTTTTGGCGGCGGCGGCACTGACATCGATGATTTCGGTTCTGGAGGTTTCGGTCGCGGTCTGCATGGATCGTTTCGGCTTGTCCCGGGCATATGCAACCCTGTCGATGGTTGCTGTCGTTCTCGTTGTCGGATTGATTCCCGGCCTGAGTTTCAGTTTGCTGAAAGAGGTCAGGCTGGCGGGAGGGGGACTTTTCGAGGTCTTCGATTTTGTCGCGTCATCGCTTCTCCTGCCGCTTAGCGGGATTCTCGTCAGCCTCTTCGTCGGCTGGAGCCTTTACCGCCGCGATGCGGTCAGTTTTGCCGGACTGGAGGGGGCTTTAGGCGGAGTATGGATCTGGCTGCTCAGAATCGTCGTGCCGGTCATGATCTTCGTGGTTCTGATTAATACTCTTGTTGGGGAATAGCGGTCCCGTCACTCCGGGTGATATGGAATGCCGGCGCCGATATCGAAAAACTCCCGGCTTGTGATCTGCTGTACCCGGAGCTCGGGGTTTCCCGGAACGGCAGACATGCCTGACTTTGCCCGCAGGCTGCAGGAAATGATCAGCTTGCGATTGCTCCTGAGATCGGAAATAGGAAGATCGATCGTCTGTCGGGTCCAGGAATTTCCAGAGCGGGTTGTCGAGCGCAGCGTCACGGACATGCCGGCCGGTGTATCGTGCAGGATGAATAATGCCCTGGAAGCCGCTTCCCTGCGCGCCGGTTCAACCATGTCGAGGTAGTTCCAGCCGGTGATATCTTTTTCATAATCCTCAGCCACAGCGGTCCCGATCAGGCGAAGCCGAATGAGGTTTGGTGAAACGAGATCATGGATGACGATGTAGGGGAGCAGGCGCTTGATGGCACCCGGTTCAATATCCTTGCGGTCGGGGAAGTACCGGCCTTCGCGCAGGGAATCCCAGTACGAGATGAAATCTTTGCCCTCCGATGTCAGGGATGACGGCAATGTCAGGTAGCCAGCATCAAATCCCTGTACTTCAGACATCAGGTTTCCATTTGATCGAGCAGCCCATGCTGGCGATCTGGTCTTGTGGGCCATGACCGGTCTTCGCAACCAGTTTCATGGCCTCGAACAGGTCGCGCCGGGCGCCTTCAACCGGTGAAGCCCCGCTTTCGTCCATGCGCCCCCGATATTGCAGGCCGAGCCCCGAATCGAAGCCGAAGAAGTCCGGCGTGCAGACCGCATCGTAGGCACGGGCGACCTGTTGGGTTTCGTCGATCAGATAGGGGAAGGTGAATTTATGCGTGGCGGCGAACCTGATCATGTTGTCGAAGGAGTCCGCCGGATAGGCATCGGTATCGTTCGACATGATGGCAACCGAGGCAATGCCAAGAGGGGCCAGCTTCGCAGTGTCTCGCGCGATTTTTCCAGCGATTGCCTTCACATAAGGACAATGGTTGCAGATAAACATGACGAGTGTGCCGTTCGGGCCGCGAAGATCCGCAAGGCTGTGTTCCGCACCGTCGATCCCTTTCAGCCGGAAGTCCGGCGCCGTCCAGCCGAAGTTGCAAATCCCGGTTGTGTGAAGGGCCATGACGTATCTCCCGCCCGTTCGCCTCGCTTCGCCGCCTGATAAGTGCACCAGAAAGAAACGCGTCAGTCAAAGTCTGTTAACCATAAGCTACAACAGACGGGGTGCGGTACTGTGTCGGGATCTGTATCGTCATTCTGTCGGCTCGTGACCGGATGCCGGAAAGGACACATTAATGACCAAGGACACTTCCGAGATCCTCGGATATCACGCCCATGTTTATTTTGATGCGGGTAGCGCGGAGGCCGCGCGTGCGCTCCGCGAGGTGATCGAGCGGCAGTTCGATATTGAGATGGGCCGGTTTCACGAAAAGCCTGTCGGCCCGCATCCCCGGTGGAGTTATCAGGTTGCTTTCAAACCGGAACAGTTCGGGGACATCATTCCCTGGCTCGCGCTTAATCGTGGAGACCTGACTGTCTTTGTCCATGCCGAAACCGGGAACGAGTTGGCAGATCACACGCAGCATGTGATCTGGCTAGGCCCATCCGACGATCTGAAGGTCAGCATGTTCGAGAAGTAACGGCCTGCGCTCACGGCACCAGCCAGGTACCGGCTCCGCTCAATACGTCGAGGCGGTATCGCCGGTTGCCGGTACGCGCCAGTTGCAGGATATCGGCGGTCTCGGCTGAGAAGGTAAGTACGTCGAAATTCTCATAGCCTGACTGAGCGCTGGCTGAGTCGATGCCGTCACCGGCAGCGCTTATCGCTGATCCGGTCGGCAGGCTAGCCCGATAGTTCGGCCGGTTACTGGCTGGAAGCTCTGCCCAGATGGCTTCCAGTGTCGCTTTGTCGGCGTTTCGGCCGATTGTTCCTTTGAGCCGCAATTGTAAGCTGGCCTCGTGGTCGTAGAACACGAGCATCGCTGCGCTGTTTGCAGCCAGTTCGGCAACTTTCTCGGCCCGGCTGTCTGTGTGCAATGCCGCTTGCCACGTCACCGGGTCGGCAGCCCGGAGCACCAGGACGCGCCCGTTCGGGCCTCCGTCCCGTCCGACCGTCGACAGCACGGGATAGCGGAAGGCGGCCTGCGGGTTTCCGGGGGCAGCGGAGAGGAGTGCGGACGCCCGGTCGATTAGGGCCAGTGCGTCCGGGTCCTTGTCCGGCCTTCCGCTCATTCGGCGGCGGCTTCCGGTTCCAGAGGTGCCGGTGCCTGGTTCCGGACGAGCGAGAGGCTCGCCAGCGCACAGCACGCGCCGATCATGACCGTCACCGCGAGTGCAATGAAGTCCGTATCGTTCTGGAAGTAGCTGACGGTAACGGTTGCAATGCCGCCGAACACCATCTGCATGAATCCCATGAGGCCGGAGGCGGCGCCCGCGATCAGCGGATTGACGCTGACAGCTCCGGCTATTGCATTGGGTTGGCTCATGCCGTTGCCGAACGCAATAAGGGCGAAGGGAAGGAAAATCGCGACAGCGGACAGAAACCCGAGCGTCGACAGCGCAGTCAGAACCAGCGCACCGCCCATGGAGAAGCAACAGCCAAGCAGGATCATGCGGTCAATACCGAGCCGCCGCGATATCCGTGTGGCGATGAAGTTCCCGGAAATATAGGCCAGGGAAACGATAATGAAGAAAAAGCCATAGACCTGCGGCGGAATCTTCAGGATCTCGATTGTCACGTAGGGAGCGGAAGACAGGAAGGCGAAGAAGCAGCCGATCGAGAAAGAGGTGTTCAGCGTATAGCCGAGATAGGCGCGCGAGGTCATCAGGGCACCGTAGCTGCGGGCAAGACTGATAATGTCGAATCGCTCGGCGCGGGCATGGTGCGTTTCATGCAGGGTCGGTACGGCATAAACAAATGCGGCTCCACCCATGGCGGCGACGACATAGAACCCTGCGTACCAGCCAAATGCGCTGTCCAGAAAGCCTCCGATGGCCGGGCCGATCATGGGGGCAACGGCCATGGCCATGGTGATGAAGGCGATTACCGGTGCGGCTTCCTCACGCTCATAGACATCACGGACGATGGCGCGACCGAGGACCATGCCGGCGCAACCGCCAAGGGCCTGGAAAATACGGCCGGTTATGAGCCACTCGATGGAGCCTGCGAAAGCACAGAGAAGGCTGGCGAGTGTGTAAATTGCAAGTCCTGCCAGCAGGGTCGGCCGGCGCCCGATCCGGTCTGAAATCGGCCCGTACAGGAGTTGGCCGACGGCGATACCAGCGAGATACAGGGTCAAAGTGTATTGAACGGTATGATAATCGGTCCCGAAAATCGGCACGAGGCCTGGCATCGAGGGGACAAAAAGATTCAAGGCAAGCGGCCCGGTCGCGGTCGCGATAATGAGCACGAGAATTGGGGGAGCCTTGCGCTGGGCTGTCACTGGGTACCTGCTCTGATTTTGGTGCCGGGGAGGAAGTCTCCAATGTAGACCGGAAACCGAGCATAAATAGTGCAAATACGGCGGGTTACAATTCTCGATTTGTGCGAAAGAGCACCTGACTGTGATGTAGCCTTGGTTGACTGGGGCGGTCCAAAGACTTAATTTGGAGTTTCCAATTGGCCCGGACAGAATTTCCGGTAACTAGGGATAAGAATGGTCTCTGGCGTCGAAACCAGTCTCATCGTACGGGTAAACAGCACGATATCCGCTGCTGGGTTGACCCCGCAGACCGATGAAGACAATCAGCAAAACACGATCGACAGTACAGCTGCGCCGACGGTGACGGGGCTGACTGAGTCTTCCGTATTGGCGCCGTTCGGCCAGGGTGTGCAGGCCGACGGCAGCGAAGAAGATGCGTTTTTCGTTTCCGGTCTGAACGGCCTGCTGGCGCCCCGGAACATTGCCGCGGTTCAGGAAGAAGACGGCAGCACAGAAGGACAGCGCACAGCGATTGAGGAGGAGGCCGATCCGGCTGCCGACGACGCCGAAGAGGCGCAGGCGCAGGAGGCTGGTTCGGAAGAGGAAGTCGATGCGAACGGTCTGACCGAAGAAGAGCAGGAGACCGTTGACGATCTCAAGGAACGCGATGCCGAGGTCAGGCGCCACGAGCAGGCTCACAAGGCCGCCGGCGGTCAGTATGCCGGATCGATATCCTACACGTATCAGGCCGGGCCGGACGGGCGCCGGTACGCGGTTGGCGGTGAAGTGCCGATTGAGACCAGTCCCGTTGCTGGTGATCCGGACGCCACGATCAGGAAGCTGCAACAGGTCCGTAATGCGGCGCTCGCTCCGGCGGAGCCATCAGCGGCGGATCAGGCCATTGCAGCCCAGGCGAGCCAGGGAATTCAGCAAGCCAGGGCGGAAAAGGCTCAGGAAGTGACTGAAGCTCTCGAAGAGCTCAATGGCGGCGGAGAGCAGGGTGACGAAGCTGGGAGCGCTGCCGATTCGACTTCGTTGCCCGGAGCATCCAGTCCCGAGGCTGCACCCGGTGCGGCCGGACAGAGCAGTACGGAAGCCTCTGGGATAAGCGGTAGTCCATTTGCCCCTGAGCGAGTGTCGCCATTCGCCGGGGCGGACCCGATAGATGACAGCGGGGCATTCTCGGTCACTTCCGGAAGCGCTTTTGGTGTATCGGAAACGGGTCAGGACGGTGATCGTGAGAACGGCTCTTCATTCTTTGAGCGTGAAGGCCTCTCGCCGTTTGACTTCTCACCTGTGCCGACGACGTCAAGGCTTGATATTTCAATATAATCAATAATTTATTCGTCTTTATTCAAGCAATCCTTGAAGCTTTGTTCGGATTGATCCGGCCTTTCGCTACAACTGACGAAGCGGCTGCGGCAGGTTCCGTAATCGGTGTCGCTGCCGACGAATCTGAGTTCCTCGCAAAAATCGAGATAATGGCGGGCGACTGTTTCGAACGTCTCGCTACGGCGCGTCTGGGCGACTTCTGGCCCTCGGTTTAGCGGAGCGAGGTTAAGCATCTGGGCAATGGCTTCGTTCGCACGCTTCAGGGGAATCTCTGCCTGTTCCATCTCGCCGGTCGAGGTCCAATAACGGACATGCAGCGTTTCGCCGAGCATGAAATTACGCAAAGGCGGAGGGACTTGGCCCCGTTTCAAGGCGCCCCATAGAATGAACTGAACGCCTTTTTCAGTGATTTCGTAAAGCGTTGGCTTGAAGCCGACTTCCAGCTCTTTCAGGGCTTCAAGATTGACCGGATCGTTCCCGTCTATCCAGTAGGTCGGAAGCCGCTTCCGGCTGATCGTCTTCTCGACATGCCGCGGCATGCGGAATTCAGCCCAGAGCGAGTTGTCGTCCCGTTTCATGAAGTGGAAGCGATAACCGCGGCGCGACAGGATACGGGCTTCGAGAATGGGAGCCTTGGTGATCGGGTCCGTCAGCACCTCGATGTACCACTGGATGGTCTGGGCCCGGGCCGGTGTAGCTGCGACGAGAAGCGATACCAGCAACGCAAGCAGAAGGCCGGAGTGCCAGCCAGTACGGAAGAGCCATTTGTCCATACCGGTGCGCGATCCCTTCGTTCATCCGAATGATCTTTCTCACATAACACGTTACGGCTAATGGCGCACGCGGCGGACCGGGGCGGGTTCCGCTTGTAAAAGAGCCCGCTGGAAACTATTTTTTAAGGCAATTGGCTTATTGGTAGGCGCATGAGCATTTCAGGTGCATTGAACACAGCGGTGAGCGGCATTCTTGCGGCGGGTAACCAGACCCGTAACGCGGCCAGCAATCTCGCCAACATCTCCAGCGTAGCGGCGCCGTCCGATGAGGTTCTGCGCCCGGGTCAGCCAATCCCCGAGACCAACGCCAATGGCGAGACGATTTTCCGTCCGACGGAGATCCAGTCGACCACGGCCGGTTCCGCCGGCGTGCGGACACAAACCTCGCTGGTCGATCCGGCATCCTTTCCGATCTACGATCCGAGTGCGCCGGATGCAAATGCGGACGGCCTCTCCTCGGTGGCGAATGTTTCCATCGTCGACGAGACGGTCAACCAGATCCAAGCTCAGCGTCAGCTCGAAGCGAATGTTGCGGTTTTGCAGACCGGTGACGAGCTTCTCGAAGAAACCATCGACATTCTCGCCTGAAAAGCCACGTTTAGAACGCCGGCTTTTTCTCCAATGCATCTTTCAATGCTTTGAGAGTCGCGTCGAATGGCAGGCGCACGCAGTCGTGTCGCGATTTGAAATCCCGCACCGGGGAAAAGCTCTCCAGCTCCGGCCAATCGAGGTCGTCGTCGCGCGTGCCTGCAAGATAATCCAGCAAGTGCTGTCGTACCGTCTCCAGCGCGCTCAGGTCCTTTCCTGGGGCATTCAGCTTGATCAGGGCGGCTGACGCCTCGCACAACGCACAGCCCTGAACCCGATGCCCGATCGCGACGATTTCTCCGTCACTCATTTTCAGATCGACAGTCACCCGGTCACCGCAAAGCGGGTTGTCCACACGCGCAGTGCCGTCGGCATCCTCCAGCCGTTGGTTGCCCCGGCCTTCCTTGGCCAGCCGCAGGATCTCTGCCTGATAGAGTGCGTCGCTCATCTTACTCCGCCTTCTCAAGCGTTCCGCCGGCATCCGCCAGCATTTCCGGGGTATCGATATCAAGGTGGATGGCGTTGTCAGGTACGTCCACTTCGGCAACCAGGTCTGCGAATTCCGCAAGCAGACCCCGCGCACCCTTGTCGCCTTCCAGTTCCTGCATTTCTTCGAAGAACCGATGATCCCACAAAATCGGGTTGCCACGTTTGCCGCCATGCACCGGGACGACGATGGCGCGCCCCTCGACCGGGTCATAGGCCGCGATCAGGGCGTCCAGCATCCGCGCCGTGATGGTCGGCATATCGCCGAGACAGACGAGTGCGGCATCCGTGCCTTCTGGCAGGGAGGCAAAGCCGGCCCTGACGCTGGTGCTCATACCCGTCGCATAATGCGGGTTGTGGACGAACTCGGCGTCCAGATCGGAAAGCGCGGCAGTCACTTTCTCTGCTTCATGGCCGGTCACGACAACAAGGCGACCCGCGGCGGAGGCGAGAATGGCTTCCGCCACCCAGCGGACCAACGGTTTGCCATCCAGCGTGCCGAGCAGCTTGTTGGTTGCGCCCATGCGGGAAGATTGCCCGGCCGCCAAAAGAATGGAGGCGATTTCCGGCCGCTTTTGGGTTGGTTGCGGAACCTTTGGGTTCGCACGCTTGGCGCTGGCCCGGGGCAGCGGGCGGTGCGGAACGTCCTTCAACAGGCCGCCCGCACCCATGCGCATGATGTCGCGCGGGGTGATATCGAGACCGGCACAGAGTCGTTGCAAGGCCCAGTCGAA
This sequence comes from Nisaea nitritireducens, assembly GCF_014904795.1. Classification (GTDB taxonomy): domain Bacteria; phylum Pseudomonadota; class Alphaproteobacteria; order Thalassobaculales; family Thalassobaculaceae; genus Nisaea; species Nisaea nitritireducens. Next base: position 301,856 of record NZ_JACZFS010000009.1, read on the forward strand.
TCCATTCAGCTTCGGGGAGCGGGCACAGCCGGGCATGCCAATCACAGGGATTTTGCCGATGCGGCCAATCAGCATCAGGTTTCCGGGGTCGACCGGCATGCCGAAATGAAGGATTTCGCCACCGACGTTTTCGATGGCACTGGGGATAACATCGCGCCGGTCGACCACGGCGGAGGCGCCTGAGATCAGGATCAGTCCCGGGTTGGCGGCGACGGCACGGTGCAGGGCATTCGCGAGGGATATCTGGTCGTGATCGCATCGGGATTCCGAAACAAGTTCAGAGCCAAGTGCGGTCAAACGGTCCGTGGTCACGCGTAGCGTGCTGTCGAGCACGCTTTCCTTCGTGCCGGGCAGCCGGGACTGAATCATGATCGTATCGCGCGGCTGGAAAGGCGCGACACGCAGCAGCGGTGAGCTTTGTCCTGCCAGCGCCTCGGCAATGCGCACTGGGCTTTCGGGCACTGCAAAGGGGATGATCTTCAGCGTACCGATCATCTGGCCCTGCGTAACGGCCTGATAGGGCGGCACGAGCCCCAGCGTGATGGTCTCGTCAACCAGATTGAAGCCGTCGAGCCGTTCCGGATCGTACAGGACAATGCCGTCTGCTTCGGCGAACAGGTTCGCGCGTCCGGTAAAGGCCGAACCGACGCGGACCTGAGTACCGCAACAGGCACTGGCCAGCAGATTCGCCGCTTTATCCTCGGGAATATCGCCCTTGTCGAGGCGGGCGCAGACAACCCGCTCGATCCCGGCAGCCTTCAGCGCGGCAAGATCATCAGCATCCAGCACCCGGCCCTTCTTGAGGGCCCGGCTGTCAAGTCGCCGGCTATGAGCGAGAATTGCACCTTCGGCCTCTGCGACCGGCAGTTCGCCGAAATACATGCGTGCCTCAGGCCGCGGCTCGAAGAGGCTCGGTTCCGTGCTTCACGGCGGTCATCTCGGCCATCACGGAAATCGCGATCTCCGCCGGGGAGACAGCACCGATGGGGAGGCCGGCTGGGCCATGGATGCGCTGGAAGTCGGCATCGGTGAAGCCTTCCTCGCGTAGCCGTTCCAGGCGGCGCGCATGGGTTCTCTTGCTGCCGAGGCAGGCGATGTAGAAAGCGTCGCTTTTCAGTGCGACGTGCAATGCCGGATCGTCCAGCTTCGGATCGTGGGTCAGGGTGACGATGGCTGTCCGGCTGTCCGGATTCATCGCTTCCATTGCTTCATCCGGCCAGTCGTCGCTTAGCGCGATGCCGGGGAAACGGTCCTCGGTCGCGAAGGAGGCGCGCGGATCGATGATGGAGACGGCATAGCCGGAAAGCGCGGCCATCGGGGCCAGCAACTGGCTGATATGAACCGCGCCGACGATGATCATGCGCAGCGGCGGATTGTGGACATGGGTGAAATGCGCGCCGTCCGCGCTGATCCCGCTGCGGTCGTCCCGCATGCGGGTCCGCGCTTCGTCGATCTGTGCGTTCGAGAGGTCGAGCGCGCCTTCGGTGCCGGACGGTGTGACCAGTGCCTGCGCGCCATCCTCGAGACGCGTGACCATGGCCACGGGTCGTTTTTGCTCCCGGTACGCCATCAGGGCGTCGAACAGCTCGGCTTGCATCTTATTGTCCTTCGATCCGTTCCACGTAAACTTTTACCTCGCCGCCACAGGCGAGCCCTACATCCCAGGCCTGCTCGTCGCTGACCCCGAAATCCAGCGTGCGGGGCTTGCCGTCCTGAATGGACTGCATGGCCTCGCGCACCACGGCGCCCTCGATGCAGCCGCCGGAAACCGAGCCGATCATGGCCCCGCTATCGTCTATGGCGAGCTGACTGCCCACCGGACGCGGAGAGCTGCCCCAGGTTTTAATGACCGTTGCGACCGCGATACGGCGCCCGTCGCGCCGCCATTCAGCGATCCGTCCAAGAATATCGTCCTGTTGTGTAGGATCGTATTTATCCATAGCCGGTCTCCTTCCCATCAAGGACCTGTCCCAGGTCCATTCGCGGGAGAGGGGCTCCCTACGCCACCTCCGCCGCTTCGATCTCGGCCAGTTTTCCGAGCCAGCCTGTCATGCCGCTTCGTCTTATCCCGGCGGGTTTGCCCAACAGCTCTGCGAGATCCTCAAGGCTGTCGAGCGAATGTACCGGCCGGAATTCGTCCACATGCGGCAACAAGGCCCGGACCCCCATAGATTTGGGGGCGAAGCCATCATACCGCAACAGCGGGTTCAGCCAGATCAGCCTGCGACAGGACTTATGCAGTCGTTCCATTTCGGCACCAAGGCCTTTGCCGGCTTCCCGGTCGAGCCCGTCGGTGATGAGCAGAACGACCGCTCCCTGGGTCAGAACCCTGCGGGACCAGTCACGGTTGAAATCCTCTAGGCAGTGGCCGATCCGGGTCCCGCCGGACCAATCCTCCACCGCGCCGGTGATCTTGTCCAGCGCCTCGTCCACGTCCTTGTGGCGCAGATATCGGGTGACATTGGTCAGGCGCGTGCCAAACAGGAATGTGTGCACCCGGTCCCGGTCGTTGGTCACGGCATGCATGAAATGCAGCAGCATGCGCGAATAGCGTGTCATCGAGCCCGAGATATCGCACAGCACGACCAGCGGTGGCGGACGCATCCGGCGCTTCTTCAGCTGCAGCGGAATGATATCGCCGCCGGAACGCAATGCCTGGCGCAAGGTTCCGCGGAGATCGACCTTGTTGCCGTATCGGCTGGGGGAGAAGCGGCGGGTCGGAATGTCCGCCAGCGGCAGGCGCATTGTCTCGATGGCCTTCTTCGCGGCGCGGATTTCCTCCGTGCTCATCTTCTCGAAGTCCATCGTTTGCAGCAGTTCCTGCTCGGAATAGGTCATCACCGCGTCGAGCTGGATTTCCTGTTCGCTGTCCTCTTCCGGCGCACTGCTCTCCGTGCCGGATTCCTGCTGTTGGCTCAGTGCCTCGGCGACCCGGCGACTGATCTTCTCCGCCTCGTCCTCGCTGCCGTCGCTTGCCAGTTTCATTTCCGGCAGAACCATCTGCATCATCTTCTCGAGGATGCGCGGGTTGCGCCAGAAGATGTGAAAGGCCTGATCGAAGATTTCGCGCTGGTCCCGCCGATTCACGAAGACCGCGTGCAGAGCCCAGTAGAACACCGTCCGATCGGTGATGCCGACGGTGCGCACGGCCTCGATGGCGTCGAGCACCTTGCCGGGTCCGACCGGCAGCCCCGCCGCGCGCAGCACGCGGGCAAAGAACAGGATATTGTCGACCAGCTTGCCGCCGCCGCCTTCAGGCGGTTCCGGGAGGGCCGGAAGTTCGCCGGGCGATCCGATTTCGTCGAGCGGCGCCATGACCGTTCTAACCGGCCATCGCCAGTTCGCTCCGCACCTGCGTCAGGATACGGTTGGCCTCGCTGCCCTGGATCTTCTGGATATCGTCCTGATATTTCAGCAGCACGCCGAGCGTGTTGTCGATAGCGGCCGGGTCGAGCGCGAGATAGTCGAGCTGCACCAGCGCATGGGTCCAGTCGATTGTCTCCGCCACGCCAGGCTGTTTGAACAGGTCCATCTTGCGCAGCTCTTGCACGAAGGCGACGACCTGGGCGCTCAAGGCTTCCGGGGCACCCGGCGCTTTCTTGCGCAGGATTTCCAGCTCGCGCTCGGCGTTCGGGTAATCGACCCAGTAATAGAAACAGCGCCGCTTCAGGGCGTCGTGGATTTCTCGGGTCCGGTTCGAGGTGATGATGACGATTGGCGGCTCTTCCGCGGTGAAGGCGCCGATTTCCGGAATGGTCACCTGATAGTCGGAGAGCACTTCCAGCAGGAAGGCCTCGAAAGGTTCATCCGTTCGGTCCAACTCGTCGATCAGCAGAATGGGGGCGCCGCCTTCGGTTTTCTCCAGCGCCTGCAGGATCGGGCGCTTGATCAGGAATTCGTCCGAGAACAGATCGGCCGCCAATGCCTTTCGGTCGGTACCGCCTTCGGCCTCGGCCATGCGGATTTCCAGCATCTGCCGGGAATAGTTCCACTCATAGACAGCCGAGGACACATCGAGACCCTCGTAGCATTGCAGCCGGATCAGCTTCCGTCCCAGCGTCTCCGACAGGACTTTCGCGATCTCCGTTTTGCCGACGCCGGCCTCGCCCTCCAGGAAAAGCGGCCGCTTCAGTTGCAGCGCCAGATGCAACGCGGTGGCGAGCGGCGTGTCGGCGACATACTGGCCCTTGGCAAGCAGGGAAAGTGTGTCAGCCACGGAGGCAGGAAGCGAAGCGGTCATGAACAGGTCCGGATCATTGCTCGGTGATGTCTTTCAGATAACACGCGGCAGGGGGTGATTAAAGGGCAGGGCGCCTCGGGGAGAGCACCAATTCTGTGCTCTCCGGGAATGGATACCCGGTCAATGCTCCTGTTTCACGGCGCCGGCCGCGATCAAAGCTTCGATTCCCTCGGCCTCTATACCAGCCTCGCTCAGGATTTCTGCACTGTGCTCGCCAAGACGCGGGGCACCGAGACGGTAGCTTGCGGGCGTATCCTCGAACCGGATCGGCTGGCCGACCATGCGGATCGGCCCTTCGCTCGGATGCTCGAACAGGGGCCAGAAGCCGATCTCGTCCAGATGCGGGTCTTGCAGCAGGGCTTCGGTTCCGAGCACGGGCATGGCCGGGACGTCGATCTCGCTGAACAGGGCAAGCCATTCGGCCGAGCTGCGGGTTGGCGTGGTCTCCGCGACGATTTCATAGAGCCTGCCGATATTGCGGGATCGTTCGGCTGGGTCGGTAACCCAGCTCTCTGAAGAAATGTCGCTGCGTCCGATGGCTTCGAGATAGGTGGTCCAGTGCCGGGTCGTGTATGGCAGCAGGGCGACATGGCCGTCGCTGGATCGATACGGCTTGCGGTGCGGGGCGAGCACCCTTTCATAGCCGGTCGTGCCGCGTGGCGGCTCGAAGCTCGCGCCTTGCAGATGCTCGACATGCATGAAGGCGACAAGGCTCTCGAACATCGGCACCTCGACAAACTGGCCCTTGCCTGTCCGCCCTCGGGCCACCAGCGCCATGGTGATGGCGGAGAGGCACATCAGGCCGGTGACCTTGTCCGCCAGCACGGTGCGGCTGTAGGCCGGGGCGCCGTCCGCCCGCTCATGCAACGCGGCAAGGCCGCAGGCGGCCTGGATAATGTCGTCATAGGCGGGGCGGCCGGCATAGGGGCCGTTCTCGCTGAAGCCGTAGGCGCCGCAATAGATCAGCCCCGGATTGAGTGATTTCAGATCCTCGTATGAGAGGCCGAGACGGCGCATGGCGCCGGGTCTGATCGAGCAGACCAGCACATCCGCTTCCGGCACCAGTTTGAGGAATGCGTCCCGCGCGGCGGCATTCTTCAGATCGATGCTGAGCGACCGCTTGTTGCGGTTCACGTTCATGAAGACCGCACCCATACCGGGCGTCCTGAATGGCGTCACATTGCGGGTGACATCGCCATCGAGAGACTCGACCTTGATGACATCGGCGCCCATGTCGCCCATGATCTGCGTCGCATAAGGTCCAAGCAGGACCGATGTCAGATCGAGCACCCTGAGCCCCGCAAGGGGCCCGGCGGCAAGTTCACCAGCCATTTTGATCAATTTTCCCGAGAAGAACCGTGACAGACGCACCGATCATAGAGACCGGATACGAAAACCTGAACCCTGTCGAGGAGGCCATCTCGCAGCGCCGCTCCGTCCGGGCCTTTCTGCCCGACCCGGTATCCGAGGAAACCATTGCCCGCATCCTCTACCTCGCCGGCCGGGCGCCGAGCGGAACCAACATGCAGCCCTGGAAGGTCGAGGTCGTGACAGGCGGCGCTCGTGACGCGCTGTGCACCGATCTGGTGAAAGCACACCATGAGGGCGGGCATAGCGGCGAGTATCAGTATTACCCGAAAGAATTCTTCGAGCCCTTCAAGGGGCGCCGCCGCGCGGTCGGCTGGGCGCTTTATGGGTTGCTGGATATCAAGAAAGGGGATTTCGAGAAGACCAAGGCGCAGCACGCCCGGAATTTCACCTTCTTCGATGCGCCTGTCGGCCTGATCTTCACCATCAATCGGGGGCTGGAAATAGGCAGCTGGCTCGATTTCGGCATGTTCATGCAGAACGTCATGGTGCTGGCCCGCAGCCATGGGCTGGAGACCTGCCCGCAGGCCGCTTTCGCCACCTTTCACAAGGTGATCCGGAACCATGTTCCGATTGGCGAAGAGGACGTGGTTGTTGCCGGTATGGCTCTCGGCAAGGCGGATTGGTCGCAACCGGAGAATACACTTATTACGGAACGTGTACCTCTTGAGGATTACGTCCGCTTTCATCGCGGCTAAACTCATTTCAATTGAAACGATAAAGACAAAAATGATCCGGAGGAACGTTCATGGATTTCCAGCTGACCGACGAGCAGCGCGAATTGCAGGAGACAGCGCGCAGCTTTGCGACGCAGGAAATGACGGAAGTCGCCCGCGAGCTTGAGGAAAAGGACGAAGCGCCGTCCCGGGAGCATATCAAGCGCTATGCGGAGATGGGCTTCCTCGGGATCAATGTAGCGGAAGAATATGGCGGGCTCGGCCTCGGCAATCTGGAAGCGCTGATCGTTCTGGAGGAGTTCGCCAAGGTTTCTCCGGCCGTTGCCTTTCCGATCTTCGAATCCTCCGTCGGACCCTGCCGTGCGGTCGAGCATTTTGCCTCCTCGGAATTGGCAAAGCAGGTCTTGCCCAAGGTTTGCGCCGGTGAGCTGACCGTCGCCGTCGCCATGTCGGAGCCGGATGCGGGATCGGCGCTGACCGACCTGAAGACACGGGTGAAGGAAGAGGGCGGCAAGCTGATCCTGAACGGTCAGAAACGCTGGTGCTCCGGTGGCGGGCATGCGGAGGCTTATGTGGCCTATTGCAAGATGTCCGATGCGCCCGGCGCCAAGGGGATTGGCGCCGTCTATGTCGAAAAGGGAATGCAGGGTGTCAGCTTCGGGGAGCGGGAACGCCTGATGGGCTTCCGCGGAATCCCGAGCGCGGACATCTTCTTCGACAATGTCGAGATCCCGAAACAGAACGTCATTGTTCCGGCGGGTGGCTTCCGACAGCTCATGGAAGCCTTCGATCTCGAGCGCTGCGGCAACGCCACCATGTGCCTTGGCATCGCGTCGGCCGCCTTCGAAACCGCGCTGTCCTATACTCAGGAGCGCAAGGCCTTCGGCAAGGAGCTGGTGGAATTCCAGGCGGTGCAGATGAAGCTGGCCGAGATGGCCATGCGGGTGGAGGCGTCACGCCTGCTGATCTACCGTGCTGCCAAGAACGCCGAGGACGGCCTGCCGTCCGTGCTGGATTCAAGCCTCGCCAAATGTTTCGCCAACGAGATCGTCCGCGATGTTGCTGGCTCGGCCCTGCAGGTCATGGGAGCTTACGGCTATTCCAAGTCCTACGGCATGGAACAGCGTCTGCGCGACGGCTGGGGCTGGGGTATCGCCGGCGGCGCCATCGATATCCAGAAGGTGAACATCGCAGCTGCTCTGGTCGGTCGACGGTTTAACCAGCGGGCCTGAGTGCCTGATATAAATCAATTGCTACTGTTTCTACGGCTGATAGCCTTGTAGCTAAATCATTTCGTTCAGTATTGGCATTATGCCTCGTCTGCTGAAGAGTAGAAATGGTCAGGTGAGGAGAGCATTGCAGTGAAGATCAGTACGCAAAAAGATTTCGAACAAACACTGACGCACGCCGTTTCGTCTCTTCACCCGATAATAGCGATCCGCTCTTTTGAAGAAAATCGCGTGATCGACAGTATTGAACGGGTCGCCATTAAAGAAAAATGCGATGTCATTTTCTGGTCTTGTACCCGTGGAATTCACATGGAACGGATCGGGACAATTCTGAATCGGCCCGAGAAAACGCCCCCATTCCTGCCGAAAACCGGTCAAAACGCGGACGTGATGACGGCGATCGAGGTGCTTGAACGGAAGCTCGACCATGAGCGGGAGAAAAAAGGATCCGAACGCCGTAAGACGTTTCTCGTTCTGCTCGACGCCTCGCCCTACCTGATTGAACGCCAGAATAATCCGGCTCACAGAAGACGGCTCCGCGACTTCGCTCTGCAAAGCCGGCTTTCTGCGAAGAACGGAGTCATCCTGCTTGTTTCGGCCGACGGTGAACTAAGCCAGGAACTTGAAAAAGAAATCCTGCACCTGGAATTCCCGCTTCCCACCAAAGAGGAAATCAAGATTTGGGTGGACGATATTCTGGAACGCCTGGAGGCTTCCGCGGCCATCAAGCTCGATGAGGATGTCGACTTTCTCAAGGAAGCGGTTGTGAACGCCGCAAGCGGCCTGACGATGTACGAAATTCGTAACGCGCTTTCCGATGCCCTTGTCGATGACAGAAAGCTGTCGAGAGAAGATGTCCAAGGGATCTATCGGCTCAAGCAGGATGTCGTGAAAAAGAGCGGGATTCTTGAATACGTCGATACCACGGACTGGTCGATGAACGATGTCGGTGGGCTCGATAACCTGAAGGAGTGGCTGCGAAAGCGCGCTCTTGCCTCAAGCGAGAAGGGGCATGCCTTCGGAATTTCTGCTCCGAAAGGAGTTTTGCTGACCGGAGTGCCCGGTTGCGGCAAATCGCTCGCGGCGAAATGCACGTCAACGTCCTGGGGCATTCCGCTGATCAAGCTCGATATGGGACGCGTCTATGCATCCCTCGTAGGGGCCTCAGAGCAGCATATCCGGCATGCGATCTCGATCTGCGAGGCGGTCGCGCCCTGCGTCCTCTGGATTGACGAGATCGAGAAGGGGTTGCCGCGCAATCGCGGGCATGTGGGGGACAGCGGTGTGTCCCTGCGAGTCCTGGCCACCTTCCTCACCTGGCTGCAGGAGAAGACCGCTCCGGTATTTGTCATCGCGACTGCGAACGAGACCGTTCTGCTGCCGCCCGAAATCCTCCGCAAAGGGCGGTTTGATGAGGTGTTCTTCATCGATCTCCCCAACGATGAAGAACGTACGGAAATCTTCAAGATCCACATGGCCCGGATGGGGCACGACCCGGACGAATACGATCTTGAGAGACTGACTGCGTTGACAGGGCGGGACGAATCTTCCGGTGAAGGCGGGTTCAGCGGTGCTGAAATCGAAGCTGTTGTGCGAGAAGCGCTGATCGCGGCGTTTTCCGAAGCGGATGAGTTGGGCAAGGAGCCGCGCCTCGAGCAAAAGCACCTCGAAATGTCGGTGCTGGCAACAAGGCCGCTGTCGATTACGAGAGCCGAAGAGATCACCGAGCTTCGGCGCTGGTCGGACCAGCGCGCTGTTCCCGCAACCGGCTCTCTCGTCGAGCCTCCGTTACCTTTCCCTTTCGAGGAGAAACTGATGGATATTCTTCAGGCAGGTCGTCAGGAAAAGCCCAACCCTGCCAAGACTCAGGCGAAATCCCGGAAGTAGGCGATCGTTTTCTCAAGACCGTCGCGAAGCCCGACTTTCGGCTCCCATTCGAGCAGGTCCTTGGCCTTGGCTATGTCCGGCTGGCGCTGCATTGGGTCGTCCTGAGGGAGCGGATGGTAGGAAATCCCGTTCTTTCCCCCGACCAGCTCCGTAACGGTCTCGGCCAGTTCCTTCACCGTCATTTCGGTCGGATTACCGAGATTGATCGGGCCGGTAACGCTGTCTTTGCTGTCCATTAGGCTGATCAGGCCATCGACCAGATCGTCGACAAAGCAGAAGGACCGGGTCTGGCTGCCGTCGCCATAGAGCGTCAGATCCTCGCCGCGCAGGGCGGAGAGGACGAAGTTGGAGACCACACGCCCGTCATTCGGGTGCATGCGCGGGCCGTAGGTGTTGAAGATCCGGGCCACCTTGATGCGTAGCTTGTGCTGTCGCAGATAGTCGAAGAACAGGGTCTCGGCGCAGCGCTTCCCTTCGTCATAGCAGGCCCGGATCCCGGTGGTGTTTACGTTGCCCCAGTATTCCTCGGTCTGCGGATGCACGGTGGGATCGCCATAGACTTCGGATGTCGAGGCCTGCAGCACCTTGGCTTTTACCCGTTTGGCCAGCCCCAGCACGTTGATGGCGCCGATCACGCTGGTCTTGGTGGTCTGTACGGGGTCGCGCTGGTAGTGGATCGGCGAGGCCGGGCAGGCGAGGTTGTAGATCTCGTCCACCTCGACATAGAGCGGGAAGGTGATGTCGTGCCGCATCAGCTCGAAACTCGCATGATCGAGCAGATGGGCCACGTTATGCCGCATGCCTGTGTAGAAATTGTCGACACAGAGAACGTCGTCGCCGCGCTCCAGCAGTCGTTCGCAGAGGTGAGAGCCGACGAAGCCGGCGCCCCCGGTCACTAGAACGCGCTTCGGGACTGTTTTCATGGGTCGACCGCCGAACTGTCACGTAAAAAGCAAATCTCCTCAATCTGCATACCGCATCCACGCGCGGGTGCAAATGGGGCAGGCATCGAGCGCTGTTCAGGCGCCTGTTTGAGTGCCGTGGGAGCGTTTCGCCGTAAGTCCTTGAATCGGCGCGAATCGTCCAGATCATTCCGAATCAACTTGTACAGTAACCACAAGAAAGAGTAGGGTTCCCTTGCGTCGGCACAACATATTGCGTCTTTTCGATGCAGTGCACGCCCGGTTGAGCCGGGAGCAGCCGACAGTGGAAGTTATACTTGGAGGGCACAATGGCTGATAGCGCAGTCAGCGCATGGACCGAGGATCGTCTGAGCCAGCTTACCCAGCTTTGGGCGGACGGATTGTCGATCACGCAGATCGGAAATGAGCTCGGGGTTTCGCGGAATGCCGTGGTGGGCAAAGTCCACCGCATGGGGTTGCCGAAGCGGCAGTCGCCGATTGTCCGCTCCGACAAGCCGGTCGAGCCGAAGAAGCGGAAAGTATCGCCGCTCGCGGCGCAGGAATGGGACCGGAACAAATGTTCCTGGCCCATTGGCGACCCGAAGTCTCCTGACTTCAAATTCTGCGGTGACGGTGTGTCGCCCGGACGGCCGTACTGCTCCACGCATTGCGCGGTGGCATACACCAACATGCGGGATACCAAGGCAGCCTGATCGCCTGGTTTTCGGCTTATGATTTGTTAGGGGGTGCTGCAGAATGCTGTGGCGCCCCTTAATTTTTGTTCGGCTTCGGCTACGATCCGGGGCACCAGTTCAGCGGCGGACGGGACATCCCGGATAATGCCGGATGCCTCGCCGGCAACGACCGGAGCAATCTCCATATTGGCTACCGCTGCGGCTTCCTCGAATTCCGCGATAGCGGATTCCGGCAAATCCTTGCCTTCCCAGCGTTCCGCGAAGCTGTTGCGGAACGTGCGAAGTGCGTAGGGCGCGGGCCAATCGAATCCGCGTGCTTTGTCGAAGGTGCTGCCTTTCACAGTGACATCGCCACTTTCGGCGGCAACAGCCTGTTTGGCCGCCTCAGGTGCCATGGACTCGGTGGTCGCGACAAAGCGGGTTCCGAGAAGGACGCCGCTTGCACCAAGCATCAGTGCAGCTGCCAATCCGCGTCCATCTGCTATGCCGCCAGCGGCAACGACGGGTATATCGGCCAATGCATCGACGACTTCCGCGACAAGGGAGAACGTGCCGCGATTGGCGCCATGGCCGCCAGCTTCGCCGCCCTGGGCAATGACGATATCGGCGCCGGCATCTGCTGCCCGTTTTGCCTGTTCCAGGCTTTGAACCTGGGCGATGAGGGCTGCTCCAGCCGCTTTGATCTTGCCGGCGAAAGGCTTCTCGTCGCCGAAGGAAAGCATTATGGCAGCCGGTTGGCGTTCGAGCGCGCGATCGAGAACCTCGGGAAACTGTTCGAGGCGCCAGGTGATAAAGCCGATACCGATTCTGGCATTGCCCGCAGCGGCGAACTCTGTGTCGATCCAGTCAGGATCGCAATAACCACCGCCGATGAGACCGAGGCCGCCTGCCTGCGATACCGCGGCTGCCAGCTTTCCGCCGGAAACCCGTGCCATCGGAGCGCAGAGCACGGGATGTTCGATGCCGAGCCGGTCCGTCAGTGCCGTGGTTATTGCCAAATCACCCTCCCCATTTATGTTTAGCAAAACCTAGTCGTCTCACCGGCCCGCCGCAATCCTCCCTCCCGCCTGGCGCGCGTGCCCGTACCCTGGAGATATCATGCGCCTCAAGGACAGAACCGCGCTCATTACCGGCGCCGCCTCGGGCATCGGAAAGGCCATCGCGCTCCGGTTTGCCGAAGAGGGCGCGCGGATCGTGATTGCAGATCGAACGGACGAGCCACGCGAAGGTGGTGAGAAGACGCTGGACCAGATCAAGGCAATGGATGGAGAGGCAGTGTTCACGAAGATGGACGTGGCGGATTGGGCCTCTGTTGACGCGGCTGTCTCTCTTGCGGTCGAGAAGTACGGTGCGCTCGATATCATTGTGAACAATGCCGCCATCGGGGTCAGCAAGACGATCCTGGAGACGACGGAAGAAGACTGGGAAAAGGTCATGGGCGTGAATGCCCGGGGTGTTTTCTTCGGCTGCAAGCGAGCCATTCAGCAGATGCTGACCCAGCCGGAACGGGACGGGGTGCGCGGGCGGATCGTCAATATCTCCTCGCAGCATGGCATGGTTCGCTCACCCAACGATTTCGCATACGGGACTGGCAAGGCTGCCGTGGTCTACATGACCCGGCAGATCGCTGGCGACTACGCGGCGGACGGGATCGTCTGCAACGCCGTGGCACCGGGCAAGATTCTGACGGGGAAGAGCGGCCCGGCCACCGATCCGGCGATTCTGGCCTACTCGCATGCGCGCACACCCTGGCCGCGACTAGGCCTACCCCGCGACGTCGCTAATGCGGTTCTGTTTCTTGCCAGCGATGAAGCCACCTACATTACAGGCGAGAACCTGATGGTGGACGGCGGCTGGATGGCCAATTGATCCTCTTCAATAACAGAACACAGCGAATACGGAGCTGAAATGGAACGCGTTGACAACGCCCCCCGAGCGAAAGTGAAGAACCTGGCGGACTACACACCGCCGACTTTCCTCATCGATACGGTCGACCTCGATTTCGATCTCCGTGACGGAGAGACAATCGTCACTGCCGTTCTGAAGGGGAGGCGCAACCCGGGCGGGGGCTCGGCCGGTACTCTGGAGCTGGACGGGCAGGATCTCCGGCTGGTTTCCCTGACCCTTAACGGAGTTTCTGTCGGTGCGGACGGCTACGAGATTGCCGGAGACCGCCTTTCGCTGAAAGCAGTCCCCGACGCTTTCACGCTCGAGGTGGTGACGGCGATTGTGCCGGAGAAAAATACGGCGCTTGAGGGGCTCTACATGTCCGAAGGCATGTACTGCACTCAATGCGAGGCGGAAGGCTTCCGGCGGATTACCTATTTCCCAGACCGGCCCGACGTGATGGCGGTCTATACGACGCGGCTTGAAGCGGACGCGGCACGGTTTCCTGTCCTGCTCTCCAACGGAAACCTGACCGAGACCGGCGATGCAGGCGAGGGGCGCCATTTCGCAGTCTGGCATGATCCGTTTCCGAAGCCGTCCTATCTGTTCGCTGCTGTTGCCGGGGATCTTGCCTGTATCTCCGACAGCTTCCGTACGACCTCCGGCCGGGACGTGGCGCTGCGGATCTATGTCGAGCACGGTAACGAGCACCTCTGCGCCCACACCATGGATAGCCTGAAGCGCTCCATGCGCTGGGACGAGGACGTGTTCGGTCTGGAATACGATCTCGACCTCTTCATGATCGTCGCCGTGGGTCATTTCAACATGGGGGCAATGGAGAACAAGGGGCTCAACATCTTCAACAGCAAGTTCGTGCTCGCCGATCCCGAAACCGCGACGGACGGCGACTATGAGCGGCTGGAGGGAATTGTTGCCCACGAATACTTCCACAACTGGACCGGCAACAGGGTGACCTGCCGGGACTGGTTCCAGCTCAGCCTTAAGGAAGGCCTGACGGTGTTCCGGGACCAGGAGTTCACCTCCGATATGCACTCCCGCGGGGTGAAGCGTGTTGCCGATGCGCGTCTGTTGCGTGCGGCTCAATTCCCGGAAGATTCCGGCCCGACCGCCCACCCGATCCGTCCCGAAAGCTATGTCGAAATCAACAATTTCTACACGGTGACGATCTACGAGAAAGGCGCTGAGGTTATCCGCATGATCTACAATCTGCTGGGCGCCGAGAGCTTCCGGCAGGGGATGGATCTCTATTTCGAACGGCATGACGGCCAGGCGGTCCGTTGCGAGGATTTCGTCGCCGCCATGGAAGACGCGAGCGGTGTCGACCTCGGCCAGTTCAGGCTCTGGTACAGTCAGTCGGGTACGCCGGAGCTTGAAGTCTCGCTGAGCCACGATGCGTCCGCGAAGACCGCGACGCTCAAGGTCCGCCAAATATTGCCGCCGACACCGGGGCAGCGCGACAAGAAACCGATGCTGATCCCGCTCTCGATGGCGCTGCTCGATCCCGCGGGCAGGGAGATGCCGTTGCAGCTCCGTGGTGAGAACGCGGAGACGGCACCGGCAAGCAGGGTCCTTTCTGTGATCGAACAGGAACAGGAGTTCGTGTTCGAGAATGTCGAGACACCTCCGATTCCCTCCTTGCTGCGCGGTTTCTCGGCGCCGGTAAAATTACATAGCGGGCTCAGCGGAGACGAGGAGCGCTTTCTCTTTCAGCATGACAGCGACCCCTTTGCCCGCTGGGACGCGGGACAGAGCTATCTGACCCGGATGTTGCTCAGTGCGGCCATGGATGGGCGGGAAACCGTTCTTGAGGCGACATTCCACGATGCTGTCGCGGAGATCCTGCGTGATCCTTCACTAGAGCCGGCCTTCGCGGCCGAGCTTCTGACGCTGCCCGGTGAGTCCGTGCTCGCCGAGTCCATGCGTCCGGCCGATCCGGACGCCATCCACCGTGTCCGCCGTGCGGCACGGAAGGAAATCGGCTTGAAGCACGCAGACGCCTTACAGGCACTCTATGAGCGTCTGGCCAAGGCTTATGCCGCTGACGACATGTCGACGGCGGCGATGGGCTCACGCGCGCTCAAGGCGCTTGTGCTCGGCTATCTGGTTGCTGGCGGGGAGGCGGATGCACGTGCTCTTGCCGCTCGGCAGGCATCGGAAGCCGTGAGCATGACGGAATCCATGGCTGCCCTGCAGGCGCTGAACGGCACAGATTGTCCGGAGCGAACAGCGGCTCTTGCCGCATTCCACGACCGTTGGGAGAACGCACCGCTTGTGCTCGATAAGTGGTTCTCCCTGCGGGCCATGAGCAGCCTGCCCGGTACCCTGTCTGAGGTCGAGGCGCTGTTGCAGCATCCGAAGTTCGATTTCGGCACACCGAACCGGGTGCGGGCGCTCATTGGGGCATTCGTGAGCGGGAACCCGGTGCAGTTCCATGCGGCAGACGGCAGTGGCTACAGCTTCCTCGCGGATCAGATCATCAAGCTTGACGGTCTTAATCCGCAGATTGCTGCGCGGCTTGTGGCCCCCCTGACGCGCTGGAAGAAATACGATGAAGCCCGTCAGCGGATGATGCGGGAATGTCTTGAACGGATACTGAGGCAACCCGGCTTGTCGCCGGATGTCACCGAACTGGTAACCAAGGGACTGGGATAATGGGAAAGCATGTGACGAAACCAATTGTCGTCATTAATCCGAACAGCACGGAAGCCGTTACCGAGGCGATGAGCGCGGCGCTCGACCCGCTGCGCCTGCCGGGCGGGCCGGAGATTGAATGCCTGACCAATGCGGACGGCCCGCCGGGTATCGAAAGCCAGGCGGATGTCGATCTTGCCGCGGTGCAGACAAGAGAGATCGTGGCGCGGCGCGCAAACAGTGCATCGGCTTTCGTCATCGCCTGCTATTCGGATCCTGGCATCCATGCCTGCCGGGAGGCGACGGACAAGCCGGTCTATGGCATCGCCGAGTCAGGCGTGCTGTGTGCCATGAGCACGGTGGAGCGCTTCGGCGTTGTCGCGATTCTCGATAAATCCATTCCGCGGCATCTGCGCTATATCCGAACGCTCGGCTTCGAATCCAGGCTCGCCGGTGAGCGCGCCCTGGGACTGGGGGTGGTTGAGCTTTCGAACGAAAGCGTCACCTACGGGAGACTTTTGGAAACCGGCAAAAAATTGCGGGATAGTGACGGAGCCCAGGCGGTTGTCCTCGGTTGTGCCGGTATGGCGCGCTACCGGAGCTCGCTGGAAGACGATCTTGGTCTTCCGGTTATCGACCCCACTCAAGCGGCGGTTAGCAATGCGTTAACCATTTCGCTGCTAAAATCCCCATGAAATCAATACAATTCAATGTAAATTAGAGTGCTATTGTAACTTTTAGTGCTTGAAAAGGTCAGAAAAGAACCGCTCAATAACCTTTGATGTAGTTGTTGCGGGCTTGGGGCGGGAAATTTTCTCGATGGATGAAGCGACACTTAAAGAAGTCATAGTGCTCCATCGAGGATTCCTCGACGGCGTGCCCGGATGCAAGCGTGCCGATTTAAGAAACGCAAGTCTCAAGGGACTGCGCGAGCCCAATGCAAAGTTACATAACGCGCTTCTGTCCGGCGCAGACCTGACCGGTGCCGCCTTTGTCCGTGGCGACTTTTCCGGTGCTGATATGTTCGGTGCGGTCATGCGTCGGGCGAATCTTGCAGGGTGTAACTTCTTCCGGGCGGACCTTCGCGGTTCCAAATTTACCGGCGCGCGCCTTGGCGGCGCTGATTTCCGGGAAGCCGACATGCGGCCGGGTGAAATTCGCAATGCGGGAATGCAGCGGACCCAGAGCGTCGACATGTCGGATGCCGTGCTTGATAAATCAAACTTCTCACGCGCCAACATGACCGAAAGCAATCTTGAAGGAGCATCGCTCCGCAACAGCAATCTTTCGGAAGCCGAGCTCGTAGCTGTCAACTTCTCCGGCGCCGATCTTGAAGGGGCAAACCTGGAATTGGCGCGGATGAAAAACGCGGTGATGGCAGGGACAAATCTCAAAGGGGCAAGCCTGCGCGGAGCCGATCTTGAAGGAGCGGTACTGCGGAACGTAGACGTATCCGTCTGCGATATGAAAGGCGCGCGCCTCGATAATTGCCGCGTGTTCCTGGGCATCAGGGACCTCAAGGAGGACCTCAAGGTCAAGGTCCAGCGCCATATGAAGTGGCTGGCAACTGACGGCAAGGAGGGAGAGCAGGCTGATTTCTCCGGCGCCGACCTGTCAGGGATTGATTTTCAGTATGCCGATCTGAGCGTAGCCAAATTCACGGGAGCCAATCTCGAGAAGTGCAATCTCGGAAAATCGTTCCTGACGATGGCTGATTTCACGGGAACGAACCTCTCTGGAGCCAATTTCAGAAGCGCCGACATGAGGGGCGTCATCCTGATGAATGCGGATCTGGGCTCTGTCAATCTGGCCGACGCGGACCTGAGCTTTGTGAACATTCTAAGCACTCGCGGCGACCGCCGCGTGGTCCGTTTCCCGTCAACCCTGACGGGCGCCAATCTGGACAAGGCAATTTGTACGAACACGAATTTCAGCGGTGCGCGGCTCGACGGTGTGTCGTTCGAAACTGCGGCAACGGACGGTGCGATTTTCGGCGCCGGAGAATCTGACGAAATGGAAGCGTCTGAAAACGCTTGAGCGTCTTTACCCGAATGCTTTGAAGGTGATGATCGTGAAGGTGTCTTTCACGCCTTTGATACTGTGGATTTTTTCGGTCACGAACCGGCCGATATCAGTATCATCGGGCAGATAGCACTTCATCATCAGATCGTATTGCCCGGAGGTCGAATGCACCTCCGAGACTTCCTCGAAATCCATGATGGCAGCGTCGGCGACATTGTAGGCTTCGCCGAGCTCGCATTTAACCTGAACAAAAATAGTCTGCATCGGGGAACCCGGTATCTGGAAGCGAAGAGCTTCTGATGGTTTCCGAAAAGGGCGCCGAAATCAAGCGGCGCCGCTGGAGTGATCGGTTTTACTACTTGCGCAGCAGGAACGCCGGAACATGGTCGCCGAGGCCGACGATCTTTTCGTTATTGCCGGAATCGTCATCCCTGTCACGTCGCGGCTTGCGGCCGCGCGCTTCTTGCGCAGGAAACTCAGTGACATTGCCTGGACCGGGTGTCCGCTCGCCAGGGTAGGCGCGCTCACGGTCCCGGCCACCGCGTGAGCGGGGCTTTTTCCGACCGTTGCTACTCCGGCCACCGCGTTTCTCGTCACTGCTCTCGGCACCGTCTGCATCCGCTTTCGCCGGCGCGACATTTTCGGAGACGACTTCTTCTGTCGCGGCAGGTTCGGCTTTCGTGCCCGCAGAGCCGGTTCTTTCACTCTCCGTCTGTTTGGCCGCCGGCTTGCCGGCATTCTTGAAGACAGGAATATCCTTGCCGATCAGCTTGATGATGGCCTGGATATATTTCCCATCCTCGGGAGAGACCAGCGTAAAGGCGCGGCCTTCTTTGCCCGCACGTCCTGTCCGCCCAATCCGGTGCACGTAATCTTCCGCGTTTGTCGGGACGTCGAAATTGAACACGTGGCTAAGGCCGGCAATGTCCAGTCCTCGTGCGGCAACGTCACTTGCACAGAGCAAGTCCGCATCGCCGTCCTTAAAGCGCTGCAGCGTCTTCATCCGATCCGGCTGTGACATGTCGCCGTGCAGTTCAACGGCGTTGTAGCCGGATTTCTTCAGAGACCGGTGCACGATGCCGACATCGCGTTTGCGGTTGCAGAAGATGATTGCGTTGGCGGGCTTCTCGCTGTCGATCAGACTGCGCAGGGCGTCGCGCTTATCTTTTGCGTTTACATCGACACGCCACTGGCTGACCGTCTCGGCAGCGGAGGAGGCGGCTGCGACGGTGATTTCCCGCGGATTGATCAGGAACGCATCCGCCAGCTTGCGGATTTCCTTGGAAAGTGTCGCGGAGAAGAAAAGAGTTTGCCGGATACGCGGCAGCAGTCCGACGATACGCTCTACATCCGGGATGAAGCCCATATCGAGCATCCGGTCGGCTTCATCGATCACCAGCACCTTGACGTCGGTCATCAGGATCCGGCCGCGCTCGAAATGGTCGAGCAGGCGGCCCGGGGTCGCGATCAGAACGTCGACGCCGCGATCAAGCTTCTTTTCCTGTTCGGCAAAGGCAACGCCGCCGATCAGGAGAGCCATGTTGAGCTGGTTGTATTTGCCGTACTTGACGAAATTATCCGCGACCTGAGCTGCAAGCTCGCGCGTGGGGCAGAGGATCAGGGAGCGCGGCATCCGCGCTTTGGCCCGTCCGGCCGCCAGGATGTCGATCATCGGCAAAGTGAAGGACGCGGTCTTGCCGGTCCCGGTTTGTGCGCAGCCGAGAATGTCTCTTCCCATGAGAACATGGGGAATTGCCTGCTCCTGGATAGGAGTGGGTGTTGTGTAACCAGCATCGGTTACCGCAGAAACAACTGCGTCGCTAAGTCCAAGGTCTGAAAACGTCAAGATACCGCCTATTTTATCGCGTTGGCTGAGGCGTTACAGGGTGTCTGTAATGCGCTCGGCGCGAAGATGAAGCGGATATTATGTGTAGCGTGGCCGCTGTCAACAATAGAGATCGCCTAACCCGCGCGTATCAGCCATGTTTTGGTGGTGAGTGTAGTATCCATACCATACTTTTGTAATATTTATGAAACGATAACCGTTTTCGATATTTTCAAAGTCGGCTTCGGACGTCCGGATCAGACGTCGATATCCGTGACGAATTTGGCGTTTTCCTGAATGAATTGGAACCGAAGCTCCGGCTTCCGTCCCATCAGCGTTTCAACGGTCTGTTCCAGCGCCCGGCGCGCTTCTGCATCTTCACTTTCAGGATCGAGGCCCTTGAGCGCCGGCGGCACGGCGACCCGCAGCAGGATGCGCTTCTCCGGGTCCATGGTTGTTTCCTTGAGCTGCTTCGGCGGCATTTCGCCAAGACCTTTGAAGCGCGAGACCTCGATCTTTGCCCGTCCGGTCATTTCCGTCCGGATCAGCTCCTCACGATGAGCGTCGTCCCGTGCGTAGACTGATTTCGTCCCCTGGGTCAGGCGGTAGAGCGGGGGCAGGGCGAGATAGAGATGGCCCTGCTCGACCAGCTTGGGCATTTCACGGAAGAAGTAAGTCATTAGCAGCGAGGCAATGTGGGCACCGTCAACGTCGGCATCCGTCATGATAATGACTTTGCCATAGCGCAGCTGATCCTCGTCATAGCGATCACCTGTGCCGCAGCCGAGGGCAAGGGAGATGTCCGACAGTTCCTGGTTGCCGCGCAGCTTTTCGGTCGAGGCGCTGGCCACGTTCAGGATCTTGCCGCGGAGAGGCAGGATGGCCTGGGTCGCGCGATTGCGGGCCTGCTTGGCGGAGCCGCCGGCGCTGTCACCCTCAACCAGGAAAATTTCAGTGCTCTCCTGTTCCGACTTGCTGCAATCGGCGAGCTTGCCGGGGAGCCGCAATTTCCGTGTCGCGGTCTTCCGGGAGACTTCTTTCTGCTGGCGGCGGCGTTGGCGGTCGTCGGCCCGTTCGGTGATCCGCTCCAGCAACTGGTTCGATATTTCCGGGCTGGCGGAAAGCCAGTGGTCGAAACGATCCTTGACCGCCTGTTCGACCAGCTTGCTGGCATGGGCACTGACCAGCCGTTCTTTCGTCTGGCCCTGAAACTGGGGATCCCTGACGAAGACGGACAGCATGATGCAGGCGCCGCCCATGACGTCTTCTGCTGTGATCTGTGCAGCTTTTTTCTGGCCGCCAACCATTTCTGCATAGGCGCGAATACCGCGCAGCAAAGCGGTCCGCAGACCGGCCTCGTGGGTTCCGCCGCTGGGGGTCGGGATGGTGTTGCAATAGGCGTTCATGAAGCCGTCATCGCGATCGTCCGGCCATGTCACGGCCCACTCGACACGTTCGCGTGTGGCGCCTTCTTCCTTGTCGCCGGCGAAGGCTTCGCCGATCAGAACGCGGTCGCCGAGCGTGCTGTTCAGGAAATCCGCGAGACCGCCCGGATAATGCAGGGTGGCCGCAGTCGGGGTCCCGTCGCCTTCACCGATCAGTGCTGTATCGCAGGACCAGCGGATCTCGACTCCCTTGAAGAGATAAGCCTTGGAGCGCGCAAGCCTGTAAAGCTGGGCCGGACGGAAGCGGGCCTTGCCGAAAATCTCTTCGTCCGGGTGAAAGCGCACCGTCGTGCCGCGCCGGTTCTGCACCGGCCCCTTGGACTCAAGCGGGCCCTGGGTGATGCCGCGGCTGAAGCGCTGGACATAAAGCTGCTTGTCCCGCGCAACCTCGACTTCCATCACGTCGGAGAGCGCATTAACCACCGAGATACCGACGCCGTGCAGGCCACCGGATGTGCTGTAGACCTTGTCCGAGAATTTACCGCCGGCATGCAGCGTAGACAGGATGACTTCCAGTGCGGACTTGTCCTTGAATTTGGGGTGCGGATCGACGGGAATGCCACGACCGTTGTCCCGGATGGTGACCGTCATGTCGGCATTGAGGTCGATCTCGATCCGGCTTGCGAATCCTGCGACCGCCTCATCCATGGAATTGTCCAGGACCTCGGCCACAAGGTGATGCATCGCCCGTTCGTCGGTGCCGCCGATATACATGCCGGGGCGCCGGCGCACCGGCTCCAGACCCTCGAGGACCTCGATATCCTTCGCGGAATAGTCATCATCGCTGCGGGCGGCGTTGCTTTGAAACAGGTCCGACATGGATGGGATGCGTCCTCAGAAGCCAGAAAATAGGTTTATCCTGTAGTCTGTCAGGCGAATACTACAAGATATGGGCGACACTCGCCAAGCAATCAGGAGTGGTTATGACAGAAGTTGCACGTCAGCCGGTCGGGACCTTACAGGTCCGGACGATCGCGATGCCGTCGGATACGAACCCCAGCGGCGATATCTTCGGCGGCTGGGTGCTCAGCCAGATGGATATTGCCGGAGGTACGGCCGCCGCGCAGCGGGCAAAAAGTCGTGTGGCAACGGTCGGCGTTGAAGCCATGTCCTTTCACAAGCCGGTCCGTGTCGGCGATATCCTTTGCTGTTATGCCAGCCTGGAGAAGCAGGGCACCACGTCGCTGACTTTTCGTATCGAGGCCTGGGTTATCCGCGCCGGAACCTATCAGGGCGATGAAGTTCTCGTGACCGAAGGCCATTTCACCTTCGTTGCGCTTGACGAGAGCGGCAAGAAGCGGAAGCTGTAAAACCGTCTGAGACGGGTTGCCAACAGATTTTCGGAGGCGTACTGTGTGCGCATATTCGGTGTGTTGAACGACGTTCTGAAGCGACATCGCCGCGTTCTGTACATGGCTGTTGCCGGGCTTCTGTTGCTCGGGAGCGGCGGCACATCGGCCGGGCAGGCCGATGTTGAGAACGTGAAGGTCGAGCGGTCTGCTGATGACTCATACAGCTTTCATGTGACCGTGCGTCACGCCGATACGGGTTGGGACCACTATGCGAATGCCTGGTCGGTACTGGCGCCGGATGGAACGCTGCTTGGCGAACGCGTGCTGTATCACCCGCATGTCAACGAGCAGCCGTTCACCCGGTCGCTGTCCGGCGTTTCCATACCGGATGGTATACGCAAGGTAATTGTGAGAGCGCGCGACAGCCAGCATGGCGAGGGAGGGCGCAGTCTCGAAGTCGAATTGCCGTGAGTCTGCCTGCGAAGGACCTAAACGGGGCGAGAGCCGCGGCAACGAGACGGAGAAGAAATGTTTACCATTGCGGTAGCGAATACCAAGGGCGGCGCAGGAAAGACCACGCTGGCGACGACACTGGCGGCGCACTATGCGGGACGGGGCTTGCAGACAGCTTTGGGTGACCTGGATTTGCAGCAAAGCTCGTTGGGCTGGCTGCGCAGGCGTCCGGCGGAAGTGCCAAAGATCAGCGGTGTCGATCTCGAAGAAGACGGTGCCAAGCCGCGCAAGAAGACTGATGTTCTCGTCGTGGATTGTGTTGCCGCGATGAGCCGCGATGTGGTGAAGGACGTGGTGAAACGCGCGGACGTCATCGTTATTCCGGTATTGCCTTCGGCATTTGACGAAGACGGGACCAGGCGCTTCATGGATCAGCTCGCGGATCTGAAGCCAATTCGCAAAAACAAACGGGCGGTCGCCTTTGTCGGCAATCGGGTACGGCTGCGTACCAAGGCGGCCGAGCGCCTGAACCATTTTCTCGAAGATCTCGGTTTTCCCACCGTCGCGACGCTGCGGGATACGCAACTCTTTGCCCAGGCTGCGCAGGACGGTCTGGCCATTATGGAATTGCCGAGCCGGCGCACCTACGATCATGTGATGGACCTTCAGCCGCTCATCGACTTTATCGAGGAATCACGTTTGTCCGCATGATTTCGGATCGTCACCGCGCTTGTACATTTTTGCGCCGGCTGGCCTGTAACAATGTTGGTTGCGGCAGGTGACTGTGCTCCCGATGATCCGCCGGTAGAAATTCTGATGGGATTCAGAAAATGCCGGCGGGACACGCATTTAAGACAGCATTTCTTGTGATTGTTTCCTGTGCCTTCTTCGCGGGGGCTAATGCCTGTGCCAAGGGGGTACAGATCCTGGAAGTCGGCCCGGATCTTCACCCTCTGCAAATCGCCTTCGCGCGCTTTGCATTCGGGTTTCTGACCCTTCTGCCTTTCATTTTGCGCCGTGGTCGTCGTGTGTTTCGGACACGAATTCCGATCACGCATGGACTGCGCATCATCTTCGGAGCCGCCGGGGTCACGGCCTCCTTCGCGGCAGTCGGTATGATGCCATTGGCCGACGCGATTGCGATTGCCTGGACCAGCCCGATCTTCGCCATGATCTTCGCGATCCTTTTCCTGCGTGAGCGCGTGGTGCCGCTGCGATGGGCTGGAGCGGCGCTCGGGCTCGTCGGGGTGGTGATCATGAACCAGCCTGGGGCCGGTGTACTTCAGACGGGAGCCCTGGTGGCGCTCTTGTCTGCGGTTCTGGTCGGAGCGGAGGTGGTGACCATCCGTCTGCTCGCGCAGTCCGACGACCCTCTGACCATACTCGCCATCAATAATCTGTCGGGCGCTGTGATATCGGGATGTGCGGCTATTCCGGTCTTCCAGATGCCTGACTTGGCTCAGCTCCCCTATCTTATCGGAGTGGGCTCGGTGATGGTCTGCGGGCAATTGCTGTTTATCCGAGCCGCAGCGATTGGTGAGGCCAGCTTTATCGCGCCGTTCTATTACAGCACGCTGATTTATGCGGCGCTCTTCGGCTTGCTGTTTTTCGGTGAGATCCCGGGGCTGCATCTGCTTGCTGGAGGCGGGCTTATCGTGGCCAGCGGTCTTGTCATCGCATTTGCCCGGCCGCGTGTTGTTGCCTGAACCGGCGGCCCGTCCTCACAGAACGAGCTTCACAAAACCGGCACAAAAAAACGGGCCGCACGAGGCGGCCCGAGTTTTGGGAGGAAGCCTTCCGCCGGATAAAAGCGCACCGGCGAAAGGACTTGGAGACGTCCAAGACGAAGCGGCCGGAAACTCCGGCCGCCCGTTGCCTTAGACGGAGTAGTACATCTCGAACTCGACCGGATGCGGGGTCTGTTCGAAGCGGATGACCTCGTCCATTTTCAGTTCGATATAGGCATCGATCTGATCGTTGGTGAAGACATCGCCCTGGGTCAGGAACGAACGGTCCGCATCGAGGCATTCCAGCGCTTCGCGCAGGCTGCCGGCAACGGTCGGGATATCGGCCAGTTCTTCCGGCGGCAGGTCGTACAGATCCTTGTCCATCGGGTCGCCCGGATGGATCTTGTTCTGGATACCATCAAGGCCAGCCATCAGCATGGCGGAGAAGGTCAGGTACGGGTTGCCGGCCGGATCCGGGAACCGGACTTCGACGCGCTTGCCCTTCGGGCTGTTCACGAACGGAATACGGCAGGAAGCGGAACGGTTGCGCGCGGAGTATGCGAGCAGAACCGGAGCTTCAAAGCCCGGAACCAGACGCTTGTAGCTGTTGGTCGTCGGGTTCGAGAAGGCGTTGAGTGCCTTCGCGTGCTTGATGATGCCGCCGATGTAGTAGAGGCACATCTCGGAGAGGTCGGCATAACCATTGCCCGCGAAGAGCGGCTTGCCGTCTTTCCAGATGGACTGGTGAACGTGCATGCCCGAGCCGTTGTCTTCAGCGATCGGCTTCGGCATGAAGGTCGCGGTTTTGCCATAGGCATGGGCGACGTTATGCACGACGTATTTGTACATCTGCAGGGCATCGGCGGTTTCGATCAGCGTGCCGAACTTCATGCCAAGCTCATGCTGGGCTGGGGCAACTTCGTGGTGGTGCTTTTCGATCGACACGCCCATTTCGCCCATGACCGAGAGCATCTCGCTCCGCAGATCCTGTTCGCTGTCTACCGGCGGGACCGGGAAGTAGCCGCCCTTGACGCCCGGGCGGTGACCCATGTTGCCCTCTTCATAGGAGCGGGCGGAGTTGTAAGGGCCTTCCGGGTGATCGACTTCGTAATAGCCGATATTGGAGCCGGTCTTGATCTTCACGTCTTCGAAGATGAAGAACTCGGCTTCCGGGCCGAAGAACGCGGTATCGCCTATACCTAGGCTGTTCAGATGGCTCAGCGCGGCCTTTGCCGTGGAGCGCGGATCACGCTCGTAAGGCTGGCCGGTGATCGGATCCACAACGTCGCAGAGGATCATCAGGGTCGGCTGTGCGAAGAACGGATCGACGCGAGCCGTGGACAGGTCCAGCTTGAGGCTCATGTCGGATTCGTTGATTGCTTTCCAGCCGGCGATGGATGAACCGTCGAACATGAAGCCTTCAACGAGGCTTTCTTCGTCGATCGTTTCGATGGCCTGCGTCACGTGCTGCATCTTGCCGCGCGGATCCGTGAAACGGAGATCAACGAACTTGCAGTCGTGTTCCTTGATCATGCTCAAAACGGTGTTCACATCAGACATAGTCTTCCTTCCTGACTTGATGGGTCGTTGCCTCTCCGGGCGTTCGGAGCAACCGTTGGCGGTTTGTCCGAAAGCCTTTCTGGCCGAGCGTCCCTGGTTTGACGGGGTTCCGAGTTTCTGTCCGGCCCCGACGAATTCATTAATCCAACCGATTCCGGTTGGGTGGTTTACGTCCTCCCACCGGGAGGAGCGGGTTTATCGGGTCCTAGAGGGCATCGCCACCGGATTCACCGGTTCGGATACGGATAACGTCATCGACAGTAGAGACGAAGATTTTTCCGTCACCGATACGACCGGTTCGCGCTGCGGACTGTATGGCGTCCACTGCCCGCTCGACCAGCGAGTCCTCCATAACGACCTCGATTTTCACCTTGGGGAGAAAATCGACGACGTACTCGGCCCCGCGATAGAGTTCGGTGTGCCCTTTCTGGCGCCCGAAGCCTTTGGCTTCGGTCACGGTGATCCCCTGGATCCCGACTTCGTGCAGCGCTTCCTTTACCTCGTCGAGTTTGAAGGGCTTGATGATGGCTTCGATTTTTTTCATTGCGCCTTGCTCTTCTCATTGATGTCCCGTGCTTCGGGTCACGCCCCCCTAAGAGCATGCTGCATGCCAGTTACACAAAAAATCGTAACCAATTGAAATCATTGGGAGTAGGGGGGCGTGTTATGGGTGGGTCAGGTATTTTTCTGCTCCAATTTCGCGCACCTGATTAAAAAACAGGCAGCAAAAAAGAGGCAGGACGTCATCGGTGCAGCCTATGCGAGGCATTTCTTGATGCGGGCAATCGCCTCGACGATGTTTTCGGTCGAATTGGCGTAGGAGAAGCGGAGATAGCCCTCGCCGAAGCCGCCAAAGCTGGTGCCGGCAATCACTGCCACACCGGCTTCCTCCAGAAGCTTTTCCTGCAGTGCCTGGGCTTTCATGCCGGTGCCTTCGATGTTCGGGAAGGCATAGAACGCGCCGCCCGGCTCGATGCAGCGGAAGCCGGGGACGTCGTTCAGTTCCTTGACGATCACCTTGCGGCGCGCGTCGAAGGCCACGAGCATTTCCGAAACAGCGTCCTGAGGACCTGTCAGAGCCTCAAGGCCGGCGTACTGTGCCGCCGCGTTGACGCAGGAATGAATGTTCACGCAAAGCTTCTCGGCGTGCGGGAAGATGTCTTTCGGCCAGACGCTGTAACCGAGGCGCCAGCCGGTCATGGCATAGGTTTTGGACCAGCCGTCGAGCAGAATCAGGCGATCCGCGATTTCGGGATATTGCAGCAGGCTGACATGTTCACGGCCGTCATAGAGCATCTCGCTGTAAATCTCGTCGCTCATGATAGCGACATCCGGCCAGGCCTGCAGGCCGGCCACAAGTTTGTCGAATTCGGCCCGGGGCACGACGCCGCCGGTCGGGTTGGCCGGGCTGTTCACGATGATCAACCGAGTCCGCTCGGTAATGCCTGCCAGAACTTCCTCGGCCGAAAAGGCAAAACCGTTCTCCTCGCGCAGCTGGATGGAGACAGCCTTGGCGCCGGAGAATTCGATGGCGGACTGGTAAATCGGAAATCCGGGATCGGGGAACATGATTTCCGCGCCGGGCTCGCCGAAAATCATCATGGCGAGGAACATCGTCACCTTGCCTCCGGGCACGACCAGGACCCGGCCCGGATCGACGGCAACACCGTGGCGTTTTTCCAGGTTGGCGGCGACCGCTTCACGAAGAGCTGGAATGCCGTTTGCCGGTGTGTAGCCGTGATGCCCGTCATGCAGGGCCTTGACCGCTGCCTCGACGATGTTGTCCGGGGTGCGGAAGTCCGGCTGCCCGATACCAAGATTGATGATGCTGCGGCCTTCGGCGGCAAGTGCATTGGCCCGCGCTAGAACGGAGAATGCGGTTTCCGTCCCGAGATGGTTCAGTCGTTCCGCGAGCTTGGTCATGTCCCTGTTCCTTCCGATTTTATCGGGAATTTATTAATTTCCGTGAGGCCCTTATAGCGGTGCGGAAAGGGCCGCTCAATTGGCAGTTTCGTCACGTGCAATATGTGCTGCGTTGCAGCACCGCTGCGGGAGCCTTGCATTGGCTGCAGCCTTGGGCTAAGCGCCATGCCACTCTTTTTCCGGAAACCCTCGGAGTCGCGCCAATGAAGCCTGCAAACAGCCTCCTTTCCTCGTTCGGAACGACAGTGTTCGAGGTGATGTCGCGTCTGGCGATAGAGCATGGCTCCATCAATCTGGGGCAGGGGTTTCCCGATGACTGCGGCCCGGACGCGGTTCTGCAGCAGGCGTCGAATTTTCTGTTCGACCGGCCGAACCAGTATCCGCCGATGCTCGGCGTTCCGGAATTGCGGCAGGCTGTCGCCCATCACAACAATCGGTTCTATGGCCTCGATGTCGATTGGCAGAGCGAGGTCATGGTCAGCACCGGGGCGACAGAAGGTCTGGCGGCGTGCTTCTTCGGTCTGATCGAGCCCGGCGACGAGGTCGTGCTGATCGAGCCGACCTATGACTGCTATCTGCCAATCATCAAGCGGGCAGGGGGCATTCCCAAAGTGGTGACCCTGCGGCCACCGGAATGGAAGCTCGACATTGCGGCTTTCAAGGCTGCGTTCAGCGAGAAGACCAAGCTCGTCATTCTGAACTCCCCGATGAACCCGGCTTCCAAGGTGTTCACGGAGGAGGAGCTGAAAGCTGTCGCCGAGACCGTGATCGAGAACGATTGCTACGCAGTCTGTGATGAAGTCTACGAACATATGGCCTTCGACGGCCGCCAGCATCATCCACTGATGACGTTGCCGGGCATGCGTGAGCGGTCGGTTCGGATCGGTTCCGCCGGCAAGACCTTTTCGGTGACTGGCTGGAAGGTGGGTTATGTGACCGCACCGGCGGAGCTGTTGCAGCCTATTTCCAAGGCGCATCAGTTCCTGGTTTTCACCACAGCGCCGAACCTGCAGCGCGCAGTCGCCTTTGGTCTCGGCCAGGATGACAGCTATTTCAACGGATTGCGGGATACGATGCAGGCCAAGCGCGACCGTCTCGCGGACGGATTGAGCCGGATCAACGGGTTCGACTGTGTCGAATGCGAAGGGACATATTTTCAGTTCGTCGATATTTCCGGGCTAGGTTTTGACGGAGACGATGCCGCATTCTGCCGCCATATAACGACCGAAGCCGGCGTTACCGCCCTGCCGGTCAGCGGCTTTTACTCCGGCGAGGCGTCGAAGAACTTCATCCGTTTCTGCTTCGCCAAGCAAGATGCTGTTCTGGACGATGCGGTCGCCCGGCTGGCGGCGCATTTCGGCGGCTGAAAAGAACCGGCATTTCGACACGGTAAACCGGTTGACGGGCCTGCTGTGTTACAGTAGGTAAACGGCCCTCGCGAATGTGCGAGCGGATTTGTGGCGGGTGTAGCTCAGCTGGTTAGAGCGCCAGATTGTGGATCTGGAGGTCGTGGGTTCAAGACCCATCACTCGCCCCACTCCCCCTTTTGATATTCCTCCCCTTAATACTTTCCAGGGACAGAGCGGGCGCCGGCAATGCCGAGTGCCAGCCATCCAAGCATGAACGACATGCCGCCATACGGGGCGAGCGTGGTCGGCGTGGCGCCACCGCTGAATGCGCTGACATAGAGCGATCCCGAGAAAAGCAGAATCCCGAGCAGAAACAGGCACGCGCCTGCCGTGGCCAGCCGTGAGGCTTTACGTCCAACGAGTAGCAGGGCGGCTGCCAGTGCGCCGAGATGGACCAGATGATAGAGCAGGGCGCTGGCAAACCGGTCATGGGCGACATCGTCGAAACCGGCTGCATGTGCGCCGTACGCACCTATACCGACGGCAATCAGGCCGGCAAATCCAAGGGCGATCCAAAGAGCACGGTTCAGAACGGTCATGGGGAATTCCAGGGCTTGTTGTGAGCGAGGTGACTGGGGCAGCGCGGATTTACCGCATTCCAAGACCGGCACTCTCGTCCTATCCTCCGCCCGACTCAAGATCTGGAGAGGCATGTGGACGATCTGACGCTGCTCAGTGTCGAGGATATGGGGAAGGCGGACCGGATAACGATCAGTGGCGGTACGCCCGGTATCGAGTTGATGGAAACCGCCGGCTGGACCGCCTCCGACGTTATTGCCGCCCGGTTTACGCCTCGCCGGACACTCGTCGTTTGTGGCCCCGGAAATAATGGCGGTGACGGCTTTGTTGTCGCCCGGTTGCTGCGGGAGCGGGGCTGGGACGTAACGCTGGCACTGTTGGGGAAGCTTGAGGACCTCAAGGGCGATGCGGCGCTCGCTGCTGCTAAGTGGGGTGGTCCGGTTGCCGCACTGACCCCCGAGCTGCTTGATGAGGCGGAATTGCTTGTCGACGCGCTTTTCGGTGCCGGACTGGCGCGCGATATCAGCGGTACTCCATACGATTTCCTGAAGCGTGCCGGGTCGATGGTACGCGAGGGGTCTCTGACGTCTGTTGCGATCGACATGCCGAGTGGTGTCGACGGGAACACCGGTGCCGTGCGCGGGATTGCCGTTCCGGCTGTGATAACCGTCACGTTCTTCCGGAAGAAGCCGGGACACCTGCTTTACCCCGGACGCGCCCTTTCGGGAGAGCTCGTCGTTACCGATATTGGGATCCGGACAGACGTGCTCCGCGAAGTACGGGCGTCAACTTTCGAAAATGCCCCGGATCTTTGGGCCGCGACGCTGCCGCAACCTGATGCAGCCAGTCATAAATACACCCGCGGCCACGCCGTTATCAGCGGCGGGCCTATGACCGGTGCCGGACGTCTCGCCGCACGGGCGGCCCGTCGGGCCGGGGCGGGGCTTCTGAGTATAGCGGCGCCCGAGGCCTTGTGTTCGCTGTTCGCGGCCGATGCTCCGGGCGTCATCACGGTGCCTGTGAGCGAGCCCGGCACTTTCGAGGACCTGCTTGGAGATGCACGCAAGAACGCGGTTCTCGTCGGACCGGGGCATGGTGTCACGGAGCATACGCGGCGGATCTGCGAAACGGCGTTGCGGGCGGACAAGGCTGTTGTGCTGGACGCCGATGCCTTGACGGTTTTCGCGGACGAGGCCGAGACGCTCTCCCGCTTGATCAATGGACCGACCGTCCTGACCCCGCACCAGGGTGAATTCGCAAGGCTGTTCCCCGATTGCTCAGGCAGCAAGCTGGAGCGGGCGCGTGCTGCCGCCAGCCTTGTCGGCGCAGTGGTGGTCCTGAAAGGGCCGGACACGGTGATTGCCGGGCCGGACGGCCGTGCGGCAATCAATAGCAACGCGCCGCCCTGGTTGGCGACCGGCGGCACCGGGGACGTTCTGGCCGGCACGATTCTGGGATTGCTTGCGCAAGGCATGCCGGCTTTTGAGGCGGCGGCGGCCGCTGTCTGGATAAACGGTGCGGCGGCCAGCCGCTTCGGACCGGGGCTGATCGCCGAAGATTTACCGACGATTTTTCCGCGAGTTTTCGCTGATGATCTTGGATGGGCGAACTTTTCCTTAAATTCTTCACCAACAGAGCGTTGAAGCCAACCATCAGCTGGGCCATCTTTCAACTATGCCAAACGATCAACCGACCAGTTTCATCGACCGGACCCTTACCAACCTGCGACAGGCATGGTCGGGGCTTTCGGATTCCACGCGTCACATGCTCTCCGGCTTGCCGCGCCCGGATCTTCCCGACGAGGATCTGGAGCGCGTCCGGCAGCAGATGGAAGATTGCCTGACGGTACGCGCGGACGAAGTATCCGCCCGCGCTCGTGCCGCCGATCTCGGCCGGATGTATCTGGCGCTTGAACCGGCAGGACAGCTCCGTTTCCTGAAGCTTCTGGCGGAAAATTACGGAATTGACCGCACCGGCGTCGATACGGCGATCGACGGGCTCAAGGCTGCGAAAGACGACAAGGCAAGGGTGAAAGCGGAAGCCACCTTGCGCCGCGCTCTTGAGCCACGCTGGCGCCGCCTTCTGAAACGCTTCACCACGCTGCCTGAAGGTGTGAAATTCCTCGTGGACATGCGGGTCGTGATGCTTGAATACGCCCGTACGGAGCCAGCCATCAAGGCGCTTTCCGACGATCTGCAAGAGATGTTGAGCGCCTGGTTCGATGTTGGGCTTCTCGAGCTGACACAGATCACCTGGGAAAGCCCGGCGGCGATTCTGGAAAAACTGATCGCCTACGAAGCGGTGCACGAAATCCGCTCCTGGGACGATCTGAAGAACCGACTCGATTCCGATCGGCGTTGTTTTGCCTATTTCCATCCGGCTATGCCGCACGAGCCGTTGATCTTCGTCGAAGTCGCGCTGGTGCCGGAAATGGCGGCCAACGTGCATGACATCCTCGACGCGGATGCGCCGAGGGGGGATGTCTCTGCGGCGACTACGGCGATCTTCTACTCGATCTCCAACGCCCAGAAGGGACTTGTCGGCATCAGCTTCGGCAATTTCCTGATCAAGCGGGTTGTCGAGCTGCTGAAGCACGACGTGCCGAACCTGAAAAAGTTCGCGACGCTGTCGCCGATTCCGGGGTTCGGTAAATGGTCAGCCCGGACGCTTGATGAAGATGCCTTCGAGCTGACCAACACGGAGCGCAAGGCACTCACTCAGCTGGTTGAAGGCAAGACCGACGGGGAATTGCTGAAATCCGCGCTCGGCAGGACGAACTGGTTCAGGGACGAGCACCTCACGACTGCTCTGAAGACGCCGATTAGCCGTATGGCGGCGCATTATCTCCACGAAGAGCGCCGTCCGGACGGCAAGGCGAAAGACCCTGTCGCGCATTTCCATCTGTCGAACGGCGCCCGTATGGAACGGCTTAACTGGCTCGGTGATACGTCGCAAAAAGGTCTCGCCCAGGCCCACGGGATGATGATCAATTATCTGTATCGGGTGAGCGACATCGAGAGTAATAGCGGTGACTATTCCTCCTCCGGGAAAATCGCGGTCTCTTCCTCAGTGAAATCGCTGCTTCGCGACTGACGCCATAACTGTTGACGCGCCGGGCCGGTTCGGATAGCCATGCCGGTCCTATACGACATGGCGCCTCCATGGACGCCAAGAGGGCTCGCGGGTGTGGTGGAATTGGTAGACACGCCAGATTTAGGTTCTGGTGGCGAAAGCCGTGGGGGTTCAAGTCCCTTCACCCGCACCATCGAATTGGCCATGGCGCGAGTATCGTGGGCGTACGCAGACGAAGCAGATTGAGCGAAAACCAATGCAGGTTACTGAAACTTCCTCCGAAGGCCTGAAGCGCGAATTCCAGGTCGTGATTCCCGCCGAGACGATTAACGGCGAGGTCGATGCGCGTCTGACGCAGCTTGCCCCGACCATCCAGATGCCGGGTTTCCGTCCGGGCAAGGTTCCCGTTGCGCTCCTGAAGAAGCGCTACGGTCCTTCTGTGATGGGCGAAGTGCTGGAGAAAACCGTCAACGAGACGTCTCAGAAGACTCTCGATGAGCGCGATCTCCGGGCAGCGACGCAGCCGCAGATCGAGATCACCAAGTTCGACGAAGGTGGCGATCTCGAGTTCAGCATGGTGGTCGACATCATGCCGGAAATCACCCCGATCGATTTCTCCACCCTGGAGCTTGAGCGTCTGACTGCCGAGCCGAGCGACTCCGATCTGGATGAAGCCATCGGCAAGCTTGCCACCCAGCACAAGAGCTCCGAGCCGATCAAGCGCAAGCGGAAGTCCAAGTCCGGCGACATCGTCGTGATCAACTTCAAGGGCATGGTCGACGGTGAGGCATTTGATGGCGGCGCTGCCGAAGGTCATCAACTGGAACTTGGCTCCGGCACGTTCATTCCGGGCTTCGAAGACCAGCTGATCGGTGTGAACGCCGGCGACAAGCTCGACGTCAAGGTCACCTTCCCGGAAGATTACGGCCAGGCCACCCTTGCGGGTAAGGAAGCCGTCTTCGAGACCGAAGTCACCGAAATCCGCGAGACGACCGATCCGAAGATCGATGACGAGTTCGCCAAGCTGTTTGGCATGGACGATCTCGACACTCTGAAGGAAGCCATCAAGGGTCAGCTGTCCCAGGAATATGTTGGTGCCGCCCGCACCAAACTGAAGCGGACTCTGCTCGACACTCTCGAGAAGCAGCATTCCTTCGAAGTGCCGGAAGGCATGGTGCAGGCCGAATATGACGCGATCTGCCAGGCTGTGAAGCCGCAGCAGCATGATCATGACCACGACCACGACCACGATCATGACCATGATCACGCGCATCAGCATGCCGCCGACGAGTCGCTCAGCGACGAGGACAAGGCAGAATATCGCGGTATTGCCGAACGTCGGGTGCGTCTCGGTCTCCTGCTGCAGGAAGTCGGCCGCCTGAACAATATTTCGATCGGTGACGAGGAAGTCGCCCGGGCGATCTATCAGGAAGCCAGCAAATATCCGGGGCAGGAACAGCAGGTCGTGCAGTTCTACCAGCAGAACGCACAGGCCCAGGCCAACATCCGGGCGCCGCTGCTTGAGGACAAGATTGTCGACTTCATTGTCGAGATGGCCAAGGTGACCGACAAGACGGTGGCTGCGGAAGATCTCTTCAAGGAAGACGAAGCCGATTCGGCCTCCGAGGAAAAGCCGGCAAAGAAGGCTGCGGCCAAAAAGCCTGCTGCAAAAAAGAAGGCTCCGGCGAAAAAGCCTGCTGCAAAAACGAAAAAAACAGACGACGCTGCGGAAGGGTAGTCATCTGGGACTGGACGTCCCATATGCTGATTACCCAACCGATTGCGACGTAACCCGATGAAGGCCGACACAATGCATGATCCCGCAGAGATCTATATGAACTCCTTGGTCCCCATGGTGGTCGAACAGACCAACCGCGGGGAGCGGGCCTACGATATCTATTCCCGCCTCCTGAAAGAGCGGATCATCTTTGTTGTCGGCCCGATCAACGACGCGATTTCGAGTGTCGTCTGCGCTCAGCTTCTGTATCTGGAAGCCGAGAACCCGAAGAAAGACATCTCCATGTACATCAACTCTCCGGGCGGGGTCGTGACCTCCGGTCTGGCGATGTACGACACGATGGAATACATCCGCCCGGACGTTTCGACTGTCTGCATAGGTCAGGCGGCATCCATGGGCTCTCTGCTGCTGACGGCGGGCGCCGCGGGCAAGCGTTATTGCCTGCCGAATGCGAAAATTATGATCCATCAGCCGTCCGGCGGATTCCAGGGGCAGGCCAGCGATATCGAGATTCATGCCCGTGAAATCCTCAAGACGCGTGCGCGTCTGAACGAAATTTACGTGAAGCATACCGGCCGCAAGGTCGACGAGATTGAAACCGGCATGGAACGCGATAATTTCATGGTGCCGGATGAAGCTAAAAAGTTCGGTTTGATCGACGAAGTCGTTGATAAACGGCCTGTTGACGCCAAAGAAGACGACGCCAAGAGCTGACTGACCGGGAACGAGAGCGGCCCCGCCCGAGATGGCTGACGGGGCTGTTCTGCGGCATGTCCGCACCGGGCTCTACAGCCGTTGTCTGGCATGACATGATTTTTTCACGTTGTGCGGCTTCGGCGCCTTTGGCTAACATGACCAATCAGCCGTCCCGTAACGAATGTGGATAAGATGAGCAAATCCGGCGGAAGCACGAACGGTGGTGATTCGAAGAACACCTTGTACTGCTCGTTCTGCGGCAAAAGTCAGCACGAGGTCCGCAAACTGATCGCGGGCCCAACGGTCTTCATTTGCGACGAATGCGTCGAGCTCTGCATGGACATCATCCGTGAAGAGCATAAGACCACGCTTGTGAAGTCGCGCGACGGGGTTCCTACCCCTCGCGATATCATGGAAGTGCTGGACGATTATGTAATTGGCCAGCCTTACGCGAAGCGGATTCTGTCCGTCGCGGTGCATAACCATTACAAACGCCTGTCGCACTCCAGCAAGAACAACGATGTAGAGCTGGCGAAGTCCAACATCCTGCTTGTCGGTCCGACCGGTTGCGGCAAGACACTTCTGGCACAGACCCTAGCCCGGATCATCGACGTCCCCTTCACCATGGCGGACGCGACGACCCTGACCGAAGCAGGTTATGTCGGTGAGGATGTCGAGAACATCATCCTGAAACTGCTGCAGGCTGCCGACTACAATGTCGAGCGGGCGCAGCGCGGCATCGTCTATATCGACGAAGTCGACAAGATCAGCCGGAAGTCCGACAACCCGTCGATCACCCGCGATGTATCGGGTGAGGGCGTGCAGCAGGCCTTGCTGAAGATCATGGAAGGCACCGTTGCCTCCGTTCCGCCGCAGGGCGGTCGCAAGCACCCGCAGCAGGAGTTCCTGCAGGTCGACACGACGAATATCCTGTTCATCTGTGGTGGTGCCTTTGCCGGGCTCGAGAAAATTATCTCGAACCGGTCGCAGGGTTCCTCCATCGGTTTCGGGGCCGACGTGAAGGATCCGGACGACCGCCGCACAGGCGAAGTGCTGCGCGAGGTCGAGCCCGAGGATCTGCTGAAATTCGGTCTCATTCCCGAGTTCGTTGGCCGTCTGCCGGTCGTCGCCACTCTGGAAGACCTCGATAACGAAGCTCTGGTCGAGATTCTGACGAAGCCCAAGAACGCACTGGTCAAGCAGTACCAGCGGCTGTTCGAGATGGAGAACGTCAATCTGGAATTCCGCGAGGAAGCCCTGAAGGCGATCGCCGACAAGGCTATCGAACGGAAAACCGGTGCTCGCGGTCTGCGTTCCATCATGGAAGGCATTCTGCTCGATCCGATGTTCGACCTGCCCGGCATGGACGATGTCGAAGAGATCATCATCAACGGCGAAACCGTCGAGAATGGTGCGGCTCCGATCATGGTCCATGGAGAGCGGCGCGAGGACGTTGGCTCAAGTGCATAATTCGCTCCCGACTTGAACGGGGTCGGGAGAACGCCATTTAAATAACGGCTCGTCCGGGCGTTCTCCCCATCCCGGAAGCCGTTTTGCAGAGGGGAGCGAGTTGAAAGACTGATGCAAGAGACAGGCACCTCGAGTTATCCCGTCCTTCCGCTGCGCGACATCGTTGTCTTTCCGCATATGATCGTCCCGCTCTTCGTTGGCCGCGACAAATCCGTACGCGCCCTTGAAGATGTCATGAAGGACGACAAACAGATCCTTCTGGTCACGCAGAAAAACGCTGCTGACGACGATCCGTCGCCGGAGGATATCTACACGGTTGGCACCATCGGTACTGTTCTGCAGCTCCTGAAGCTGCCCGACGGTACAGTCAAGGTGCTGGTCGAGGGCGTACAGCGTGCTCGGATCACCGAGTTCAAGGACAACGAAGACTTCTTCGAAGCTTTCGCCGATCCGATGGTCGATGAGGAAAGCGACGAGCCGGAGCAGGAAGCTCTTTCCCGCGCCGTGGTCAGCCAGTTCGAGCAGTACATCAAGCTGAACAAGAAGATTCCGCCGGAAGTGCTGGTATCGGTCAATCAGATCGAGGACCCGGCAAAGCTGACGGATACCATCGCTTCTCATTTGGCTCTGAAGATTGCCGAAAAGCAGGAATTGCTTGAAAGCGAGACGGTCATTGAGCGTCTTGAGCGGGTCTACGGCTTCATGGAAGGCGAGATCGGCGTTCTGCAGGTTGAGAAGCGCATCCGGAACCGCGTCAAGCGGCAGATGGAGAAGACCCAGCGCGAGTACTATCTGAATGAGCAGATGAAGGCCATTCAGAAGGAACTCGGCGAAACCGACGACAGTCGCGACGAGTTGGTTGAACTTGAAGAGCGGATTCGCAAGACGAAGCTCAGCAAGGAAGCGCGCGAGAAGGCCGATGCGGAGCTGAAGAAGCTGCGCAACATGAGCCAGATGTCGGCCGAAGCAACCGTTGTCCGCAACTACCTGGACTGGCTGCTTGCCATTCCGTGGAAGAAGCGCTCGCGGGTCAAGAAAGACA
The DNA here is from genome assembly GCF_014904795.1 of Nisaea nitritireducens. Taxonomy (GTDB): domain Bacteria; phylum Pseudomonadota; class Alphaproteobacteria; order Thalassobaculales; family Thalassobaculaceae; genus Nisaea; species Nisaea nitritireducens. The sequence continues at coordinate 339,586 of NZ_JACZFS010000009.1, forward strand.
TCAAGCACGCCCAGTCCGTTTTGGATCGGGATCATTATGGGCTTGAGAAGGTCAAGGAACGGATCCTCGAATATCTCGCCGTGCAACAGCGCACCGGCAAGGTGAAGGGGCCGATCCTGTGTCTCGTAGGCCCTCCGGGTGTCGGCAAGACCTCGCTCGGCAAATCCATCGCGGAGTCCACCGGCCGTAACTTTGTCCGGATGTCGCTCGGCGGCGTGCGTGACGAGGCTGAAGTGCGCGGGCACCGCCGGACCTATATCGGATCGCTTCCGGGCAAGGTCATTCAGGGGATGAAGAAGGCGAAATTCTCAAATCCGCTGTTCCTGCTCGACGAGATCGACAAGCTCGGCAACGACTATCGGGGCGACCCGTCTTCGGCTCTGCTGGAAGTGCTCGATCCGGAGCAGAACACGACTTTCCAGGATCACTATCTGGAAGTCGATTACGATCTGTCGGACGTGATGTTCGTCACCACGGCCAACACATTGCGTATGCCGCAGCCGCTTCTCGACCGTATGGAGATCATCCGTATCTCCGGCTACACCGAGGACGAGAAGGTGGAGATCTGCAAACGCCACCTGATCAGCAAGCAGGTCGAGCAGCACGGTCTCAAGAAGGGCGAATGGTCGATCACCGACGACGGTCTGCGTGATCTGGTTCGCTACTACACCCGTGAGGCCGGCGTCCGTAACCTTGAGCGCGAACTCGCCAATCTGGCGCGTAAGGCGGTCAAGGAAATCCTCATGGACGGGGTCAAGTCAGTCGAAGTGACGCCCGAAAATCTTGAGAAATACGCGGGCGTCCGGAAGTACCGCTATGGAGAGGCCGAGGAAAACGATCTGGTCGGCGTCACCACGGGCCTTGCCTGGACCGAAGTTGGCGGCGAGCTGCTCTCCATCGAATCGGTGACCGTACCCGGCAAGGGCAAGGTGATTTCGACCGGTAAGCTCGGCGATGTCATGCGCGAATCGATCCAGGCGGCCGAGAGTTTCGTGAAATCCCGTGCCTTCATGTTCGGGATTCCTCTGAAGAGCCTCGATAATCGGGATATCCACGTGCATGTGCCGGAAGGTGCAACGCCGAAGGACGGTCCCTCCGCAGGTGTCGGCATGGTGACGTCGATCGTATCGGTCTTGACCGGTATCCCGGTGCGCCGGGATGTTGCGATGACCGGTGAAGTCACGTTGCGCGGGCGTGTCCTGCCGATTGGCGGTCTGAAGGAAAAGCTCCTCGCGGCGCTTCGGGGCGGCCTCAAGGTCGTATTGATCCCGAAGGACAACGAAAAAGACCTCGCGGAGATCCCGGACAACGTCAAGGAAGGCCTGGAAATCATCCCGGTTGCGTCGGTTGACGAGGTTCTGGCCACGGCGCTGACAAAACCTTTGGTGCCGATCGATCCGGAAGAAATCGTTATCGAGCCGGTGGCTACGACGGACGGTAAAAAAGAGAAATCTCTGACAACACATTAGGTTGATCGGCCAATAGACAGGCCGTAAACAGAGAATTGTGGTTAACCCCGGCTTTCGAGTCGGGGTTTTCCGTTTTTATCCTAGTAAATTGATTGAAAATTACCGGAAAAATATTGAGCAATCGTGAGAAACCCCGCAATTCTGCGGAAATCTGCCGGTTGTTCGATTGACGCCCGCGTTTTTCGCGATTTACACTAAGATACCAATTGGGCCGGTAATCCGGCCAATTTCTGGGTGATTCTATCATTTGATAGGGGGGCTATAACGTGAATAAGAATGAGCTCGTCGCGGCCGTTGCCGAATCTGCTGATATTACCAAAGCTGATGCGGCTTCCGCTGTCGATGCTGTCCTAGACTCCATTACTTCTGCGCTAAAAACCGGTGACGAAGTCAGGCTGGTTGGTTTCGGTACCTTCAGCGTGGCATCGCGCGCCGCTAGCGAAGGCCGCAATCCGCGGACCGGTGAAAAAATTCAGATTGCCGCGTCGAAACAGCCGAAATTCAAGGCTGGCAAGGGTCTGAAAGACTCTTTGAACTGACGCTGACTATTTCTTCTCTTTTCGCGTGACGCCGTCCCTGTTAGAAGGGGCGGCGTTTTCGTTAAGGGAGCAATCCCAACTGCGGAACGGGCGCTTAGCTCAGCTGGCAGAGCATCTCGTTTACACCGAGAGGGTCGGCGGTTCGATCCCGTCAGCGCCCACCATCCGATCCGGACGCTAGATGTACCGACCTTGCATGATGGCATAGCGATACATCGCCTGAAGGTCCGCCCTTGTTTTCGGGCTCACCCGATTCTCCGAAATCTCTTTCGAATAGTCACGGATGTCCCGTTTGGTCTCCATGGAGACGCGCGGGCTGGCCAATAGAATCTCGTACATCTGCTTCGGCGAGGCCTGTGTCGGGTCCAGCGGCTCGTTGCTCTTGGGCTCGGCGGTGAGGTCGTCGCTCTGGGTGTCGCGTACCTTCAGGAACTTCCTGGGCAGCAGGAGATCGTTCCAGACCAGCCCGTAGTGGTTAAGGATGTTGCTAATGGCATCGACCGCGTTCAGCACCTCTCCGTCGTTCTCGCTGGCCAGCATGGCGGTGAGTTTCGTGAGTCGGCCGTAATCGCGTTCCGTCATCATCGGGCAGGGGTCCTGTTCTGGTCCGTCAGTCTATATTCTGTAGCTTAAGCTTGGTTGTTCGTCCGGGAGAATAAAGATTTTTCTGCGGAAAACCGGACAATTCCGGCGCTTAGACGCAGGCGCTCCAAAAAAGTGTCATTTTTCCAATCCATCGTGCTTGACACTCCATGGGGGCCCACGTAAATAAGCGCCTCCTCGTCGGGGGCGCCGCCAAACAGACGGCACCGCGGCCCGAGAAACGGGGGTGTAGCTCAGTTGGTTAGAGCGCCGGCCTGTCACGCCGGAGGCCGCGGGTTCGAGTCCCGTCACTCCCGCCATTTATCTTTAGTTAAATCAATTCTGAAATTGTATACGGCCCGGTCCTCGACCGAGGTCGTAAGATGCGTTCAAGCGCCGGAATTTAAAGAATTCTTTCGGTCGTTCTGTGGCGACACAGGCTTTTCTTGGACGCGCTATGGAACTATAGTGCGCGCGGTAACAAGGCGTGGGTGTATCCTTCTGATCACTTCAACGCGCCGGGCATGAGAGAGAGCTGACGATATGAGCGATATCCTCCGGGAATATTTGCCTATTCTGATTTTCCTCGCCGTTGCGATCGGGCTCTGCCTCGCGATGGTGATCGGATCTCTGGTGGTCGTGAAGCAGCGGCCTGATTCGGAAAAGGTTTCGGCCTATGAATGCGGCTTCGAAGCGTTCAACGATTCCCGTGGCCAGTTCGACGTCCGGTTCTATCTCGTTGCCATCCTCTTCATCATCTTCGACCTGGAAGTGGCCTTCCTGTTTCCTTGGGCGATCTCGCTCGGCGGGATCGGGCTCTTTGGCTTCTGGTCGATGATCATCTTCCTCGGCGTATTGACGATCGGATTCGTCTACGAATGGCGCAAAGGGGCGTTGGAATGGGAGTGAGACCCGTTATGCAGGCTTCGCAGGATCTTCGCCCGCTTCCGCCGGGTGCCGATCAGGACGCAATCCTGAAGGCTGTCGGCGACGAGCTGAATGAAAAAGGCTTCGTTGTCGCCCAGGCTGACAAGCTCTTCAACTGGGCCCGCAGCGGCTCGCTCTGGCCGATGACCTTTGGTCTTGCGTGCTGCGCCGTCGAGATGATGCATTCGGCCGCGAGCCGGTATGACCTTGACCGTTTCGGCATGGTGTTCCGTCCGAGCCCGCGCCAATCCGACGTGATGATTGTTGCCGGTACGCTGACCAACAAGATGGCGCCGGCCTTACGCAAGGTTTACGACCAGATGGCCGAGCCGCGCTGGGTGCTCTCCATGGGCTCCTGTGCCAACGGCGGCGGCTACTATCACTATTCCTATTCAGTGGTTCGCGGTTGCGACCGGGTCGTTCCGGTTGATGTCTATGTGCCGGGCTGTCCCCCGACGGCCGAGGCGCTTCTTTACGGGCTTCTCCAGCTTCAGAAGAAGATTAAGCGCACTTCGACGATCGCCCGTTAAACCGGGTCCGGACCAACGCCAGGCAGAGGCAGACGACAGCATGGCAGCACCGACACAAATGCAGAGAGAGCTGGCGGACTATCTGTCAGGCCAGCTCGATACCGAGCTTGTCGAGATCGGTTTCGTGCTCGATGAACTCGTGATCCGCACCCACCCGCAATACATCCTGAAGGTGCTTACTTTCCTGCGGGATGATTCGCAGTGCCAGTTCCGGTGCCTCGTCGACCTTTGCGGGACAGATTTTCCGGAGCGCGAGCAGCGATTCGACGTCGTTTACAATCTTCTGAGCGTGCAGCAGAACAACCGGATACGGGTCAAGGTCGCGACCGATGAAGCGACACCCGTTCCGTCTTCTACCGGCGTGTTCCCGTCCGCGGGCTGGTTCGAGCGTGAGGCTTGGGACATGTACGGCGTGTTCTTCTCCGATCACCCTGACTTGCGCCGCTTGCTGACGGACTACGGATTCGAAGGTCATCCGCTGCGCAAGGATTTCCCGCTCACTGGGCATGTTGAAGTGCGCTATGACGACGAGCAGAAGCGGGTGGTCTACGAGCCGGTGAAGCTGGTTCAGGATTTCCGCAGCTTCGATTTCCTCAGTCCATGGGAGGGCGCCCGTTCGCTCCTGCCGGGCGACGAAAAAGCGGAAGATCAGGCCGAAGAGGGAGCTTCCTGATGGCTGAAGCGCAAATCAAGCCGCTTACGCTGAATTTCGGCCCGCAGCACCCTGCTGCGCACGGTGTGCTGCGCCTGGTGCTGGAAATGGATGGCGAGATCGTCGAGCGTGCCGATCCGCATATCGGCCTGCTGCATCGCGGCACCGAGAAGCTGATAGAGTACAAGACCTACCTGCAGGCGGTTCCTTATTTTGACCGGCTCGATTATGTCGCGCCGATGTCCCAGGAACATGCCTATGCGTTGGCTGTCGAGAAGCTGCTGGGCATCGAGGTGCCGAAGCGCGGGCAGTATATTCGGGTGCTCTATGCCGAAATCTCGCGCATCCTGAATCACCTGTTGAACATTACGACCTTTGCCATCGACGTCGGCGCCATGACGCCACTGCTTTGGGGCTTCGAAGAGCGCGAGAAGCTCATGGAGTTCTACGAGCGGGCCTGCGGCGCGCGTCTCCATGCGGCTTATTTCCGCCCGGGCGGCGTCGCCATGGATATCCCGGCCGGCCTGCTGGACGACATCATGGCCTGGACCGAGACTTTCCCGGCCCTGATGGACGATATCGAAAGCCTGCTGACGGAGAACCGTATCTTCAAGCAGCGTACGGTCGATATCGGCATTGTATCGGCTGAGGAAGCGCAGGCGCTGGGCTTCAGCGGTCCCTGCATTCGGGCTTCTGGACTGCCGTGGGATCTGCGCAAGTCGCAACCCTATGACGTATATAACGAGCTTGACTTCGATATTCCGATCGGCAAGACCGGCGACTGCTACGCGCGCTATCTGGTGCGTATCAGGGAAGTCCGGGAGAGCCTGAAGCTCATCCGGCAGTGCGTCGAGAAGATGCCTGACGGTCCGGTCAAAACCGAAGACCGGAAAGTCGCTCCGCCGAGCCGTGGCGAAATGAAGCATTCGATGGAAGCACTCATCCATCACTTCAAGCTTTATACCGAGGGCTATCACGTTCCGGCTGGAGAGACCTATACGGCCGTCGAAGCGCCGAAAGGCGAGTTCGGTGTCTTCCTGGTCTCCGACGGCTCCAACAAACCTTATCGCTGCAAAATCCGGGCTCCCGGGTTTTCGTTCCTGTCCGCCATGGACTTCTTGTCCAAGGGCCACATGCTGGCCGATACGGTCGCCATCATTGGCTCGCTTGATATTGTGTTCGGGGAGATTGACCGGTGAGCGGTATCGACATCGCCGAGAACCAGCCCGAGAGCTTTGCCTTCACGCCAGAGAATATGGCCAAGGCGGATGCGATCATTGCCAAATACCCGGAAGGCCGTCAGGCCAGCGCGGTGATGCCGTTGCTCGACCTGGCCCAGCGCCAGCACGACAACTGGATACCGCTGGCCGCGATCGACGTGATCTCCGAAAAGCTCAATATGCCGCGGATCCGCGTTCTGGAAGTCGCGACCTTCTACACGATGTACAACCTGAAGCCGGTCGGGAAATACTTCCTGCAGGCCTGCACCACGACGCCATGCTGGCTGCGTGGTTCCGATCAGGTCATGAAGTGCATCAAGGACAAGCTCGGTCTCGACAATCACCAGACCAGCGAAGACGGCATGTTCACCCTGCTTGAGGTCGAATGCCTCGGCGCCTGCGCAAATGCGCCGATTCTGCAGGTGAATGATGACTTCTATGAAGACGCCAATTACGAGAACACAGCGAAGTTGCTGGATGCCCTGAAGAAGGGCGAGGTGCCGCCTGTGGGTTCACTCTCCGGACGAAATGTTTCCGAGCCGGAGAAGGGCGCGCAGACCCTGCTGTCCTACAAGGACAACGAGGCCGCGCGCTCCTACGACGCCAAAATCAGCGCCGGCGAAACGGGAGAGAAGTGATGTTGAGGGACGAGGACCGCATCTTCACAAACCTCTACGGCTGGTTCGATTGGGGTCTCGAAGGCGCCCGCAAACGCGGCGACTGGAGCACCACGAAACAGATCCTTACCCGCAGCCCGGAAGACATCGTTGAAGATGTGAAGAATTCCGGACTGCGCGGCCGCGGCGGTGCGGGTTTCCCGACCGGCGTGAAATGGTCTTTCATGCCGAAAGAGGTGAAGGACAAACCGCATTATCTCGTGGTCAACGCGGACGAGTCCGAGCCGGGCACTTGCAAGGACCGGGAAATCATCCGGAACGATCCGCACAAGCTGGTCGAAGGCTGCCTGATCGGCGGTTATGCGATGCGGGCGACTGCGGCTTTCATCTATATCCGGGGCGAGTTCTACAATGAGGCGATGCGCCTCCAGGCGGCGATCGACCAGGCTTACGAGGCCGGGCTGATCGGTAAGAACGCCTGTGGTTCCGGCTACGATTTCGACGTCATCCTGCATCGCGGTGCCGGCGCCTATATCTGTGGCGAGGAAACGGCTCTGCTGGAAAGTCTGGAAGGCAAGAAGGGCCAACCGCGCCTGAAGCCTCCGTTCCCGGCTGGTGTGGGTCTTTATGGCTCTCCGACGACCGTCAACAATGTCGAGAGCATTGCTGTCGTACCGGAAATTCTGCGACGTGGACCCCAGTGGTTCGCCGACCTCGGCACACCGAAAAACTCCGGCACCAAGCTCTTCTGCATTTCCGGACATGTCGAACAGCCGTGCAATGTCGAGGAAGAGATGGGCATTCCGCTCAAGGAACTTCTCGAGAAGCATTGTGGCGGCGTGATCGGCGGCTGGGACAATCTTTTGGCTGTCATCCCGGGCGGGTCATCCGTGCCGATGATGCCGAAATCGGTTTGCGACGACGTGATCATGGATTTCGACACCCTGCGCGGTGTTGGCTCCGGCCTCGGTACTGCCGCGGTTATCGTCATGAACAAGCAGACCGATATCGTCCGCGCCATCGCGCGTCTCTCCTACTTCTACAAGCATGAGAGCTGCGGCCAGTGCACGCCGTGCCGTGAAGGCACCGGCTGGATGTATCGGGTCATGGACCGGCTGGTCCGGGGCGAGGCTGAGGTCGAGGAAATCGACGCGCTTTATGAAGTTACCAAGCAGATCGAAGGTCATACGATCTGCGCGCTGGGCGATGCTGCGGCGTGGCCGATCCAGGGTCTTCTCCGGCATTTCCGGCCGGAAGTAGAGCGCCGGATTGCGGCCCGGAAGGCTGGCGAGCCGGTAATACCGGTAATGGAGGCTGCGGAATGATGCGCCCGACGGGAACGTGCTTGCGGGGAGATCGCAATGCCTAAATTGACGATCAACGGGGTCGAGGTCGAGGTTCCGGCTGGCGCCTCCGTGTTGCAGGCCTGTGAAGAAGCTGGCGCCGAGGTTCCGCGCTTCTGTTATCACGAGCGGCTGTCGATTGCCGGTAACTGCCGCATGTGCCTCGTGGAGATGGAGCGCTCGCCGAAGCCGGTTGCCTCCTGCGCGATGCCTGCCGGCGACGGTATGGTGATCCGCACCGATAGCGAACTGGTGAAGAAGGCGCGGGAAGGGGTGATGGAGTTTCTCCTGATCAACCACCCGCTGGATTGCCCGATCTGCGATCAGGGCGGCGAATGCGACCTGCAGGACCAGGCTATGGCCTTCGGTCATCATTCCAGCCGCTATGACGAGAACAAGCGCGCGGTCGAAGACAAGTATATGGGCCCGCTGGTCAACACGATCATGACCCGCTGCATCCATTGCACCCGCTGCGTCCGGTTCTCGACCGAAGTCGCTGGCGTTACCGATATGGGCCTGCTCGGCCGCGGAGAGAATGCCGAGATCACGACCTATCTGGAAAAGGCGCTCGACAGCGAGCTGTCGGCCAATGTGATCGACCTGTGCCCTGTCGGCGCGCTGACCTCCAAGCCCTACGCCTTCGTGGCGCGCCCGTGGGAGCTGCGCAAGACCGAAACCATCGATGTGATGGATGCGGTCGGCTCCAACATCCGGGTCGATGCCCGCGGCTCCGAAGTGCTGCGAGTCCTGCCGCGTCTGCATGAAGAGGTCAACGAAGAGTGGATCTCCGACAAGACGCGTTATGCCTGTGACGGCCTGAAGCGCCAGCGGCTGGACCGGCCGTATCTGCGCAAGGACGGCAAGCTGCAGCCCGTGTCCTGGGATGACGCTTTCGCCGCCATCGCGGCCAAGATGAAGGGGCTTAAGGGTGCCGAAATCGCCGCCATTGCGGGCGATACGGTCGATGTCGAATCAATGTTTGCCCTGAAGGGGCTGATGACCGCTCTCGGCTCGCCGAACCTGGATTGCCGCCAGGACGGTGCCAAGCTCGATGCGACAACCCGGGCCGGTTACCTCTTCAACAGCACGATTGCCGGGATCGAAGAAGCTGACGCCATTCTGATCGTCGGCGCAAACCCGCGCTGGGATGCTGCCGTTCTGAACGCCCGTATCCGCAAGCGCTGGCTTGAGGGCGGCCTCAAGGTTGGTCTTATCGGTGCGCCGGTCGACCTGACCTACAAATACGATCATCTGGGCGCCGGTGCGCAGACCCTGACCGAAGTGGCGGACGGCAAGAACGCTTTTGCTTCCGTACTGAAGGACGCCAAGAAGCCGATGATCATCCTCGGCATGGGCGCCCTGACCCGCGAAGACGGGGCGGCGGTTCTGGCGACCGCACGGAAGATCGCGGAAAGCACCGGAATGCTCGTGCCGGCCTCGAAGGACGAGGAAGGCAACGAAGTTCCGGCGTGGAACGGTTTCAGTGTCCTGCATACGGCGGCCTCCCGCGTTGGTGGCCTCGATCTCGGCTTCCTGCCGGGCAAGGGCGGCGCCGATGTTGCCGGCATGCTCGAGGGCGCCTCCAAGGGCGCGATCAAGGCGGTCTACCTGCTGGGCGCCGATGAGATCGATACCCAGCGGCTGGGCGATGCCTTCGTGATCTATCAGGGCCACCACGGCGATCGCGGCGCACACCGTGCCGACGTCATTCTCCCGGGTGCTGCCTATACCGAAAAAGACGGCCTCTACGTTAATACAGAGGGCCGGGTGCAGATGGGCCTTCGGGCCAGCTTCCCGCCAGGTGAGGCGCGTGAGGACTGGGCCATTGTCCGCGCGCTGTCGGCGCATCTTGGCGATGCGCTGCCGTATGACAGCCTTGAACAGCTCCGGGCCGCTCTGCGGAAGTCGAACGAGATCTTCACCGAGATCGATATCGCACCGGAGGCTGCCTGGGGGCCGTTCGGCGCCGAAGGAGCTATGTCCGAGACCGGTTTCGGAACCACGGTCGAGAATTTCTACATGACCGACCCGATCAGCCGGGCCTCTCAGACGATGGCCGAATGCACGGAAGTCTTTGTCCTGCCCAAGCAGGACAAGACCGGGACCGAGGGGTGAGGAGTTAAGTGGGTATGGATGCGATCCTCGAAACCTACGTGATCCCGACAGCGATCATTCTGGCGCAGATCCTCGCCATTGTGGTGCCGTTGCTGGTGGCCGTCGCGTATCTCACCTATTTCGAACGCAAGGTGATCGGCGCCATGCAGATGCGGAAGGGGCCGAATGTCGTCGGTCCGTTCGGTCTGCTGCAGCCGCTCGCCGACGGTGTGAAGCTGTTCGCCAAGGAAACCATCCTGCCGGCGGGCGCGAACAAGATCATGTTCGCCATGGCGCCGATGCTGACCTTCATCCTGGCCATGATCGCCTGGGCGGTGATTCCGTTCGATGCGGGAATGGTGCTGTCGGACATCAATGTCGGCGTGCTGTATCTCTTCGCGATTTCCTCGCTTGGGGTCTATGGCGTGATCATGGCTGGCTGGGCGTCGAACTCGAAATACGCCTTCCTCGGTGCGCTTCGGTCTGCGGCGCAGATGGTATCTTACGAAGTCTCCATCGGCTTCGTGATGATCACCGTTCTCCTTTGTGTCGGCTCGCTGAACCTCAGCGCCATTGTCGAGGCGCAGAGAACGGTCTGGTTCGCCATTCCGCTGCTGCCGATGTTCGTGATTTTCTTCGTCTCGGCGCTGGCCGAAACGAACCGGGCGCCGTTCGACCTTCCCGAAGGGGAGTCGGAGCTGGTTGCGGGCTATTTCGTCGAGTATTCCTCGATGACCTTCGCCCTGTTCTTCCTCGGTGAATACGCAAACATGATCCTGATGAGCGCGATCACCGTGATCCTGTTCATGGGTGGCTGGCTGCCGCTGTTCGATATCGCACCGTTCAACTGGATACCGGGGCCGATCTGGTTCTTCGCCAAGATCGCCTTTGTGCTGTTCTTCTTCCTCTGGGTCCGGGCGACGTTCCCGCGCTACCGCTACGATCAGCTGATGCGGCTGGGCTGGAAAGTGTTCCTGCCGTTCTCGCTGCTCTGGGTTGTGCTGACCGCGGGTGTGCTGGTGGCGTTCGACTGGGTTCCCGCGCCGGTGCTGGGATGAGGGTGGATAGAATGATGTCAGACGCGACTGAAACGCGCACGATGGAGAGAGGCTGAGCCATGAGCACGTTGCAACAAAGCGCGCGCGGCCTGCTGCTGTGGGAATTGCTTTCGGGGATGTATCTGACCCTGAAGTATTTCTTCAAGCCGAAGGTGACGATCAACTATCCGTACGAGAAGGGGCCGATCAGCAGCCGTTTCCGTGGTGAGCATGCCTTGCGCCGTTACCCGAACGGGGAAGAGCGCTGCATTGCCTGCAAGCTGTGCGAGGCGATCTGCCCGGCACAGGCCATTACCATCGAGGCCGAGCCGCGTGACGACGGCAGCCGCCGGACGACCCGCTACGACATCGACATGACGAAGTGCATCTATTGCGGTTTCTGTCAGGAAGCCTGTCCGGTCGATGCCATCGTCGAGGGGCCGAACTTTGAATTCGCCACGGAAACCCGTGAGGAGCTGTTCTACAACAAGGACAAGCTGCTCGCGAACGGGGACCGCTGGGAGCGCGAGATCGCGCATAATCTGACCGTCGAAGCGCCGTACCGTTAAGGGCTGCTTGGGGGCGAGGGGAACATGAAGAAAGCCGATAAAATGGCTGAGATGACTCACAAATTGCCTGCCGGACTTCCGGCGGAGCGGGGGCGCGGATGATCCAGGCACTCATATTCTATGTCTTTGCCGCGATCACCATTGCCTCGGGCGTCATGGTGGTCTCGTCGCGGAACCCGGTTCACTCGGTTCTGTTCCTGATCCTGGCTTTCTTCAACGCAGCGGGCCTGTTCGTGCTGATCGGCGCCGAGTTCATCGCTATGATCCTGGTGGTGGTCTATGTCGGTGCGGTTGCGGTGCTGTTCCTGTTTGTCGTCATGATGCTCGACATCAATTTCGTCGAGCTGCGGCAGGGCTTCATGAAGTATCTGCCGATCGGCCTGCTGATCGGGGTGGTGATCTTCGCCGAACTGTTCTTCGTGGTGACCAGCTGGGTGATCGCGCCTGATCTGATCACGGCGGCACCGGCGCCCGACCCGAACGCTGTGACCAATACCCATGCGCTCGGAGCGCTGCTCTACACCCGCTATGTCTATCTCTTCCAGTCGGCCGGACTGATCCTGCTGATCGCGATGATCGGCGCCATTGTGCTGACCCTGCGGAGCCGCGAGGGCGTCAAGCGCCAGCGGATTTCGGAGCAGCTCTCGCGGACCCCGGACGAGACCGTCGAAGTCGTCAAAGTACAGCGTGGGGAAGGGGTCTGATCATGTTGGAAATCGGCCTGGCGCACTATCTGACGGTCGCCGCCGTCCTCTTCACTCTCGGAATGTTCGGGATTTTCCTGAACCGGAAGAACGTGATCATCATCATGATGTCGATCGAGCTGATGCTGCTCGCGGTGAACATCAATCTGGTGACCTTCTCCGTCTTCCTGAACGATCTTGTCGGACAGATCTTCGCACTCTTCGTGCTGACGGTCGCCGCGGCGGAGGCCGCCATCGGCCTCGCCATCCTCGTGGTGTATTTCCGTAATCGCGGAAGCATCGCTGTCGAAGACATCAACCTGATGAAAGGGTAAGGCCGGATGTACGCCGCAATCGTCTTCCTGCCGCTGCTCGGCAGTCTCATCGCGGGCTTCGGAAACCGTGCCATCGGAGACCGCCCGGCGCAGCTTGTCACCTGTGCCGGCATGTTCGGTGCGCTGGCGCTCTCGATCATCGCCTTCTTCGATGTCGCGCTCGGCGGTAACCCGATCACGATCGAGCTGTTCACCTGGATCTCTTCCGGATCGATGGAAGCCTCCTGGGCGCTGAAGTTCGATACCCTCACGGCGGTCATGCTGATCGTGGTCACCGGCGTGTCGACCATGGTTCATGTCTATTCCATCGGATACATGAGCCACGACGCTTCCAAGCCGCGTTTCATGGCCTATCTCAGCCTTTTCACTTTCGCCATGCTGATGCTGGTGACAGCGGACAATCTGGTGCAGATGTTCTTCGGCTGGGAAGGCGTCGGTCTCGCTTCCTATCTGCTGATCGGCTTCTGGTTCCACAAGCCGTCCGCCAACGCAGCGGCGATGAAGGCTTTTGTCGTCAACCGTGTCGGCGATTTCGGTTTCGCGCTCGGTATCTTCGGCACCTACCTGCTGTTCGATACGGTCGTGCTGGACGATATCTTTGCCGCCGCGCCGGAAAAAGCGGGCATGACGCTCGAATTCCTCGGTATGGAATGGCACGCGCTGACCATCCTTTGCATGTTGCTGTTCATCGGCGCCATGGGCAAGTCGGCCCAGCTCGGCCTGCACACCTGGCTGCCGGACGCCATGGAAGGCCCTACCCCGGTCTCAGCGCTCATTCACGCGGCGACCATGGTCACGGCCGGTGTTTTCATGGTCGCGCGTCTGTCACCGATGATGGAATTCTCGCCCGACACGCTGATGGTGATCACTATAGTTGGCGCGACGACCGCTTTCTTCGCGGCGACCGTCGGTCTCTGCCAGAACGATATCAAGCGGGTTATCGCCTATTCGACCTGTAGCCAGCTCGGTTACATGTTCTTCGCTTGCGGTGTGTCGGCGTATTCAGCCGCCATCTTCCACCTGATGACGCACGCCTTCTTCAAGGCGCTGCTGTTCCTCGGTGCCGGCTCGGTGATCCACGCCATGTCGGACGAGCAGGACATGCGCAACATGGGCGGCACCTGGAAGCACATCAAACTCACCTACATCATGATGTGGATTGGCAGCTGGGCTCTGGTCGGCTTGCCGCCGTTCTCCGGCTTCTTCTCCAAGGATCTGATCATTGAAGTGGCCTATGCCCGGCACACCGGCGTTGGCGATTATGCCTTCTGGCTTGGTGTCGGCGCGGCCTTCATGACCGCTTTCTACAGCTGGCGCCTGCTGATCATGACCTTCCACGGCACGCCGCGCGCGAGCAAGGAAGTCATGAGCCATATTCATGAATCACCGCCGGTCATGACCGTACCGCTGATCGTTCTCGCCATCGGTGCGGTGTTCGCCGGTTGGCTCGGATACCAGTATTTCGGCGGCGACCTCCGCGATCAGTTCTGGGGTGCGGCGATCTTTGTCGCCGAAGGCAACGATACGATCGAGGGTGCCCATCATGTGCCGACTTGGGTGAAGCTGCTGCCGATCGTCGTCACGGTCGCCGGTATCGGGCTTGCCTATGTGATGTACATGTTCCTGCCTGGTTTGCCGGCGAAGGTCGCCTCGACCTTCCGGCCGATCTACCTGTTCCTGCTGAACAAATGGTATTTCGACGAGCTGTACGATTACATCTTCATCCGCCCTGCGATGAAACTCGGCCGCCTGTTCTGGAAGAGCGGCGATGGAGCAATCATCGATGGCTTCGGTCCGGATGGCGTGAGTTTGCTGACGAAACTTGCGGCGGTCCGTACCGGTAAGATGCAGTCCGGATATGTCTACCATTATGCCTTTGCGATGATGATCGGCGTAGTTGCGATCATCTCCTGGTACATGCTGATGAGCGGGAAGTAAGACCATGAGCGATTGGCCTCTCCTCTCTCTGGTAACCTTCCTGCCGTTGGCGGGCGCTCTCTTCATCGCGCTGACCCGTGGTGAGGAGGAACAGGTTGCCAAGAATGCCCGCTATGTGGCGCTCTGGACCTCTTTGATCACCTTCGTGGTCTCGCTGCTGATCTGGGCCGGGTTCGATCCGACCACGGCTGACTTCCAGTTCGTCGAGAAGCGCGACTGGCTGCCGGACTGGGGTATCGGCTATCACATGGGTGTCGACGGCATCTCAATGTGGTTCGTGCTGCTGTCCACGCTGCTGACACCAATCTGCATCCTCTCCAGCTGGGAAGCGGTGCAGAAGCGGGTGAAGGAATACATGATCGCCTTCCTGGTCCTCGAGACCCTGATGGTCGGCATGTTCTGCGCTCTGGATATCCTCGTCTTCTATATCTTCTTCGAAGGCGTGCTGATCCCGATGTTCCTGATCATCGGCGTCTGGGGCGGTGCCCGCCGCGTCTATGCGGCGTTCAAGTTCTTCCTCTACACGCTGCTCGGCTCCGTGCTGATGCTGATCGCTATCCTGACCATGTACCTCCAGGCGGGAACGACGGATATTCCGGCCCTGATGGCCGCCGGGTTCTCGACGGAACTGCAGACCTGGCTCTGGCTTGCCTTCTTCGCGTCCTTCGCGGTGAAGGTGCCGATGTGGCCAGTCCACACCTGGCTGCCGGATGCGCACGTTGAGGCGCCAACCGCGGGCTCCGTGATCCTGGCCGGTGTGCTGCTGAAGATGGGCGGCTACGGATTCCTCCGTTTCTCCATTCCGATGTTCCCGGAAGCGACCGAATATTTCGCGCCGCTGGTCTTCGCGCTCAGCATCGTGGCGGTGATCTACACCTCGCTCGTCGCTCTGGTGCAGGAAGACATGAAGAAGCTGATCGCATACTCGTCGATCGCGCATATGGGCTTCGTCACCATCGGCATGTTCACTCTGAACACCCAGGGCGTCGAAGGCTCGATCTTCCAGATGCTGAGCCACGGTGTCGTTTCCGGCGCGCTCTTCCTTTGCGTCGGTGTGGTCTATGACCGGA
The DNA here is from genome assembly GCF_014904795.1 of Nisaea nitritireducens. Taxonomy (GTDB): domain Bacteria; phylum Pseudomonadota; class Alphaproteobacteria; order Thalassobaculales; family Thalassobaculaceae; genus Nisaea; species Nisaea nitritireducens. The sequence goes on from NZ_JACZFS010000009.1 coordinate 355,191, forward strand.
TGCATACCCGTGAGATTTCGGCCTATGGCGGCCTGGTCGAGCGTATGCCGCGTTATGCGCTGGTCTTCATGATCTTTACCATGGCGTCCGTCGGTCTTCCTGCAACCGCAGGCTTCGTCGGTGAATTCCTGATCCTGATGGGCGCTTTCGAAGAGAGCACCTGGCTCGCGGCCTTTGCCGCAACAGGCTTGATCCTGGGCGCTGCCTACATGCTCTACCTCTACCGCCGGATCATCTTCGGTGTGATGGACAAGGAAGCTCTGAAGCAGATTCTCGATCTGTCGCCCCGCGAGATTGTGATCTTCGCACCGCTCATCATCCTGACCTTCTGGATGGGCATCTATCCGTCGACCTTCCTCGACATTATGTCGGTGTCTGTCGATCATCTGATTAGCAACTACAAGGTTGCGCTCGGCGATGCCGGCGTGGCCGTGGCCGCCCGCTAGGGCAGGAGTGAGACCCATGGACGCGATCACTACGCTTCCCGTGATGAGCCCGGCGGCCGGGGAAATTTTCCTGGCTGCTGCCGCCATGGCGCTGCTCATGTTCGGTGTGTTCAAAGGCGGCAAGGCGCAGGAGGCGACCTCCTGGCTCGCTGTTGCAGTGCTCCTCATTGCAGGCGGCTTGGTGATGAGCCACGGCGGCGACACCACTCCGGCATTCTTCGGGATGTTTCAGGCAGGACCGTTCGCCCAGTTCGCCAAGATCCTGATCCTGGCCGGCTCTATCCTTTCGATCATCATGTCCCGGAGCACTTTCCGGCAGGACAGTTTCGAGCGGTTCGAGTATCCGGTCCTGATCGTGCTGTCGACGCTCGGTATGCTGATGATGGTATCGGCAAACGATATGATCGCGCTTTACATCGGGCTCGAGGTGCAGAGCCTCGCGCTCTATGTCATCGCCTCGATCCGTCGAGACACCCTTCGGTCGACCGAAGCGGGCCTTAAATATTTCGTATTGGGCGCGCTGTCCTCAGGGATGCTGCTGTACGGCTCTTCCATGGTCTACGGGTTTGCCGGGACAACGGAATTCGACGCGCTGGCGAACGTCTTCTCCGGTCTGGAAGGTCAGCAGCCGTCTGTGGGGCTGATCATCGGGCTCGTGTTTGTTATTTGCGGCCTTGCCTTCAAGGTTTCCGCTGTTCCGTTCCATATGTGGACGCCGGACGTCTATGAAGGCGCGCCGACCCCGGTCACGGCGCTGTTCGCGGTCGCGCCGAAAGTTGCCGCGCTGGCCCTGTTCCTGCGGGTCCTTCTGGAGCCGTTCGGCGCGCTGGTCGGCGAATGGCAGCAGATCATTGCCCTGATTTCGGTTCTCTCCATGGCGATCGGTTCGATCGCGGCTATCGTGCAGACCAATATCAAGCGTCTGATGGCCTACAGCTCCATCGGCCATATGGGCTATGCGCTGGTCGGTCTTGCCGCAGCGAACGAAGCTGGCGTCAGCGGTATTCTGGTCTATCTCGCACTCTATCTCTTCATGAATGTCGGGACCTTTGCCTGCATCCTGGCGATGCGCCGGCAGGGGCGTCCGGTCGAAGGAATCCATGACCTGGCGGGTCTCTCGAAGACCCATCCGGGCATGGCGGCGATGATCATGATCTTCATGTTCTCGATGGCAGGTATCCCGCCGCTCGCCGGTTTCTTCGGCAAGTGGTTTGTCTTCATGGCGGCGGTTAATGCAGGCCTTTTCGCTCTCGCGATCCTCGGCGTAATCGCCAGCGTGATCGGGGCTTTCTATTATCTGCGCATCGTCAAGATCATGTATTTCGACGAAGCGGTAGAGCCGCTTGATACCGCCATTCCGGGAGACCTGAAGATCATCATGACGGTGATGGCCGCGGTGACGCTGCTGTTCTTTATCGTCCCGGCACCACTCGTCAGCAGCGCCAAGGCAGCGGCTTCAGCCCTGTTCGCGGGATAAGAGGCAAGCGGCCCACACTTGACGGAATTGCGGGCCGGGCCTTGAAGGACCTGAATATTTGAACCACGAGCACCAGAGCCACGGCTTCAGGATTCTGGGCTACGATTCCGTATCCAGCACGAATGACGAAGCCGATAGCCTGGCGCAAAACGGGGCTCCGGACCGGACATTGGTCTGGGCCAGGAGCCAAAGCTCCGGACGGGGGCGGCTTGGCCGGGCATGGGTTTCCCCGGAAGGCAATCTTTACACGACGGCACTCCTCGATCCGGGAGCGCCGCTTGGCCGCCTGCAGGAACTCTCTTTCGTCGCTTCGCTTGCGGTTTACGATACCGTCGCCGGGCTATTGCCGGATGCGGAACTGGTCCTGAAATGGCCCAACGATGTGCTGCTGGGCGGCGCCAAGATTTCCGGTATCCTGACTGAGACACGTGTCCGCGGAGATCATGTTGTCGCTCTGCTCGGGGTCGGCATCAATCTCACTCACGCTCCGGGTGGCGCCCGGTATCCGACAACGGCGCTCGCGGATCATCTTGCCGCGCCGCTGACGGTTGAGGGATTGCTTGAACATTATCTGAAGGCGCTGTCGGCGCGCTATGCGCTCTGGTGTACCGATGGGTTTGAGCCGATCCGGAAAGCCTGGGTCGCTCGGTCACGCTGGATTGGACGAAAGGTTTCCGTCGAGAATGGCGGCCAGAAGATTATTGGCCATTATGACGGGATAGAAGCTGACGGCTCGATGAGCATTTCGGGCGATGACGGAGAGAAGCACAGGATTTCTGCCGGTGATGTCCGGCTTGCGGAGGGCGGCTGATGCTGCTGACGATTGATTGCGGCAATACGAACACGGTGTTCGCGGTGTTCTCCGGCGATGAGAAACGTGGTGCCTGGAGAGCGTCGACCAATGTGGCACGCACTGCGGATGAATATGCCGTCTGGCTGACCCAGCTCATGGCGCTCGAAGGGATCGAGCGGAGCGATGTCGTTGAAGTAATCATGGCGACCGTTGTGCCGGAGGTGGTCTTCAATCTGGAAACCCTGTGCCGGAAGTATTTCAAGGTCGAGCCCATGGTTGTGGGCCGCAAGGGCGTCGATCTCGGAATTGATATCCGGATCGAGCGGCCGACTGAAGTCGGTGCGGACAGACTGGTAAATGCTGTCGCCGCGCATGCAGCCTATAAGGGCGCGTTGATCGTCATAGATTTTGGTACGGCGACGACGTTCGACGTGGTGGAAGCCGATGGTGGTTATGCCGGCGGTATCATCGCGCCGGGTATCAATCTCTCGCTGGATGCTCTCTACCGTGCGGCGGCGCAATTGCCGCGCATTAGCATCCGGCCTCCGGAAATGCCGGAGGAGGGCAGCAACGCCCCCGTGCGTGTTATCGGAAAATCGACGGTGAGTGCGATGCACTCTGGAATCTTTTGGGGATATATCTGCCTGGTTGAAGGGCTGGTATCCCGCATCAAAGCAGAATACGGAACAGATATGACGGTTATTGGCACGGGCGGACTGGCGGCGATTTTTGCCGACTGTACGCCGGTTATTGAACATGTGGACGAGGCGATCACGCTGCGTGGCCTTTTGTTGATCCATGAGCGGAACAAGACGCAATGAACGCCGTGCCGAAGATAAAAGACGAGGATTTCATTTTCCTGCCGCTTGGCGGCAGTGACGAGATCGGGATGAACCTCAACCTCTACCATTATGGTGGCAAGTGGCTGATGGTGGATCTCGGGATCTCGTTTGGCGACGACACCATGCCAGGCATCGATATCCTGCTGCCGGACCCGGAGTTCATCGAACAGCGGCGGAAGGATCTGGTCGGGCTGGTCATTACCCACGGCCATGAAGATCATATCGGCGCCATTCCGTATCTCTGGCCGCGTCTGCGCTGTCCGATCTATGCGACGCCCTTCACGGCGACGCTGATACGGCGGAAGCTTGCCGAGGAAGGCATCCTTGAGCAGGTCGAACTGATCGAGGTGGATATCTCCGCCAACTTCGTTCTCGGCCCGTTCGAGCTCGAGCTGATCACGCTCACGCACTCCATTCCCGAGGCGAACGGGCTGGCGATCCGGTGCGGCGGCGGTACCGTGATGCATACGGGAGACTGGAAGTTCGATCCGGACCCGGTGATCGGTCGAACGAGCGATATAGAGGCTCTTCGTGCTCTCGGCGACGAAGGCGTTCTCGCCATGATCGGCGATTCGACGAATGTCCTGGATGAGGGCCGGTCCGGCTCGGAAGCCAGTCTGACCGACTCTCTCGCCGAACTCTTCCGGCAGCACGATCAGCGCATCGCCATCACCTGCTTCGCCTCGAATGTTGGCCGGCTTGCGAATATTTCGGCCGCGGCAGCTGCGGCCGGGCGGAACGTCGCGCTGGTCGGCCGTTCGCTCTGGCGGATGTATGAGGCGTCACTGCAAAACGGATATCTCCGCGACATCCCCGAATTTCTCTCGGAGAAGGATGCAGGCTTCATCCCGCGCGACAAGCTGGTGTTGATATGCACGGGCTCGCAGGGAGAGTCTCGTGCCGCTCTCGCCCGTATCGCCGAGAACGCTCATCCGGAAATCACGCTTGAGCGCGGTGACGTGGTCGTCTTTTCCTCGCGCGAAATTCCCGGCAACGAAACCGCGATCGGCCGGGTGCAGAGCCGGCTCGTGGCGCGCGGCATCGAGGTGGTGACCGAGCGGGATCACCATGTCCATGTTTCCGGTCACCCGGCGCGCGAAGAGCTGGTCGAGATGTACCAGTATATCCGTCCGAAAGTCGCCGTGCCGGTGCATGGCAGCCCGCGCCATCTGGAGGCTCATGCCCGGCTCGCGCGGGAATGCCAGGTACCGGAAGCCGTCGTGCCGGGAAATGGCAGCCTGATCCGGCTTGAGGAAGGCAATGTCGGGATTGTCGGCTGGGTTCCGACCGGCATGCTGACAGTCGATGGCGGCCGTATCATTCCGCTTGAATCGAGCGTGATCGGAGACCGGAAGAAAATGCTGTTCAACGGCGCAGTCTCGGCGACCGTATTGATGAACGGCAAGGACCAGCTGCATAGCGATCCGGTACTGACTTTCAACGGCATTGCCGATGAGGGCGAAATTGACGCATTGAGTGACACTGCGAAAGATCTCATATGGGAGACGGTCGGCGCGCTCGGCAAAAAGGCGCGGGCCAAGGACGATGAGGTTGGAGAAGCGGTACGCCGGGCTGTCCGCCGCGTTGTCCGGGCTGAATACGGAAAGCGCCCTGTAACGACTGTCCATGTGCTGCGCGTCTGACGACGAATAAAGGAAAGAAATCGATGATCGGCCGTTTGAACCATGTTGCCATCGCCGTGCCAGATCTGGATGCGGCATGTGCCACGTATAGCGGTGCACTTGGTGCCAGCGTCAGTGCTCCCGAAGATCTGCCCGAGCACGGCGTCACGGTCGTCTTCGTTGAGCTGCCGAACACCAAAATCGAGCTGCTGTATCCGCTCGGTGAGTCTTCTCCGATTGCGGCGTTCCTTGAAAAGAACCCGTCCGGCGGTATGCATCACGTCTGCTACGAGGTGGATGACATCCTCGCCGCACGCGATCGCCTGAAGGCCGAGGGCGCACGGGTTCTCGGGGACGGCGAGCCGAAGATCGGGGCGCATGGCAAGCCGGTTTTGTTTCTGCACCCGAAGGACTTTGCCGGCACGCTGGTCGAGCTCGAACAGGCCTAGGCGGAGAGCCGGATCATGAATGACTGGATCTCCGTCGTTGTCGTGTTTCTGCTGCTCTGGTGGTGGTTCTTCCTGATGGCGCTGCCGATTGGTGTGCGTGTGGTGGAGGAGCCCGAGGAAGGGCATGCCCCAAGTGCACCCAAGCGGCCGCATCTCTGGAAGAAAGCATTGGGTGCTACGATTGTGGCGCTCCTCGCCACAACCCTGATCAACTACATCATTGCAGCCGATCTGTTCTCGTTCCGGGATGCCATCGAGAATTGGTAACGGCCATGGCCGTTAGAGGCCTAAGCTGATCGAGAGCCTATAAGGAAAAGGTAGTACCAAGAAAAACGGCAAGATCTAAAAGATCTTGCCGGCGAATTTTTTTTTATGATTCGACCGCAGCGCTTTAACGCTGTGGTTCGCTTCCTCCCTAAACTCGGGCCAAATTCGCGGCTCGGACTTATTCTTTTTTTTCTTGGATGGGGACCATATGACATGTTGTTGAATGCGTCACTAATTTTTTTCCGCCTAGGTCAAATGATATCGATTCTCATCTAGTTTTTGTTATCAAACGTCGTCTGGGGAGCGAATAGAGACATGATCATGTGCTTTTATACAAAGTTGAAGTTGTCGGCCCCGTTTCTAATCGTCGGAAGCCTTTTCCTCGCGAGTGTTGGGATCGGAAATGCTCGGGCCGATGAGCCGAAAGGTATCGAGATATCGAAAAAGGATTGCGCACGCATCGTTGCCCATAAACCGGCGGCAGATGTTGAATACAAGCCGGGCGTGGATGCTGCGGATAGGCCGGTCGTACCGGCTGACTTGCCGGGATCGGCCATTATCGAGGCACCGGAAAAGATCATCATTCCGCTCACGCTCGATGTCGCCGATCTTTTCTCTTTGCCGGAAGGTGTGGCAGGGGAAGCCGGTATCGGAACGATAGAATACGACATCATGTCGGGCCGGCTTGAATATAACGGCCAGCAGCTCACCGATCCGCAGATGGCGGCCATTTCCGCAGCCTGCGCGAATATGAAGGAATAAAAAACGGG